>CAZAFJ010000011.1:0-63482 GCA_964484715.1 uncultured Anaerolineaceae bacterium | reverse complement strand
CTCCTTGGCAAGGAGACGTTCTACCAATTGAACTACACCCGCGGTCAAATGTTGTGTTGCGGTTTCTGACCGAACAGAACAAGATTTTAGCACACCCAATCGGACTTGTCAAATACTTTTTTGTCTTTCTTTTGTTAAATGTAAAAGCCTTTGATTAGGGGCGTATTTTTCCCTCAAATGTCCATCCTTCGGGTAAACTATTAATAAGACTTAAACAATACTTTGGAGGACGAAATGGAACAAACAATTAAAGATCTACAAGATGCTTTTTGTGGTGAGAGCCAGGCTTATCAGAAATATATGGCTTTTTCAAAGAAAGCCGCGGCGGATGGTTACACCAACATCGCCAAACTTTTTGAAGCCACTGCTCAGGCAGAGCTGATCCACGCGGCTGGTCACTTGCGCGCTTTGGGCGAAATCAAGGACACATTGGCAAACCTCGAAGCTGCGATTGCTGGTGAAACCTATGAGTTTACTGAAATGTATCCCCCCATGCTCGAAGAAGCCACCAAGATCGACCATCGTGCAAAATTGATGTTCGGCTATGCTGTGGAAGCTGAAGAAGTGCATGCCAAGCTTTATACCCAGGCACTTGAAGCGGTCAAAGAAGGTAAGGACTTGGATGTCAAAGATTTTTACCTCTGCCCAACATGTGGCTACATCGAATTTGGTCAAGCACCGGAAGCTTGCCCGGTTTGCAACCTTAAGGGCGAAAGATTTCAACACTATCGCGTAGATTAATCTTTAATTCGCTGGAAAACTATGACGCGCGTTGGCCATCTTTACGACTGACGCGCGTTATGCTTATTTTAGTGGGGTGGTTGTAAGGACTGGGATCGACTGGCGGCTTTTCGAGAATGGTTTTAGGATAGCCGGTGAAATCCTGAGGAACGTCAATAATTTCGGTAAGACTCATGTAACCACTGGCGCACATGTCCTGAATTTGGCTTTGCAGAGCTTCGCCGCTCAAGAAGAGTGCGTTGTTGATCAACACCAGGTAGCCCTCATGGCCTACCAATGGACGGGCTTTGTTGACCAGGTTTAGCCAGTTTTTGAGCAAATGCACTTCGCCTGCAGCCGTTTTAGAAAAGAGGGGTGGGTCGATAATGACACAATCAAAAAGCTTCCCTTGGCTTTTGAGGCGCGCCATGTGCTTGAAATAGTCTCCGCTCAGGGTTTTGTGTTTTCCTGTATTGGGGTTTAATAATGCCGATTTTTCCGCGATTTGAAGGAATTTTTGGCTGAGGTCGGTTTGGACAACTTCTCTGGCACCACCAGCCAAAGCGGCAATGCCTAGAGCACCGGTATAAGCAAAGGTATTAAGCAAGGATTTACCAGCCATGTTTTGCCTAAGCCAGGCTCGTAGGTTGCGCGTATCGAGATAGAAACTGTCATCCTGGTTGAGCTGTAGATCCAAAGCATAAAAAACACCGTTTTCGTTAAGCGTATCGGCTGGTTTCCCCTCAAGTAAGGAACCTTGGCGCAGGTATTCTTGTTTGGCATGACGTCTTTTGATGACGACAGCCTTGATATCAGGTAGATGGGATTTATAGAACGCCATCGATGGGTCAATCAAGTTGTCGTGAGCGTTTGGGTCTCGGTCAAAGCTTTTGATGAGCAGGGTCTCACCAAATTTATCCACGACAAAACCCGGGATACCTTCATAAAATCCGTTGAACAATCGCAAGGCTTGGGTATCTTTTAGGCTTTGGTCACCCAGACGCGCGTCGAGGCAGGTTTTGAACAAACTTAGGGCTCGGTCGAGGCTACTCACTTCTGGCTTGCTTTGGTAGAATTCTTGTGTCGCTTTCATATGCCGTAAGCCTAATCTTATCATTGGAGAGAGAAATGTTAGCCTTTTTTGAGAAGTTTTCACCGGTTGTTCAAGCTTTATTTGGTACTTTGTTCACTTGGGGCATGACTGCGCTTGGTGCCGCAGGCGTCTTTTTGAGCAAGGAAGTCAATCAAAAGGTCTTGGATGGCATGTTGGGTTTTGCCTCTGGCGTGATGATTGCGGCGAGTTATTTTTCATTGCTTTCGCCGGCGGTGGAAATGTCCGCCGGGTTGAGCGTGCCACAATGGTTCCCCGCGGTGATTGGCTTTTTGGTGGGTGGCGCTTTTTTGTGGATGGTGGATAAGCTTTTGCCACATTTGCATCCCGGCGAAAAACAACCCGAGGGCGTCAAAAGTTCCTGGCAGCGCAGCGTGCTTTTGGTGGTGGCGATTACGCTCCATAACATTCCGGAAGGTTTGGCGGTGGGTGTGGGTTTTGGCGCGGCCGCGGCGGGAATCGAAGGCGCTTCACTGGCTGGCGCGATTGCTTTGGCGATTGGTATTGGTATTCAAAACTTCCCAGAAGGCATGGCTGTTTCGATGCCCTTGCGAAAAGAAAAAATCAGCCGTGGCAAGGCTTTTTTCCTCGGGCAGCTGAGTGGCATTGTGGAGCCCATTGCGGCTGTTTTAGGCGCGGTTTTGGTGATGTCGATGAAGAGTTTGTTGCCTTACGCGCTTTCTTTTGCGGCTGGCGCGATGATTTATGTGGTCGCTGAAGAGCTTATTCCAGAAGCCAAGCGAAACGCCTCACGACACAGTGATATTCCCACGATTGGCGTGATGTTGGGTTTTGCGGTTATGATGTTGCTGGATTTGGCGTTGGGATAAAAACGGGCTGAATCTTAATTAACAACTGTCAAGCTTTTTTTGCCAAATTTGGTATAAACCAAGATTGCCTTCTTTTCCGTCGGAGAAGAAGCTTTCTTGTAACTTGAGATTTGCTTGATTGCCCAGGTCTTCTAACTTATCAGAGGAAAACTGGTGAACATAGCGTAAGTGCTGCTTGTCAGGCCTGTCATCCGCACGCCAGTCGAGGAATAAATCACCTTCGCTGAGTTCGGCTGGGTCTATGTCGGTGATGGCCCAGTGTTGTAACCTTTTGCGCAAACGAGGGCTGTTGAGCGGTTGCCAACAGCTGATGATCAGTTTTCCTGAATCTTCCAAACAGGAAGCCGCATTTTGAAAAAAGCGTCTTTGCAAGTCCAAACTGGGGATGTGATGCAATGTGGCGTAAGAGACGACTAAGTCGAATTTTTGCCCACTTTTTGGCAGTTGCCAGGGCGTTTGGCCAAGATCAAGGGCTAGAAAGCGGTATGGTGCGTTGCTTTCTTTAGGTGCGGGAAGTGTTGCCAGGGCATGGTCAATCAAGCCCAGGCTGTTATCCACACCGAGATACTTTCCGTCAAAGCCAAGATTATGCAGGGCAAGCGCCAGGTTGCCATTGCCACAACCCAAATCCAAAATCGACTTTGCCTGGAGCATAAGAGGCATTAAAAACCGCACGCCGGATTGGATGGCATAGCGCGTCGAGGAAAAGCTCGTGGCGTTATCCTCATAAAAAACGCGGTTGAGCTCAATCAGCTTTCGGGCGGTTTCAGGACTCATGTTTGGCATGGCTGAATTGTATCATTTGCGTGTGTTTATATTTGATAGAAATCCAAGCCTAAAACGGTTACAATGTGGGCATGATTGATGAACAAGAACGAAAAGCCTGGCGCAAAAAGCGAACCTATAGTGAGGAAGAACTGGCACTGGCGCGAAAAGTGCTGGAAGCCTTGCAAAAAGATGTGGATATGCGCGTAGCCTTGCGCATGTATCCGCTGCCAGAAGGCGGTGGCTTTATCGCTAAACATGCTTTGGTGGCTGCCTATCGCCGTCTGGTGGAGACGGAAGTTTGGGAAGAAGACCCGGTTTTGCTGGCGAAAATTCGCATGAAACCAATCCGTACCCTCTCTGGCGTGACAACGCTCACCGTGTTGACTAAGGAGCATCCTTGTCCAGGCGAGTGCGTTTTTTGCCCCACGATTGCTGGCATGCCCCAAAGTTACTTGCCAGATGAGCCAGGTGCGCGGCGTGGTGTTGAAAATGAGTTTGATCCTTATCGTCAGGTGGCATCGCGCTTGAAGGCTTTGCATGATGTTGGTCATCCTACAGAAAAAATTGAGCTTTTAATTTTGGGAGGTAGTTGGTCGGCGTACCCCAAGGATTACCGCGAATGGTTCTTGCGGCGTTGTTTTGAGGCTCTGAATGGCGAAAATCCTATGGATGACCAGGGCGAGGTTTCTCTCTACGAGGTCCAGGCACGCAATGTGCATGCCGAACGCCGCAATGTGGGCTTGGTGATTGAAACCCGGCCGGATTTGATTAACGTGGAAGAACTCAAGCTCTTGCGCAAACAAGGTGTGACCAAAATTCAAATTGGCATTCAAAGCATGGACGACCATGTATTGCTCAAGAACAAACGTGGGCATGACAGCGCGACGACGGTACGAGCTACCGCGCTTTTGCGTGAAGCCGGATTCAAAATTACCGCGCATTGGATGCCTAATTTGTTGGGTGCGACACCCGAAACCGATCGTGAAGATTTTGCGCGATTGTGGCAAGAGGGTGGGGTTAATCCGGATGAACTTAAGATTTACCCTTGTCAGCTTTTGACCAGCGCGCCGCTATATCAATATTGGCAAGATGGCGAATACGAGCCTTATGATGAAGCGACCTTGATGGACCTTTTGGCCGACATCAAGGCGACGGTGCCACGCTATTGTCGCATCAACCGTGTTATTCGGGATATTCCCAGCACAAACGTAGTTGAAGGCAATCGGAATACCAGTTTGCGCCAAGACGTCGCTTTAGAGATGGAAAAGCGCGGTAAAAAATGCCAATGTGTGCGTTGTCGTGAGATCCGTAGTCAGACTTTAGCACCGGGCGACTTGGTTTACAAGGATTTTAGCTATCAGGCAGCTGGTGCGGAGGAACATTTCTTATCCTTTGATACCCAGGACGATAAATTGGCTGGTTTTTTACGCCTTTCTTTGCCGAATGAAGATAATGCTCTGGGCATTGATGACCTACATGGGGCGGCCATTATCCGCGAGGTGCATGTCTATGGTCAGTCTTTGGAGGTTGGTGCGGAGCAGGAAGGTTTGGCTCAGCACGCTGGTATCGGTAAAACGCTTATCGCGCATGCAGAAAAAATAGCCTTAGAACACGGCTATCAAAAACTTGCGGTGATTGCTGCCGTGGGAACAAGAGCCTATTATGCCGCTCGGGGATTTGAACTAGGCGACTTGTATATGACAAAGCAACTTTAATCTTTATATGTGGCATAGCATAAAAAACACCCTCATCGCGGAGGGCGTTTTTGAATTTACTTAGGCTAAGCTAAAACGGTTTAGCCTTTGCTAGGCAAGAAAGGGAGTAGTTTGGTTGCCAGTTCTTTGGCATTGATAGTTTGGAGCCAGACACGCCCAGGACCTTCAACAACACTCAAGAATAAGCCCTCACCACCGAATAGCACGTTTTTAACACCTTTTACGGTTTCAATAGAGTATTTGACAGTCGCTTCAAAGAAAGCAACGTTACCAGTATCAACTTTAAGACGTTCACCTGGTTGAAGATAGCGTTCAACAATGCTGCCGTCAAGCTCCAGGAATGCGAGGCCTTGGCCATGAATGCGTTGCAGGACGAAGCCTTCGCCACCGAATAAGCCAGCCCCTAAACGGGTCATATGGGTGCTTAGTTCAACACCTTGTGTGGCACATAAAAAAGCATCCTTTTGGAGGATATAATCCATGCTGCCATCCAAGGTGATAGGCATAATCGTGCCAGGAAAACTTGAGGCCAGGGTCATTTCTGCGTTTTGCTGCAACGCAGTGTAGGTGACCATGAACATCGACTCGCCGGTAAATAAACGCCCGATACTTTTGCCCAGACCACCACGCATATTGGTTTCCATGTTGAAGTTATCGGTCATCCAGGTCATGCCACCAGATTGGGTGTAAATGCTTTCGCCCTGGTCGAATTGAATGCTGACTGCGGGAAGATCACCGCCAATAATCTTGTATCTCATAATAATCTCCTTTGAATTGAATATGTTTCTATTTTATCATATTTGCAATACTGTTAAAAACAAACGTAAAATTGTTTTACAAAGCTTGTACATCGTGCTTTAAGGTCTCGAAGGTGTATTCGGTTGCGTGGCTTGGTTTTCCACCGTTTCATTGGCGGTTTCGTCGACCAGGGTGGGTGGAACGACGGTTTGGTTGCGTTGTTCCATGCGGGTAATCATACCTACACGGCGTTCATGACGTCCACCTTCATATGTGGCGTTGAGCCATCCCTCAGTGATAAGCATTGCCAATCCGCTTCCGATAACTCGTGCCCCCATACAGAGAACATTGCTGTTGTTGTGACGCCGGGAAAGAATAGCCGAGAAAGGTTCGCTACATGCCACAGCGCGGATGCTGTGGAATTTATTGGCAGCGATGGACATGCCGATGCCCGTGCCACAAATCAGGATGCCTCGATCAAAACCCAGGTTGATAATGGCTTTTGAAACTTGTTCGGCATAGCGGGGATAGTCGGTGCTTTCCTCGTTGAAGGTGCCAAAATCTTCATATTCAATCAATCGACTGTCTAAATAGTCCTTGATTTGTTCTTTGAGTGCGAAGCCAGCATGGTCGGAACCGATGGCAATTTTCATGATTAACCTCACTTTCTAATGGTGAATTATACCTTTTCAATGACAACCTGCGCAAAAAAGTATGACAAACGTCCATTGTCTCTGGTTTGCATCATTGTTATATTTTTAATAGATTGATGTAAAAGGTGAAATGTAAATGATTTTAGTGACTGGTGGCGCTGGCCATATTGGAAACGTTCTCGTAAGGGATTTGATTAAATCCGGCAAGCGTGTTCGTGTATTGGCTCTGCCGGGTGAAAAAGTGGAATCCTTGGCGGGATTGGACGTAGACATCGTTTGGGGAAACATCTTATCCCTTGATGATCTGCGAGAAGCGATGCAGGGTGTTGATTTGGTTTATCATCTCGCTTCTTATGTCGCTTTAACCGCTGACCAATATGACTTGATGCACAAGGTCAATGTTGAGGGTACAGCAAATGTCATCGCCATCTGCAAAGAGATGGGTGTGCGACGCTTGGTGTATACCAGCTCGATTCATGCGTATGAACGTGTGCCCGAAGGCCAGATTGTCAATGAACGCTTGAAGTTTGATCCTCAAAATCCGGATGGTTTATATGATCGCACCAAAGCAGAAGCCACCTTATTGGTGCTTGAAGAAGCCAAAAAAGGCTTGGATGCGGTTGTGGTCTGTCCAACGGGTGTGATTGGTCCTTATGATTACAAACTTTCCGAAATCGGTGAACTAATCATCACTTGGATGAAACGCCGGGCTTCGATTTCTACCGATGGTGGTTACGATTTTGTGGACGTGCGTGATGTCTCCACCGGGCATATCCTCGCCGCGGAGAAAGGGCGCACCGGCGAGGTGTACGTCTTGGGTGGCGAACGCTTGACGATTAAGACCTTGCGGGCCATGGTACAAAAGACGGTTGGTATTCATACCCATGCGGTCAATATTCCAGCTTGGTTGGCTCTACGGGTTGCGCCGATTGCCGAGTTTTTCTACAAGCTTTTTAGAACCCGCCCGAAATTCACGACCTACAGCATTAAAACTCTGTTGAGTAATTCAAATGTCAGTTCGGCTAAGGCTGAAAAAGAACTTGGTTACAAGCCACGCACATTGGCGAATACGATTAAGGATACGGTCGATTGGTGGAAGATCCATTCGAAAAAGATTCGACACAGTCTGCGATTTACGTCTGTAAAACGCTAGACATCGTCTGTAGGGGGAATAGAAAACGCGCCTTTATGGCGCGTTTTTATGTGTCATAAGGGGACAAATATTTCGTTTTATTTTCTCGCGATGACGATCAGATCATCACTGATGAGTGGCTGATATTCCCGTCCATCCAAACTGCCAAAAAGGTCTACACTCTTGAAGCCCAATTCCAAGAGGGTGGTCTTTAAGTTCGTGGAAAGGATGGGCAAAAGTTTGATTGAGGTCATCGTGGATTGCCAGGGCTGGTCATTGTTTTTCTTGAGTGTCAGCATATTGAAGTCGATTTTGCCATCTTCTAAAAAGTCATAAAATCGGAAGAATATGTATTCCTCGTCTTTGCTCTGATGCGCTTGTGGTGACATCCAGCGCCTTTTTTCCTCAACTATAAGGTCAAAATTGCGCATTTGTAGGAGCAATAAGCCACCAGGGTTGAGCAAAGCATAAAAGTCTGCCAAGGCTTCCTGAAGGGCGGATTGGCTCTCAACATGCGGTAGCGAGTTGCCCAGACAAAGCGCGGCATCAAAAGGAGGTTCATCAGAAAATCCTGCCTGGTTATATCCAAGACCTAAGGCTTTGAAACTGATTTTTTGTAGCGCGAGATCCGCATTGATTTTTGCGATACTGACCATTTCTGGGAAGAGGTCAGAGCCTGAGACATCATAGCCAGCCTGGGAGATAGCGATGGCGTGTTGTCCAGTGCCACATGCTGTATCCAATACACGGGTTTGGCCTGGGTCTTTTCCGAGGCTTTCAAGTGTCTTAAGAATAAAGGGCATTTCAAAGGCAAGCCGTGCCTTAAAGTCAACAAAGTAGTTGTAAATGGGTGCAAGGTGTGAATACATGTTACTTTCCTTTCATGATTTTAGACATTCTTCTCAACGGTCCAGAAACGTTCTTTTGGTCTACTTCATTTTAGTCTGTGAATTCAGTAAACAGTACATCGAGTTCGCTTTCTGTGTAGATGCTTCCATCTGCGATAAATTTTTCAATCACAACATCGTCATCAGAAAATTCAACTTCCAATCGCTGCCCTGGAATAGCAATTTCGACCATGATAAAGTCCTCTCTGACCTTTGATAAACGATAGTGTATTTTTGCTTGTTCTAATTTATTCAAGAAGCTAATCAGGTTTTTCAATTTTGCCTTATTTGCTTTTTTTATAATTGAATAAGGCGGGTTTATAAGGGTTGACAGCTGGGACAGAAGTGCGTTCCACGTTGGCTGACCGTTGTTCTTTGTATGGCTTGTCCACAGCGTGGGCAGGGATTATCAGTTTGTTGATAGACCTGAAAGTAGTTTTGAAACCCACCGCCCTTGTAAGCCCAATCAATGCTGGCGCCGTTATGTTCAATGCCCAGGCGCAGCACCTTTCGGATGGCCCTTAAAAGGTGGCTGGCATGCTCTTCTGTAAGCGTGTTTGAAAGGCGTTTAGGGTGCAGTCCAGCCAGGAAAAGAGCTTCGTCGGTGTAAATATTCCCTAGACCTGCCAAAAAACTTTGATCCAACAAGAGCGGTTTAAGCTGTCTTTTATGCTTCTTCAGCATCTCAAAAAAGACAGTGCCAGTGAGTTTGGGGTCGAAGGGTTCAAGCCCGAGCTTGCCTAAAACCTGGTTGGGGTTCAGCGTTAACCAAACCCGACCAAACTTGCGCGTATCATTAAAAGCCAAATGCCAGTGTGAAGCGAAGTGAAAAGTGACATGGTCATGTGGCATGAGGGGCTGTTTGAGGGGCAGAGGTATTTCCGCATGGCGCATCATCAGGTCGCCGCTCATGCGCAAATGGATAAGTAAAAAAGCGTGGTCAAGTCCCATGATGAGGAACTTGCCACGCCTTGAAATCTTTTGTATGCTTTGGTTCGTGATTGCCGCCTGGAAGGTTGTCAGGTCAGGCTCGGCAATCGTTCTTTCCCAAAAAACTGAGGTACCAACAATCCTTTGACCGATAATGGACGGAGTTTGAGAATCGCCTTGCGCTAAGATGCGCGAGATGGTCTCGACTTCCGGCAGTTCGGGCATTATTCGTTAAACATCGCGCCAACAGAAGTGCTTTCGTTGGTGCGCTTAATCACCTCACCGAGCAAAGGACCAATGCTGAGCACGGTCAGGCGGTCGCCAAAGGCCGCTTTTTGGCTTTCGCTCAGGGGGATGGTGTTGGTGGTGATAAATTGTTTCACCGGCAGGGCTGCCAATCGCTGTGCCGCGTTGGAGGAAAGCACAGGGTGGATGAAGACCACATAGACATCACGCGCACCATTGAGCTTGGCCGTTTCAACTGCTTCACAAATTGAACCACCGGTGTCCACTTCGTCGTCGATCAAAATCACGTCGCGATGGTTGACACCGCCGATCAGGTTGAGCGCTTCGGTGTGGTCGTGGTTGTCGATGCGGCGTTTTTCGATGAAGGAGAGGGGAATATTCAGCGCCATAGCGTAACGGCGGCCATGCTTGGCAAAACCGAGATCAGCAGTGAGGATGACCGGGTTGGTAAGCTCGGGGAGCATGTTGGTGAGGTAGGGCTTGATGATGTGATAACCTGAGAGCACGTCGCCTGGAATAGAGAAGAAGCCCTGAATCTGACCTGCATGCAAGTCCATGGTGATGTAGCGGTCAGCACCGGCAATTTCAATCATTTCACATACCAGTTTGGCCGTGATCGGTACACGGGGTTGGTCCTTGCGGTCTGAACGGCCGTAGCACATATAGGGGAAAACCAAAGTAATACGACCAGCAGAGTCGAGCTTGAGGGTTTGCGCCATAATGAGCAATTCCATCAAATTCTTATGAACCGGCATGGAAGTGGTTTGAATGACGTAACAGTCTTGACCACGTACTGATGAATGAAGTTTGACGAAAAGGTTTTCGTTTGTGAATTGAATCACATCACGGCCACATAATTCGAGGCCAAGATAGTCAGCAATTTCCTGGGCAAGCTCCATTGAAGCTGTGCCAGCGAAGAGGCGAATATTACCATATCGCATGCCATGGTCGGGCTGTTGAGATGTCATTAATTAACCTTCTTTTTGTTTGTTTTCGAACCACTCATCCTGCAAAATGCTCATCAGGATGATGTCATTATAAAAACCATGCCTAAATTCAGCTTTGCGGTAGCGACCTTCTTCAACGTAACCAGCTTTGAGGTAGCTCTTGCGCGCGCGATGATTACTTTCGAGCACACGCAACCAAATGCGATGAAAATTGAGATCTTCAAACCCAAATTTGAGCAATAAGCGCATAGCTTCGGTGCCGTAACCCTGGTTCCAGTACTCTTTGTCACCGATAAAGATGCCGGCTTCAGCGCTGTGATGGATTTGCTCCATAGCCATAAAGGAGCAAGTGCCAATCGGGAGCCATTCAGGTGCGTCGTTTTCAGATAAAGCCACATTCGCTTCAATGGTCAGTGGGTGTTCTTCCATTGGCCCTTTGAGCACGGAGTCAAACCATTGTGTTTCGGTTTCGAGACTGTAGGGGAAGACGTTGCTGAGGAATTCTGTTACCTCAGGATCGTTGATCCAGCGCAAGAAAAGCGGTATATCTGATCGCTCGATTGCGCGTAGTCTGACCTTATTGCCGTACAAAATGGGCATTCTTACTCCTAAGGTTCCAGGCGGTTAGGCCCACGGAATAAGTAGACCGCGTCCCGGATACTGGGCAGGTTGAGCATAACCATCAGTAGACGGTTGAGGCCAAGCCCCAGACCGCCGTGGGGTGGGCAACCATAGCGGAAGTAGTTGAGGTAGTTTTGCAAAAGCTCAACACCCAAGCCTTTTTCAATAGCTTGCGCTTTGAGCACCTCATAGCGGTGTTCGCGTTGCGCGCCGGTGGTCAGTTCAAGCCCCTTACCGAGCAGGTCGAAGCTCATGGTGAGCAGAGGCTGGTCTTCAAAGCGCATATGGTAGAATGCGCGGACGGTGGCAGGCCAATCCTTGACGAAGACAAAGTCGTTGCCGTATTTTTCTTTGACATATTCGCCCAAAGCACGTTCAGCACCGGGATCCAGGTCACCTTTTTTCTCGGGGGGCAGTTTGTAATCCATCTCTTTGAGGATGGCGTAGGCTTCAGCCATGGTTAAGCGTGGGAACGGTGTGGTGGGGACTTCGATTTCGACATCGAAGATTTCCTTAATCTTTTCACCATGTTTTTCTTTGACCGCTTTATAACTGTATGCCAAGAGTTCTTCCATGACTTTCATGACGTCTTCATGGCTTTCAATCCATGAAATTTCAAAGTCGATACCGGTGAATTCGGTCATATGGCGTGAGGTAAAGCTAGGATCAGCACGAAAAACCGGACCAATTTCGAAAACTTTTTCAAAGCCGGCCGCTTGGGCCATTTGCTTGAAGAACTGAGGGGATTGCGCCAAAAAGGCATCCCGCTCAAAATAGTCGATGTGGAAGACTTCTGCGCCACCTTCGCTGGGCGTGCCCATGATTTTAGGGGAATGAATCTCGATGAATTCATGCTCTACGAAGAATTCGCGCATGGCGTGTTCGAGTGTGGTTTGAATTTCGAAAATAAGGCGGTTGCGTTCGCGACGCAAATCCAGATAACGCCAATCCTGGCGATAATCCATATCGGGCAGAGTTTCGGCGAAAGGTTCGAAAGGCAAAGGTAACTCGGCGTTATTGTCCACATGGAGGGTTTCAAGCTGAATTTCAATACCACCCAACTTGACGACTTCGTTTTCAACTACCTTGCCGGTCAAAGTTAAAGCTGATTCGGTACCGATGTTTGAAATGAGCTCGGCGAGTTCGAGGTTGCCTTTTTTCCAATGCGCAACCTGGGCGAGGCCGGTGTTGTCACGGATGATAAGAAATTGCATGCTTTTTTGGTCGCGTAATACTTGCAACCAACCTTTTAGTTTGACCGTTTCGCCAATTTTTTGGGGCAGGTCTTTAATTAATGTTCGTTCCATAGGTCATAACTCCGATTTAATTAGATGTGGTTTTATTATACGCCAGCAAATGTTCAATGGCTTGATGTGGGTGACATTTTCGTTGACTAACCTGTTGAATAATGTCCTGGAGTGCATTTTCGGGGACGGCTTGGCGCCATTGGGCATAAAGTTTGCTGATGACCAACTTTCGCAGAGTTTCGGTAATGGCCGAATCTGCTTTTTCCTGCCAAAGGCCGGTTTCTTTGAGGTATGCGCCATGTTTGATAATGGCTTCGGTGAGCTCTTTGACGCCCACGCCATCTGAAGCAATCGTTTTGAGCACAGGTGGAATCCAAGCCTGGTTGGGGCTTTCTTCTTCTTGATGGTGGGTCACGGTTTCGTGCAACATGTGCTTGCCACCGGCATAGCGCAAGGCGCGATAGCCCATGGCAATCATGTTTTGCAGGTGTTTGACGCTTTGGTCAGCACCCAGATGGTCGGCTTTGTTGACCACAAGGATATCGGCAATTTCGAGGATGCCTGCCTTGATGCTCTGTATATCATCACCCATACCGGGTACATCGACGACCAGGGTGGTGTGTGCCAGGTTGACGATATCAACTTCGCTTTGACCGGCACCAACGGTTTCGATGATGATGTAGTCATAGCGGGCGGCGTCAAAAGCCTGGCTCATCATTTCAGTTTGCATCGCCAGTCCGCCAAGGGCACCACGTGAGGCCATCGAGCGGATGAAAATGCCTTTGTCACCTTGTAGGTCGAGCATGCGCACACGGTCGCCCAGGATAGCGCCACCGGTAAAGGGGCTGGTGGGGTCAACGGCGATGATGGCCACTTTGGGTTTGCTGGGCAGATCCCTGAAAGCGCGCGCCATGGCGTTTACCAGGGTGCTTTTACCGGAGCCGGGGGGGCCTGTGATACCGATTTTGTGGGCTTGACCGGTATAGGGGAAGAGTTCTTCGAGCGCTTTAATCCCAAGGTCAGAGCCAGATTCAATTTGGCTTAAAATGCGAGAAAGGGCAAGTCTGTTGCCCTTTCTGAGTTCGCTTATTTGCTCAGCGGGCATAACTATGCCTCAGCTAAGATAGCTTCGCGAATGTCTTTGCAGACTTCGCGGGTATCCGTACCCGGTCCATAAACTTTATGTACACCTTGGTCGAGTAAACCCTTGATATCGTCTTCGGGAATGATGCCCCCTAAAAAGACGACAACATTATCCTGACCATTTTCTTTGAGGTCTTTGATAATCTGGGGAACCAAAGCGTTGTGGGCGCCACTCAAAATGGACAAGCCGACGACGTCAACGTCTTCTTGTAAGGCGGCTTCGGCAATCATTTCTGGGGTTTGGCGCAAGCCGGTGTAAATGACTTCCATACCGTCATCACGGAGGGCGCGGGCAACAACTTTGGCACCGCGATCGTGGCCATCAAGGCCGGGCTTGGCGATTAATACGCGAATTTTTTTCTCGGACATATGCATCCTCCAAATATGATAATTGTATTATAACTGAAAAAAAGACAAAATTGCTGATTATGATGCTTTCATAATAGACAGTATCTCACCGTAATAAACACGGTGATAGTCTTTTTCGGGATAGTAAGTTTCGATCTCAGGTTTTAGGAATTGCGCAGGCGCAAAATCGGAGGCGTAAATTTTGCGACACTCGATGCTGAGCTCGGCCTGGGCAAAAGTGGGAGAGGCTACTTTTTGTGCTGCGATTGGTGTGAGTTGGGTTTTGGCGATCTTGTCCCCGTCTCTGCCGGAATAACTGCCAAGATAGCCCAAATCCTTTTGATAATCCCTGGAAAACGCTGTTAAAGTGAAGTCTGGATACTTCTCCATAAAATGCCAGGTATAGCGTGTGGGGCGCACAACAACCGCAACATAAGGCATATTCCACATGGTGCCAATACTTCCCCAACCGATGGTCATGCAGTTGTAATCTTTATTGGCGAAATCACCAACACAAAGCAATAACCAATCACGGTCAAACAGATGGTGAGGTTTGGTCATAAAGTCGTGTGGGTCGATTTGAATTAAAGTGCTCATTATGTCTCCAGTTGTTCGCGTTTTGCTTCTTACATTAATTTAACAACAAGTATAAACAATTTTGCTAAACGTGTATAATCTTGAGCATGCAATTCGTAGAGAAAAAGAAGCTCAATAATATCATCAGATGGGTTGGGACGATACTTGCTCTGGTCATTATGATTTGGCTGCTTTCGAAAGTCGGTTGGCAAGAGGTTTGGGAAACAGTTCAGCGCCTGGCATGGTGGCGGATTGCCTTGGTTCTCGTATTAGTTTTTGTGTCACGATTGGCAACCTATTTTAGATGGCAAACCCTTTTGTCTGCTCAGGATGCCAAAATTTCAAAAAAAGAAGTGCTCAAACTGACCTTTGCCGGCCTTTTTGCATCCAATTTTATGCCTACAACAATCGGCGGTGATGTTTTTAGGTTGGCTGGGGCAATTCGATCAGGCATTGATAGCGCGCTCGCGGCGGCTTCTTTGATTGCGGATCGCATTGTTGGTATGACAGGCATGACGCTGGCTTTACCCTTGTCCATTCCTGCTTTTATCCGCTTTATAAAGGAACCCAAGGCGTCTCAATCTGCTTTGACTAACGCCAAATTTCTTTTTGCAGGTGTATTACCCGTAATGAGATCTGAAGAAGAGGGGGATGTTCAAAACGGACAAAGCATGCCAACGTCCCCAAAAGAACCAATCTTTAAGCGTTTTGGCGCAAAATTACGTACTGGATTTAAGAAAGTTATAGACAGTTTGCGGTTTTGGTTTAAAAAGCCTGGGTCACTCTTGAAAGCGCTGGGCTTTACCCTTATTCATCAATTGGCTATTTATCTTATTATCACGCTTTTGATTGAAGGCATGGGCGAAAGCCTGGCTTTTTATCAAGTGGGTGGCATTTGGAGTATCACTTATTTCATTACCTTGCTGCCCATATCTGTCAATGGTTTGGGTTTGGCAGAGGTGACCATAACCAGTTTGTATACCGAACTAGGTGGTATCACCCCGGCAACAAGTATTGCTTTAGCGGTGATTTTGCGAGTGGTATGGATGATTGGTAGCTTGCCAGGTGCATTTTTTATTGGTGATGTTTTAGCGGGAAAAGATAAATCTGAAGATGTAGAGGACACTAAGAATGAATCTGAAACGAAATAAAGCGTTTATCCAACAATGGTTGCTTTTATTGGGTGCAACCATTGCCTGGTATTTATATGACAGCATTCATGTTCGCAATATGACTTTTTTTGCGGTGGGGGCTGTTGGTGCAGTTGTTTTGCTCGCCTTGGTTTTAACCATCACTGTTGAGCCTAAAAAAGAAATGGTTTTGAGCCTTAAGTTATCTTCTAAATGGTTGATGGCTATTTGGCTGGGTTTGATTTTGCTGATTTCAGTACTGTTCTTTACCATGAGGATTGGCTTGTTTAATTATGGGGCAGGAAGAATGGCGATTGCTGTGTTTATCGCTGGTTTAGGTGCCATGATGATGCAAGCCAGTGATGAGAAACGCTCGGTTTATGTTCAGTTTGCTATTTTCTTGCTGAGTTTTGGTGTATTGCATCGCACGTTTGCTTTTGTGAATGAAATTCAGTCAAGTGCCTTTTCTTTAGGATGGTCGGAAGGTAGTCGTTATTACAACGCTTCGCTCTTTGCTTCCCGTCAACTTTATGGAAAGAAACTGCCATTACCGGTTTTACATCCCAGTCGCTATCTTATGCAAGCACTTCCTTTCTTCGTTGGTATACGCGATATTTTGATACACAGATTATGGCAAGTATTGCTTTGGTTGGGGATGACTTTATGGGGATCAATAGCTTTGGCGAAACGAGTTAAAGAAGGCTTGAAGTTGCCCATGATTTGGTTGACGCTATTCTTTTTCTTATTCTTTTTCCAAGGCGCTGTTTATTACCACATGATGGTTTGTGTGCTACTGGTTTTATACGGCTACAAGAAAGAGAAACCCTGGCTGACCTTGATATTTGTCGCCTTAGCATCAGTATGGGCGGGTATTAGCCGCGTGAATTGGATGCCCTTACCCGCTTTGTTGGCTGTCTTGATATATTTGATTGAAGAAAAACTAGACAGTAAAAATTGGTTTTCTTACTTCCGTTGGCCTCTGTTGTGGACGATTATTGGCTTGGCAGTATCCTGGTTTAGCAAAAAAGCTTATGTCGGTTTGAGTGGAGAACTTGCCAGTAACTTCGATTCGGCTTTTTCATCTGCTTTACTCTGGGAACGGCTAATTCCTAACAAAACCTTTTTCTTAGGCATACTTCCAGGCATTTTATTGCTTTGTTGGCCAATGCTAGAGTTACTGCTTCATCGATTGGATGGGAAATGGAAGCAAGTTCATTGGTTGCGATGGCTTGGTATGGCCGGCATCCTTGGTGCATTTTTTGCCGGTGGATTGGTTGTAAGTGTCAAGATTGGTGGCGGTGGAGATTTGCACAATTTGGATGCCTTCATATTCCTGTGGGCGGTGTTTATAGCCTACACCTTAGCAGGCAAGTTGACTTTTGATGATGACGACGCTCAGGAAAGCTATTTACAAGCTGATCCTGTTTGGAAAACAAAACCCTTTTGGTTAGCTGTGGCGGTGATTGTACCCGTCTTTTTTGCCTTTATGCGAGCTGGAACCTGGCAAATTAAAGTGGATGAAAAACAGCAAGCCGATTTGACAGCTTTGAAAGCTGACCTAAACGCGCTTGATGCACAAGCGGATGAGGTCTTGTTTATTTCAGAGCGACAGTTACTTGTTTTCGATGAAATTGATGGTATTTCAATGGTACCGGATTACGAAAAGGTTTTTTTGATGGAAATGGCCATGGGTGAAAATAAGGACTATTTATCTGATTTTTACAGCAAGTTGGGAAGCCATCAGTATAAAGCGATTATCATCGATTCCATTTCTACGAATATACAAGATAGTTCACGCGCATTTAATGAAGAAAACAACGCTTGGGTTCGAGAGGTCTTGGTTCCAATCCTAATGTTTTATCAGCCAGAAGCCGAATATCGGGGTGGTGAAGTAAACCTTTTGGTGCCTAAGGTCGAGAAAACTCTGCAGGATTTTTAAGCTAACTCAAACTTGTTCTGACTTTTCTGTTGGTTCAACGACCTGCTTAATCGTGTAGGTTTTCTTGTCTTGCGATTCAAAGTAAGTGCGCATTACAAAATCTGCAATCAGACCCAATAAAATTGCCAGAAAACCAAGAATGAACATCATGACGCTTATTTGGAACCAGGGTGAACCGAGCACGGATACTTGTGCCACAATCCGACGTATCGCTAACCAAAGGAAAAGACCAATACTGATCAGCATCATGGCCATGCCAACGCCACCAAAGAGATAAATCGGCTTTTTAGAAAAAGCCATTAGGAACTTGACGGTGATCAAGTCTAAAACGACTTTAAAAGTGCGTTCGAGTCCATAATTGGCCTTGCCATGTTTGCGGGGGTGATGTTGAACAACAACTTCAGTGATTTTGCCGCCTGCTTCATAGGCATAAACCGGGATAAAGCGGTGCATTTCACCATACAGTTTGACATTATCCAAAATTTCACGCCGATATGCTTTGAGTGTGCAACCGTAGTCATGGAGTTTCACGCCGGTTGAGCTTGAAATAAGTTTATTGGCAATATGGGAGGGTAGGTTGCGCGTCAGGGCGTTATCCTGGCGATCCTTACGCCAACCACTGACGACATCGTAACCTTCGTCCAATTTAGCGAGCAACAAGGGAATATCGGCAGGATCGTTTTGTAAGTCCGCATCCATCAAGATGACAATATCGCCATCAGAATGGTCGATCCCCGCGCTGATCGCGGCGGTTTGGCCATGGTTGCGACGAAAAACGACCACGCGAACTTTTTCGGAGTTAGCTGCTTGCAGGCTGTTCAAAACCTGTAGGCTGTTATCCCGGCTACCATCGTCAACAAAGGTGACATCCCAGGAATATCCCAAAGGTAACATGGCGGCTTCAATGCGTTCATAAAGTTCAGGTAAATTTTTCTCTTCGTTATAAACTGGCACAACTATTGAAATTTTCATAGGATCTCCCATTATGCTAATGACCCTATTATACTCATCCTAATGGGTTTAGCGCATAGTTTCGGGTATAATTTCAGGGATGAGTAAAAAGACCGACGATAGCATTCTGAGTGGCAAAGCTAACCCAGATGACCCCATTGATAGCGCATTGCGCCCAACCAGCCTCAATGACCTGATTGGTCAGGATGCTGTGAAAGATAATCTCCGCATCCAAATCCTGGCTGCCAAACAACGCCAGGAAGCTTTGGATCATGTGCTTTTCTATGGTCCGCCTGGTTTGGGCAAGACGACACTTTCTCACATTCTGGCAGCTGAG
The DNA here is from genome assembly GCA_964484715.1 of uncultured Anaerolineaceae bacterium. Taxonomy (GTDB): domain Bacteria; phylum Chloroflexota; class Anaerolineae; order Anaerolineales; family Anaerolineaceae; genus Mesolinea. Next base: position 44,513 of record CAZAFJ010000011.1, on the reverse strand, counting down.
ATGGGCGTGAATATCAAAATTACCTCCGGTCCGGCCATTGAACGCGCGGGTGATCTCGCCGCTATTTTAACGAACCTTCGCGCTGGCGATATTTTGTTCATCGACGAAGTTCATCGTTTGGGTCGTCAGGTTGAAGAAATTCTCTACCCTGCGATGGAAGATTACGCCTTGGATATCGTGATTGGTAAAGGTCCGGCGGCAAAATCTGTGCGCCTAAAACTGCCTCGGTTTACAGTGGTTGGCGCGACAACCCGTTTGGCCTTGCTCACCGCGCCTTTGCGCGCTCGTTTTGGTGCGATTTATCGTTTGGATTATTACGACGAAAAAGCCTTGGGTGATATTGTACGCCGCGGTGCCCGGCTTTTACAGGTGCCAGCTGAGGAAGAAGGAATTGTCGAAATAGCCCGACGCGCACGCGGAACACCACGTATCGCATTGCGCATGTTGCGCCGGGTGCGTGACTATGCCGAGGTCAAAGCGGACGGTCGCATTACGAAAACTGTTTCTGAAGCCGGCTTGAATATGATGAACATTGATGGCATGGGCTTAGATGAGATGGATCGACGCATTTTGCTGGCAATCATCGAAAAGTACAATGGCGGACCTGTTGGGCTCAACACGATTGCTGCTTCGGTGAGTGAGGAAGCCGATACGATTATGGACGTGGTCGAACCTTATTTGTTGCAGTTGGGCTTTATTGACCGCACTGCACAAGGTCGTGTAGCGACGCAATTAGCCTATGAGCACCTTGGCAAACCCTATGTTGCGCCAAAAAGCCAAATGGGTTTGTTTGGTGGCGAGTAAGTATTTATCTCATTTCTAACCTGGTTAGCACTCATGTTAAAAACTTCCGATTTTGATTACAACTTACCCCAAGAACGCATCGCGCAAACACCCATGGAACCTCGTGACCATGCGCGCTTATTGGTCTATCGCCGTGAAACCGATGCGACAGAGCATAAGCATTTTTACGATATCCTGGATTACATTAAACCGGGAGACTTATTGGTCGTGAACCAAACTCGGGTCATTCCTGCACGCATGTACGCTCACAAGTTGCCTGGCATGGGGCGCTTGGAAATCCTTTTGTTGCGGAAACAAAGCGAGCTTGAATGGTCTTGTTTAATAGGCGGCTCGGGCATGAAAGTCGGGCGGAGATTGCAGGTCATCGATGGTCCTTGTGCCGAGGTGATTGAAGTTCTGGAAGGCGCCAAACGCGTCTTGCGATTTGATGAGCCGATTGAAACCTTTTTTAATCGAGCCGGTCATGTCCCCTTGCCACCTTATATTCACGGTTACACAGGAGATCCTGAGCGGTATCAAACCGTGTTTAATAAGAACCCGGGCTCTGCAGCTGCACCAACCGCAGGTTTGCACTTTACTCCTGAGTTGTTAGAGAAACTGAAACTAAAAGGTGTTGGCATGGCGACGGTTGACCTGCAGGTGGGATTGGACACATTTGCGCCGGTAACTGAAGAAATTGCCAAGGAACATCATATCCATACAGAATGGTGTTCAGTTCCAGATGGAACCATTCAGAAAATCATTCAAACCAAGAAAGCCGGCGGGAGGGTTATTGCCGTAGGAACCACCGCAGTGCGTGCTTTGGAATCAATCTCCCTTAATCAAACAACTGGCGAATATCTCCCGTTTGAAGGAGATACCGCTTTGTATATCTTGCCGGGATATCGGTTTAAAGTTGTGGATGCGATGATTACCAATTTTCATCTTCCCAAATCAACCCTCTTAATGCTGGTCAGTGCTTTTGCTGGCCGCGAAAACATGCTCAAGCTCTACGAAACCGCCATTGAAGAAGGCTACCGTTTCTTCTCATTTGGCGATGCGATGCTGCTGATGTAATAATTTCGAACCAATCTTAAGACAAATCTAACAGACTTTAGGTAAACTAATCTCGTTGGAACACTCTTTGCAACACTGGCTCCAACAATAAAAGAATGAGGAAAACAAAACTATGATGCGTTTTGATAAATTTTCAGAAAGAGCCCAGGATGCTGCCGCACGCGCCGCGGAGATTATTCAGCGTTATGGGCATAACCAAGTCGACTCTGAGCACATCCTTTTGGGCTTAATCGAACAGCCCGAAGGCATTGTGACCCAAATTTTAGAGTCGCTCAAGGTCGATACCGGCGCGCTGGTTGATCGCCTGGATGAAATTTTGCGAACGACCCCCAAAGCCAATATTTTTGGTGGACCGGGTGGGCAAATCTTCCTGACGCCTCGCGTAAAAATGGTCGTGGATGTCGCCAAAACTGAAGCCACGCGCATGGGCGATGAGTATATTTCGACCGAACACCTTTTACTCGCGATTTTGGCGGAGAAAAACACCCAATTGGCGCGATTGATGGAAGAGTTTGGTATCAATCGCCAGAACGTTCACGAGTCAATTACTGAACTTCGGGGTGGCAAGAAAGGGGCGCGCACTGGTTCCGGTCGCTATAAGACTTTGGAAAAGTATTCGCGTGACTTGACCCAGGTAGCCAAAGAGGGCAAACTGGATCCCATCTATGGGCGTGATTCTGAGATTATGCGATTGATGCAAATTCTGTGTCGCCGCACCAAGAATAACCCTGTATTGATTGGTGAAGCTGGCGTTGGTAAGACCGCGATTGCCGAAGGTTTGGCGCAAAAGATTGCCAACGACGACGTGCCTGAAATTTTGAGCGGCAAACGAGTTGTCGCTTTGGACCTGGGCGCGATGGTTGCTGGCACGCGCTTTAGAGGTGAATTTGAAGAGCGCCTGAAGAACGCCCTTGAAGAGATTCAGAATTCGGATGGCGAAATTATCTTGTTCATTGATGAGCTTCACACGGTAGTAGGAGCGGGTGCTGCGCAAGGCGCCATGGACGCCTCGAACATGCTCAAGCCTGCTTTGGCGCGTGGTGATTTGCAATGTGTTGGTGCGACCACCTTAGATGAATATCACAAATATATTGAAAAAGATGCCGCGTTGGAACGCCGTTTCGCGCCAATCTATGTTGAAGAACCGAGTATTGATGACACCGTCAATATGTTGCGCAGTCTGCGTGACCGTTATGAAGCGCACCACAATGTGACCCTTTCGGACAGTGCTTTGGATGCAGCCGCGAAACTCAGCTCGCGCTACATGACCGAACGCAAATTGCCCGATAAGGCGATTGACCTGATGGACGAAGCTGCGGCAAAACTGCGCGTCGCTTTGTTCTCTTTGCCAGACGCTTTGCGCGAAGAAAAGAAAACGATTGACCGCCTTACCGCTGAAGAAGAACAAGCCGGTTTGGAACGCGATTATGAACGCGCGGTTAAGATCAAGGCTGAACGCATGCGTCTTGAAGAGGCTTTCAACGCCAACCGCACCCGTTGGGAAAGCGAAATGAAGCTGGATGATGTGGTCGATGCCGATGATATTGCCGATGTCATTCATCAGTGGACCGGTATTCCTTTGACCCAACTGATGGAAACCGAAGCCCAGAAACTTTTGCACATGGAAAGCCGTCTTTCTGAACGCATTATTGGACAGGAAGAAGCGATTGCTGCGATTTCGGATGCCATTCGCCGTGCGCGATCTGGTTTGAAGAACCCCAACCGACCGATTGGCTCCTTTATTTTTATCGGTCCTTCTGGTGTGGGTAAAACGGAGCTTGCAAAAGTTTTGGCAGAGTTCATGTTTGATGACGAAGAGGCTTTGGTGCGCGTTGATATGAGTGAGTATCGCGAACAACACACCGTTTCGCGCCTCTTTGGTGCCCCTCCTGGCTATGTTGGCTTCGAAGAGGGTGGACAGCTGACCGAAGCTGTGCGCCGCCGACCTTATCGTGTGGTGCTTTTTGACGAGATCGAAAAGGCACATCCTGAGGTTTGGAATGCTTTGCTCCAGATTTTGGATGACGGGCGATTAACTGACGGTCAAGGACGCGTGGTTGACTTTAGAAACACCGTATTGATTATGACCAGTAACCTGGGCACCGAATTTGTGCGTAAAGGTGGCACCTTGGGCTTCATCGATAAAAAGGATGATGACGAAGAAAAAGCTTCGCACGATAAGATTCAGAAGGCTTTAAAGGACGCTTTTAGACCCGAGTTCCTGAACCGCATCGACGAGATTATTATCTTCTCGCCATTGAGCAAAGACAACTTGCGCAATATCGTCAGCCTGCAAGCTAAAGAATTGGCCGGTCGCATGAGCGACTTTGGTTTGACACTTGAGATGGAACAAAGCGCGATTGACTGGATTGCTGACGAGGGATTTGATCCCACCTTCGGCGCCAGACCGATTGTGCGCGCCTTGCAAAAGTTTGTGGAAAGCCCGCTGGCAACCAAGCTTTTGGCCGGCGAGTTTAAGAATGGTGACAAGGTTTTGGTGTCGCATAAGGATGGTGAAGAGGATTTGACCTTTAGGTCTCAACCAAATCCAAATCCTGAAGAAGCTTTGACCGCTGAAGAATAGTTAAAATTAAGTTACAATGGAACACGAGAGTTTGAAAAAAAACTCTCGTGTTTTGTTAATGTAGTAAGATTTTTTAGGATTTAAGATGATAAAAACAAAAGTAAAAGAACTGATAAAAAACCCTGACTTTTGGCTTTTTGCTGTATTTATGTTGAGTGTGCCTGTGTTTGGCTTGTTGAACCGACCGATTGGCAAGGTTTGGGATTTGTATTCTCCCATTGATGATTTAATACCGGTTGTGCCTGTTTTTATTTTGGTGTACCACACTTGGTTCCCCTTTTTGCTGGCAAACGCCTTTGCGCTTTATAAGATGAACCGTGTGGAATATCGTAAGATGATGGTGCAATTGATTTTGGGGCAATGGTCTGCTTATATCACATTTTTGGTCTTCCAAACGGTGGTGACTCGCGCCAGTAACCTGGGGAACAGCCTTTTTGAAGAGGTGATAAAGCTGACTTATGTGATTGACAATAATTATGCCGGCTTCCCGTCGGTGCATGCTCTGACGACCATGGTGCTGATAATGGCAGTGTTCCGCTCACGGCATAAAGTAGGCTACAAAGCCTTTGTTTTAATCTATAGTTGTCTGATTTTGGCATCCATTTTGTTGGTCAAGCAACATGTGTTCTGGGATTTACCAGCTGGCATTGTTTATGCCTTGGTTCTGTATCCACTGGCGATTTGGGTACTCAAGAAAGTTTTCCCGAATTATCAGACCTTTGACCTTGAAATAGGATCATAGAGGAATGAATTGAATAATGAACCGCTGGTTTTTTCAAAGTCAGCGGTTTTTTTATTAAGGGGTGCTTGTTGGGTGGAAGGGAGCTTTGGGTTAAAATGATAATAGGCAATAATATGAAAAGACCTTATCTCATTGATCTTCCAGCAACAATTGATTTTCATGCTCAAGCACATGATGTTTGTGATTGTGCCTATTGTGAGAATTTTAGGCTGGCTTTCAAAGCCCATCCCATAAATAATAACCACGTTTTTAAAGAATTTGGGTTTAGTCTGCAGGGTGAGATGGAAATCATGGACTTGTTTTGGAATGACACTCGAACCAAAAAAGTCTATGAAGTTTTTTATGCTATTCAGGGAGAGTTGATGGAGGACGGTTACCGTTTTGAATGCGAAAATGTTGTTGTTACACTTTTTAAAGCCAACTCGCCGAAGCTGTGTTATGACCTGACGAAGATGAAGCAACCCTTTTTCTTTTTGGTTCTTCATGTGGAGCTCCCCTGGTTATTAAAGGAACCACCCATGGATTGACAGGTAAATTTCGCATATATTAATCAGAAATGAGGCGATAAGATGAAAACGTTAGTCAAGGCGAAATATATTTTGACCTATAAAGATGGAAACCACGAAATGCTCGAGGATGCATGTCTGGTTTATGAAGGTCAGGAGATCATCTTTATCGGGAGTTCCTATGAAGGTGACTATGACGAGCTGATTGACGAGTCGCAAAACCTCTTATTGCCAGGCTTTATTGATTTGGATGCCTTGGGTGATGTGGACCATTCCTTAATTTTTGAAGGCTTTCCTCGTGAGCGAATGCGTGACCTTTCGTGGAGCCGCGATTATTTTGAAAACCATCGCAAGGAAGAACTATCGGCTGAAGAAGAAGCGCTAAAGTCGCTTCACGCTTATGTTCACCTTATCCGTAATGGCATTACAACGGCCATGCCGATTACCTCCGTCATTTGCAAGAAAAACGCAGAGACCTACGAAGAGATAGAAGCTGCTGCCCATCACGCTGGCAAGTTGGGCTTGCGTGTTTATTTAGGCCCGAGATATTTGATGAAAAAGCCGGTATTGGATGAAGGAAAAATCGTCTTGTTGGATATCAGCGATGAAGAGCAAACACATGGCTTGCAAAATGCGCAACGGTTTATAGAAACCTACCACGGTGCTTATGATGGGTTGATTCATGGCGCAGTTGTGCCGGAACGCATTGAACAACAAACCGAAGAAAGCCTGAAAGCGTCCAAACAATTGGCGGATGCTTTTGATGTTCCTATTCGTTTACATGCCGCACAAGGCCTTTTTGAGTATGAACATATTAAGGCTATGACAGGACTGTCGTCTATCGCTTATCTGGAAAGCATCGGTTTTCTGGGTGAAAAGACCTTAATTCCCCATTGTTTATATGTATCGGGCTCGCCTTATGTCGATGAAAAAGGTGATCGTGATTTGGACATCATGCTCAAAACGGGCACGTCGGTCATCCATTGTCCTTTGGTTTATGCGCGCAGTGGTATGGCTATGCAAAGTTTTGGGCGGTTCAGAAGAAAAGGTGTCAACTTGTGTATGGGCACGGACACTTTTCCACCCGATATGATTGAAAACATCAAAATCGGCTCCATTTTAGCCAAATACATTGATGGTGATCGCGAAGAAAACAGCGTGCTGTCTTACTATGAAGCCGCCACTTTGGGTGGCGCAAGAGCCTTGGGGCGTGATGACCTGGGGCGTTTGGCAGTAGGCGCGAAAGCGGACATGATTGTCATTGATTTGCAGGATTTTGAGCTAGGCGTCCTGGATGAGCCTCTAACCAGTCTTTTGTTCAACGGCCATGGTCGTATGGTAAAAACATCGATTATTCACGGGAAAGTGGTGATGAGGGATCGGATTATTCCTGGCGTTGACTTGGACGATTTGAACCAGAAAGCGCAAAACATCTATGAACACATGAAGCACAGTTATTATTTGCGCAGCTCAAACAAAACTCTAGCAGAAACTGATTTTTTCCCGAAAGATCAGGTACCTACAAAAGCCGAAATGATGCGTAAAGGAAGCAGTTAGGAGAGCGTAATGATTAATGTTTTCAATCTTTTCTTATTTTTGAGCGAAATTGCGCTATGGATCGGCGCAGGGCGAATGGCTTATCTGTTTGTAAACAGACCAAAAAACTGGTCGATTGTCGCATTCGTTTTGGTAAGCCTTGTTTTTATTATTGTTTGGTCCCTTGTCTTTGCCCCAAAAGCAACCTATCGAATGCCAAAATTGCCCCGGACGATTGTCATTGCCCTGCTTTCAGTGGCTATCGGGCTGGGCTTATATTTCAAAGGTGACCTGGTTTTTGGCTTGGTCATTTTGATTGGTACAACGGTTTTACAAATCATTGGCCAATATTTCTTGGCTGCTGATTAATTTTCTTTTTTTGTTTGGGATCCCTTAAGTTCTGATAAAATGTTAGTTACGGATAACATTCTATAATAACACGAACACTGAATTCGACAATGGCCTTTTTCAATAATAGGTCTTGTGGATGAGAAGCTTCGGGAATGTTCTGAAACATAATAAACACGTGAAAAGCGCAGAAAGTGAACGTTCAATGAAAAAACTGAAGGGTGTTGCCAATACTTTGTTTGTCCCAATGGCCGCGCGGATTGCGGTTTCTAAACAATTTCCAGAATACTTTTATGACGAGAAAGCTTTATCACTTGATCCTATCATTCCAAATGACTTGAGACGAGGCACTTCGGAGTATAGCCACCTGGCGTCGGCTTCAAGATATTTTTAGATGGACAAGATGGTGAAATCCTTTATGGCGAAAAACGCCAAATCTAACGTTATTCTTCTGGGTGCAGGACTGGAGACGGCTTATCATCGACTTTTTCAACCCGGCAAGCATGGCCAGATTAACTTTTATGAAATTGATCTACCAGAAGCGATTGAGGTACGGCGCGAATTATTGGGAGTAGGTGAACGGGAGCATCTGATAGGGGCTGATGTCTTCAAGATGACCTGGTTGGAGGGTATCGATCTTTCATTACCAACCTTAATGGTTGCCGCTGGCTTGTTTCAATATTTTCATGAAGACGAAGTGCTCAAGTTTATTGAAAATATTAAGGCAAAATTCTCTCAAGGTGAGCTGGTATTTGACGCAACCAATGAAACAGGCTTGAAATATAGTAATCGATTTATCAAAAGAACGGGAAATAAAGAGGCTTTGATGCATTTTTATATTAATGACGCTGGGGCTTTCGCAGATAAAACGGACACGATTTTGTTGGAAGAAAAGGTGTTTTTCTCAGACGCTTTGCAAATGCTTGGCAAGAAACTAAAGTGGCTAACCCGTCTTTTTATGCGTATAACCGATAACAAGAAAAGGCTCATTATTTTGCATTTTAGGTTGAATTAAAGCCTGTGAATGGCTTGTGATGAACATTTGATTTTCAAGTTCAGGGTAATGAATGTTGTTAAATAAAATGGACTTCTTGATTGACTAAGAAATTGTCGACTAAACCTGTGAGTAAAGCCAAAAATTCGCAACTGACTGCTAAAAATGGTATAACATAGCCAGGAGTTTGAGCTATGGCAGAATATGAAATCATCACCCATCCCGATCCGTTTTTACGGCGCAAAGCCAAGAAGGTCACCAGTTTTGACAAGGATTTTCAGGCTTTGATTGAGGATATGTTTAACATTATGCGTGAGGCGCCTGGCGTCGGTCTTGCCGCACCGCAAATTGGCGTGAGCCAGCGCATTGTTGTGGTGGAGTATGCCGATCCAGACATTGAAGATGCCAAGCCTAAAACTTTTGTGCTGGTCAACCCAGAAATCACCAGCCATTCTGAAGAAACGACCGAAGATCTGGAAGGCTGCCTTTCTGTGCCTGGTTTGGTGGGCATGGTGGAACGCTGGGATGCGGTCACCGTGAAGGCTCAAAACCGTCATGGCAAGTCCGTGAAAATTAAGGCAGATGGCTGGCTGGCGCGCATTTTCCAACACGAAATGGATCACCTCGATGGCGTTTTGTACATTGATAAAGCGACTGAGGTTTTTGAACCCACACCCGAAGAAGCAGCGCAGATTAGAGACTAATGCATCTCAAGCGTCTTTCCCTGACCCATTTTCGCGCTTTTTCCCGTCTGGATATTGAAACACCCAGGCGGGTCATTTTGTTTACTGGCGCGAACGCTCAAGGCAAAACGACCATTCTTGAAGCCATCGCCTACCTGGCGACTTTTTCTTCTTTTCACGCCAGCAATGATCGTCAGTTGCTCAATTTTAATATGCCTAATGAACCGATTATGGTGGGGCGAATTGTTGGCGAATTTGAAAGAGCAGGACGCGACCACAGCATCGAGGTACGTTTTATCCAGGAATTTACGCCACAATATGCCAACGGGCGTTTTCGCAAACAAGTTTTATTGGATGGTGTGCAAAAGCGGATTGGCGAATTGTATGGCCAATTCAATGTGGTTTACTTTTTACCCCAAATGGCGCGCATTATTGAAGGTTCGCCTTCTGATCGCCGATCCTATATTGACGAAATTCTTTCACAAGTTGAACCGGGTTACGCCCGTAACTTGTATCAATTTAACAAAGCGCTTACCCAACGCAATGCCTTGCTCAAAACGCTTTTTGAGACCAATGGCGATTTGATGCAACTGGAAGCCTGGGATGATATGCTGGCGCAACATGGCGCGGTTTTGATGCATGGCCGTATTCGCGCGCTGGACGAATTGGAACGTCAGGCGCTTGGCATTCATCAGCGTTTGACCCGTGATAGCGAAATTTTACGTTTTGTTTATCAGCCCAGTTATGATCCGATTGCCAGCCAAAATGGACAGCTGGACTTGCTAGTGGATGCCAGTAAGTCCTATGTTGGCTTGAGTTTTGAGGACCTGGAAAAGGGTTATAAACAGGCTTTGGTAAACAATCGACGCAATGATCTTTATCGGGGCGTGACGACCCTTGGACCTCACCGCGATGAAATCCGCTTTTTGAGCAATGGTATTGATTTAGGCTACTACGGTTCGCGAGGCCAAACGCGCAGTGCTTTGCTTTCGCTTAAGTTTTCAGAAGTGGCATGGATGAAAGCCCGAACAGGAGAGTCACCAGTCCTTTTGTTGGATGAAATTATGGCTGAACTCGACCCGCAACGGCGCGAAGATTTACTCTCTATTGTGGACGAAGTTGACCAGGCGATGCTCACCACAACTGATCAATTCATGTTCCCTGCTGATTTTGTTAAGCGTTGTGAGACCTGGCAGGTACACGAGGGTTTGGTAAGCAAAAACGCCCAGGAATAATCCCAGGCGTTTAGCACTTTTGTTTATAAAAACTAGTTTAGCTGCTTCTCAATAATGGGTTGAATGGTATCCATCCCCGAATCGAAACAAATCAAAACCGTTTCAAAGTCAATATCTTTTCCAGAATTGTTTGTGACTTCAAATAACCAACCGTTTAGTGTAGGACGGTTGATGGTCATCGGCAGTTGGCTTGGGTTCACAAAAGTTGCTCCCATGGACAAACCTTTGGCACAGCTTAATTCAATTTGCTTGGTTTCTTTAGTCAAGATGCGGGTTGTCTTGGGATAAACCGATCGATTGGAGAAAGTCGCCTGTCTTAAGTTGATTGCCTGGAAAAGCACAGGTAAATCGCTATCACTGCTGTTTGCGATCTTTAGGTTAGCAGTATTATCGCCAGACTCAAAACCCAGGACGTGTAATTGATTGGCACTTCCTAACTGATATCCCAAACCAGTAATTAATCCATCCGTTGCGATATCAACCTGGGTCTCTTGGTTTGCGATAGCTGTTGCTTCTATGGCAGCCACGTCTCTCTTTAGTTGGACGTCAACCAGACAGGTGGCATGCACACTGATACGCTGCTTTTTGCCACTGTTGTTTGTTGCGGTGATAGACCAACCGTTTGCTACAGGTTGACTGGCTTGCAGGCTGATGCCCTGACTGAGCGTGTAACCACCACTCACCACGTGACCGCCGACATCGTTACAAGAGACAGAAAGCTCCAAGGTTTGTCCGTTTGCAATATCGCTGGGATTCATCGCGACGAGGGTGTGAGGTCTGGGTTCCAGTGTTGGTTCAGGTGTAACGCTGGGTATTGCCGTGGGTTCCTCGGTAGGTTCTTGTGTAGGGATGGGTGTGGCCGTCACGGTTGGTGTGTTTGTAGGTGTGTTGGTCGGCTTTGGCGTTGATGAAGGCTTCGGCGTTGAGGTAGGCCTTTTGGTTGCCGTTGGGCTCGGTGTCGCGGTTGGCGCAAGAATAACGATGCGATAGAGGAGTTCAGTTTCGAGCAGAGAGCCCTTATCGGTTTGAATTTTCCATGTGCCTATGTATTCGCCAGGATAAGAAGGCGCAGTGAGTTCAAGGGCGATGTCGATGACCTCGCCACTTCTGACTGTGCGCAAGTTGCTAGGGGAGTTGCCCCCTAGCATACTGCCACTGATGTAAACGAGTTTGTAATCCACCCAATCACAACTGCCATTATTATGAACGCGCCAGCTTTTAGTAAAGCTTTGGCTGGGCTTGAGTTCTGTGCCGGCTGGAATGCTGAGGTCTGCCAACAAGGTTGCAGCCACAGTGCAGTTTTCTTTGGTTGGGGCAACGGTTGGTGTGGGTTCTTCGAGGTCAGCTGTTGGTTCAGTGGTAGGCGCGGTAGGATTCTCAACGATGGTAATGGCCGATTTTGCCTTGACATAACTGCTACCTGAACGGTTGTAAACGCGGACTTCAAGCATGGTTGGACCCAGGTCAATTGGCGTCCAAGGGATGCTGGGCGTGTTGGTTTGCACCTGAGCGTTTGTCGCGCTCTGAACCATCAGATTGTTTGCCCACAACTCAATGCGCGACCAACTTTCTTTGCCACTGATCGCAGCACCGACAAAAACCTGGCGCGAGGCATAAAATTGCTCGCCGGTTTTGGGTTGGGTCAATTCAACGTGCAGATCAGGTTGGCCATTATTTGAACAAGAAGCAAGCAGAACCACGATAATGACGACCAAAATGGTGCTGAGTCCAGCGATTAGTGGAATGGCGTTTTTCTTCATAATCTCTTCCCTCAATCAATGTCAGGTAAAGAAAGGACGTTAGAACCACTTAAAAGGTTCCTGTTCAGGTTGATCTATAAGCCGTATTCTGTCGAGGAAGCGCATCTATCTAGGCAAGTCGTCACCGACCTGCTCATGCGGTCTACCCGGAAATCAAATGAGCCGAGCCAACTCTCTTTCCTGTTTGACCTTGCACCGGATGGGGGTTACCTGGCCGTGCTTGTTACCAAACACGCCGGTGGTCTCTTACACCACCTTTTCAACCTTACGTTCGGAAACGCGGTATGTTTCTGTGGCCCGATCCAGAAGCTCTCGCCTCTCCAGGTGTTACCTGGCATCCTGCTCTATGGTGTACGGACTTTCCTCACTCTGGGGCGAGCGCGCGCGTCCAACCAACCTGAACGAATTAATGATAGCAGAATTAAGAGCCAGTGTCCATTAAAAAGCGTTTGGATGAAGGGTTCTCCAAGCTCTCTGAATCTTTTTGGGGGCTTTTTCTTCCCAAATAAGTTGACGATTTATCAGGTTTGGGTATAATTCTCTTTTGCACATTGTAGGAGGCAGAATTGAACCCATTAATTAATATCTCAATGATCATCGTTTCCGTTGCCCTCATCGTCAGCATTTTGCTGCAGAGCAAGGGTGTCGGTCTTGGTGGTTTAGCTGGCGGTGATACCGGTGGCGTTTACACTCAGCGTAGAGGCATTGAAAAAGTGATGTTTTACATCACCATCAGCCTAAGTGTTGTATTTATCATCCTCGCTTTGTTGAGTGTCATTTTGACCAAATAGTTAGGCCTTTATTCTAAAGGCTTAGCGACAATTCTATATGGAGGATTAAGACGACTCGCCGAGCGCGTAAGTCGTCTTTTTTATCTAAAATGAAACAGTTTCGCTGGCAATTACTTATTGTTCTGATCACAGCTTTGGTGGTTGGACTGATTTTGATTTTTTACCAAACCAAACCTGCTGCCCCAGTTGTCAAGGAACCTAGCCCAATTAGTGGCGGTAGTTATACTGAAGCCTTGGTTGGTCAGTTTTCACGGCTCAATCCGCTTTTGGATCACTACAATCAGCCTGATCGCGATGTTGATCGGCTCTTGTTTAGCCGACTTATCAAACATGACCGCAATGGCAGACCCCAGGCTGAATTGGCTCAAAATTGGACGGTTTCAGAAGATGCAACTCATTTTACTTTTTACCTGAACCAAAAAGCTGTCTGGCATGATGGCGTGCCTGTGACCAGCCATGATGTCGCCTTTACGGTAAAGCTGCTTCAGAGTGGCAGCCCTTACATCGCGCCTCATTTGCGCGAGCTTTGGCCAAAGGTGCAGGTTTTGGTGCATGGTGATGATTCAATTGAGTTTGTGTTGCAAGATAGTTTTGCGGCTTTCTTTGACTATCTGAGCTTCCAGATTTTGCCCTCACACTTGCTAGCTATTCAAAACATCGAAGAATTGATTGACCATCCCTTTACCCTTAAACCCGTGGGCTCGGGGCCTTTTCAGTTTTCGAAGTTAATCGTCGAAAACGCTGTTATCAAAGGAATTGAGCTTGAAGCTAATCAGCTGTACTTCGACCAGGCGCCTTTTATCGAGAAAGTGACTTTTAAATATTATCCTGATCGAGAAAGCGCTTTACAAGCTTACTTGGCAGGTGAGGTTGATGGGCTATCTTCGATTTCGGATAACGAAATTAATCGCGTTTTGGCACAGCAAGGCTTAAACCTCTATTCAAGTCGCGAGGCGCATTTGACCATGGTTTTCTTAAACAATGCCAGCCTCGACGCCCCATATTTACAGCAGACTGATTTTCGCAAAGCGCTCATGGCAGCGGTTAATCGCCAGGGCATGATTGACGAGGTTTTGATGGGGCAGGGTGTTTTGGCTGTCGGGCCTTTCCTGCCCGATAGTTGGGCTTATTATGATGGCCAGTCGCATTATCGCTATGACCCCGACCTGGCTCGTCAATTGTTGGCTGCTTTGGGCATGACTCTGAACGAAGAAAGCCTGCTCAAAACAGCTGAGGGACAGGCCGTCAAACTAAAACTGCTGGTGCCACAAGAAACACGTTACGAAAGCTTGGCACAGGTCGTTGAGCGCAATTGGCGCACCGTTGGTTTGGATGTTGAGCTGGTCGTAAAGCCTTATGACCAGGTGATTGCAGATTTGGATGCGAGAAATTTCCAAGCCGCTTTGATTGATATTGACTTTTCGCGAACGCCTGACCCAGACCCGTATCCTTTCTGGAGTGAAGCGACTGTCAGCGAAGGGCAAAACTACTCCGGCTGGGTTAGTAGCACAGCCAGTGAATACATTGAACAAGCGCGAGTTATCAGTGATACTGAGATGCGCATCAAGCTTTACCGCAACTTCCAAGTGCTTTTTGCTGAAGATTTACCCTCCTTGCCTTTGTTCTTCCCGGTATACAACTATGCGGTAAAGGATTCGATTCAAAATATATCCATGGGACCCATCTATGACCCAAGCGATCGTTTCAATACGATCGGCGAATGGTATATCAAAACTGGTGTCCTTGAAGGTGAAGATAACTAGCTTTTATAGGAGTTGACATGGCACGACATTCAAAACGAAACCCAATTGGTTTTACTGACCTCATCGGCGCTTCGGGCATCAGCAAGTCTGACCCACGTATCCAAACTAATGGCGCGGTGGATGAAGCCAGTGCTGCCTTGGGTTTGGCGCGGGCATTTATGCAAGATAAGGATGGCGCAGCGGTTTTGAAGAAGTGTCAGGCTGATCTTTCGATGCTGATGGGCTATATTGCCAGTGTGAACACTGAACAAAGCTTTTTTAGTATTCCAGAAGATTTTTTTGAACCAGAATTGGCGGCTTTGGAAGAAAAACTTTTTAAGCTCGAAGAAAAAACAGAATTCCCAAAAGCTTTCGTTTTCCCTGGGGATAATCCTGCTGAAGCGGCTCTGGATGTAGCGCGGGCGACTGTGCGCAGAGCTGAACGAACCGTGGTAGCCTTTTTACAAAGCGAAGACATTAAACAAGAAGCGGTTCTGCAATATTTGAACCGCTTATCGAGTTTATGTTATGTGCTTAGTTTAAGAGAAGCTTAATTTAGTCTCTCTTCTTCTGTTTTTATTTAACTAGTTACTGGTTTCCAGGGCTTTGTCCACGGTTGGGATGAGTTCGTTCATGTAGACCAATTTGCCATTCACGATAAAGCTGGGTGTACCTTCAATGTTGCTGCTTTTTGCCAGGATGTCGGTTTCGGCAATCCGAGAGGCGGTTGTTGGGTTATCCATACATTTGTCGAAAGTAGCTAAATCGGCGCCAGCTTTTTTGGCATAGTCACGGATTCTGTTTTCGGCAAGGTCGCCAGCACTTTTTACGCTTCTAAAAACCTCATCTTTAAAGGCAAAATACACATCTTGGTCAGCTGCACAGTAGGAAGCCAAAGATGCTTTGTAAGTCAGATCCTGATCATTCCACGGGTAAGGGTATGCGGTGTAATACACTTTTCCGGTATCCACGTAGTTTTTAATAAAATCAGGTTCGTGTTCAAGTGAAAAGGTTTTACAGTGGCTACAAGAATAGTTTGAGAATTCAACAACTTTGACAGGCGCGTTTGGGTCGCCGACACTCATGCCCTTTTCATTGGCTAAGGTAATGGTGGGTTTGGTAAATCTAAAAACAAGAACCACAGCCACGATGACGATGGCGAGGGCCAAAATACCGATCGCAATCCTGATGTTTTGTTTTTTCTTTTGTTCTTTTTGAGAGCGGACAAGCTCACGTTCACTCATTCTCATGCTAAACCTCTTTAATGTTTTTATCTCGGGGAATTATACCTGATAGCACCAAAGCTATATCTGGAAAGCATAGACAGGGACTGTTTGCTCGGAAAGTGCGTAGCCAAAACGCTTATACAGCGCAAGTGAAGCATGATTGGCGCGGTTGGTATTGACGCTGAACCTCCTCACGCCTTGAGCATAACCTTCAGCCAACATTTTTTGAATCAAAGCGCTAGCCAAATGTTGTCCCTGGTAGTTTGGGTCAACTGCAATGCGGGAAAGATGTTGATTGCCAAAGATGCTTTCACTCATCAAATAGGCGACGGCCTTGTCTAGATCAAAAGCCAGGTATTTTTGGTTGCTGTTTTTGGCGCATTGTTCCAGGTTTTCCATGCCCAGTTGCCAGGCAGGCGGGAAGGCTTTTTGGTCGATGGTATAAAGCGCAGCTAAATCATTATCTTCAATAGGTCGAAAAGTGAAAGCTTGGTTTTCTAAGCTGTTCATCCCTTGGGGGATGCTGTCCTCATTAATATCGAGGAAGAGGGTCACAATTTCATCGTGGAATGAAAACCCCTCGTTTTCAAGTAATCTTTGGACCCATTCCTGGCTTGCCAGAGCATGCAGCGAAAGCAAACCGACAGATTTTAAATCATGGAGTGCGACTTGAATGAGTTCATTGAAAGCGGTTGGATAGTGAACTTGACGGCTACAAACAAAGTATCGGATCCAGGCTGTCTGTGGGTTCTCGTTGGCGCAGGACAACATGGCAACTATTTCATCATTCTGTACAAGCGTGTAGCTAAAACCTGATCCTAGCCAGCTTTTGCTTTGCACCCAATCGAGATGATCAAATCGCAAATGGTGGCCATTGAGAAAGTGAACTTGTTCATCCAAGTCCATGCTGTTGGAACAATAAACAATCGCTTTCATGCTTAGTAAAAAGGGTTTAAGCTTTTGAGTAAACACACTCCCCAGCGACAAAGGTCAATTCAGGTTCAATTTCATAAAGTCGATGCGCGGGCATCTTGAAGGGATCTTCTGTTAGGACCATAAAGTCCGCGTTTGAACCTGGCTTTAAGGTGCCGGTTTGGGCTGGGTCGATGTAATATTTGGCTGGATTGATGGTCATGCCTTGCAAAGCTTCTACCAACGAGAGTTTTTGGGCTGGATACCAACCGTCTGGTTGAGGTTCACCTTTTAAAGTCTGGCGAGTGAGCGCAGCATGCAAGGTGTGGAATGGATTGGGTAGTTCAACCGGCGCGTCGGTGCCCAAAATGAGCATTGCACCACTATCTAGCAAGGATTTGTAGGCATAGGCGCTTTCGCAACGTTTGCCCCAAAACTGGGTGGCCATTTTGTAATCAGAGGTCGCATGAATGGGCTGAATTGAAGCGATAACATTCAGGTCTTTGAAGCGCGGTAAATCTTGCGGGTCAAGGGCTTGGATATGCTCGATTCGATGGGGTAATCGCGCAAAGGTTTGTCCCTCTGAGACTTGGGATTGGATGGCTTCAACCGCATCCAGACATGTTCTAGCGGCGAGGTCACCAATTGCATGGATGGTGAGCGACCAGCCGTGCTCTCTTGCCTTAAGACCGATATTGGCCATTTCTTCGCTGCTCATGAGAAGCATGCCGCGATTCCCGCTGTTTTCGTAGGGCTCTAGCATTGCTGCGCTCTGCGGACCCAGCGCTCCATCCGCAAAAAGCTTGAGCCAACCCGGACTAATGAAAGGCGCAGCTTTAAGTTTTTCGTGCCAACTTTCGGTCAAAATGCGCTCAAAACTTTCCATGCGAACGTTTTTAGTAACACGCAGGCGTAGTTTGTCTGTCGCGTTCAGGTTTAAAAGTGCGTGGGCGAGAGGAAGATCATCAAAATCATGCACCGCCGTGATTCCAAAGCTATGCAGATAGTTTTGGGTGTCGAGCAATGCTTTTTCTAATTGTTCGGAACTTGGGCTCGGAATGTGCTGGCTCACTTCGGAAATGGCGTATTCCAGCAAGATGCCATTGGGGCTGCCGTCTGCATAGCGCAGGAAAGCGCCAGCTTCTGGATCGGGACTGTTTTCATGAATCCCGGCTAATCGCATAGCCTGGCTGTTTGTCCAAGCTGCGTGGAGTGATTTCGCTCGAATGAGCACCGGGTGGTTCGGCGAAACCTCATCCAGTTCTCGCGCGTTGCCGTATTCTGGAGGTTGCCAATCGTTTTGGTTAAAGCCATTTCCGATAATCCACTCACCAGCAGGGGTGTATTTAGCCCACTCTTTGACCGCTAACAAGATCTCTTGTTTGCTCAGACCCTCACAATTAATTGAGGCAAGCTGATAGGTTAATTGTTCCAGATGGATATGAGAATCACATAGTCCAGGCCAAACTGTCTTGCCGGCAAGATCAAGTTCTTGCGTGTTTGGACGAAGTTGGACCAGGATGTCTTGATTGCTGCCGGATTGGATGACGAGTCCATCTTCAATCAGAAGAGCTTCAACCGGATTGTCATACCAATCGGTATAGATGCGGCCATTTAGTAGGGCAAGGGATTTAGTCATACAAGCCAAACTTTTCTGTTATCGCATTTAGCTCTTCATCGGAGTAAAAGAAGATGGTAATTGAGCCACCATTTTTACCCTTGGCTAGATTCACTTTGGTGTGGAAGAATTGACGCATTTCGTTTTCAAGCGAAACTAATTCAGGCTGGCGGGGTGTCGCGCTGGACTTTGCTGGTCCACGACCGAGCAATTTGTTGACCAAAAGCTCAGCTTGTCTCACGTTTAAGCCTAAGGACAGGATGGTTTCCATGGCACTTTCCATCGCGCGGGCGTTGGGCAAAGCCAATAGTGAGCGCGCGTGACCTTCGCTGAGGACACCATTAAGCACATTTTGTTGAACCAGGGCGGGCAGGTTGAGCAGGCGCAAGCTGTTGGTGACAGCTACACGACTTTTACCCACCCGTTGAGCGACTTCTTCATGGGTTAGAGAAAAATCATCCACCAAACGTTGAAACGCGCGGGCGCGTTCGAGTGGGTTGAGGTCTTCGCGCTGAACGTTTTCGATGATGGCAAATTCGAGTTGTTCCTGCTCTGTGGCAGTGCGTACGATGGCCGGCACTTCTTTAAGCCCAGCGATTTTAGAAGCACGCAAACGGCGTTCGCCAGCAATGAGGATGTAGCGGTCAGGTCCGTCGTTTATCACAATCAAAGGTTGAATAATGCCATGTTCGCGAATGGAGTTGGCTAAATCCTCGAGGTTTTCCTGATTAAAGGTTTTACGTGGTTGGTGAGGATTCGGTCGAATTTGATCGATCGGGATGAGCGGTATTTGCCCGGATGGGCTTGTTTTGGTTTGTGCGGGTTGTGCCGGTTCTTCTTGCCAGCCCGGAATGAGTGCGCCTAAACCTTTGCCGAGTCCAGTTGTTTTAGCCATGTTGTTTCTCCGTATTAATCTTAAAACCATCCGCTGTCATCACTTCCCTGGCGAGTGCATCATAAGCCTTGGCGCCCGTTGATTCAGGCGCATAAAAGGAAATCGGCATGCCAAACGATGGGGCTTCTGCCAATCTCACACTGCGTGGAATATATGAGTCAAAAACCTGTTCTGGGAAGAACTTTTGTACCTCTGCCCGGACGTCCGCACTTAGATTGGTGCGCCCGTCAAACATGGTGAGCAAAACACCGCGAATGGTCAAATCTGCAAAAAGGTTTTGGCGGATGCGTTGCAGGGTTTGGGTGAGCATGCCGAGGCCTTCGAGCGCCAGATACTCGCATTGCACGGGAATGATGACCCCATCTTTGGCGGCAATCAAGCCGTTGAGCGTGAGCAAACCGAGCGATGGCGGGCAGTCAATAATGATGTAGTCATAGCGGTCAGCAATCGCGTCGAGCACGTTTTTGAGCCGTTTTTCGCGGTCAGAGAGGTCGATGAGCTCGATTTCAGCACCTGAAAGGTTGACCGTTGAAGGGATCAGGGAAATTTTGAAGCGTGGGTGGTGCAGAATGATGTCATTGACCTGGCCGGTGCCGATGAGCAACTCGTAGGTGCCCGCGTTGAGATTGTGGCGTTCCACACCCAGGCTGGCAGTGGCATTCGCCTGGGGATCCAGGTCGACAATGAGCACACGCATGCCCAGTTCGCCGAGTTTTGCACCCAAATTGATACTGGTGGTGGTTTTTCCGACGCCACCTTTTTGATTAACGACCGTATAAATTTTAGCCATAAAGAACCTGTTCTAAAGCCAGCTGATTGGCTTGTTGGATTTCTTCTTGCGTAGGAATGCTATCGAGCCATTCGCGCGTTACAGACCGACTGGCTAAGTCAACGGCAAAGCGCGCGGCTTGGAAAGCGTTTTGATGAAGGTAAAAATGATGAAAAAAGCAAGCGGCAAAGATATCCCCAGAACCAGTATCATCGACAAGGGATATTTCTGGTGCGGGGAAGTGCATGGGTTTATTTTGCCAATAGACCAGAGCACCTTTATCGCGCTGTGTTACGACAAGGATCGGGACGAGCTTGGCTAATCGCTCCGCTTCATTCATATCGCCTTGTAAGTCTTCGATGCTGAGGACGACAACTTGCGCATAGGCAAGCCATTGATCCAAACCTTCCAAGGGAATAGGGTGGATGAGTCCGTTTTCATCAGCCTTGCGCATCCAGCCTTGGGGTGTCAGGCAGACCAAGCTGTTGGGAAAAAGCGATAGCATACTTGGGTCAAGGTCATCGATGACCGGTGCAATATGCACGATAGCCGGGTTTGCCCGAGTTTGGGATAAATCGGAAGGTTTAATCTGGCTCGCGCGACTGTGAAGGTATTGCACACGACCCTTTTCTGTTGAAATATTACGAAAAACGGTGGACTTATCACTTGGCACAAGGCTAATCGCCATGTTTTGTAAGGCGTCAAGTGAGGCTTCGGTGGAGAGGCTGGTCAAGACTTTTACCTCATGCCCTAGAGCCTGGGCACATAAACCTGAATAGGCGGCCGTACCGCCTAAGCGAAAACTGTCGTCGCTTTGCAGGTCTTGGGTCAGGTGACCAATGATGAGATAATCCATTTTCTTGCGTATTAATGAATCCATAATTAGAGCTTTAAAAAGCCCTCCTCGGACGAAAAATTATAGCACGGATTGCCCCGAAACTCCTGAAAAAGTATGAGAGTCCTTAAGATCGGCTTGTTTTGATTCAAGATGGGCTTAAATAGAAAGAGCTGGATTAGTGACCAGCCCTTTCTTCCTTTCACCTTCAGGCTTTCTTAGTTGCCTGAAGGTTTATCCTTTTCTCCCCCTTTGGATTCGTAATATTTGCGAATTTCGTCCAGGTAAGTTTCATCAATCTGGCCTTTTTTTCTCATTGAGAGCACGGTTTCATTCACCATCATGAAGTTCAGACTGGTACCTTCTTTTGTAGCTGCGTAATTGGCTGCACGGTCAGCATTGATGCCATATTGTCTTGCTGTTTCCACCGCGTCGATATTGGCGCCCAGGAAAATGAATTCCCAATCATGCTTTTTTTTCTGTTCCTCGATTAAGGCTTTGATTTGATTCGAGCTAAATTCACGGCTGGCGTTTTCATAGCCATCGGTGATGATCACAAAGACGACTTTATCGGCGCGGTAGCCCAAGGCGGTGTTGGACTGGACTTGCTTGATTTTGTTAATCGTGGTGCCAATCGCGTCCATGAGGGCGGTGTAACCACTTACCGCGTATTCATTGTGCGTCAGCTGATTAACGGCCTGGATATCAATTCTGTCGTGAATCAAGTTGTATTGGTGGTTGAACAAGACAGTCGTGATGCGACATTCGCCTTCGCTGGCTTTTTGTTTCTCGAGCATATCGTTGAAACCATGGATGGTCTCTTCTTCTAATCCGCTCATTGAGCCGCTTTTGTCCAGGATGAAAACCAGTTCAGTTAAGTCTTTTTTCATTTTCATATCTCCTCTTTCTTTGTTGTTGACCAAAGTATAGAGGATTGAAAGCACGATTTGGTCGCTTTGAAAGCGACATTTTTTCGTTTCTGGAGAGTGGTTTAGGCGCCTAATAGAGGCAAATCGAACGCGAATAGAACTTCATTGATGTCGTAAATGTCATATTTTTTGTTGACGATGAAATATTCGATGACGACATCAAAGTATTGGCTGTTTGAGAGGGTATAACCCGCACGATTGAGCAGATCCTGGGTTTCGTCCAGATCCAACTCGAGTGCGATGGCTAGAGCGATGATATTTCGTTTGCTTGGCAGGTAATGCTTGGTGGTGCGGATTTTAGAAAAGAGTTTGCGATCCATGTTGGCACGTTTATACACCTCAACGTCGGTTTTACCTTTGCTGTCGATCAGGTGCAAAAGTTGAGTGGCGAAGGAGTCTTCTAACTTCGTGAGTCGATCTTCTATTTCTTCCGAAGTCGTTAAGGCTTGCTTTGGTGCCAGACTTTCAAAGACTGGAGCTGCAAGAAACTCTTCAATACTTTCTCTGCCAGTTCTCCGGTCAATGCGTCGTACTAGAATGTTTTTTCCGCTAGGTTCGAAGTGCTCTAAAATATACTTGGACACATTCTCGCGAAGACCGGTTTTTCTAGGCAAGGCTTGCTTACCAAAAATCGTCAGGTAGACGCTCATTTCGTTTGCTTCCAGAAAGGTCTGGATTTCAGAAATGGCGACAATAATGGCTTCATCTTTGGGATAACCGTATATGCCGCTGGAGATGAGTGGAAAGGCGATACTTTCGAGATCGTGCTCCAAGGCGAGGTTTAAAGCGTTACGATAGCAAGCACGCAACAAAGCTTCACTTTCTTCTGGCGAGTAGTTTTGATAGATGGGTCCAGCCGTGTGGATGATGTATTTGGCAGGTAAGGCGAAACCAGGCGTAATGACCGCCTCGCCAGTATTAATAGGACCCAACTGGTTGCAACTCTCTTGCAAGGCATCTTGACCCGCGGCTTTAAAGATCGCACCACAAACACCACCGCCCATTTGCAGATCGGTATTAGCAGCATTGACAATGGCATCAACTTGCATAGCGGTGATATCTTCTCGAACGATCTTAAAGGGCATTGTTACTCCTTTTTATTCCATTTCAGTCGGGTATTGTTGAGAGCTATTTCTTCAATCGCTTGATGACCAAAAGCGTGGTGTCATCGCTGGTAGGGGCAGTGTCGCGGAACGCTTTTACATGATTTTCAATAATTTCAAGCAGTTCGGTTGCGTTGGCTTTGATGCCTTTGCCCAAAGCGCGCTCAAAGCGCTGATTGCCAAAGGGCATTCCGTGGGGGTCAAAAGTCTCAGTGATACCATCCGTATAAAGCACACAAGCGTCACCAGGCTTGAGCTGAATGGTTTGGTTTTTGAGATGAATGGGGTCCATGGCTCCAAGGGCGATACCGCCTCTGGGCAGGGCTTTAACTTCTTTCTGATCGTAGTCAAGGAAGTAAGGTGGGTTGTGGCCGGCGATACAATATTCCATCTGCCCGGTCGCTTCTTCAATGACTGCATAAAAGGCGGTGACGAAAAAGCCTTGGGTGGAGTCCAGTTGCAAGAGGTGATTCACGCGTTCCAGAGTTTGGGCAGGCGAGACAGCCTCAAGCGCAATGGCACGGATGAGCGTACGACTGACGGTCATATATAGCGAGGCGGCTAAGCCCTTATCGGAAACATCTGCAATAACCAGTCCGATATAGCCAGGTTTGACTTCGAAAACGTCATAAAAATCACCACCCACGTCGCGTGCCGTCTGCCATTGCACCGCCAGGTCATAATCCTTTAGTTGGGGAAGAGACTTGGGTAAGAAGGTCTTTTGGATTTGGCGAGCCAGCTGAAATTCGCGGTCAATCAGGGATTGCAGGTTTTGCACGTATTGCAAATGGTTGTTCTGAATGGCTGAAGAAATTTGGGCGGCTATTTCAATGAGCAGTTTTTTACGGTAGTCGTTTTCTTTCAGGTCACGCAAATTGACGACCAAAAGGCCATAATTTTCGCCCGGCATGCTCAGGGGCATGATGAGCGTCTCGGGGTTGTCGTATTTAGTCTTACTAGCGTCTTTTTTGACCAAATCTAATTGTCGATACCAGGCATAAGGTTTTGAGAACAGGTTTTTCGTTTGGGTTTCAGATTTGAAGCCGTCAAAAAGTTCGCGTGGATAGACCCTGCCGACAACACCAGATTCTTCGCTGCGCGAAAGACCCGAGCAAACCAGATTGCGCACAAAGTAGCTATCGTCATCGTTGCGTTCGAGAATTAAGACATCCTCGGCACCAATAAAACTATGCAGGGATTCGCAAAGGAGTTCTAGAGCTCTTGAGAGACTGCCGGTAGTGACAAAGTAATTCGATAGTTGTAAAAGCACATTGCTGATGTAGCTTTCTTCTTGGCGTTCATGCACTAGCTTGATGTTTTGGAGGTTGATAGCGGTTTGCTGCGCGATGCCCTGCAAAATTGTAAAGCGTTGTTTGCCGAGCAGTTTTTCAGGGTCAGTAGAGTGGTTTTCGCATTTGCTGACATGTATTAAGATGCCCATGTTTTCATTGTGGGCAACCAAAGGGAACAAGAGGACGATGTCATCTTCGCGTAGGTTTATCAGTTTGCGGAACTTATCGGAAAACTCGGTCGCAGGGATGGCGCGTTCGATATCATCTAGCTTGATTTTGCTAAATATCTCTTCTTTGAAGAGGGCAGAGGTGATTTTATCGCGTCGTTTAGGGCTGATTTTGCCATAGGTTACTGGCAGCGTGAAGCCTTTACCGTCCGCTTTGGGCAGCAGTATGCCACCCATGCGGCCACCGATAAGCGCGAGGGTGAGTTGCCCGATGGTTTCAATTAATTCTGGAATGGTGGTCAGGGTTTGGGTTGCCAAGGCAACTTGCAAAAGAATGGTTGAAACCCAAGCCTGGTTGACGGATTCCTCACTCAAACGGCTGTTTTGGATAGCAATGGCGGTATAGCCGGCAAAAGATGCGGTAATATTGCGCGCTTCATTGCCATAACGGCCAAAACTGTCTTCGTGCAGGAGTAAAACGCCGAGTTGTTTACCGCCAGTAGAAAGTGGCGCGGCGATGGCTGAAAACTTCTCGTTAAGGTAACCGCGTTGGAAAAAGGGGTCCGTTTTATCACCGGTCAGGCGGATACTGGCTTGGTCATCTTTCAAAACTTCAGAAAACCAGACATCTCTGAGCAAAACGGAAATATCCTTTGGCTTTCTTAAACCTTTAGTATTCGTCCGGCTGGACACCAGGTTGAGTGAGCCCAGTGGTTTGCCTTCATCGTCAACATCCAAAAGCCAAAGACTGGCTAGTGTGCTCGGGAGGAGCTCTTGCATCTTCTTGAAAACAGTTTGAAAGAGGTCTTCTAACTCAATGTTTTCAGCCAGGAGCAAAGCGATATCGCGCAAGCTTTCTGCACCTTGGCGTCGCCAAACTTCCGAGCGATACATATTGGCGTTATTGATGGCAATCGCAATATGCGCACTGAGGGTCTCCATGACCTCAATATCTTCAGGTCCAAAGGCATTAAGCTTGTCACTTTGGACATCGAGAACACCTAAAATTTGGTCACCATATATGAGAGGAACAACGAGCTCAGAGCTGGTTATCGCATCTTCAGGTTGGTAGAGCAAATATTGAGGGTCGTTGCGCACATCGTTCGAGAGTTGTGTTTGACGTGAGCGAACAGCGAGCGGGATTAAACCAATCGGCGATTGGATTTCAAAACTGACTTTGATATCTTTGTAGGCTTTGGCGCGGTGTCCGCTTCCAAAGCCAAATTCAACTGTTTGGGGGACGTAATGCACCAAAAAAATGTGCACGAAAGGATAACCGAACTCCTTGTGCACCATGGAAGTAATGCGCTTGAGCAAGCGATTCAGATCCAGCGTTTCAGTGACTGATTTGCTGACCTTGGCGATAATTTCAAGCTGTTTGCGTCTTAATTCACGCCTTTCACGAACCTGACTTGGGTCGTTCGGTAAGGCTTGTGAGTCATCGAGGGTCATATTCTGACCCGGATGATCTTTGGGGCTCATTTTCTCTCCAAATAAAATGGCGAGATTATGCAGATGGTCGCTTAACCATCGTTAAGCGGTTAAGTCCAGGTTCTGGTAGCTCGAAGTAAATATCATCCATCAAAGTCTTGATGAGGAAGACGCCCAGTCCACGTTCAGCTCGGATTTCAAGCGGGCTCTCGAGGTCAGGGGGCAGAACTTCAGCTGGTTCAAAAGGTGCGCCGTGATCTTCTAAGATAACTCGGAATTCGTTTCCGTCAGTTTCAATGAAAAGGTCTATGGTTCCTAAGTTCTCGCCACCATAGCCGTGATCAATGATATTAGCACAAGCTTCATCAACTGCTAACTCAATTCCATAGAGATCCTTAGAGGAAAAGTTTATGGCTTTGGCTTGTTCTACAACGAGTTTGCAAATCGTTCTGACCGAGGCGTAGTTTCCTGGAAATGTGGCTATTTTCATATCAGTGCCCTTTCTAAATCATTGATAAAAGAATTATAACACGCCTTAATTATTATGCGCTAAGGTATAATCATCCCGATGAAAAAAACACCCAATAACCGCAGAATAAATGACATGCAAACCTATGACAAACCACGCGAAAGGCTGCTTTCGGATGGCGTGGAGGTGCTAAGCAATGCTGAGCTTTTAGCTATTCTCATTGGCAGTGGCACACAAGGGATGAACGCGATTGACCTGGGTCATGAACTGTTAAGTGCTTTGGGAGGTTTTCAGGGCATCCATCGAGAGGACATCTCTCAATTGATGGCTTTTAAGGGCATTGGCGAGGCTAAAGCAACCCGCATCAAGGCCGCAGTTGAGTTGGGAAACCGCATGACTTTAGAGTCTTTTCATCGGCAACCACTTATCCGCACACCAGAAGATGTGGTGAGTTTGGTGGGGCATGAGTTGCGCGCCAAAGAGCATGAGGAGTTGTGGGTCATTCGATTGGATGTGCGAAATCGCTTTTTAGGGCTCGAAAAGTTATACAAAGGGACGCAAGATTCTGCTACGGTTCGTGTAGCTGAAATCTACAAAACGGCTTTGCGCAAAGGTGCTTACGCGATTATGTTGGTCCACAATCATCCTTCGGGAGACCCGACGGAAAGCCCCGAGGATGTCAACTTGACCCGCGCGGTTATTGAAGCGGCAAAGCATCTGGATATGCACTTTTTAGATCACATCATTATAGGTGGGATGAGTTTTAGATCGCTTAAACGGCAGTATCCCAGTTTGTGGGAATAGCTTTTTCAAAGACATCAAAAAATGATTGGGGTGTTTTCGCCTTAAAACGAACCGGTTCCTGGCTCTCGGGGTGGATGAAGCCTATTGCGCTGGCATGCAACATCATGCGGCTAAAGTTTTGGGGTGGGTGCTTTTGCTGTGGAGGGGCATAGAGTGGATCGCCTAAAATTCCCAAACCAAGGCTGTACAAATGAGCCCGGATTTGATGTCGATAGCCGGTTTTAATCCGACATTCCAGCAGGCAAATGTTCTTTGCTTCATGCTTGTCGAGCACCGTAAAATCACTTTGGGCTGGTTTCCCTTTTTCAAGGTTGACACGGGTCAGGTTTTTTCTGCCCGTGTTGGTCAGGAGAGGAAGTGCTACTTTTTGAATTTTCCATTCAGGTATTGGGCTAACCAAGCAAATGTAACCTTTGCTGACTTCACGCGTCATAAACTGTTGGTTGAGCACTCTGTGTGCTTCGGCGGTGCGTGCAAGAACCATCACACCACTGGTTTCTTTATCCAAACTGTGTACCATCCAGAGAGGTCCAAATTCTGGCTCTAAAAGCTGTTTGATGTGAGGTAAAGTGGGATTGTAGCCATCAACAATAGAAAGGAGCCCTTCAGGTTTATTTACAATCAAAATATGGTCATCTTGATGAATGATTTGGATGCTTTCCATATCTTTTGTGCCTGAAGGACTCAGGGTTTTTCTAGCTTTCTTGGGTGAAACAACTGACCGTTAGAATTTCAGGACCAGCATGCACCACAATTGCAGGAGGGATGAGGAAAATTGGGATATCTTTGAGCCCCAGACTTTCTTCCAAACCTTTTTTAAGCTTTTCCGCGCCGGCTAAGTTATCACAATGACTGATGGTCACCATCGGATCTGGGTTGTTTTCACAGATTTTGGTCACCAACTCAATCATGCGTTTTTCAGCTTGTTTGAGCGTGCGGACTTTTTCATAAGGCGCAACCTTTCCGTCTTGTACGGTCAGAATGGGGACTAGCTGTAAGAGCGTGCCAAACAGCTTTGCCGCGCCACCGATGCGCCCGCCTTTGTGCAGGAACTCAAGCGATGGAACCATAAAGAAGACGCGTTCACGTTGTGCTAAGGATTTGACCTTTGGCAAAAGCTCATTCATGCTCATGCCTTCGTCTGCCCAACGTTTGGCTTGCAAGACGATGGACCCTAAACCACCGGCCACCGTGCGTGTGTCTACGATTTGGATGCGATCGGTTTTAAAGTCTTGAGCAGCGATTTGCGCGCTCCGGAAGGTGCCACTCACTTCAGCCGATGGCACCAAAACAAGCGCTTCGTTACCCTCATCAAGCGTCTTTTGATAGACAACTTGGTAAAGGCTGTGAGGCGGTGCGGCGGTTTTGGGCAGTTCCTTAGACGCGCGCAGCTTCTCCAGGAAGGTGGCTGTGTCTATTTCTGTGTCATCACGATAAGATTCATTCTCAAAGGTGACAATTTGGGGGAGAACCTCGATGCCAAGCGCGAGCAAGTCTGGCAAAGGGATACCACAAGTGGTATCGGCAATAATTTTGATCATATTAACCTCGATAAACTTGTTTCCGACTTGCGCCGGTGAAAATGGTAGACAAATATAATAGGCTGTCTGAATAATAACGTTATTGTACTAAAGAAAGCTTCTAAAGAAGTCTGGACCGACAATTTGGACAAGATGTTTCTTCATTATTGACGATAAAACCACATTGGCGACAGGTTTTGGGTTGGGCATCACCGAGGGGCGCGCCGCAGGCAATGCAGCGACCCGCAGCCACTTTGTTGGCTGTGTTGCAATAAGGACACACGGTGCGATTGAGCCTTTCAGAGAGGGCAAAGCCAGTCCCAAGTTGTCGCGCGGTACCATCCAGCACCTCCCAAACTTTGTCTTCAAGCTGAGCTGATTCAATGTCTTGGGCGATGTCATCCAGGCGGTTGATGAGTGAGAGTGGGTTGCGTAAGGCGGTGAAAGCAGTCATGCCCAAACTGGCAGCTAAGCCGAGCCAGACTTGATTGCTCAAGCTAACGCTGACACCGTCAGGAACACGCATCAGGTTGGCGGTTAGGGCTGTGCGGCCACCAGCACGCCGGTTGCGGCTCGTTGCAATTTGGACCGCCAGTTGATTGGGTTTGCCGAATTTTTGTACCTGGTAATTGCCACGATGAAAGGCGGCAACCAGGCTTTTGGCTAAATCCTCTGGGCTAAAGTTTCCGTGATAGATGCGTGTGCTCATGTTTCTAACCTTGTTGTTTCTGCTTTCGATTATAATCGTTGTTGGTATGAATAATAAAGATAATATACGGTTTAATCTTAATCGTCTGGCTAAAGGACTTATCACGTTTCTTGTCTTGGTCATGGTTTTAGGTTTAAGCTTTCTACCTAGTCTTACTTCCCAGGTTTTGGGACAGTTTCCCACGGTTTCGATGCCAACCGTTACCAGTTCGCCGCGGGGCTACTATGTACGCGCCAAGGGTGACCCCAACGATTCTTTGAACGTCCGTGCTTATCCCAGTTCGACGTCGACTTTACTGGGGCGTTTTCAAGTTGGACAGGAAGCAACTGCCCATGGCTATTACGGCGATTATGTTTTGATTGATTATCCGGGTGCACCAGATGGTAAAGGCTGGGTTTGGAAAGAAATGCTCGAGATTCATGGCGGGGACTTGCCAATGCTGGAACCGCCACCAACCGAAGTGCCTTTGGTGACGAAAACGATTGACCCCACTCTGGCCGCTCAGTTTATTATCACCCAAATGCCAACACGTTTGCCAACCTTTACCGAGCCACCTGCTTTGCAAATTCCCACCTATCAAATCACGGATGGAGCAACCGCCACCGGGGGAATACCGATGGGCTATGTCATCGTGGTTTTGGCGGGTTTAGGCTTCTTTCTCGCGCTAATCGCCATATTGAGACGAGGCTAAGCGTCTTTTCTGATTTGATTTCGAACTAAGGGCGTTTCAAGCTGCCGTATTTAGTAATCCGGGTAAACGAATTTTTTAGCGAATAACTTGCTTTTAATTGAGACAAGCTTTCTTGCATTGCCCGATATCCCTCATCAATTAATTTGACTGGATCAATCGGTTCCAATGAGCCATATTGGCCCACCAAAGGCTTGACAACCACGTCTGGTTGGGTGTTTTGGATGGTCAGATGAGTGAGCCTTTCTGTTGCGATTTCAAGCGTAGAGTTCATCGTGCGAATAATCTCACCAAAATTGGTATTGACGACGACTTTAAAAATGGCTTCAGGTAAAAAGTCAGAGAAAGGTAACCACATTTTGTCAACTGTGAAATCTCTTGGTTTGTAATGCAGGGGCACAGCCACGACAGGGAGGGTTGGCTCAAGGCGTCGCGCAAGTTCGATGGGTACAGGGTCGAGAACGGCCCCATCAACCAGGACATCATCTTCAGTAAACTGACTTGGGAAAAAACCGGGAATAGCGATGGTTGCCAGCACAGCTTGCAAAGCATTACCGGTTGTGATGGCGACTTGTCGTCCGGTCTTGATGCTCGCGGCTGTGGCGACAAAAGGAATGGGGAAGTCTTCGATTTTTTTATCGCCAATAAAGGGCGACAAGGCCGTTTCAAGTCTTTCTGTTCCGCCAAGTGCGGCTTGCCCTCTTGTGCGACGGAAATCGGGATGTTTAAAGAATTCAATGACAACCTCTTCTATTTCATCCAGATCTGCACCCGAGGCAAAGGCTGCACCGAACATGCCGCCTGCACTACTTCCCGCAATGCCTGCAATTTCATAGCCTTCATCGAGTAAACAGCGATAGGTGCCGATATGGGCACATCCTCGCACACCACCACCGCCTAATGCCAGAACCACTTCTTTTGCCATCATATCCTCAAATTCTCATTGAATAGCATTTTGCTTTCAATGCTTGTTATCTCATCTTATTATAAATCAAGGTGGATCATTCGTTTTTTCCAAAGAGGGTCTAGAAAAAATGGCTTTGAGGAACTCTTTTTGAAACCTGTCGTCTTATGGATATGGGTTTAGAGCGATTAAGGTTTCTAAATTGCAAGGTTGAAAAAGCATTATACTTAAGGCGTTGGTAATATGTTGTTGAATAGTAAGTTAATCGGTTTCTCCTGAGGGGAGGAGAGAAAAAATGATAGATAAGCAAGAAGATACGCAAGAAACACGAATTATTTTGACGGATAATCCCCACAAATCCAAAAAGGATTTGCGCGTTTTGTGGATTTTTCCTTTGGCTTTACTTGCAGCTTTAGTCGTGTTTGCTGTCGCCTATGTTGCGCTATTGCGCCCTTTAATGGCTAAACCAATCAGCCCAAAGCTGGGTGACGTTCTCAATCCCCATCGGCCGACCATCGAGGCATATTATCGGGCTGGAAAAGAAACAGATAAAGAAGAAATTAAAACGCAAATTGCTTTTCCGACCCAACTCCAAAAACCGCCATTGTTGGTTGAGGATATTCCTGTGCCTAAGCCTGAAACGCCTGAAGCAAATCGCGGCACACCGGAATCTGAACCTATCGATCAAGATGCAGTATGTGATTTTGGTCCCTCGATGATGTTTCTGTTGGTCGGGATTGATGCCAAAGTAGACAGTTATCGAGCTGGTCTGGCTGATGTCATTCGACTCATCCGTATTGATTTCGCCAATCAGAAGGTTAACATGATCGCATTGCCCCGGGATATGATGGTGGATTTTCCTGCCGGCAGGACGTCATTAGCCAGCCCAATGAAAATTAACCAGGCTTATTTTTTGGGGACAGAAGGTGTCGGTCGTTATGCTGGAGGCGGTAACGGTGCGCACTCTTTGGCAGAGGCCATCGACTACAACTTTGGCGTCAAAGTAGAACACTACATGGTAGTCAATTTTAATTTGGTTCAATCTGTGATTGATGCGGTTGGTGGGGTTGATGTGGACTTACCGCAAGCTGTGGAAGATGACTATTTTGGCTATTATCCTGCGGGTCCCCAACATTTGGATGGCGAAAAGGCGCTGATTTTGATGCGCATTCGGATGAAGTACACCGATGATTTTCGTGTAGGAAACCAAACCATCGTTCTAAAAGCAATGTTGGAAAAAATGCGCCGCCCTGAAATGGTACTCAAAATCCCCAAGCTGGTCAGTGAATTTCGAAACAATGTCCTTACAGATCTGTCGGTTGATGAATTGATTAAACTAGGCAATTGCTTCGTAAAAGAATTTGAGTCAAAAGATATTAACGCAAAACAGTTTACCAGAGAGCACATCCAGCCAGGAAGAGAATATATTCCCTCAGCAGATATGTATCTATTCGTCTATAAATGGGGAGATGCCGCTGTGCAATTTATTCACAATACCTTGATGGGCAAGTAAAAAAACGATATTTATTCCCCTCTGAAGTCTATCGAGATAAGAGTATGTTAAAATAGTCGGCATGGATATTAAAGTTGTCTCTACCAATCGCAAAGCGCGGTTTGAATATTTTATTACGGATACTTATGAAGCTGGCTTAGTACTGAAGGGCACCGAGATTAAGTCGATTCGCAAAGGGCAAATCAGCCTGCAAGAAGCTTATGTGCGCACGGATGGCGAAGAAGCCTGGTTGGTTGGTGCGCACGTCGCACCCTATGACCAAGCCTCGACTTCACAACATAACCCAACCCGCGAAAGAAAGCTGCTGCTCAATAAAAAAGAAATTCGCCAGATTTGGAATAGCATCCGCATCAAAGGTATGACCATCGTCCCTTTGAGGGTTTACCTGAAAGCTGGTCGGGCGAAATTAGAGATTGGTGTTGCGCGCGGTAAACGTTTGTATGACAAGCGAGAGAGCATCAAAGAGCGTGATGTCCAGCGCGAAACCTCCCGCCGAGGTGGGGATTATTAAATAAGCTCCCATCAGTGTGGTTAATAACAGCCTCCTTGAACATGTTTTTTGCCTCTTCTTTGTAAAACGTTATAATGAGTAAGATGAAACAGTACAAAATGAACCGAAGAGACTTTCTAAAAATGAGTGGCATGGCACTCGGTGCTTTAGCTTTGCCAAGAAAGATTGCTACTGCACAGTCCGTGACCGATTTTGTGGATGGCAAACTTTATGGCAGATTTGCGATTGGTGATATGGGTGCCTGGACAGAAATGCGCAGCGAGCCAAATGTGGATGCGCCTATTGTTAGAAGAATATTTCGCGATGAAGTGTTTGAAATTAAACGCGAAGTCATCGGTAATAAGTTGGATTACAACCGGTATAGTCAAAAGTGGTATGAAACTTCGGAAGGCTATATTCACTCATGGTTGATGCAGCCTTGTCGCAGCCATTACAACCCAGTGGTCCAGACGCTCCCTGAACAAGCTGACGGGCAAAAAGGCATGTGGGTTGAGGTGACGATTCCTTGGGTGGATTTGAAATTAGTTGGTGACATGGCAAGGAGTTCTTATTGGATTCGTTCAACGCCATACCCGCGATTGTATTACTCTCAGGTCCATTGGGCATCCGATATTCGCCAAAATGAAGGGCGCACCGAGTATTTGTTGAGTGAAAAGTATGGCGCCTTGCCAGATTCTTATTGGGTGGATGGTCGCGCCTGTCGCGTCATCACGCCCGAAGAACTCTCACCACTCCATCCTGAAGTGGGCGATAAACATATCGTCGTTGATCTTTACAACCAGACTTTACGTTGTTTTGAAGGAAAGCGCGAAGTTTACTTTTGTGAAGTATCTACCGGTTACGTTCAAGAAGGCAGATGGACGACTACGCCTGGCACACACACCATCTGGCGCAAGATGATTTCATTGCACATGAGCGCAGGCGGCGTTTCTCAATATGATTCACCTGGGATTGCCTGGACGACCCTTTATCATTCGGATGGTCAGGCTATCCATACCGCTTATTGGCATAATAACTTTGGTGTTGCGCTGTCACATGGATGTGTGAACTGTTTGCCACATGACGCCAAATGGATTTGGCGCTGGTGTGAACCCAACGTTGAGTATTATCCTGGCGAATTAACCATTCGTGGCTTTGGTCAAAGTACAACCGTTGAGGTCATTGAGTAAGTGGCCGAATCGATTGAGAGTATTCAAGACAAGCGCATAGCACGAAAAAAGAAAGAGCGTTTGCAAAAATGGTTATTGATTGTCATAGCCGTTTTTTTGTTTTTTTATCTTGGTTTTTCGGTTTTAGCCCCAGTTTTAATGAAAACTGGACACACCAAGGCAGCCAATACTATTTACAAAGCTTATAAACCAGCCTGTCATCAATTGGCTTACAGGTCCATTTTTCTTTTTGGGGAGCAAGCTGTTTATCCGAGGCAATTAGCGGGAATTAAAGGCATCAAAAGTTATGAAATGGTGATAAATGCGGATCCGCAGGATACCGACGTAGCTGCGGCATTTATTGGTAATGAACAATTAGGTTACAAACTGGCGTTGTGTCAAAGGGATATTGCTATTTTTAGCTCAATGCTTTTGTTCATAATGGTTTATTTGATTTTTGGACAGCGTTTTAACGCCATTCCTTGGTGGCTCTGGGTTCTGCTAGCTATTTTACCGATCGGTTTGGACGGTTTTTGGCAGTTGTTTAGCCAAATGGGTCTCAGAATCTTATCCTGGCTTCCAGCACGGGAAAGCACGCCATTCTTAAGGGTGTTAACGGGTACGCTATTTGGTTTGTTTAGCGCTTGGTTTATCGTCCCAACGCTTCGGGAGGACGGCGAGGGTAGGCATTCAGAAAGCCATAGCGAAACACTTGAAGCGGCATTAATTGAAGATAACTTGGAAGGACAAGATAATGAAGAAAATTGAAGTTAACGGCACGAGGGCTTATCAATTTGAAAGCTTTGATGACCAGGTCGTTGATCATGCGATTTACACCCGTTTAGGTGGTGTCTCAAAGGATTTTTGTCGAAGCCTGAATCTGGCGGGTACGGTGGGTGATGATCCCGAAGCTGTCCGCCAGAACCACGAGATTATGTTTGGCGCGTTTGGACAGCCTCTTTCCACCCGGTTTGACGTGTGGCAGGTTCACGGCACGCAAATCCATTTTGCAGAAGAGCCCAGACCGCCTAGCCAAAAACATAAGCCCGGCGATGCCATTTTTACGGATAAAGTGGGTATTACGCTGACCATGCGTTTTGCCGATTGTATTCCCTTGTTGTTTCATAACCCGGTTAAGCATGTGATCGGCATTGTTCACGCTGGCTGGTTAGGCACCGCGTTACGGATTAGTGAAGTCGCGGTAGAAGCGATTGGAAAGCGCTACGGTTCACGACCTGAAGACTTAATCGTTGGCATCGGACCATCGATTTGCGGGGATTGTTATGAGGTTGGTGAAGATGTCATCAGCCGCTTCAAAAAATATTGGAAACAAGACTACCAGAGCTTCTTTAAACAAAAGCAGGATTCTTGGTATTTGGACATTCCAGGCGCGAATGAATTCATCTTGCGTCAGGCAGGGGTGCAAAATATTGAACAATCCGGCATGTGCACGGCTGAAAATCTGGATGAGTGGTATTCTTACCGCAAAGAAAAAGGTAAGACCGGACGTTTTGGCGTTTTGTTTGCGCTAAAGGAGGATGCGCGTGGATAGCTTGTTGTCTGAGATTCAAGCCAATTTTGATGCTGTTAAAGCAAGGGTGAATGATGCCGCGAAGAAGGCAGAGCGAAACCCGGATGATGTCTTGATTTTGGCAGTAACCAAGCTTCAGCGCAATGAAACCATCCTTGCCGCTTATGAAGCCGGCTTGCGTGCCTTTGGCGAAAGTTATGTCGAAGAAGCTTTGCCCACGATGGAAGCTTTGGCTCAACTCAAAGAAGCACGATGGGAAATGGTTGGGCATATCCAAAGTCGTAAGGCCAAATTAGCCGCTAATGCCTTTTCACGCATCCATTCGCTGAGCTCATTGAAACTAGCGCGGCTATTGGATAAACATCGTGACCCTGAGCTTGGTCCCCTTGAAGTATTGTTGCAGGTTAACTTGAGTGGAGAGGACAGTAAACAGGGCATTGAAGCCACGGATAAAAAAGCCTGGGCTGAAGTGCTGGCGATTGCAAAAGGTGTAAAAAAGTTCAAAAACCTGAAATTGATTGGTTTGATGACAATGCCACCTTTGTTTGATGACCCGGAAGATAATCGGCCATTTTTCAAGCTGTTGAGGGAGTTGCGGGATTATCTAAACGACCAAGAACCAAGCTTGCAGCTAAAAGAATTGAGCATGGGCACCAGCCACGATTTTGAAGTGGCTGTGGAAGAGGGTGCTAGCATCGTACGCTTAGGAAGCGTTCTTTTAGGGGCTAGGGTTTTAAAATGAGGATAAAATGCGCGTAGTATTAACGATAATCAATATCCTTGGCCAGTTGATGGCTATTCTCATTGTTCTGTATGTCTTGTTGCAGATCATTTTTCCGAACTCAAAAGGTAGGGGGATCTTGGCGCGACTGCTTGACCCGATGCTGGATCCTATTCGCAAACGAGTCAAACCTTACAAAGGCTTTGACTTCGCACCACTTATCTTATTGCTTTTGATTTTGGTTGTTGAGGTTATTCTCTTTGCTGTTTTGGGTAGTTTTGTAAAGTAATTACTTCGCGTAGAGCATTCGTCCACAAGTCTTGCAGTAAACGATATCTGAGGGCGATTTTGCGCGCTGAATGTCTCTTGGCGCGAGCTGCACACCGCAGGCTTCACAGCATGATTCAACCACTTCCACCACTGCACGTCCGCCTTTGCTTTTAAAGAGGGCGACATAAGCCTTGTAATTTTCGTTTGAGATTTGTGATCTTAAACTTTCCCTTTGGAATAAGATATTAGGTAGTTTTTCTTCCAGTTGTTTATGTTCGCCCATCAGCTTGGCATGTTTGGTCGCTGTTTGGCTCTTGACTTCTGCAAGAAAATCTTCTGCTTCTTTGAGTGTTTTTTGACGCTCTTCGAGTTCTTCAAGGGCGGTAAACTGTTGCTCGGAAAGTTCGGCAATATAAGCTTTTAAGGCTTTGCTTTCGGCTTCGAGATCCTGAAGTTCTTTGGGGTTGGAAATTTGACCGCCAAAGAGTTTAGCCTGGGAGTATTTCAACTTAAGATCACGCTCTTCGACCTGATTGTGAATGTCATCATAGGTTTTCGTCGCCACATTGACGGCATCTTGGGCAGCTACGAGGCGAGCGAGGGCTTTTTGCACCTCAGAATCTGAGTCAATTATTTTCTCGATTTCTTTTTGACGGCGCAAAATCTTCATGCGATTGAGGTCAAATTGTTGCAGTCTGAATAAGTTGAAAGATTCGCTCATAAGCCTCCGATTCTGTGCTTAACTTTATTTTATTCTACTCTGTGAAGACGGAATAATCAAAAAATGGCTTAATTCGCCAAGGCTTTCTCTTTGGGCAAACTGCGCATGCGAATGCTTTGCACAATGCCGATACCTAATAACATAGACACTAGCGAGCTACCCCCATAACTGATAAAGGGTAAGGTCAAACCGGTTACGGGTAAGACGTTGAGGTTAACACCCACGTTGACCATGGTTTGAAAACCCATCAAAACGCCAAAACCATAAGCAATCAAGGAGCCATAGGCATCAGGTGCCTCTTTGGCGATGATGAAGCAGCGCACCACAACAAAGATGAGCAATGCCAAAACAATGGCTGTGCCCACAAAGCCAAATTCATGCGCCAATACTGAGAAGATGAAGTCATTATGACGAATCTTCAAAAAACGCAATTGAACCTGGGAGCCTTGTCCAAAGCCATTACCAAACCAGCCACCACTGCCGATGCTGATTTTAGCTTGGTCAACGTTGTAGGTGTCGCCATATCGTGCGTTTTCATCAGGCTTGAGGAAGTTTGTGATGCGCGCCTTTTGGTAATTAGCCAAATAGGGAAAGTCGAA
Organism: uncultured Anaerolineaceae bacterium; assembly: GCA_964484715.1. Classification (GTDB taxonomy): domain Bacteria; phylum Chloroflexota; class Anaerolineae; order Anaerolineales; family Anaerolineaceae; genus Mesolinea. The sequence continues at coordinate 6,447 of CAZAFJ010000011.1, read as the reverse complement.
GGCAAAGCTCAAGCCGATAAAAATGGCAAAGAAAAGAACCGCGTAAAGGATGTATTTGGCTTCAAGCCCACAAATCCATAACATGGTTGCCCACATCACTAAAATCACGATGCTGGTACTCAGGTTGGGTTGAAGCATAATCCATAAGACGATGCCACTGGTAAGCAGAATGCTTTTGCCAATTGTGGCGAGATTGTTGATGGTCGAAATATTGGTGGCAAAGAAGCTGGCGAGGCTCAGAATGATGGCAATTTTGGCTAATTCTGCCGGTTGCAGGGTGACCAAACCGGTTTCAAGCCAACGAGCCGCACCAAAACGAGCCGCACCCATGATGAACACAAATAAGAGCAGAACCAAGACGAAGGCATAAAAAGGCTTGCTAATCGTGCGCCAAATGCGATAGTCGAAGGCAGCCGAAGCAAAAAGCGCTACCAAGCCAATGGCTAAGAAGATGGCCTGGCGTTTGGGGTGGCCTTCTAGAGTCGGGTTTCCTGCGATGGCGGAGCTGATCAGGGCAATGCCAAAAATGCATAGCAAAAGAACCGCTGTGAATAGCGGGATGTCGAATCTCTTCCAGTAATCACGCGTGTTCATGTTCATTAGAAAGCAAACCGCCTTGTTTTCAGTACTTCCACTTGCACGGTTTCACCTTCTTGGTAAATATGCAAACTTGAGCCTGGTTTACTCTTATTGGTCAAGTTGACAGACTTGCCGTTTAAGTGGAAAGTGGCTCCATTATAGTTGAGAACATAAATCGCGTTTTTTGGACATGATTTCTCACCAGCCCAAATTTCACCAGCTGCTTTGCCCCAAATAACGATTGATCCATTCGCTTTTACACATGCGTTTGGATGAACATTGCCAATTAAGCAAAGTTTGCCATTGAAGTCTAAGGTTTCGCCCTCTTCAATATCGCGTTCAAGCCAAACCGTTTCTGGAGGTTTTGGGGTCTCAGCTTCAAGCGTGTTTTCATCATCACGTTTGATAGAAGTGGGGATGTCATAACTCGAGGCAGCTGCGACGGTTTGGGAAGATGTACTTAGAATCGCCCAAAGGCATACGCCTTCGTCCGATAACTCGCGGAGAAGTTTACCGATTTGCTCATCATTCCAATGGGTTTCGCCAACATCCAGGGCAATGCGTCCGCCTTTAAAGAAGCGTTCCTGACTTTGAATGCGACGAATCAATAAGTCACGTTGTGCGTGGCAGGAGAGGGCGGGTAAAGTAATCAAAACGCCACCACGATAGCCTTTTATGATGAGGTCTTGCGTTTGACTCACTGTTTATTGACCTCCAGGATTAGCGATAGCTTCATCGATTGCTTTTTGCTCAAAGTAGAAGTCAATGACCTTGCGAACGATTGGCGCGCTTACCGCAGAACCTTCTCTACCATTGTAAACAAAAGCAACCACGGCAATTTCAGGATCGTCATCGGGAGCATAGCCCACGAACCAGGCATGCGCTGGCCAGTTTCCGGGAACACAAAGGTTTTCACGGTTCGCCCAGTCATCACAATATTCTGCTGTGCCGGTTTTGCCGGCGATTTTCTTATCATCCCCTTCAAAGAGGTCCGATGCGGTACCGCCAGGGAAGGTCACCAATTCCATGCCACGTTTGGCGAGATCGATTACCCACGGTTCTACAGCCTTAAATTCGCCGGTTCTGTTGTTACCGTTAAAACTCTCGATCTTTTTATCCTTGGTGATATCCCAGAGCATGGTGGGTTGGAATGCACTGATCGTTTCGCCTTCGGAATTCGTCACCTTTGAAATCATGCTCATTTGCATGTGTTTGCCGTCATTGGCCAAGGTTGAGATGGAGTGGAGCACTTGTAAGGGGGTTGCCAAGACATAACCTTGACCAACCGCAGCCAGGTAAGTGTCACCGGTCGCCCAGTTTTCACCCTGGTTGAGGCGCTTCCAGGTTGGGTTGGGGAGTAGACCGTCTGCTTCACCCGGCAATTCAATGCCCGTCAGCTGACCATAACCCAAAGCATGCGCGTATTCATTCATGCGCCAGATGCCAAGGCCGTTGTCTTCAACTTCACCAGCGTAACCACCACCGATTTTATAAAAGTAAACGTTGCAAGACCAAGCCACGCCATGGACAAAATCAACCGGACCATGCCCGGCACGATCCCAGCAGACGTAGTCTTGGGTCAGACCACCACGGTCGGTTTCGGTAAATTTTTGCTCAAGGGAAATGGTTCCTGGGTCATCAATGGTTTGCCAGGGGTCGACCACTTTTTCGTTTAGAGCTCCGATGGCGGTTGCCATTTTGTAAACCGAGCCTGGTGGCAGTTCGGAAGAAATAGCTTTGTTCAACAAGGGTTTGGCTTCATCAATACTCAATTGTTCGTAATAATCGCCGGGAATAAATTGGGTCATACGATTGTTTTCATAATTGGGGAGGGATACCATAGCAAGGATTTCACCCGTTTTGACATTCATGACGATAACGACGCCAGTGGTGCTAAGCACTTCTCCGCGCCAGGCCAAAAAGTTCGCGTTCCACCGATCAAGCTCAGAAATCAGTGCTTCGCGAGCGACCTTTTGAAGGCGATAATCAATGGTCAGGTGAACATCCTGGCCAGGAATCGGATTAATCGGCTCTTCGATATCCCTAATAATTTCGCCACCAACGTTGACCTCGACGACGCGTTTGCCGTTTTTGCCACCCAATTCGGTTTGCATGGAGTTTTCAAGTCCCATGTAGCCCACTTTATCACGACCGGACACAAAGCCTTGTTTGGTATAGTAGTCGAGTAAAACTTCGGGAATGGGGCCTAAAAAGCCAACCAATTCAGCGGTGATATTGCCAGTGGGATATTCGCGAATGGACTCAATTTCAATAGTAACGCCGGGCCAATCGGTCCCCTTTTCCATGATTTGCATAGCAACATCTTTGTCAATGTTGCATTTGACACGGGTCGGTGAGTAGGGCCATAAAGACCCAGCAATTTTGACGATTTCCTCAATGCCAAAATCAGTACGGCAAGGCGTGAAGAGGGCAGAGGTTTCCTCGTTAACTTCACCGTTGCTGACCGGAATGTCTAAAAGTTCACTTAAGGCACGGTAAATTTCAAAGGTTTTACCATCTGATGCGGGTAAATTTGCTGGGGTAATGGCGATATGGTAAACAGGTATATTACGTGCTAAGAGAATCCCATTACGGTCGTAAATCATGCCGCGCTGGGTTGGGATGCTGATTTCACGAATGCGGTTTTCTTCTGCTTGTGCCTTAAACGTTGCGCCTTGTAAAATTTGGAGGTCAAAAAGGGTAAACAAGTAAAAGACAAAGACCAGGGTCAAGATGACGAAAATCCAACGGAAACGCCCGAGGGCAATGGTTGGTTTTTCGTATTGTTGATTGTCGTTGTTCATACTTCTGCTCCTTTCGGAGTAAATATACGCGTCCCTTCCTGTACTAAAGCGTGAATAATGATCGCTGCCAGGATGTTTAAGAGCATACTCGGGAGTAAGATTTCAAACATCGCGGTCGAAATATCGAAGGGCACGCGTTTGATGAATAGTAGGCCAATATTCATGACATGCCAAGCGAGTGTTGCTAAAAAGGTGAGCAAGTACATGCTAATGAGTGGCGATTGCATGATGCCTTTGCGAATGAGCTGAGCACCAAGATAGACTGCTAAATAATACACGATGGGCGCATAGAAGGGCAAAGCAGAGATAGCGCCAACAATCGCCCCAAAGATGAGCACTTGGAGCCAAAGCCGCTTGGCATTAGAGTTCAAGCAAAGTGCTATCACGAAAAGCATCAAGATATCCACACTACCAGAAAGGAGAGTCCAGCGACTAAAGATGCCATATTGCAGCATGAGGGCTATAAAAAAGCCAAGGGAACTAAAGAGATAGACTATCATGGGACGCTTAAGGTTTTAAAGGCGTGATATCCACGTCCTTAAAGTTAGAAATCACCAAAACAGCGCTTAAGCCATGGAAATCAACAACGGGTTGAACGGAACCAGTTTGAAAAAGCGTGTTTTGCTTGCTTTGCATTGAAAGGACTTGACCCACAAAAACATTAGGTGGGTAATTACCGCCCAGACCACTAGTCAACAGAACCTCACCGAGTTGGACATCTGCATCTTGTGGGACGAGATCCAAAGTGATTTCACTGGTAATCGAGCCTCTGATTTGGGCTTCGACGTTAGCGGTTTTAAGGCGGACGTTGACGGCCATGCTGGCATCTGTAATTAATTTCACACGGGAGGCATTGGCGATAACCGCGTCAATGCGACCCACCAAACCCTCCTGCGTGACCACAGGCATGCCAAATCGCACGCCGTGGTTGGAGCCTTTGTCTATGATGATATATTGCAGATAAGGGCTGATTTCACGCCCAATAACCGTCGAAGCGATATATTCGTGTTCGGGGTGCGTACGCGCGAAATCGAGCAAGGTGTAAAGAATTTCAGCCTGGCTGAGGTTCTCTTGAAGGGAAACAATTTCACTTTGCAACTGGGCAACTTCTTGTTCCAGCGCTTGGTTTTGGGCGCGCAAGGTTGCCATGTCGCGTGGTGAAGTAAAGAAATCCCGAAAAGCAACATAGCGTTGTGAGAGCCAGCTTTGTGTTGAGATGGTCGGGCTGAAAATAAAGCTAAAAACAGGCGTGAGGTAACCAGAAACCGCCATGACAATCAAACCCAGGATGACGGTAGCAATGACGAGATTGCGGATATTCTTGAGTGAAAAGAGCTTACGCATATTAATAGTGGCAAAACAAAGGCAGACTTGCCGCCAGGGGCTGTTCCTTAGGCTTGGCTACTGGCGTAAGGGTCGCGTTCAATGCCCACCAATAGTCCTTCGTATTGCTCCACATCATCAAAAATCATGCCACAGCCACGGGCAACACAGGTCATGGGATCTTCAGCCACCCAAACGCGGACTTTAATTTCATTGGCTAAGCGGTCGGTTAAGCCTTGCAGTTGGGAGGTTCCGCCAGCCAGGCAGATGCCCGAATCCATCAGGTCAGAAAGGATTTCGGGTGGGCTTTCGTCTAGAGCGTCTTTGACGGTATCGATAATCACCTGAACCGAAGGCGCCAAAGCTTCACGAATTTCGATGGATGAAATTTCAATCGACTCGGGTAAGCCGGTAATCAGGTTGCGACCGCGCACGTCAGCGGTTTTTTCTTCGCTTAAGGGGTAAGCTGAGCCGAGGGCGATTTTGATTTTTTCGGCCATTTGCTCGCCGATAAAGAGGTTGTATTTGCTGCGGATGTACTCGATGATGTCTTGGTCGAGTTCGTCGCCAGCCACACGCAGGGAGCGGGAAATGACGATACCGCCCATGGAGAGGATGGCCACCTCTGTCGTTCCGCCGCCAATGTCGATGATCATGTTGCCATAGCCGTCAATGGGCAAACCGGCGCCGATGGCAGCCGCGGCAGGTTCGTGGATCATATAGGCTTCACGCGCGCCGGCACTCATCGCGGCATCGTAGACCGCGCGTTTTTCAACTTCGGTTGCGCCAGATGGGATGCCGACAACCACACGTGAGTGGGGGAAAAGCACGATGCTGTTTTCGTGGGCTTTGTGGATAAAGTACTCAAGCATAGCTTGGGTGATATCGTATTCAGAAATAACGCCATCGCGCAGGGGTCGCATGGTTACCATATTGGCTGGGGTACGCCCAACCATCGCTTTGGCAGCCGCGCCGATGCGTTGAGGCTCACGGGTGCGCTTATCGATGGCGACCCAGGAGGGTTCATTGATGACGATGCCTTTGCCTCGTACGTTGACGAGGGTGTTCGCGGTTCCGAGGTCAATGCCCAAATCGAGGGACATGAGACCGAGGAGCCATTTGATGGGATTCCAAATTGCCAAGTTAATCTCCAAAGCGTTGAATTCACGCTCTTATATCTGTGAGATTATAACATAATCGGGAAGGACATGAAAAAAGTTGAGCTTATGAGCAACCTTTACTTAGAAGGTGTTTGTGCAAATTCATAATAAAGACAAAAACCTCCCGGGAGAGGAGGTTTTTTGCGGATAGGTTCAGGGTTGAAACTGGAGTAAATGACTCTATGGGTTTATCGCTTAGATTGGTGTATGGCTCTAAGGTAAGTGTGGATGTGGTTGATGATCCTGTTGCGGGTGTAATGGGCGTATGTGGGACCCATGGCTGTTTGGAGGTTTTTTGCGGAAAGTTTGATGAACTTTCTGTGGGTGGTGTCGAAAATGTGGAGGCAATTACCAAGGTAAACAACTTTCATTTCTATTCCTTTCATGTTAAAGTGCGAACCCGATTTAGGCCAAACACCTATATTGCCAACAGGCGCAATACTCCCGTGGTGTCGGCATAGGTTCTGATGAAAGGAATGTGGAAAGTGTCGATAGTTTATATCTTTGTAAGTGAATTGTCAAGTGATCCGCATTAGTTCATCTAAAATGTTACTGAAATGCTATCGTTAGGTCAAAAGAAA
>CAZAFJ010000010.1:0-68506 GCA_964484715.1 uncultured Anaerolineaceae bacterium | reverse complement strand
TTTTGATGCGTTTGGACGCTGGCATGCGTCATTTTCGTGGGGAGCATGCTGATAAAAAGCATGAGGATAATGGCTAAATACGCAGTGCGTTGGATGAAGCTTTTTTGTTTTAAACTATAAATCTTGGTGTTCATTTTGACTCCTATTTGTCAATTGTCTAGAATTTTACGCCTGTTTTATTAAGAATTGATTTAGGAAAGTTTTCTCATCCCCTCGGCGTCTGAGTTTTATTTATTCCCTCGGCGTCTCGCCGAGGGTTGGAATGCAGTGTGAAATGTTTCATTACGGGGATGGAACGCAGGGCGGGACGCCTGCGGATGATGGTCTCAACGGGACGTCTGCGGATTGAATGCGCACGGTGGCATAGACAAAGAGGTCTGCACGCAAGTAGCAACGGCGTGAACATTTTTTCATTCCCTCGGCGTCTCGCCGAGGGTTGGAATGCAGTGTGAAATGTTTCATTACGGGGATGGAACGCAGGGCGGGACGCCTGCGGATGATGGTCTCAACGGGAGGTCGCGGATGATGGTCACAGCGGGAGGTCTGCGGAGGGAATGCGCACGGTGGGCGCAGACAAAAGATGTTTGTACGCAAGCAGCACCGGCGTGAACATTTTCCCATCCCCTCGGCGTCTCGCCGAGGGTTGGGCTGTAGGGGTGAAAGGTTGGAAGATGCGCAGGGCGGGACGCCTGCGGATGATGGTCACAACGGGACGCCTGCGGATGATGGTCACAACGGGACGTCTGCGGATTGAATGCGCACGGTGGCATAGACAAAGAGGTCTGCACGCAAGTAGCAACGGCGTGAACATTTTTTCATTCCCTCGGCGTCTCGCCGAGGGTTGGAATGCAGTGTGAAATGTTTCATTACGGGGATGGAACGCAGGGCGGGACGCCTGCGGATGATGGTCTCAACGGGAGGTCGCGGATGATGGTCACAGCGGGAGGTCTGCGGAGGGAATGCGCACGGTGGGCGCAGACAAAAGATGTTTGTACGCAAGCAGTACCGGCGCAAACAAAACCAGAGACACCGTCACGAACAGGTCCCTGTTCCGGATGGCATACCACTGATTCCCTCGGTGTCTCACCGCAGGGCAATAGAACCAATCGCCATGTGAGTCACCCCTCTTTATGATAAACTTTTCATGCGATGAATCCGAAATCACTCATCCTCCTCGAATATCACAAGATTCTGGGCAAACTTAAAGCTTACGCTTCGTTTAGTGCCTCAGAAGACCTTGCCACGCGCTTGCGCCCAACCAGCAGTTTGCCCAAAGCGCTGGACTTACAAGCCCAAACGCGTGAAGCGCGCTACTTGCTCACCCTCAGTGAGCCGGTTGGCTTTAGTGGGGTGGTCGATCTTGCGCCCCTTGTGGGTATGGCGCGCAATGCCATCGTGCTTGAGGCGCCGGATCTTATCGCTTTGCGCAATACCCTTATTAGCGCAAGGGATGCCAAACGTGTCATCCTCAACCGAACCGAAGAAGTGCCTCATTTGGCAGACATCGCCGAAAGTTTGGCGGACGGCTCGGGTTTGGTGGATCTGATTAACCGCACGATCAACGAGCGCGGTGAGGTTTTAGACAGTGCCAGTCCCGAACTCGGTGCGATTCGATCTAAACTCAAAATTGTTCACGCACGTCTGATGGATCGCTTGACGCGTTACATCAACGACGCCAATACGATGAAGCTTTTGCAGGAAGCTCTGATTACCCAGCGCGGTGGGCGTTATGTTTTACCCTTGCGCGCAGAGTGTAAAGGCAGCATCAAAGCGATTGTGCATGACCAAAGCGCGAGTGGGGCGACGCTTTTTGTTGAGCCCTTGCCGGTGGTGGAGCTGAATAACGAATATCGTGAACTGGAGCTTGCCGAACGCGATGAAGTTTTACGCGTTTTACGCGGTCTTACCTTGCGCGTAGCCGAATTACATGACAGCTTGGTGGTGAGCAACCAGGCCATGGCCGAACTGGACCTGATTTTGATGAAAGCCAAATATGCCGACGAACTTGACGCGGTGGAACCGGAATTGGTTGCCTTTGATCCCAAACCCGCGCCACATCATCCTGGTAGCTTGATTCGCTTGCGTCGTGCCCGGCATCCATTGTTGGATCCGGAAAAAGTTGTGCCCATCGATGTCGAGATGGACCCGGAGAATTTCTCCATCGTGCTAACTGGTCCCAACACGGGTGGCAAAACCGTCACGCTCAAGACGGTGGGTTTGGCGGTGCTAATGGCGCAATCAGGCATGCCTATCGCAGCGAAAATTGGCTCATCATTGAGCGTTTTTCGGGATATTTTCGCGGATATCGGCGATGAACAAAGCATTGAACAGTCGCTTTCGACCTTTTCGGGACATATTACTCAACTGGTGCGCATTCTCAAGCGCGCGGACTATCGCTCGCTGGTTTTGTTGGATGAACTCGGCTCAGGTACCGACCCGCAAGAGGGATCGGCATTGGCACGCGCGGTTTTGACCTATTTCCTTGAAAAACGCATCACCAGCATCATTGCTACGCATTATCCAGAGCTTAAAGCTTACGCCCATGTCACTAAAGGTGCGGTAAATGCCAGTCTGGAATTTGATTTGGAGACCTTGCGGCCGACCTATCGCCTGACGATTGGTTTGCCGGGTCGCTCGAACGCATTGGCGATTGCCGAGCGTTTGGGCTTGAAGCAGGAAATCATCGACATGGCCAAGCAGGACATTGACCCCACTGAACTTGGCGCGGATGACCTTTTGGATGAAATTCGTCGTCAGCGTGACCTGGCTTCCGAAAGCTATCGCTTGGCGGAACGCGCGCGCAAAAACGCCGAAAACACACGCAAACAGCTCAACCAGCGCCTGGACGACATCGAAAACCGCAAAGACGCGATCCTCGAAGCTACTCAGAACAAGGCGGAGGAAGAGCTAGAAGCCATGCGCCAGGAACTACGTGATGTGCGCAAGACCTTGGCACGTTTGCAAACCAAGCCTGAACAAAGGCAGGAAATTGCGCAGGTCGTTGAGAAGATTGATCAGGTTGAAGAAAAACAAGAGAAAAAAGCACGCAAAATCAAACGCCGCCCGCGACCAAAGTCTGAAAAGGGACCTTTGAAGGTCGGCGAAAAAGTGATTGTGCGTAAGTTGGGCACTGAAGCTGTGATTAGCGCGATTGATGGTGAGGATTTTGAGGTGCAAGCGGGTGTGTTGAGGCTGAGGCTGCGCGAGCAGGACCTTAGGCGTAAGGTGGGCGAGGAACAAGAAGAAATCGTGGAAGTGCCCAAGCCAGAAAAGAAGGGACGTACGCGCTTACCTTCGGTGGAAAGCCCGGGACTGGAATTGGACTTAAGGGGAAAAAGGGTGGACGAAGGCTTGGATGAGCTCAAAGCCTGGCTCGAACGCGGCTTTGCGGCAGGTATGCTGTTTGGCCGTGTGGTGCATGGCCATGGGACTGGCGCGATGCGTGAGGCAACCCGTGATGAGCTACGCCACTCACCCTATGTCAAGCGCTGGGAAACCGGTGGCGAAAAAGAGGGTGGCGACGGCGTGAGCGTGGTCTTCTTTGACCATGATTAAGTGCCTAAGGTTTTCTTTTTAGGAAAAATAGCTGCGCGTAGCTTAAATCGTTTGAAAATTTGACATTTGTAGTTTCGGTTATAATCAGATTAAGGTGCCACCACGGACGAATCTTCCGTGGCCATGAGTAAGGCTATCTGTTGATGGTAAAAGCGTTTTTCTCAATTCTACGGGGAGAACATATACCGAAAGGAGCCAATACTATGAAACTTAAACACATTCTATGCATATTGTTCGTGCTAACCTTGCTAAGTGCTTGTGGTTTACAAGCAAAAACCCCAATGCCAAGTATCGAAAAACCCAATGACCCAAAGGACACCGAGGGTGTGGTTAAACCCGAGGATACGTCCTCTGAACCTCAACCAGAAAGTGTAAAACCGACTGAAGACCCTTATCCAGTTGATGAAGGCAATGGCGTGATTGAAGATCTAAGCGCACAACCTGTCGTGGTTAGCGCTATTGTGCCGGCAGAAGATGGCGAAATGCAACTCGTCACCCAAGGTTTGAATCGTAATGCGAACTACGCCAAATTGCCTGTCGTAAACAATGCCATACTGAAGGCTGACCCGAGGATTGATGAGGCTGGCAATGTGTACCTCTTGTATGGCGCTAAAGAAACCTATTTTACAAAATTGCACCCTGAGGGTGGCGTAGAAACGAAGGAAGTGGATGTCTCTGCAGTTGTTGACACCTTGTGGGTTGGTGAGGCTTTGCTCATTTGTCAGCGAAATGCGACTGAGGATTTGTTTGTTGTCACGACAACGTTTGAAACCGAGGTGGTCGAGAACGTAAAATGTGGGGATAAAATGGGATTATCTAATGGTAAGATGGATCGCGCCGTCTGGTTCAATACGAGTGAAGCAGATGGAAAAATCCTCATTAGCTACCATACCTACAATCCGATCAGCAAAGAAACCCACGAAGGGAACCTTGAATTACCCTTTGCGCGGGCTGAAGTGCAAGTTGGTGAAGTTGATACGGATACAAGATATATGGCAGATGTCATAGCTGTTGATTCTGAAACGGACAACATTATTTTGACTTATATGGCCTACACTCAAGATAGTTCTCAAAGTGAGTATTGGCTGGAAGTTTACGATCCCGAAAGGCAGGAAGTTGTGGCTAAGGAGCCAGGCGGAAGCATCAATCATGGCATTGGTTTTTCTGGCCCAGCCATTTTTAGCTCTGGGACACCAGGAACAGAAGTCATTACAGTGGCGCGTCGCTTATCCGACCTTTCATTCATCTTGAAATATGGTGACTATGCTCCAAAAAAGTTTAATGGCAATCTGCAGTGGGATTGGTTAGTGACCAACGGCTCGCTTTGGTATCGCATGAATAACGAGGTTGTTTTGATCTATGATAACCACGGGACGAAACTGCTCGAGGTTGAGAACACCTTGACCTTCCCAGAGGATGTCTTGCCAGGTCGAGGACTTAGAATAGCCCTGCCGTTTGATGGGGGCAAGTAGACGGCTCTAAACCTTTAGTCAACGATTAAGGAAACAGGTGAGGTGTGCCAAAACATGCCTCGCCTTTTATATTTAATGATCGGTTTGGCGTCCTCGCCTGTCACCAGATATAAAAGGGAGCATGCTGGAACGGACTCGCCACGGTTCGGTTTGGCGTCCTCGCCAAACCATTGCATGTTGCGAAAACCGCAAGGTCAGGGGATCTTACTGGAATGGATGCGCCACAGTCCGGTTTGGCGTCCTCGCCAAACCATTTGTCATGTTGCAAAAACCGCCAGGTTAGGGGGCTTTGCTGGAGCGAATTTGGAGGCCGGCGAGATCAAGATCTATCAATTGAACCAATCTTGCCCTAGCGCCACACCTACCGTCCTGATAAATCCTACACAACGCTAATGGCTAGAAGACAAGTGCCCGTGCTATAATCGTAGCTCGGGCTTTATTTTGCATTTCTGCCCAATCGAGGAAAAATTATGCTACAAAAAATTGCAAGATTCTTTACTGGGGATCCCAACAAAAAAGCTATCGATAAGCTCAGCCTTATCGTTGAAGAAATCAACGCGCTTGAACCGCAGTTTGAAGCACTCACAGATGAAGCGCTGGCTGCCAAAACCGACGAATACAAAGCGCGGCTCGCCAAAGGTGAAACACTGGACGACTTGTTGCCTGAAGCTTTTGCTACCGTGCGAGAAGCCAGTAAGCGCGTTTTGGGTCAGCGTCATTATGACGTGCAGCTCATTTGCGGTATCAACCTGCACAGCGGTTCCATCTCGGAGTTGCGTACTGGTGAGGGCAAGACCCTCAGCGCGACATTGCCGCTTTATCTCAATGCGCTTGAAGGCAAAGGCGCGCACCTGATTACGGTCAATGACTATCTGGCACGCCGTGACGGCCGCTGGATGGGGCAGATTTATCGCTTTTTGGGGATGAGCACCGGCGTTTTACAGTCGGCTTCAGCTTCGGATGGCGCTTCGCAACGCGCTTTCCTTTATGACCCGGATGAATCTTCTCTGTTTGAAGAAACGCACCAACTGCGCCCTGTGCACCGAAAATATGCCTATGAAGCGGATATCACCTACGGCACCAACAGCGAGTTTGGCTTCGACTATCTGCGCGACAATATCACCATGCGCTGGGCGGACCGTGTGCAAAAACCACACCATTTCGCCATCATCGACGAGGTTGACAACATCCTCATCGACGAAGCGCGTACACCGCTCATCATTTCAGGTCCCGCGCATGAGGATTCGGAAAACTACTATCGCATGGCGAAAATTGTTAAAGCGCTCAAACCCGAGGATTATGACCTGAGTGAAAAAGACCAAACCGTCTCGTTGACTGAAATCGGTGTGGCGCATGTTGAAGAAATGCTTGGTGAGCCGCTTTCTGATCCGGAGCGTCCTGAAGATATCGCGCCTGAACAAGCCCGTTTATTAGGCTTTTTGGAGCAAAGCTTACGCGCCGAATTCCTCTTCCATCGTAACAAGGAATACATCGTCCAGGGTGGCGAAATCGTCATCGTAGATGAATTCACTGGTCGCATGATGCCCGGACGGCGTTGGTCGGACGGTTTGCACCAAGCAGTGGAAGCCAAAGAAGGCGTCAAGGTCGAGGCGGAGAACATCACCCATGCTACGGTGACCATCCAGAACTACTTTAGAATGTACAAAAAGCTGGCCGGCATGACCGGTACCGCGATGACCGAAAAGGAAGAATTCTTCCGCATTTATGGTTTGGACGTTTTGGCGATCCCCTCCAACCTGGAATACAAGGCCGAGCGTTCCGATTCGGGCATTGGTCAGGCGCAAGCCAAAGACGAATTTGGCTATGACTACACCTATTATTTCTCTGAAGACGACCCGAGCAAACACGCATTGTACTTTAAGCGCAAGGACTACCCGGATGTGATTTATCGCACCGCGGAAGGTAAATTGCGCGCGATTGTGCTCGAGATTTTGCGTTACCACGCTATTGGTCGCCCCCAACTGGTGGGTACCACCTCGGTAGAAAGCTCCGAACACCTCTCCAGTCGCATGAGTTCGGACATGGTGCGACGAGTTTTACAGGTCAATCTCATTCGCCGTGCCTGGCGTCTGTCTAAAGGTGCGAAAGAAGAAGATTACCAACACGCGCCGGAACTTGCCGGCTTGAATGAGCCTTTGGACAAACTACGCATGCCGGAACTGCGCCGTCTGGGCAGTCAGTTTGGCATGAGCACGATGGACCTGACCGACGAAAGCAATCGAGAGGGGCTCTTGGAGTTGCTCAAAATCGAACCCGAGCAATACGAACGCCTCAAACCGGTATTTGATGCGGGCATTCCCCATCAGGTGCTCAACGCACGCAAGCACACCGAAGAATCCTTGATTATCGCCAAGGCCGGTGCGGTTGGCGCGGTGACCATCGCCACCAACATGGCTGGTCGCGGTGTTGACATCAAACTGGGTGGCGAGCTGCCGGAGAACTTGCTTTCGGAACTTAACCAAATTCTGGCAAAGCACAGCAATTTGGATCCCTATAACATGACCATGCCGCAACGTTTGGCAGCGGTTGAAGGCTTGACGGTTGAGCTTGAAGAAGAACAACAAGCCGCTGTGGATGCCTTTAAGGAATACATGGAGCAGATGGCGCTGGTACGTGAACTCGGCGGTTTGCACGTGATTGGCTCGGAACGCCACGAAGCGCGCCGTATCGACAACCAGCTGCGTGGTCGTGCGGGTCGCCAGGGTGACCCGGGTTCGTCGCGCTTCTATTTGGCGATGGACGACGAGCTGATGCGTATGTTTGGTGGCGAGCAGATGGAAAGCATGTTGTCACGCTTCAAGATGGACGAAAGTATGCCCATCGAAATCGCGCTGATTAACCGCATGGTCGAGCAGGCTCAAACCCGCGTGGAAGGCTCCAACTTTGATGTGCGTAAACATCTTTTGGAATATGATGACGTGCTCAACACGCAGCGTAATCGCATCTATGAGCAGCGCGACCGCATTTTCCTCAAGGAAGATTTGCACGATGATGTCGCTGACATGATTCGCAATGAAATCGAGCCCAAGGTTGAACAGGCGATGAGCGATCCCGATGGTCCCTGGAAGCTTTTGGCGCTGCTTGAAGATTTACAGTCAACCATTAATACAGAATTTGGCGTCTATCCTTCCTATACCTTAAAAATGGTGGCGGATGAATTAGAGGACGTTGACGAACTCGAAGAATTAAAGACGCGACTTTTGCAGCTGTCAAAAGATGCCGTGAAAATGGAAAATGATCATATTATTGAAGGTGTCGAGCTGCTCTTGGAACGCAATCAATCGACCATTAAGGACCAAATGGCTGAGCGCTCTGACGCCCTGGATGCTTTCTTGGAAACCTATGACCCTGAAGATGGACAAGACCCACAAGCTGAGTTGAGCCATATCATGGGCGCACAAGTGCGCCTGGCGGCTGCTGAGCTACGCACCCTGCGTGAAGACCCCATGAGCATGAAAGCACCTTTGCGTGATGCTTTGCGCACGGGCGTGACCCTGAATAACCTTAGAAGAACACTTTTGACGCTCGAAAAGCGCTTTGGCGAAACCTGGCCTTTCAAAGCTTTGGACCTTGCCAGCCAGCCCTGGGAAGACATCCGTGAGCAGGTCTTGGGTCAGGCGCAAGATTCGCTGGAACACCGTAGCAAGCTCCTGTTTGGCGAAAACGGCGAAGTGCCACGCGATATCGAAGCCAACCAAGCCCTTTTGATTGAGGCACTAGAAGATGAAGAAGCGCTCTACAAAGCGATACAAATGACCACCATGGGTAAACGGGTTGGTTTTGACCCACGTTCACGTCAACGGCAGTTCCGCGCCCACATGCGCTTGAACTACCTCTACTTGATGGCAGATAAACTGAAGAAAAACACCAGCGCTGAGGTCACCGAAAGCGTAATTGACCATCTTAAGGGCGCTGAAGAACACCTGGCGGAAATCTTTGGCATCGCAGATTTGATGAACATCAAAAACATGAACCGCGTTATCGCCCAGACCCATGAGCCTTCAAAACTGGCTTTGGCGAAGAAGTTGGGCGAGGAGCAATACCAGGCGATTGCTGAATTACCTGTGGATGAAATTCCTGAGGACTTGCACGAGGACATCCAAGCGGTTCTTGGCTACGAGACCCAAACCCGTATTTATCGGGACTTGCTTTTGGGCACTTTCACCGAATCATGGGTCGAATATTTGACCGAAATGGAAGCTTTGCGCGTTTCGATTCGCATGGAATCTTATGCTCAACGCGATCCATTGGTGCAGTACAAGCACAAAGCCAGTGGCATGTACAGCGAGCTGATGGCGACCGTGCGCCAAACGGTGATTAGCCGCATGTTCCGTTATCGCCCCAATTTGGCGAGCACCCAGGAGGGCATCGCCCATTCTGCATCACCAGATGAAGACATGGCGAAAGCTAAAAATCGCGGCAAGAAAAAACGAAGAAAACGCCACTAAAAGGACGAAAACAAGCTAATGAAACGTATTTTATTGACGAATGACGATGGTGTCCGCGCCCCGGGCCTCTTGGCTCTGGCGCAGGCTTTGAGGCAAGTGCCCGACTTTGAGGTGACGATTTTAGCCCCAGATACCAACTGGTCTGCCAGTGGACATAAAAAGACGATGAACAAACCCTTGCGCATCAAAAAGCTCCAGCTCGTCGATGGCAGTTGGGCGTTTAGCTCAGATGGTGCACCAAGTGATTGTGTTGCTTTGGGCTTGATGGATGCATTGGACATGGATTTTGATTTTGTGGTCTCGGGTATCAACAACAATGCCAATATCGCCTATGACGTCAGTTATTCGGGAACGGTGGCAGCGGTGCTTGAAGCTGGGATTATGGGCATCCCGGGCTTTGCGGTTTCGGTGGATGCTCCGGAGTATAACGACGGTAACCTGGACTATAAAGAAACAGCCGCGAAGGCGACCGAAATTATCGTCAAACTTTTAGCTTTGCCTGGCAATGGCCAGTCTATGACGGTGTGGAATATCAACTTGCCTTACAAACCTGACGGCAACTACAAAGGTGTGCAATTTACCCGATTGGGCACGCGTTTGTACCATGACTTTTTGCTCAAACGAGAGGATCCCTTTGGGCGACCCTATTATTGGATTGGTGGCAAACAACCCACCGGCTTGGACGAGGAGTTGACTGACTATGGCGCTTTGAAACAGGGTTTTGTTTCAGTTACCCCATTGCATATGGATAGCACCAACTATGGCCTGCTTGAACAAGTTGGGCCATACCTGGATTAGAGATTAAGGGGAGACATGTTACCTGATTACCGCGTTCGCCAACGAGACTACCTCTTAGAAATTTTGCGTGCATTAACTGAAGAGCTGGACCTACCGGTTTTGCTTATGCGTATTTTACGCATCACGGTGGAAATGCTCAGCGGTCATGCTGGGTTTATCGCGCTTTTGGATGACGAAAGCGGTTGGCAAATCGCGGTGCATCAGGGCTTGCCAGAAGCATTGTATGACTATCTTGAAAACTGGATGACGACTTTGCCCAAGGAAGTTGGCGAAGAAGGCGCGCGCGTGCCCGAGATGAACAAAATGCTCAGCGATATCAGCATGGGCATGATTTCAGGTGTGGGTATCTCGATGGTCAACCAAGGTCAGGTGATTGGGCAGATTTACGTTTTCCGTAATTATCGGACGACTTTTAGTCCTAACGATTATTCGCTGTTGAATAGTTTTGCCAACCAAGCGGCCATCGCTGTGCGAAACGCTAAGCTTTATAAGGAAATTAAGGACAATAACTTGCGGACGGCGGCCTTGCTTGATTCGGTTGCGGATGGCATTGTTATTTTGGGGCCTGACCTCAAAGTGACCCAGGTCAACGCTGCTTTTTGCAAGCTGGTCAACGCTGCGCCCGGCTCTTTGATCGGTGAGGATTACGAAAACGCGGTGCAATGGCACGGCGTTAAGAAAGGCTTGCCGGTTCAGGAAGCCTTGCGCTACAACTGGACCCGCTACCCGCGTGAAGAAATGTTTATCGAAGGCGATATGGTGCGAAAGGGGACTTTGCCCCCGTTGCCGGTTTCGATTAACTATGCGCCTTTGTTCTCAGGCGACGGAAAACTGCTGAATATTATCGCTTCGGTGCGTGATATTACCCGTCATCGCACGGCGGAAGATCTGAAGACAGGCTTCATGTCCGTTATTAGTCATGAATTGAAGACTCCTATTGCTTTAATCAAAGGCTATGCCAGCACTTTGCGACGCGATGACGTTGATTGGGACAAAGAAATGGTGGACGAGAGCCTTGCGGTGATTGAAGACGAAGCCGACCATCTGGCAGCCATGGTTGAAGATTTGTTGGACGCCACACGCTTGCAAGCTGGTGGTTTGGCCTTAAGGCCGACCGAGTTGGATATTGACGCTTTGGTGGAAGACCTGCTGCGCAAGCATACTGTGCAAGCCCAGCTGCAGCCTCTCATCACCCATTTGCCGCACAATTTCCCCTTGGTGCATGCCGACCCGACACGCATCAACCAACTCTTAACCAATCTCATTTCCAATAGCATCAAGTACGCCAAAGAGGGTCCGATTGAGGTGGATGGTGAGGCTTTTGAAGACATCGTCAAAATTTGCATTTCTGACCATGGTCCCGGTTTTGACCCTATTGATGTGCCTCATGCCTTTGATCGTTTTTACCGCGCTGACTATAACAGTACCAATACTAAAGGGACTGGTTTAGGCCTGTTTTTAAGCAAATCCATCGTCGAAGCCCATGGCGGCAAGATTTGGATCGACGAAAATTATACAAAAGGTGCCCGAATTTGTTTTACAATGCCCCGCTTTAAGCCTAAGACTTTATAATGTCTTTGGAGGGCATTTGCCATGGATTTAGAACAACTTAAGGGGCTTACACCCAAAACGATCGCTGGTTTTTCAGTTTACAAATTGGAGGAAACTGGCTCGACCAATGATGACGCGCTTAGTCTGGCGGAAGCCGGGGCACCTGGCAACATCGTTCTTTCTGCTCTGAATCAAACCAAAGGGCGAGGTCGAAAAGACCGTACCTGGCAATCCAAACCTGGGCAATCCCTGGCAGCCACTTTACTTATCCATCCTTCCCCGGAAGAACAAGGTCACCTTTTTCGCTTTACCGCATTGGCGGGCTTGGCATTGGTGAATGTTCTGGAAAATAAGTATCACCTATCCGCTCAGATAAAATGGCCCAACGATGTGCTCGTGGGTGGCGCAAAAATTTGCGGTATTTTGACCGAAGCGCTGTGGTTGAGCGACCATATTAATGCTGTGGCCGTTGGTATTGGTATCAACTTGGGGAAAGAGTCTCACCAAACGGATGAGGTTTTGCGTTTTCAAGCCACCAGCCTAGAAGAACATGTCGGCCGTATTGTGCCCGTTAATGAGATGTTGGCTGATTTGGTTGAAGAAATTACAACCTTGCGCCCCATCATGGGAAGCCTCGACTTTATCACGCTTTGGAATGAAAAGTTGGCTTTTATTGGCGAGATGGTCGGTATTTCAACGAAAAAAGGCGAAACTGAGCAGTTCCGCCTATTGGGTATACAGGATAACGCCGCGCTATTGGTTCAGGATGAACAAGGGCGTTTACGCCAACTCTACACTTCCGAGATCGCGCCTTCATCCTCGTTGTTTTCACCGGAGTTGTAAATTAACTCGTTTCAATTACGTGGGATGAAAACAAGACATGGCTATAAAGAACCTTACTCATTTAGCCAGAAATCTCCGTAAGCATTCAACACTTGAAGAAAAAAGGCTTTGGAACGCGCTACGACGTTATCCAATTCCGTTCCATCGACAAAAAGTAATCGGTCCTTATATCGTCGATTTTTATTGCCATCAAGCTAAATTGGCAGTTGAAATTGATGGAAGTCAACACGCGTTGGATAGCCACATCGTTCGGGACCAGGAAAGAACGCGTTACTTAAATAAGGTTGGTATTCAGGTCGTTCGTTTTACTAATAATGATGTATATGAAGCTTTTGATGCGGTTTGTGAAGAAATAAAGATTTTAATTGAGGAAAAGATAGGTCACCCATTGGAGTGGTGAAACAATCTTATTGTTTGTAAACACCAAATAAAAAAGACCCACACCCTACCCTCTCCCAAGGAGAGGGGGAAGGCTTGCTTGTCCCAACTATTTAACAGCTAAATGCTTGAATGGCTCATCCAACTGCAATTGCTCAATATTAGGAATACCTTTATAAGCACAAATAAAGGAGTGAAATTCCCCCCCTCCTGAGGAGGGGGATTAAAGGGGGTGGGTCTTTGAAACGGTTGATAATATAGACAGATACTATTTTATGGCTTATTTTCTCACTTAGTGTTTTGATTTATTTCCAAAAACATGTTGAAAAACAAATCATCGAAAAGGTCTCGAATAGAGCAGTAAAGTTGTCATATAGACTAAGAGCATCAAGGAAAAAGAATCACACCCTACCCTACTGCCTCGTAAAAGAGTCTCGGCATGTAAACGGTCCCAAGGAGAGGGGGAAGTTTTGAGCGCATTCTGAATTAAGTGCTAGCCTTGGTATTATGGGGAAAGACAAAAACATTTGCTATCAATAGAAAAAAAGGCGAAACTGAGCAGTTCCGCCTTTTGGCTATACAGGATAACGCCGCGCTATTGGTTCAGGATGAGCAAGGGCGTTTACGCCAACTCTACACTTCTGAGATCGCGCCCTCATCCTCGTTGTTTTCACCGGAGTTGTAGGGCGTATCATCTCCGTTTGTATCGGTTTTATCAGGGTCAAACGACGCATCCAGTTCTTCAACTTCACCATCTGATTCAGTATCATCGTTCTTTTGCGTCTCCTCACCGCCGTCCTTGTGGGGGAAGTATTCTGTCGCGCTGATGCGGGTCAAAGCGGCTAAGGAGTCACCTTCATCCAGGTTGATGACGCGTACACCTTGTGTCGCGCGGCCTTGGATTGAAATGGGGGCAACCTTGGTGCGCATAACGATACCGCCACGGGAAATCAGTGTAATTTCATCTTCTTCCTGCACCATGCAGGCTTCGGCTAAAGGCCCAATGTTTTCAAGTTCCAGGTGAGCAAAAGTGGTTACGCCCAAGGTGCCACGTGATTTGGGGATGTATTCTTCCACCAAAGTGCGTTTGCCTTGTCCGCGTTCCGAAAGCACCAACAAGGCGCCATTTTCTTCAACGACTTCCATGCCAATCACTTCATCCTGGCCGCGCAAGCGAATGCCCATCACACCCATGGTCATACGACCGGTGACACGCACCTGGCTTTCGTTAAAGCGCAACGCTTTACCCTCACGGGTAACCAGAATGATATCGTCCTTGCCATTGGTCTTGCGCACCCAACCGCAGCTGTCGCCTTGGTCAAGATTGATCGCAATCAAGCCCGAGGGGCGCACATTGGCAAAGCTCGCCAAAGGCAGGCGTTTGACACGACCCAGTTTGGTGGCCATGACGAAATATTGTGCCTCATCAAAACTCTTTACCGCGAGCATAGCGGTCACGTTTTCTTCGGGTTCGAGATCCAAAAGATTGACCAATGGAATACCCCGGCCTTGGCGTGATTCCTCGGGCAATTCAAACACACGCGTGGTGTAGATTTTGCCTAAATCGGTGAAGAAGAGCATCGTGCCCAGGGTGTTGGCACGTTCAAAAAAGACAACTTCGTCTTCGCCACGCATGCTTTGGCCAATCACGCCACGTCCACCACGGGATTGCGTGCGATAAGCTTCATCCGCAACACGTTTGATGTAACCGCGGTTGGTAATCGAGACAAAAACCGGCTCATCCTGGATAAGGGCTTCGTCCGACAAATCCATTTCATGGTCAGGCGCGATGCGTGTTCGGCGGTCGTCGCCATATTTTTCTGAGACCTCGTTTAGATCCGTGCGGATGATCTCAAGGATGCGTTGAGGGTCTGCCAGGATGGCTTCGAGCTCGGCGATGGTTTCCATCAATTGCTTGTGTTCTTCCTCGATTTTGAGGCGTTCCAGAGCAGCCAAGCGGCGCAATTGCATGTCCAAAATGGCTTGGGCTTGTTCTGGGCTAAGCGAGAAACGTTCGATGAGCCGGGTCTTGGCTTGGTCAGCGTCGGCACTTTCGCGAATGGTTTGGATGACCGCGTCCAGATTGGCGATAGCGATAAGCAAACCGTCCAGAATGTGAGCGCGTTTTTTGGCTTTGTCGAGTTCGAAGAGCGTACGGCGGGTGATGACCACCTGACGGTGCTCCAGATAGTGGTAGAGCGCGCGTTTGAGGGTGAACATGCGTGGCTCGCCGTCCAAGAGCGCCAGCGTCTGCACCGCAAAAGTGCTTTGCAGTGGGGTGTATTTGTAGAGCTGATTGAGCACTTTGCGAGGTTGCGTGCCGCGTTTAAGCTCGACCACAATGCGCATGCCCTTGCGGTCGGACTCGTCGCGCATGTCGGCGATGGCATCCAAACGGCCTTCGCGCACCAATTCGGCGATGCGTTCAATCAGGCTGGTTTTGTTGAGTTGATAGGGTATTTCATAAATTACAATCGCAAAGCGACCATCGCGAATTTCTTCGATCACTGCTTCGCCACGCACCATCAGGTGACCGCGACCGGTGCTGTAAGCCTGGCGGATGCCCTCAGTGCCCACAATCACGCCACCAGTGGGGAAATCGGGTCCCGGCACGTGTTGCATCAGCTCTTCTACGCTGACCTCTTCAATATCGTCCCAGCGGTCAATAAGCAAATTGAGCGCGGAAACCAGTTCTTTGAGATTGTGGGGCGGGATGTTCGTGGCCATACCCACAGCGATACCGCTTGAGCCGTTCATCAGCAGGCTGGGGATGCGCGCGGGAAGCACCTCAGGTTCGAGCAAGGAAGCATCAAAGTTGTCTACAAAATCGACGGTGTCTTTATCAAGGTCGGCGATGAGCTCGTCGGCGATTTTTTGCAGACGGGCTTCGGTATAACGCATTGCCGCGGGTGGATCGCCGTCAATCGAGCCAAAGTTGCCTTGGCCTTGGACAAGCGTGTAGCGCATCGAGAAATCTTGTGCCATGCGCGCCATGGTATCGTAGACTGCGCTGTCACCATGGGGGTGGTACTTACCCAGCACCTCACCCACGATACGCGCGGACTTCTTGAAAGGCGTATTGGCACGGATGCCCATATCGTCCATCGCGTAGAGAATACGGCGGTGGACGGGTTTGAGCCCATCACGCACATCTGGCAAGGCACGCGCTACGATGACGCTCATGGCGTAATCGAGATATGCCGTGCGCATTTCTTTGTCGATGCCCACTGATTCAAAATCAGTCGTTGGATTTAAGTCAATGTCTTCATTGTTCTCTGTGGGGTCCTGAATTGGTGTTTCAGAAGGCTCTTCAGAGTTGTCTTCAGGGTTAATAATGTCGTTCTGATCTGTCATAGTTTCTTTCCGGCGGGCTGTTTTTTTATAGCCAGCGCAACCCTATAATTATACCACGAGGAGCCGTTATTAACCTAAAATGCGCTGAGAGGAAAAAATTCGGCTCAAATTCAAAAATGAAACTTTTTCCGCGTCTTGATTTTATGACAAATTAAGGGCGAATCAGCTTTGAAGAACCAAAAAAGCCTGTTTTTCATTTTTAGAGCCAGGTGTTATCAAAAACCCACCTTAATCCGAAGCTCATATGGCGCCTGTCAGGCTGCGTTTTGCTTGGTATAATTCAAAGAACAAATAAGGAGAGCAAACCACATGCTAAAACTTCGTTTGATGACCCTCAACCTCGGTGGCGGAATCAAAAACTATCGGGGCACTCCCCAGGAAAGTTTCGATAAAGCCGAAGCCTTTGCAGAGCTGATCCATCGTATTAAACCCGACATTCTCGGCGTTCAGGAAATCGCGCAATATTTGGATGGCGACGGTCATGTACATAGCATGACCGACCGTATTCGCTATGACGCGCAGTTTAACCATTTTTACTATGGCGAAACGCTTTCGATGAAACAACATTTGCAAATCAAACAAGCACTGATGGTTGAAGGACTCTTTAACGATTGGTGGGATTGGTCCAAGGGAAATGCTGTTTTTTCCCATGTGCCTTTTTCACGTTTAGGTGATCCAGAACGTTTGGGTGTGCCGCGCAACGTGCCTGTCTTTCAACCGGTGCGTTATGAAGGCACGCGTGATACCGATCCACGCTATACTATTATCACCCGCCTGAAAGCTGCACCCCATCCCTTTGTGCTCAATTTGCACCTCACTACCTTGGTGGGTGAACGCGGTGAAAATGCCTGGTCAGAAACGGTTGACGCAGCTGAGCGTGTGCGCACCTCTCAAATCTTGAATGTGATTGGCATGATTGAAAAACATGTGCTTATCCCGCGCCACCCGGTTATTATCATGGGCGATTTTAACGCCAAGCCAGATGAGTATTCCCTGAAAACCTTGTTGGTAGAGGATAATAACTTTGTGCGCTTGGTACCTGAAAATGATATCCCAACACACGGTTCCGCGGGTTCTGTGGACCATATCTACTTTGCCCCGGCAAACCGCTTGTTGCGCTATGAGTGTCGTGTCATCGACGATGAGTTGGCGCGGCGCATCTCAGACCACCTGCCCGTTGTGGCAGATATTGAAATAGAATAAGCGGAGGTAACGATGGACCCTGTGAAATATTTTGGTACTGATGGTATTCGTGGCGTGTATGGCCAGTTCCCCATGACCGAAGCCTTTATGATGCGCCTTGGCTATGCCCTGGGCACGGTGATGGGTGTGGATGATGACGCAATCCATGAACAACCAATATTTTTAATTGGACGTGACACAAGACAATCCGGCCCTGCTTTACAATGGGCTTTGACGCGTGGCTTAACCGCAACAGGTGCTATTGTTTGGGATCTGGGCGTTTTGCCTACGCCAGGCGTCGCGTTTTTGACCCAAGCCTATGAAGCGACTGCGGGTGTGGTGATTTCCGCTTCGCATAACCCAATGGAGCAAAACGGTATTAAATTCTTTAGCTCGAAGGGCACGAAACTGAGCCTTGAGCAAGAAATGGCGATAGAAGCCGTCCTGGATTCTGCCGAGCTCGAGGTTTTCCCTGAGATGGATGAAACCAAAGTCTTTGACCGAGTTGATTTACACGCCAGCTATCTGAAGGACCTCTTGGCATCCCAGCGCGGTTTGAAGTTGGACGGTTTAAAGATTTTGGTGGACGCTTCAAATGGCGCGGCTTATAAGCTTGCCCCACGCGCTTTGGACATTCTTGGTGCCGAAGTGGTGGCTATCAATGTGGATGGCTATGGGCATCAAATCAATGTCAACTGTGGTTCGGAGCGCGCGCGTTCCAAGCCTGCTGAATTGGCAGCTTTGATGAAAGAACACGGGGCGGATTTGGCGATTACTTTTGATGGTGACGCCGACCGCGTGATTTTCCTGGATGAGCTCGGACGCTTGATTGACGGCGACCATATGCTGGCGATTTTGGCGGAATATCTGCATAACAAGGAATGGCTCCTGGGCGACACCTTGGTGACCACGGTGATGGCCAATGGCGCGCTTAAGGCTTATGCCGAAAGCAAAGGGTTTATTTTAAAGACAACTGATGTCGGGGATAAGTACGTGACCGAAGCCCTTCAAAAACTGCTTGAAGACGATGACGTCATGGGTATCGTTGGCTTGGGTGGTGAGCAAAGCGGGCATATCGTCTTGTTGGACCATACACACCAAACTGGCGATGGCATTCGCACGGCTTTGTTCTTGCTCAGAGTGATGATGGATGCTGATACAAGCCTGGCTTCGCTGGCAGACCGCATCCAAAAGTATCCTCAATTGGTTGCCTCATGTGATGTGGCTGAAAAACGCTCCATGGATGACATGCCAGCCCTTACTGAGCACATTAAACGGGTTAAAGAAGCTTTGCCAGGTTTGGTGAGCCTGAACTCGCGTTATTCTGGGACGGAAAATAAGTATCGTCTGATGCTCGAAGCAGATACCCGCCATAGCGCGGAAGAACTGGCAAAAGTCGCCTGGGAAGTCTGTGAACTGGTGCAAGCTGAGACCGGCACAGCCCCGGGCAGCAAAATTGAAGTATTAAACGTAGCCGAGGGCGGCTTGATGCCCAAACCTTAATGACTTATTGGAGTAGATAATGACAGAAAATAAACCTTTTATCACGCAATTGCCTTACCGTTTCAATCGCCTTAACCGGGCGATTTTAATCGCGGATAAGCCAGAGCTTTGGCAGCCGGCCATCGCTGAAATGGAAGCTTTTTTACTGGAGCTTGAGACTTGGATGCTTGTCAATACCCAGCTTTTTGCTGAGGATTTGGCGACCAGCTCGCGCGTGATAAGTTTGTTGTTGAGTTTAGCCGCAACAGGTACCCAGGGACGTTTGGAACTGCTCAACCCACGTGTGCCAAAGAATCAAGCCCTGAGACAATTAGTGGATGAGGATTATTTGCCCAAGAGTGCAAAAATGCGCCGAAAAGCGATTGACCTGGCGCGCTTCTATTTGACCTCACCTGTTTTTGAATCGCTGGCCGAAGATATCGAGGACGAAATCTTGCCATTGCTCGAGACCCTGGACTTTGCTCAGGACCCCGACCGCCTCATGGCATACCGGGTGATTCAAATTGGCAATATCTACGAGCGTTTATACGCGATGCGCTTACGCACGGCTGACCCAGTCTTGATTGGTTTGGCGGGTGTGAAAGGCCTCTTGCGTGAGATTTATGACCGTAAATACCTGCGCTTTGGAACTTCTGGTGTGCGTGGCAGGTGGGGTAATGACTTCACCGAGACCCGCGCGCGACAGGTCGTGCAGGCCATTTGTGACTTTATGAATAACAGCAACGTGCCCGCCTTTGTTGGCGCGGAAGATCTTTCGGGCAGACGTGTCGTTTTGGGGCATGATACGCGCGCCAATGCCGACCTTGTGACCCAATGGACCGCTGAAACCTGCCAGGCGAATGGTTTTCGCATCGACATGGGCAATCGTGACGTACCCACACCGGCACTTTCATTTTATGAGACCGACGTTTTGCCACAGGATGATGTGGCCGGTTTGATTATTGCGACCGCCAGCCACAATCCCCCTGAATGGCAGGGTATCAAGTTCAACCCTCGCTTGGGCTATCCCGCGCCCACCAATGTGACCGATTTCATCGCTTTCCGTATCAATGAATTGCAGTTGGTAGATGCTGCGGGTGGTCAGGCGGATATTGCCGCTGCCAAGGCGCGTGGTTTGGTGACCGGTTTTGATCCCTTGGATGACTATGTGCATTGGATTAAAAACAATGGCAATGGCAACGCGCGTATTCCCATCGACTTTGACCGTATTCGCACTTATTTCGCTGACAAAATGGTTGTGGTAGATGAAATGCACGGTGCTGGTCGCGACTACCTGACCCGGCTTTTGGGTGAAGCCGGCGTGCGCTTTACCGTCATTCATGCTGAAGTTGACCCCCAACTGGGTGGTCAGGATTATGCCAACCCTGAAGAGCCCTTTAACCAATTGCTCAAAGAAACGGTGGCTAAAACTGGCGCGCAATTAGGTATGGGCATGGATACCGACGCGGACCGCTATGGCATCATCGACAAAGGTGGCACATACTTTAGACCCAATCAAATTCTACCCATGTTATTGCGCTATTTGGGCTTGGATCGCGGTTTGACCGGTCGCGTGATTGCCACGCAAACCGGTTCGCCCTTGCTGGAGGTTTTGGCCGGTCAGATTAAGGGCAATGAACACAATCGTCCCGCGAAAGGCGCATTGCCCGGTTATGTGGGGCAGGTGGCGTATAAATGTCGTGTTGGCGAGATTAGCTCACGCGCTTTGGATTATGCTTTTGCCGTCCCGGTGGGTATCAAATACATCGAAGAGATCCGTCGCACGGATAATGCCTACAATTTCCTGAAAGACTTGCCAGAAAACTGGCGCGATACCATCTTGATTGGTGGCGAAGAAAGCTCGGGTTTGACCACCCGTGGCCATGTCTTGGATAAGGATGGGCCTTGGGCAAACATTTTGGTCATGGATATGGTGGCTTACTACGGCACGCGTCCAGAAAAACCTTTGCACTCGCTTAAAGAAATTTGGGATGAGTTGGTGAGCTTACCTGGGCTATGGGAAAGCTTTGGCACGTCCAACGACCCCAGCTCGCATGCCGGTCGCGCCGATGTGGATGCACCTTTAGAGGCAAAAGAGGGTTTTATTAATTACTACCTTGACCTACCTAAGAATCAGAACACCGATCAACCCAAAGTAGCTGGTTTGACTGTTGAGTATTTAGGTGGCATTCGCTATGAGCTGGTGGAAATGCAGCTGGTTGATGAAAGCGGTGATAACCATCATTACTTGCGCACCCGTGCTTCAGGCACAGAGCCAATCAACCGAATTTATATCGAGTCGAGCAGTTTGGCAACCGGACAGGCGATGATGAAAGAGGTTTTACGTCGCTTGGAACTGATCACCATGGATGTTTTGGCTCAGGCGCATACACCCTGGCATTTGGTGGACATGCTCACTCAAACGACACTGACACCCGATTGCCTGGCATTGGTCAAAGGTGTGATTGCCGATAGAGCCTGGGATTTGCAGGATATTTTGGATAAGATATTGCAAATGCAACAAACGCTTGAAAAACGCAACCGCAAAGTCATCTCCGTGTGGTATGATGCTTTGCGCAAAGCATGACAAAGCGCTACAAAAGGGTGACCATCGTCATTTTTACAAGTATAAAACTTTGTAAATAATTAAAGAATAACTATAATAATGCTTGTCTTAATTGCGCACGCAATAAGACTCTGAATTTTTTTGAATGGACAAAAAAGTCAAGTACAAGGACTGAGGACAATATGAAAATTGTTTGCGATAGTGGTGTCGATCTTTCGATACAGGAATATAAAGAATTAGGGTTAACCGTTTTCCCACTCAAGGTTGAAGTGGATGGCATTTCGTATCAAGCTGGGGTGGATATTACACCCGAAGCTTTTTATGACCTGATGGACAATGCCGAAGGTTTGCCCAAGACATCAACCCCGAGTTTGGGCGAAATGGCGGATGTCTATCGAAAGCTGGCTGAAGAAGACCCCGACATTATCTCTATCCACATTTCTTCTGGGTTGAGTGGCACTTTTTCTGTTGCCCAAAAAGCAGCCGAGATGGTCCCCGAAGCCAACATCACCGTCATTGATACGCTCACGCTTTCTGCTGGTGAAGCCTGGCAAGTGCGCGCGGCGGCGATGATGGCCAAAGCCAATAAATCTCGTGAGGAGATTCTGGCGCATGTTGAACAAATTCGCAGCGCGGTGACCTCGCATTTCACCTTGCCCGATTTGAAGTACCTGATCGCGGGTGGGCGCATTGGTCACTTGAAAGGCATTTTGGCTTCGATTTTAGGCATTAAACCGATTATCGAAGTTGATAAAGAAGATGGAAAGTATTATGACCGTGGCAAACGCCGTTCCTTCCAAAAAGCGATTGAGGAAATTCCACAACTGCTTTTGAAGGTACATGAAGCGGGCACGGCACTCCATGGACAAATTGTAACAGCTGCTAACCCAAAGGGTGGCGAAAAACTCAAGGAAGCCATGGAAAAGGTCTTTAAGATGACTTGGGAAGAGGATGTCATCTTGGGCACGGCGCTTGGCGCGCATACCGGCCGTGGTTTGGTCGGTGTGGTCTGCGCCGCGGAGTCGGCACTCCCGACCTTGCAACTTTAGAGAAACAGTATGGGCCGCCTGTGAAAGCAGGCGGTCTTGGTTTAAGATACTTTTTTTTAAAAACTTGTTGAAGTTTATTCCTTGAAAACATGGTAAACTTAATAGTCCAAATTGAGCATTAGAAAGCTATGATGACCGGACAATTAACCCTAGAAGATGTTCTTATTCGATTAGCCCTGGCCTTACTATTGGGTGGCGTGGTTGGTTTTGAACGTGAGCGTGACAGCCAGCCAGCTGGCTTGCGCACGCACATGATTTTGGTTTTGGGTGCCTGTCTGACTGCCATCATATCCGAAGAAATGGGCGTTCGTTTTGGTTCTGATCCAACCCGCATCGGCGCGCAAGTTGTCTCGGGTATCGGTTTCCTTGGCGCGGGTGCTATTTTGCGTTTTGGCTTCAATATTAAGGGGCTTACCACCGCCACAACCCTTTGGACCATGGCGATTGTTGGCTTAGCGCTGGGCTTTGGTTATTATGCTATCGCCGTTATTACCACGGCTTTCATGCTTATCATTTTGACGGTCATGAACATTATCGAGAAAAAATTCGTGCGCACCAATCTCATCCGTAATATCGTTGTGGATGTGGACTATGAAGAAGGCGTCATTCGCGCTGTGCGCAAGACTATGACCGAGATCGCTGAAAAACTGATTTCTTTCTCAGTTCGAAAAAGTACGCGCACCTCCCGTCTGCGTATCACCATTGTGGCACAGTTTAGAAAAACTGAAAGCATCGAAGACCTGGTGGAGAAAATCTCCAAAATCGAAGGTCTTCGCAACATCAAAATCGACCAATAAGCCCAGGCTAAAACGGCTTGATGTATACTCAAGACGATGCCTAATATTCTCAGTCTTCTCAGAACTTATGACATAAACTTTTTGCGCATTTTAGCGGAGCTTTGGGGCGTGCCTGCAAAAGGTGCTGACAAACGCGCCTTTGCAGAATCGCTTGCGGAACTGCTTAACAACGAAACACATTTTGTTGAAATGGTTGAAAGCTTGCCGAGCCAGGCTCGCGAAGCTTTATCCCTCTTGAAGCAGGAGGGTGGCCAGATGCCCTGGGCACATTTTTCGAAGCGATTTGGCAGTATCCGCGCAATGGGGCCGGCTAAACGAGACCGCGAAAAGCCCTGGTATTTTCCCGATTCAAGTGCTGAACACCTTTATTATCGGGCGCTCATTGGACGGGAGTTCATTCGGTTGGATGAAGATTTGGTTGAAACGGCCTTTATTCCTGATGAGTTTTTGTCGTTTTTGCCGGATGTTCCGGAAAAGAAGCCCATTCAACTAAAAGAGCGATTGAGCCGGCAGGCAAAACCAAAGCCTGAGCAAATCCAGGATTTGGGTTTGCAGATTGTGGATGATTATTGCACGCTTTTTGCTGCCTTGCGACTGGGCGAGGCAGAAAAGCGTTTGGCTAAGACAGGTAAACCAGCGCACTATTGGCGCATTCTACGTGCTTTAGGTGATGAACTGGGTCTGTTGGGCAGGGATGGCTTACCGACTGATTTGGCGCGCGCTCTGTTGGAACGCCCAAAGGTGGAAAGTGCGGCCTGGCTGCACACCCAATGGGCGCATACCCGGCTTTTTAATGAAATGCGCTTAACGCCTGCGCTGCGATGTGAGGGCGGTTGGCACAATGAGCCTTTGCCTGTGAGACGTCGGCTTTTGACCTGGCTTAGCGAATTGGATGCAGGTGAATGGTATTTGTTGGCTGATTTTATCAAGCTTGTTGCCGAGCTTGACCCGGATTTCTTGCGCCAGGGTGCGGACTATGAGCTTTGGTTTGTTTATGGGGTGCCTTCAGGCGCTTTGTTAAAAGGGACGGAAAGTTGGCATGACCTTGAAGCCGTATTTTTGACCTTTTTTGTCGTTCGTTGGATGTTTTTCTTGGGGTTGGTTTCGCGCTATCAGGATGAAAACGGGCAGTTTTACTTTTCTCTTAAACCTGCTTTTCAGACGATGATGCAAGGTGCGGTTGATCAATCCGAGGATGCAACCGGTGGCGATGCAGAGGATCCCTTGGTGGCACGCTCTAATGGCTTAATCCTTATGACAGACAAAACGGCACCCATCGCGCGCTATCAGGTTGCCCGCTTTGCCGAGTGGATGGAGCTGGGTCCCAAGCAGTACCGTTACCAGATTACGCCCACGTCCTTGGCGAGCGCGGCAAAAGCCAAACTAAGCCCGCGCCATTTGATTAGTCTATTGCGAAAGTATGGCCGAAGCGCGCCACCTCCGGTTTTGGTCAAGGCGCTCAACCGTTGGCAGGAAGCTGGCGGTGAAGCAAGCCTGGAAAAGGTTTTGGTCTTGCGCTTGGCTTCGCCTGACATCTTGCAGGCACTTAAACAATCGCCAGCCAAAGCTTGGTTGGGTGATTCACTTGGCCCGGTGAGTGTGCTTGTCAAAGCAGGTGGATTGCAAAAGGTGCAAGAAGCCTTGGCGCGATTGGGCTACCTCAGTGATTATGATGTTGAGGGTGTAGACGAGTGATTGAAAGAAAGCCAAACCATTGGGCACGTTTGACCGCATTGCTGTTCTTGCTGATGGCGGTTTCGGGCTTTTTGCGCGTGTTTGGCGCCTTGCGGGAGTCCTCTGTCTTGTTGGAATTTGGCCTTTCCAAAGTTCGGCTTGGCTATCTAATCGGTGCTGGTGTGGTTTATGGCTTCCTTAATCTGACTGCATTGGTCTTCATTCTTTTGCGGTCACGCCTGAGAATTTGGGTGGCTTGGGGCGCTGCTATTTTGAGCATAGCCTTGTATTGGTTCGAGCGGTTTGTCTTATGGGTGCCAGAACAGCGCTCGGGGAACATCCTGTTTATGGTTTTGCTCCACCTCGCGCTGCTATTGGTTTTGATTTTCTTCTGGCTCAACGAACGTAAAGGTTCCTCTGATTCTAAATAAACTATTCTTCCGTATCCATTCTAAACGCTAAAATATCCCCAGGCTGACATTCCAAAGCGGCACAAATTGCATTGAGCGTGTCAAAACGGATCGCACGCGCTTTGCCGGTTTTGAGAATTGAAAGGTTGCCAAGTGTGATGCCAACTTTTTGAGACAATTCGGTCAGGCTCATCTTTTGCTTGGCGAGCTCTACATCTAAATTAACAATAATCGCCATTTTTACCTCCTATACCGTCAATTCGTTTTCGGTTTTGTAATCAACCGCGTTTTGGAAGAGCGAGCTAATCAGGAAGAAGAGGATTGAAGCCATGACGCAAATCATGATTCCAAAATAGACCCAAAGGTTAGTGATTGAGCCGGCAACATTATTCATGGTGTAGATGACCAGCGCAATCAGCACGGGAATAGGGACGAGGGAGGTGAAGCCCATGGCTTTTAAGAGGCTCACTGATTTTTGCTCGAAGACCCTGTTTTTCAAGATGCGACTGAGCATTGCGACGGCAAGGAATACGATGGCTAAGAGACAAGCCAAAACGAACCAAGCCATGATCAGCACTGGCACGCGCATGTGAGCGAGCTCTGGGTTGGCTGCTGCAGTTGAAAAAGATATAGGCACAAGTTGAGTGCCAACCACTACAATAAAGAAAGTCGCGAATCCTAATCCAAAAATGAGCAATCCAGAAAGAATTTTATTCTTGTTCATAAAAAACTCCTTTGTAAATGTTTTTACAAAAGGAGTTTAGCACTTAAATTATTGAATGTCAATAGAAAATTACCGATAAACGATAAGTATTTATTGAATTACGACTTTAAGTCCTTAAGAATCAGCTCACCCTCTTGCCAGTTCAATTGATGGACTGAGGTTTTTAAGCCAATTAATGTTTCTGTTATGACTTGCAAGGCTTCAGCATTGCCACTGGTAAAAAGCCGCGTTGTGCCTGGTTTTTTACTGGTTGAAAGCAAGTCGCGTTGTTCAAGCACGCGCGCGGTTTGGCGGGCGACGGCCGGCGCAGGGTCAATGACGGTGGCGCGCCCATCCACGATCGCTTCAATCTGCGGAATGACGAAGGGAAAATGTGTGCATCCCAGTACAATTTTGTCGACATTTGCCTCTAGCATAGGGTCTAGCGCATCGTGTAAAATGCCCAAGGTCCCTTCGCCGTTCAAGTCCCCTTTTTCAATCTGCGCCACCAATCCAGGGCAAGTGCTTTCGAAAATCTCAACGCCATTCGCGAATCGTTCGACAACCGAAGCATAAAGCTCACCATGAAAGGTAGATGGTGTGGCCAAGACGCCGACTTTGTGGCTATGGGTTTGTTCTGCAGCGGGTTTGACGGCAGGTTCCATGCCCACAAATATCTGATCAGGATATTTGGCGCGTAAATACTTAAGCGCGGCAGCCGAGGCAGTGTTGCAGGCAATGACGATGATTTTCGCATTTTGGCGGATGAAA
The DNA here is from genome assembly GCA_964484715.1 of uncultured Anaerolineaceae bacterium. GTDB lineage: Bacteria > Chloroflexota > Anaerolineae > Anaerolineales > Anaerolineaceae > Mesolinea. Next base: position 41,452 of record CAZAFJ010000010.1, on the reverse strand, counting down.
AAGCGCGTTACGCCGTCGGCTAAGTCTCGCAAGGCTTCGAGGCTACGCTCGCCATAGGGCACATGGGCTTGGTCGCCGAAATAGATAAAATGCTCGTTAGGGAGCTTGTCAAGCAAGGCGCGCAAAACCGAAAGACCACCGACACCAGAATCATAAACGGCGATGGCTTGATGGCGTAAATCAATATCTGACATGCTCATGATTATAATGGATGCTCACTCAAAAAAGAAAAAGCGCTCAGGCTTGAGCGCTTTTGTGCCATAAAAATACTACCTTACCGGGCAGCCACTTAGCCCATTGAAAGTGATCATGCACCACCAGGACGTGGGCATAAAGACCAAAACCAAGGTGGCGATAATGATGATGGCCAGGAAAATCAAGAGGAAGATTAAAAAGCCACTCATTTTCTTGGGTTTTTTGGTGAATTCGGGTTCGGGAGCGAGGTCACGCTCCGGTACGGGCGGGGCAACCACTTGGAAGTCTGGCGCTGGTTGAGCGACAACTTCTTGAACTTGTGGCAGGTCTTGTACAGGTGCTGGTTGGGCAACTGCGGGTTGGCCGGCAACCGAGAAAGCAAAAACCGTGCTTTCGGCCAAGGTAATTTGGTCGCCATGATGGAGTTGTTTGGGTGAGCTGATGCGTGTCCCATTGACGAAAGTGCCATTTGTGGAACCCAGGTCTTCAATGAAAACCAGTTCGCCTTGCTGGAAAACGCGTGCATGGCGTCGCGAAATTTCGACATCTGGAATGGGGATTTCATTCGCCAGGTCACGTCCAAGATACATTTCTGCTTTGTTTAGCAGGTGAATCGAACCGGGAACGGGCCCGGCAGTCATGGTCAATTGTGCATTAAGGTCGGTCATAATAGCTCCTATTGAAAGCTTTCTTTGTCAATATCCGTGCAATAATTGTACCTTAATGTAACTATTGAGCGTGTCAATAAAAAGAGTATCAAGTAGGCAACCTGTATTTCCTTTTTACTAGGTCAAAGTTCCAAAAAACTTATTAATCTAATAATGTGGGTTGCTCACCAGAGCGACTACTTTGTCGTGGAGCACGTTTAAAAGTGAGATTCACCTGACTGACAGGTGGCATATCGATGCGCTTACCCTCCAATAATTCACGAATGGTAAGGATTTGCACTTTCGGATATTGTGTGGGTCCCCAAGGTGAGTCGTAAGTGCCTGCTTTTGCGGCTTCTACACGCATGGGTTTTGTAGGTTCTACCATAGTAATGAGCACACCAATTTCAGCTTGTTCGCGTTGCAGGACACCAACCAGGTCCCGAATGTGGCTTACGCCGGTTTTACCTCCTTTGACAGAAAGGATGACTTGTTTTGTTTTTCTGGAGCCGTCATCATGGAAGTAGAGCCTACCATCGATACCATGGTCAGCGCCTTTCTTAGGATCTGCTGGGCGGGCGCCCACCAATCCCAGAGCCCACCATTCGAACTGATATTTATTCTGATTTGCCAGCGCTTTGGCTTCTTCGTATGTTGTGGGTTCGCCGATAACTTCGTATTCGAGGCCTTCCCCAAAAGCGTCTTCAAGACGGCGTTTCATGAGACCAATGGCAAGATGAGTGACATCAATGCCGATCCATTGACGTTCGAGTTTTTCAGCCATTACAACTGCGGTACCGCAGCCACAAAAGGGATCCAGCACCACATCGCCAGGTTTGCTAGAGGATTCTATGATGCGTTCGAGGAGAGCTTCAGGTTTTTGAGTTGGATACCCGAGGCTTTCTTTGTGCCATGAACGTAAATTCACTAAATCAGCCCAAATTGATTGCGCTGGTACACCTGGCATATCTTCTAAATATTGTTTTAGTCTTGGAATCCCATTTTTGGTGTAAAAAATTCTTCCTTCTTTTTCAAGCTTTAACATGTTTTCAAAGCTGTAAGACCACATTCTTGAAGCTGGTGGGGTTATTCCCTTCCATTCGTACTTTCCACTTGTGAAACCACGTGATGGGGCTGTTAAATCACGAGAAAGAAATCTTTTACCATTTTCATCAATATATCTATAATAAGTTTCAATATATTCAGTGTCATAAGGTATATAAACAGTATTCCAATAATAGTCATGAGATTTAGTGTAAAAAAGAATGGTGTCATGGATTCTTCCATACCTAGATGGATCGTTATGAGCAGAGGTTCTCTTCCAAATTATCTCATTCCGAAAATTTTCAGCTCCAAATACCATATCCAATAAAATTTTCAAGTAATGGCTGGCGGTTGGGTCGCAGTGTAAATATAAGCTACCTGAAGGTTTTAAAATGCGACGAAGTTCTTCAAGACGAGGTGCCATCATGGTCAGGTATGCCATCATGTTGCTGTCGCCAAGAATCAAACGGAAAGCTCGCAGGGATTCTGAGACTAGTCCACCCTTTTCAACTTCCATCTCAAATGTACGTACAGCGCTTTCATCCCACTGCCAAGTATCCTCAAAAGCACGGATTTGTGCGCTAGAATGGGTTCCATCTTTCTGAGCAAAGAGCACGTTATAGCTTGCGTTTGAATTGAAAGGCGGGTCAAGATAAATCAAATCCACTGATTCATCGCGCAGATAATTGCGCATGATATCCAAATTATCGCCGTAATATAGTGTGTTCATAGCTTAATTATAGCTTATGTCAGAGCATCATTGGGAGGGGACGAGTATTGGTTTAGAGACTGGAGACAGTGGGACTACGTGAGTGTACATCGACTTAATACAAAAAAGCGCCCTGTCAGATATATTCCAACAAGGCGCATAGACTGTGAAAAAAAGCTTAGTCGATGGTGATCTGCTTGAACACGGAGCGCACTTGACCGTCAAAGTCGCTGACCATAAAGCCAATGACGGCTTTGCCTTTGGGCAGGTATTTGGTGACCGCCACGATTGGCTGGCCACTAAAGGTAAGTGTTTCGCCTTCGCGCAGTTCGCTACCGGTCACCTGACCTTGGGCGTTGGTTGTCATCCACTGTTCTTTTACGGTGAAGCTATCGCCAATGTTAGGCGTTATTTCCGACGCTGCACCACCTTCTTGCAAGCCGACAAAACCCATCACCTGGAAGAGTTTTTCGTCCTTGAAGAGCAATTGCGCGGCACGTTTTTCGCCGGTTTCTTTAAAGGTGTAGGTGCCGTGCACGGCGTAGACTGCGTTTTTGTAATCTTTGCCGAAGTCCACGGGATTGAAAAGCGCCATCACATCTTGACTGCCATCACTGATAGTGTAAAGAATTGGCTCGAAAGTGAAGTTGAGTTTAAAGGCGCCGGTTTGAGGCCAAACGGGGTAATAAACGCCGTTTAACTCTTGCTTTTGGCCACTTTCCACAAAGTCGGTATCGGCGACGTAAATGTGTCCATTATTCGCCACAATACCGGTAAAGAAGTAAACATGGGCAACATTTTCACCGGTGATGGTGACATCGAGGTCGATTTCATCACCCGCTGCAACACGCTCAGCAGATGCTTTGATTTCAGACACGCTTATCGCGCCACCGCCTGGAATTTGGCTGGCACGGCTGATCATGACTGGCTCCGCGGCTTGAGCCTGGAATTGGCGGCCGGAATAGTGGTAGGCCAAAAAGTCATCCCAAACAGATTGGCGGGCGAAAGTGTCGGCAATCACGGTGTAAGACGCCATGCCAGTATTGCTGTTTTGGTAAAGCTGCGAGTTGGGGAAGTAAAGCGCAATGCCGGTTGAGCCAGGTTTGCCAGGTCCGTGCTTTTCAGCTATGACCGCTTTTTGCAGGGTTTGCAACAAGGTGTTGGCAGCCTGATAAACGTTTTGGTCGCCAGAGATTTTCGCGGTCAGGGCGGCAAAATGACCCATATCGATGTAACTTGCCGGCACATTTGACCCAAAAATAGAGGTGTAGCTTTGTGCGTAGCTGCGGGCTTGAGCCACCGCGCGTTGGTCGACGCTTTGCAGTTTAAAGGTGAAGTCATTAAAAGCGTTTAGAAGCTCAGGGAAGTGTTTCAAGTCAATGGCTGCCAAAGTGCTGTTTTGCTCAAGTTGGGCGCCGAGTTGGGCCGCACTCATGCGGTTGACATACCAGCCACCGCCACTTGAGTTTTGGCTCAGGAATTCCGCACGCGCTTGGTCATCAACGATGCGTTGATCGGCCGTGAGATAGGTTTCAACAATATTCTTGGCGATGTCGGTGGTGCTTGTTTCTGGATCATAGACCATTTTGCTCAAAAAGGCTTCATAAGCCCAACCAACACCGGGTTCAGTTTCTTCGGAGGCGACCACGTAATGCGCGTAAGGTGCTAGAGCGCTATAGACTTCCATCTGGCTCATCAGACAGACGTCCAAACCGATGAGGTCGAATTTGTCGATCACGGTGCTTTGTTGAATTTGCTTCAGCGCGGCTTCGAATTCATCCAACAGAATGATGGCATCTTGCATCGCACTACCCAAAGGCGCGTTGGTGCGGTTGCGCATAGCTGGTTTGGGATCGCTCCAGCCACCTGGCCAGCCCATGCCATGGTCAGACATGAGAAGCATATGGCGCTCAGCCGGGAATTGGTTGGCTGCCCAGGTCACAAAATCGACCAGGGTTTGACCTTCGCCCATGTTGAGCTCGCCCATGTCTTGGATGAGCTGTGAGCCGGTGACGTTTAGGTCATCATCTTGCAAAACCAGATAGCGACGGGTTGTGGACCAGTTGCCATCACCGGAATAGCCACCGTCATAACGGTCGACTTGAGCAACGATGACCACGTCCTCGGTTGAGCCAATCAGTTCCATCTCATTGAGGTCAAACATCAGGTCACGCTCGAGGGCTTTATCATCCGCGTCGATATATGCCATGACCAACCATTTGGCTTTTTTGCCCAGGTTGTCAATATTAATGGCTGGCTGTGTAGCTTGGGTCTGTGGGACTTGTGGGGCTTGTTCCAGGGCGTTTGTGGCTATGGGAAGAGCCAATGTGGGTTGCGCCTGGCTGATGGGTGGTTGGTTTAAGTCTGTGCCGGGTAAACCACCAATTCCTTTGGAGCAAGAACGCCACAGGAAAAACAGAACAATCATGAGGATAATCAGGAAAATGATACTTCCGCAACCACGGCGTGGCGCTGCCTGACCGGGCACACCACCGCTGGCAGTACCACCAAAGGGGCTTTGGTTGGGGCTGGAAGAGCCACCACCGCCAGAAGCCAGGCCACCTAAAAGACCACCCAAGCCGCCTAAGGCACCACCTAATCCACTAGAGGATTGGGGACTGCCAGATTGGCCTTGCTGAGGGCTTTGGTAGGAGCTCTGCCCTTGGGGTGGAGCTTGATCAAAAACTTCACCTACAAAGTCGGTTTGGGGTCTTGGTTCGGGTTGGCTTGGAGGCGTGGGTTTTGCTTCGCCGGGACGCTCGGCACGTTCCTTGGGGTCAGAGCCACGTCGACGGCGGCGTCCATCAACTTCAGGGATATGATCAGTCATAAGTCTCTTCTTTCTCTACGCTATGATGTGTAGGCTTTAATTATAGTCCAATGGTTTAAGAAATTAGCCGAAAGCGCTAAAGCTTATGCAAGCTTGCCTAACATTTATCGAGGAAAAGGAAACAAAAAAGCCGGGAAGTTATTGGTTCCCGGCTCATGTTGTTTGGTTGTGCTAAGGTCTAGGGCTCGTTGGGGCCATGCAGGAATTGCGAGATGTCAATCATGGTTCCTGAACCACCGGTCATCACTTGGGGCAGGATGCCGTTCCATTTGGTCAGGAAGAGGTACTGCAAATACTCGGGCGTGAGCGCGCCGGTATCTTTGAGTTTCTTTTGCGCGTCGGCTTGACCCTGGGCTTGAGCAATGACGGTTTGGGCGTCGATTTCAGCCTGGGCGAGTTTTTGACGCGAGGTCTCAACCTGTTGTTGGGCGACTTGTTTGGACTCGATCGCGTTTTGGTATTCTGCCGAGAAGTCCATATTGATGATATTGAAGTTTTCCACGATGATGTGGTATGGCTCAACCTGTGAAATCAGCTCATCTTCAGCCGATTGGCGTACCGCGCCACGCTTGGTAATCAGCTCTTCGGCTGAATAGCGCGCTGTGGCAGCTTTGAAGGCGTTTTGGATGGCTGGCGCGATGACGATTTCGGCATAGTTTGGACCAATTTCCTGGTAAACCTTTTGGGCTTTGCTGCCATCCAGACGGTAGTTCACCGCGATAAGCGACGTGACCACCTGAAGGTTGTTAGACATCGCCGTGGCGGGTGATTCGTCTTTTTGGGTGCGGGTGCTCATGAAGACCACATTCTCGGCGAAGGGGATTTTCATGTGGATGCCGGCTTGGGACGCACGATGTACCGCGCCCCAACGTGTAATAACGCCTACATTACCCGCAGGGACGACATAAATAGCAGCACGCAGAAGAATCAGCAGCAAGATAATCACGGCTGCAATGATGAACACGTTCTTACCGATTTTGCCAATCGGTTTTCTTGTTGCGGTGTTGGCGCTGGTGCTTGAACTGGTTGTAAATTTTCCGTCGAACATATCTACCTCTCTTTCACTGTCATTAAACCAGAATATTATAAGAGCCACAATAGAAAATATAGTGAATCGCTTGGCGTTAACAAAAGCCAAACATTTAGAGAAGTCATCATCAAATACGTTTAAAGTCCTCGAAAATTCTCATCTTGTTGTACAATCAAGGCAGTATAAAAGTATTGAAAGTTGAGGAAGTCATGCAACCAATTAGAAAAATCAGCCTGTCTGATCAACTCCCCCCTAAAAAATCCTTCCAAGCCGGGATTCGTCGCGCGCCGGACCGTGGGTTTAGGCTCACCAAAGCCCAAACTGTGACCGCGCTCAAGAACGCTTTGCGCTATGTTCCCGAAAGCTTGCACGCCGAATTAGCCCCCGAATTTCTCGAGGAGCTCACCACTTTGGGTCGTATTTACGGTTATCGCTACCGACCCGAGGGACGAATCTATGGAAAGCCGATTGATGAATATAAAGGCAAGTGCCTGGCTGGTAAAGCCTTTCAGGTGATGATCGACAACAACCTGGACTTTGCCGTCGCGCTCTACCCTTATGAATTGGTAACCTATGGCGAGACCGGTTCGGTTTGCCAAAACTGGATGCAATACCAGCTGATTAAACAGTATCTTGAAGAACTGACCGAGGAACAAACTTTGGTGGTCATGTCTGGTCATCCCTTGGGTCTGTTCAAGTCACACCCCAGTGCGCCACGCGTGATTATAACCAACGGTTTGATGGTTGGTATCTTTGACAATATGGAAGACTGGGAAGTCGCCGAGGAAATGGGCGTGTGTAACTATGGCCAGATGACCGCAGGCGGTTGGATGTACATCGGACCCCAGGGCATCGTGCATGGCACTTTTAACACGATTTTGACCGCTGGACGCAAATACCTGGGCGTGGCAACGGATGGTGACCTGACTGGCAAGCTTTTCGTCTCTTCTGGCTTGGGTGGTATGAGTGGTGCCCAACCCAAAGCGGTTGAAATTGCCAAGGGTGTGGGTATTTTCGCCGAAGTTGACCTTTCGCGCATCGAAACCCGCCATTCTCAGGGCTGGGTGTCGCTGGTCTCGGATGATTTGAGCGTTGTGTTTGCCGAAGCCAAGCGCGCGTTAGAGCAAGGCGCTTCAACATCCATTGCCTACCACGGCAATATCGTTGATTTGTTGCAATACGCTGTGGATCATCATATTCAAATTGACTTGCTCTCTGACCAAACTTCCTGCCATGATGTTTACGGTGGCGGTTACTGTCCCCAGGGGCTTACCTTTGAGCAGCGCACGCAAATGTTGCATGACGACCGAGAGGGTTTCAAGGTTTTGGTAGACAAGACCTTGCGTAAACATTATGAGCTGATTCAAATCCTGCATGACCGTGGCACCTACTTCTTTGACTATGGCAACGCTTTCTTGAAGTCGGTCTTCGACTCGGGCGTGAAGGAAATTTCGAAAAACGGTGTGGATGAAAAAGATGGCTTCATCTTCCCATCCTATGTTGAAGATTTGATGGGTCCCGAGCTCTTTGACTTCGGATATGGACCTTTCCGTTGGGTGTGTTTGAGCGGTAAGCAGTCGGATTTGATTAAGACCGACCAAGCCGCGATGCGCATCATTGATCCCAACCGCCGTGGACAGGATCGCGACAACTATATTTGGATCCGCGACGCGATGGAAAACAACCTCGTGGTGGGTACACAAGCGCGCATTTTGTACCAGGATGCTGAAGGCCGCCGAGATATTGCCTTGGAATTCAACCGCATGGTGCGCGATGGCGAAATTGGTCCCGTGATGCTGGGTCGTGACCATCATGACGTGAGCGGTACCGACTCACCCTTTAGAGAGACAGCCAACATTCGCGATGGCAGCAATGTGATGGCGGATATGGCAACCCAATGTTTTGCCGGCAATGCCGCCCGCGGCATGAGCCTGGTGGCACTGCATAACGGCGGTGGCGTAGGCATTGGCAAGTCGATCAATGGTGGCTTTGGTATGGTGCTGGATGGCTCTGAACGCGTGGATGAGATCATCCGCAGCGCGATGATTTGGGACGTGATGAGCGGCGTCGCGCGACGTTCCTGGGCCCGCAACGCCAATGCGATTGAAACCGCCAGCCTCTTCAATGAGAACTACAACGACGCCCACATCACCTTGCCCTACCTGGCAGATGAAAAGCTGGTGGAAGGCTTGGTTGAAGAAAAGCTTAGCTAAAGCTTAAGATGAACGTCGATTAAGGTATAAGGGTGCTGTCTCTCAGCACCCTTATTTTTTGGAATCCTAAAGTTACAAGCACACTATTGTTCTTTCGCTTGACGCGGTTAACAAGCTCGTTTAGAATGTAAAACATGACAAACCAATCTCGATAGTTCAAGCCTCAAGCCGGCCCTGTTAAGCAGGGCTTTGAAGGCGTACTTGGATTGCGGGTGGTTTTTTCTTATTAAAGCAAACTTTTTTGGTGGAATCACAGGCAATCCCTGTGATTTTTTTATTAAGAAATAATTGAAATGATTGAAAAATGAAGAGGAATACATGAATACAGACAACCTAACCCAAACGAATGATGCCCAGGCGGATTACGCGCCTTTACCCATATTGGAAGGCTACCGTTTTTATCGCTTTACCGGTACTGATGAAGATTATGAGAACATTGCTATGGCGGTGAATTCTTGTCAAGGCGAACGTGACTTTTTTGCGCCGACAACGCCAGACGAAATCAAAAGCGAGTATAGCCATCTTGGCAAAAGCTCTGATCCTAAAAGGGATTTGGTGTTCGCAGAACGTGATGGACAGGTTATCGCCTATTGCCGAAGCTTGGAAGAAAAGTCTAGCGACGAAGAAAAGTGGGATCACAATGTGAGATTTATTATCACTCCCATGGCATGGGATCATAAATTTGCGCATACCCTGTTGGCATGGTGTGAAGCCCAAGCCAGTTTGCGCCATCAAGTGCATCATGCAGGTGAGGCAGCCGATTATTGTTACCATTGTCTTGAGCAGATGCCCAATAAAATGGCATTGATTAAAGAAGCCGGTTACAAGCCTGTTCGTTATTGGGACACCTTGATTCACCGTTTGGAAGACATCCCCCATTTTCCCATGCCCGAAGGTTTGGAACTGCGCGCGGCGATGCCCTCCCATTATCGTCAGATTTGGGATGCGGATCAAGAGGCTTTTAAGGACCATTGGGGCATGCACGAAACGAGCGAAGAGGACTATCAAGCCTGGATTGATCCCAAAGACTACTTCCAGCCTTTTCTTTTCCAGGTTGCCTGGGATGGTGATGAGATCGCTGGCGAGGTTTTACCTTGGATTGTTGGACCGCAAAACGACATCAAAAAGCGTGCCAGGGCGACGATTGGCGATGTGGCTGTGCGACGTCCCTGGCGAGGCAAAGGTCTCGCAAAAGCCTTGATTTGCCGCACTTTAGAAGCGCTCAAGCTTTTGAATATCAAAGAGGTAGAGCTTGTAGTGGATAGCGAAAACCCAAGCGGGGCTTATGAGCTCTATGAATCGTTGGGTTTCGTCTATGAAGAAAGAGGTATTTCCTGGAGGAAGCCTCTGAAATAGAAAGGACACAACATGTTACATGTCAATCGCATCTCGAAGCGATTTGATTACACGCAAATATTGAAAGAGGCCAGCTTTACCCTCGGCGATGGCGAAAAAGTGGCTTTAGTCGGTGCCAACGGCAGCGGTAAAAGCACGCTGATGCAGATTATCGCCGGGATTTTGGGAGCCGATGCTGGCACGATTACGCTTAGCGGTGGCGACACATTGGGTTATCTGCCCCAAGCGGGTGAGGTAGATGATGCGCTCACTATCGAAGCACTTTTCTTGCAGAACCTTAGCGCGCATTACCGGGGTGGCTCATCCAAAGCTTTGACGCCAGCTGAAGAAGCTGAGTCCTACCGCATTTTGGCGGGATTGGGTTCGGACTATCTGGCTTTGGATACGCCTTTAAAGCAGCTCAGTGGGGGAGAGTTGACCCGCGTGCATCTGGCGGCTTTGTTTTTGACCGCGCCAACGATTTTGCTCTTGGACGAACCGACCAATCACCTCGACATTCCCGCGCTGGAATGGCTAGAAAAGTTTTTGCAAAGTTATTATGGCAGCGTTTTGCTCATCTCGCATGACCGCGTGTTTTTGGACCGCGTGGTGTCATGCATCTACGAGCTGGATGAAGTGACGCAGGGTATTCGCAAATTTCCCGGTGATTATAGCAACTACGCGCGCGTGATCGCGGAGGAAAAAGAAAAGGCCTACGAACGCTGGAAGGACCAACAAGCCGAAATCAAACGACTGAAAGCCGATTGGATCCAAACCGCGGAACAGGCGCGCCACACCGAGAACCAAACAAAAGATTCAAAAATGCGCCGTTATGCCAAAAAGGTGGCTAAGAAGGGACTAGCCAAGAAACATCGCCTGGAGCGCTTCCTGGAAGATGAGGCGCGCATTGAGAAGCCGATGGACAAATGGCGCTTGCGGGTCAATTTTGGCGAGCCGGAGCATCACAGCGCAATTGCTTTGCAAACCGATGGGTTAAGCTTTGCCTATGACCAGCGCATGCTTTTTGAGGACCTCAATCTGACCATTCAAGGGCAAGAGCGGGTGGCATTGATTGGTGCGAATGGCTGTGGCAAAAGCACCTTGCTGAAGGTTCTGTTGGGGCAACTGGCACCTCTTTCGGGTACATACCGGTGGGGTGGACGCATCAAAATTGGCTATATGGCGCAAAACCAGGACACACTCGACCCTAAAAAGAGCGCTTTGGAAACCTTGCAGGACATCCGCCCGATGGCGATGTCGGAGGCTTACCATTTCTTGCATTATTTCTTGTTGGATGAAGACCAGGTCATTTTGCCGACAGCCAGTTTGAGCTATGGGCAGCGCTCGCGTTTGATGCTGGCGTGTTTGGTGGCAGAAGGCGCGACCTTTTTGGTGCTGGATGAACCGGTCAACTATTTGGACATCCCCTCGCGCGAGCAGTTCGAGCAAGCTTTGCAAGCCTTTTCGGGTGGCGTGTTATTGGTTGCTCATGACCGCGCCTTTATCGCCCGCGTCACCGAAAAAACATGGCTTTTGGAAGATGGCAAGGTCAAGGTGGGTTGGTCGGAGGATTTGGTAAGTGAAAACAGCTACCCTTAGTCTGTCTATGCCAGATTCGGTACTGTAATGGGCAAATGATATAATCGCGGCATGAATGAAGAAAAGCGCATTCTGCTGATTGCGGACACGCATGTTGGTGACCGCATCAAAGCACTTGAGCCAAAACTATTAGAGGCGATAAAAGCTGAAGAGCCGCAGATGATTCTGCATGCTGGCGATATCGCTGTCCCCTCTGTGGTGAGCGAACTCGAAAAAATCGCGCCGGTGGTGGCGGTGCAGGGGAACCGCGATTGGTTCAAGCGCTACAAACTGCCGATGGAAGCGCGTTTCGAGTTCAATGGGCTCAAAGTGGTTTTGGCGCATGGGCACATCAGCATGTGGCATTGGTTTTGGAATTACGCGCGCCTATTCCTGACCTTTCGTATCCAGGATAACGCATTTTTCCAACGTCAACTCGCCCGCCTTTATCCCGAAGCCGATCTGATTATTTATGGCCATTTGCATTTTCAGTATGATGAAGTGACTGAGGGTATCCGTTTTTTGAACCCGGGTTCGGGGTATCCGCATTGGCGCAACAAAGGCCGTCCGCAGTATATGATGCTGACTATTAAAGAAGATGGCGAGCTGGTGGTCGAACGCCGCGAAGTCATTTTGGATTGACCTTGAGCTAGCTTCTAGAAACATCTTTTAAAGAGTGTTAAAAAACACCATCCATAGGCTAAAAATGCCAAACTCATGCCAAAAACGTGCATAAATGCACAAAAGTCATATGAGAAACGTGCAAAAATGCACGAAAGTCATATGAGATTCGTGCAAAAATGCACAAAAGTCATATGAGTTATGTGTTTCGGCCTGGATGTAGGCGTTATAATCACATAACACAACAACATTTTTAATAAGCAGGCCACGATGAATCCAGAAACAATTAGCTCCCCACAAAACCAACATGTTCAGCTGATGCGCAGTTTGGCGACGCAGAGCAAAGCGCGACGCAAGGAACAGGCTTTTCTTGCCGAAGGCGCGCGCTTGGTCGAGGATGGTTTGCGTACGGGTTTTGTGCCGCGTTTGGTCGCTTATAAAGAAAGCTTAAGTCAACGCGCGTCCGAAACGCTCGATTTTGCTTGGGCTGTAAAACAAGATCATAAAGCTGGTTTTCCAATATTACAAATCGAGGATCGTCTTTTTGATGAACTCACCGACACCGAAGCCAGTCAAGGCATCATGGCGGTATTTGATATCCCCGAAACTCAGCTGCCAGAAGAACCCAACTTTTTACTCTTGCTCGATCAGGTGCGTGACCCGGGTAATATGGGCACGATCTTGCGCAGTGCCGAAGCTGCAGGTGTGCAGGGTGTCTTCCTTTTGCCGGGCACAACAGATCCTTGGGCTCCCAAGGTAACTCGCTCGGCCATGGGCAGCCATTTTCGCTTGCCGATCCTCAATTGGGGCATTGAAGCGCTTGAGGCTCTGGTGATTGACATGCACGTTTTTTATGCGGATATGGACGGGGAAGTAAGCCTCTGGCAAGCCGATTTTACAAGGAAAACCGCCCTATTAATTGGCGGTGAAGCCAAAGGCGCGTCTGAAACAGGACTCAAATTAGCCCAAAAGACGCTTAGGATCCCCATGGCCGGAGGCACGGAATCGCTCAATGCGGCGGTTTCGGCAGCGCTTTTGATGTTTGAAGTCGCGCGGCAACGTCAATAACCTATATTTAATTAGGTCAAAAAAGGGGATTAAAGATCGCCAGTTTGTTTGTAGCGAATCAGGCGTAAGTTTTTATCGCACTCGCCACTCAGTTCGATAATGGTTTTCTTGCTAAGCGCGCGACCGTTTTTGTCAAAAAGCTGGATGCTGACTTCGTCGCCTGCCTCAATGGTGTTGGACAAAACAAAGCCGAAGCCAGATGGCCCAAAAACAGGCATCGAGCCGGTCTGACTGCTTTCGCCGAGTGTTTTTCCGCCGTGGATACCGGTCAAGCGGACTTCATAGCCAATAATGTCCTTTTCGGAATAATCCAAAGCCTGACCGACCACGAAAACAGATTTACCGCAGCTTTCGTTAGGAAAATAAATAACATGCGACAGCTGACTGTTATTGCGAATTGTGTAGGGGAAAGCCTGTGACGTCGGGCTTGATGTGGGGCTGGGCGTGCTGGTTGGTGTGTCACTAGGCGCCTGGGTAGGTGTGTCGCTTGGCGCGAGGGTGTTGCTTGGGCTCGGTTCTGTGCTGGGCAAAGACGTATTTGTCGCCGGAGGAGCGTCGGTTGTTGTGTGCGTTACCTCGGGGCCAACAGTCGGGCTGGCCAAGCCAATATATGCTGGCGTGATGGTCGGCTTCGCTTTGGTCTGCATCCCTCGTCCGCGGATGAGAAAGACACCGACAATGACGGCCAAAAACAAGAGGCCTGCAAGGATTCCAATACCCACTGCCTTTTTTGAGCCAAGCTTTTTTTCTTGTTCAAAGCCGGATTTGGGGGTTGCCATCGCGCGAAAAGGCTTAGGCTCGCGCTGGATGGGGTGTTGGGATCGGCGATGGTTCACGGGACGAGAATCTCGATTTCTGCCTGGTCTCTGGCGGTAGTCAGCCAGTTTTCAAGCTCTTTGTTCTGGAGCATAACCCGCGCGTCAGTGGTCAAAGGGTGGCCGTCTTCATGGGCGAGGATTTCAATGATGTGGTAACCAATATCGGTTTGGATGATCTCAGATCTCGACCCAACGGGCAAGTTAAAGGCTACTTCTTCGATCTCAGGGAACAAGAGAAAACCACGCGGGAACCAGCCTAATTCGCCACCCGATTCAGGCGTGAGTTTCCAGGCGATTTCTTCAAAACTCACGCCACCTTCGAGGCTCTTTTGCGCGGCAGTGAGGTCACCTTGACGGATGGAGAAAAGTTGACGGGCGCGGACTTGCTCGGCGGTTTCAGGCACTTCAGCGATAATCGCATCGCGTTGATGGGCAGCCAGGCTCGCCAGTCGTAGGGACTCACGCAGGCTTTCCAGGCTGTGATGATTAGCTTGCATCCAGGTGTTGAGTGCGTCTGCTCCACCCATATCCTGGGTCAGCGAGTCTAGCTTTTCTTGCAAGGCATCGTCACTCAAGCTAAAGCCGCTGGCTAGGGCAGCATCAGCTAAAAGTTTTTGCTCGATAAGGTAATTGAGCACGCTTTGTTTGATTTCATCATCAGAGGGCAGAGCTTGGTTCGGCTCAAAAGAAGCGCGATAGTTTTGCAATTCGCGCTCGAAAGCCTCTAACGGAATACCATGTCCATTCACACGCGCTGCCAATGGCGCTTCGGGAGGTAGTTCGGTTGGGATGATTTGGGGTGTGTCTGTTGGTAAGGACGTTCCCGGCTCAAGCGTGTTCATCGCGGGGGTGGGAAGCTCGCCTGGACTGTTTATAGGTTCACAGGCAGTGATTAAAAGAATTGAAGCCAGCAAGAAGCTGACAATGAAAGCTTTTTTCTTAAACATGTCTGTATTATACCTTTTCTGGCAGAATGTAAAACCTGGAAAATGAGCAGGAAAGGATTTAAATTTGTATTCTGTTAATAATGGTATACTTTAGCTAACGGCATGACGCCAAAACTATGTGTATTTAAGAATTCGAACTTCATTTTGTTGAGTTTCGTGCAGCGTTTGCATGAAATGGAATAAAGGAATGTATTATGGCTAAAAAACCACAAAGCTTACTTCACTCTTACCGAAGACGAGAACGCGCAAGCAAAGCTGTGCCTGTCGTTCTGCTCATCATTCTTTTGGTTGCAATTATTGCACTGGTGTTGCTTTGGGGCTTAGGTAAACTGGATGGCAAGGCTTGGAAGGTCTTTGCCACTGATACACTTACACCCACCAATACCGATGTGCCGACAGCGACCCCAACCATGACTCCAACCGTGGAGCCTACCGAGGTCCCACCAACCGCGACAATGGGTCCAACCGCAACTTTGGATGGTCCTTTTGCTTATGTTGTTCAACCAGACGAATTCTGTTGGGATATTGCGGTTAAATTCAATGTTGACCCGGATGACCTTAGTTATGTTAACGAATGGCCTGATGGGCAATGTATTGTGAATGTGGGTCAGGAGATTAAGGTTCCACCACCATGGTTCAAACGCCCAACCGCAACACCCTTCCCGGATGACACCGCTCCGGGTACCTTGATTGAGTACCGCGCGCAGTCTGGTGCAACCCTGCGTTCTGTGGCCCAATATTTCTACTCAACGGTTGATCGCATCGTGTTGGAAACCAATCGTTATCGACAACGAGAAGGCATAACCATTTTCTTGACCGCGGATAGTGCCTTACAAGTTGGTGAACTCTTGATTGTGCCGGTCAACGTGGTGACGAAAACACCCACCACAACACCGACCCGCACGATGACACCAACCCCCTAAATTGGATCTTGAGAAAACGCGCCGTTTCAGGCGCGTTTTTGTTATCTGATGCATGTATGTGAATAATATAGAAAAACTATGAGTTTTGTTTGGCCTATCGTGGCAAAACATCATGTACGTTTTTGGTTTGTAAAATACAGAAAACTTTTTAATAAGGAGACAAAGTGAACCCCGAGATTATTAAAGAAGTACAACACAGAGTGCAAGAAAATGCCGAAACCATGAAGACCTTCATGCGTGAAATTTGTGCCATTCCCAGCATGGATTCGCTCATCGGACCCGTTGGTGAACGCATTGCTGAAGAAATGCGCAAACTCAAATTTGACGAGGTGCGCTTTGACAAAATGGGCAATATTATGGGCCGCATCGGCAACGGCGAACGCACCATCGTTTTTGATTCGCATATCGATACTGTTGGTGTCGGCGATCCCGAAGAGTGGCAATGGGATCCCTTTAAGGGCAAGATTGAAGATGGCGTACTTTACGCGCGCGGCGCGTGTGATGAGAAAGGGTCGACACCAGGTATGGTCTATGGCATGGCTATCGCGCGTGATTTGGGCCTTTTGGATGGTTGGACGGCTTGGTATTTTGGCAATATGGAAGAATGGTGTGATGGTATTGCGCCTAATACTTTTGTGGAAGTCGATCCCCAAATTCGCCCAGATTTTGTGGTGATTGGCGAACCGACCAAAATGAATGTCTATCGCGGACATAAAGGACGCCTGGAGATGAAGGTTGTCGCTAAGGGCGTTAGCGCACATGCTGCGAGCAACCATGTCGGTATCAACGCGATCTACTTGCTGCTGCCGGTGATTGAAGGCATTCGCGACATGGAGCCCAGTTTAGGCGACCATCCCTTCCTGGGTAAAGGCAAGATTACGGTTTCGGATATGACTGTGCAAACACCAAGCATCAATGCTGTGCCGGATGAGGCGGTGATTTACATCGACCGCCGTATGACTTTTGGCGAGACCGAAGAAGAAGCCTTAGCCCAGGTGGAAGCTTTGATTCCCCCAGAGTTTAAAGAACGTGTGACCGTGGAACCTCTGTTTTATGATGAGCCGTCTTATACTGGCTTTGTCTTCCCGGTTGAAAAATACTTCCCAGCTTGGGCTTTGGATGAGGACCACCCACTCGTGCAAGCTGGGCTTGAGACCCGTCGCCTGATTGGGCTTGATGATGCGCCTGCGGGCAAATGGTCGTTCAGCACCAATGGCATCTATTGGGCGGGTAAAGCCAACATTCCTTCGATTGGCTTTGGTCCTGGTGATGAAGTGACCGCACATACAGTCATGGACAGCGTCATCCTGGATGACGTGGTCAAAGCGGGTGAGTTTTATGCGCTATTGCCTGGATTGATTAAATAGGCCGAAATGTAAGACATAAAAAGAAGCTCCAAATAGGAGCTTCTTTAATTTACAAGGATAAATCTTTACTTTTCTGGTTGCGGTGGAGGAATGGGCAAGGCGTCTTTTTCTGTTGTCTGCCATTTCTCGCCTTCATCAATTAGCATGACCGGAATGTCATCCCAAATGGGGTATTTACGCGGGCAGGTGTCACAAAGTAACCACGCATCTTTAAAAACGCTCAGACGACCTTTGTCTTCTTTGACACAAACCGGGCAACGTAGTAAATCGAGCAATTCTTGATTAATCATTCTCACCTCGTCTAACGCATCTTATTGAGCGTTAGTTGCAATTTTACCATGCAAAAAGCTTGTGATATCACAATTATCTAATCGGTTAGCTTGAGATTAAGGAATCTCAGTGCCTGGACCGTAGTTGTAGCCATTCGGCCATGCCACGTAAGTTGTGTGGATGGCGTCGTTGAACCAAAGCGTATCACCTTTATAGACACTACGGTTAACACTGACGCTGGCGCCGTTGACCGCCCAGTCAACTTGCTTAATCTGACCCTCGGCAAGGGTGGGGTCTTCGCGCCAGATATCTTCGGGTGGTTCGATGACATTGGTGATGCCGGTTGAGTTCCATTCAACGCGTCGGCCATCCTTGGTGGAGTAAAACTTCCAAGTCAGTGAATTGTTAGTCATTTCGGTGTCCATCAGGATCCAATGCTCGGAGTCATTCTTAAACTTGAGGTCAACGAAAGGCACAAAGATACTTGCATCAAGTCCAGCCAGGTTAGCGTTAGCCCAGCCATTACTTTGTTGTTCATAATAGCTGACCCGGTAAGCGTGGGCGTGACGTTCGACGATGGGGAATCCACCAAAAAACGCGGTTCTAAAAAGCGTGGTGCTCACCTGGCAAATACCGCCACCAATGCCTTTGACGGATTGGTCGCCGACGATGATAATCGCTTCGGCATAACCGTTGTCAAGGCTGATGTCGGTCATATATTTTGCCATCGAAAAGACTTCGCCTGGGGCAATCAAAATGCCGTTAAAAGTTGTAGAACCAGCTTGGATGTTCTGCACCCGCGCCGCTTCGGAGCCGTAAAAATAGGAAGTCTCTTCCGCGACAAGTTCGGTGATGCCCAATTCCGCAGCGGTGGTGGTATCGGTCACTTGGGGTGCCAAATCTTTGAGAATCAAATTAACTTCGTGTTGGTTGTTTTGGAGACTTTCCAGGATGAGTGCCACACTGCCATCAATATCGAGTGTTTTGCCTATTTTGGCGTTACGGGTAAGTTCTAGTTCGCGGGTTTCTTCGTTGAAGCGCATACGGGCGTTTTCGGGTTGCACAACGAATTTTGGCGCGATGCTTGAAAGATAATGTTCCAAAGAGGCTTTGTTGAGGCTGAGTTTAAAGCCGGCTTCTTGTCCTTCGGTTTGACGCTCGATGGTGATCAAGTTTGCCAGATCCTGGGGTTGGATGACCCAAGGTTCGAGTCCGAGGTCCGGGTTGGGGTGGTGCATGGTGAGGGGCGCGCTAAGCATCGCTTCAGCCTGCTTGGCAGTCTCACTCGCGTCGGCGAGTACAGGTGCCTGTTCGTGGATGACCAGTGGGATTTCGGCATCTTTTTGAATCAGGAAATAAGCCTGCAATTTGTCCATGGTTGCTGGAATATCCAAGGTATAGCCGGTCTGCCCATCGCGCGACTTGATTTCGGTGCCTTCAATACTGATGCTGGCTTCGACGACAGCTTTGTCAACTTGATTGGCAATCTCTTGGAGTTTGGCGTAGGCCAATGCTTGGTCATAAGCCGCACTGGTTTGGATATTGATACCCGTGCGCAAGGCCGAAAACTGGGTGCGAAAATTTTCCAACCAGCTTCCTTCGCGACCGGCTTGAAAAGCTTGCTGGGCAACCGCGGTGGGGTTGTTGGTATAGCCCAGATCTTTAGGACTAAAAACCCACTGGCGTCCATCGTAAGAGAAGACAACCTTGCCTTGGCTGGGGTAATTGAGATCAGCATTCAGTCGGGAAACAGCCTGGCCTAAACTTAAACCGCTTAGGTCGATGTTGTTAACCTTGACGTTTGGATATACCTTATCGGTATACTTCGCCTCAAATCGAAAGACAATCACACCGAGAGTCAATAAGCCAAGCACGAGCCCCACGAAGAGGCTAAAGGCAAATTGCCGGCCGAAACTGGCGTAAACTTTGGCTTTTCGAGGTTCGGGTTGGACGTTTGTTGTTTCTTGATTCGTTTCCATAACATTCAAATTATAGTTTAAGCTTGACCATTCTACCAAGCCAAGGCGTGACAACACTGGCATGGTGTAGCAAAGACGTTCATTTGGCAGTAAACGTTCCCGAAGGCATGGGAATGATGAATGGCTGGTTTACCTTATTAAAGTCAAAAGACCAAGAATGGCCTTTTGCGTTTTTTTAAGTTTAAAAAGTGAAGCGACTCTTACTATTTGATCGTAATGGGCAGATAGAGCATCAAGGCCTCATAACTTTCTGTGGGTTGCAATTCAAAAGCGCCGATGTCACATTTACCATCCGTACGTGGGAAGAAGCGTTGGTCAGACATCAAAGGCACTAATGAATAGTCGTTTGTAATAGGGCTGCTTTTTGGCATGGTATATTCCCACCAGGTCATACAGTTTGCGTCCCCATGGTCGATGGCGGGAGAGCCATTCATCAGGGCAATCGTGGGTGTAAGTCCTCCATAGTTTCCGAAAGGGGCCAGTTTTACCTTTGTTGGGCTCATCATCTGGTCAAGCGCGGCATCCGGATGGCAACTGTCGTCAGTGAAAATATTCCCGCCTTTTGATATTAATCCTGTGCTACGTGTATGGCAGTTTAGTCCAATGTCACCATTGGCGTCTGGCAGGTTAACCATGATGTTGTAATACAAGTGAGAGCGGTTATCTAAGTTCACTAAGTTCATTGGTCCACTCGCGACTAAGGTTGAGTTTTGGACCCAACCGAAAGAAGTAGCAATATCAATATAAGCATCACCACCCTGATTGTAAGCCATGGTGCTATTCGTTACCATAACCTTTCCACTGATGTGGGCGGAGTAGTCCTTACTAATCACATTGTGGTGAATGCTAGTGGAATAAATGAGCGCTTGGTGTGTATGGCCCCGATGGCTGAGAGCAGTAACGATGTCAGCTTTGTTGTGGGCGATTTCAGAATGAGCGATATTGAGTTTAGCTCCGAAGCTATAGATGGCACCACCCTCTGAAATAGTATCGCCTTCACTCCTGGCCTCGTTATGGGTAAGGCGCACATGGCTTAGGCTTAGGTCTGCATCCCCAACATAAATGCCTCCGCCTTCCTCCTGACCAGAAACTGCTTCGGTTGCAAGCCCGTTTCGTAGCACCAAGTTCTCCAGTGCAACAAATTGGTTTTTTCCAATTTCAAAAACCCGGTCGATAAAGTTGGCATCAATGATGGATGGATTGTCCAGTTCGCCTGTGCCTTTAATAATGAGGGTGCCGGTTCGGGGATTGTTGATTCCGGGAATATCCAGATCGCCGTAATGTGCCTCTTCTTCCCCATCAAAACTGGGTTTATCCAAAGTGAGTTTGTAAACACCAGGTGGTAGCTCAATGATGGCATTTCCAACGGCATGGTAACTTGCTTCATGCAATGCCGCGCGCAAGGAGCATGGCCCATCCACGGCTTCTCCGGCGCTACACACACTATTTAGTGCAAAATCGCGCATGTCTTCAAAAGTGTTTACCTGAATGACCCAAGGGTCAGGCATTTGAGCTTGCACTCTTTGGGTCGAAGAGCCCAAAGTCACTGTTATTAACAAGGTGATTATCATAATAAGTGTGAAAGAAAGGATTTTTTTCATCATAGCCCCTATGATTGAATGTTTGAACCGCTTAATCAGAGCGAAATACTGGTCCTTATTATAAATTAAAATCTATACCTCGCATTGAAGCGAGTGAAAACGAACAAAAAACCTTGTGTTTTTTTATATAAAAGTTGTAAAATGAATTTGATAGCATCTGGCAATTAGATGTGTTGTTTGTGAACGTAATAGAAGGGGACGATCTGGTGTAAGCCATAGCTTATTAAGGGTAAATCAGAATGACTGGTGTAAAGATGAAAAAAATAATGTTGTTGTGTTTGGTTTTAACCATGACCTTGACTGCTTGCGGGTTTATTAAGAGCAAAATCCCACTGGATTCTTTTGTGGATATAGCTAAAGAATTAGGCTCAGATAAGAAGAGTTCGACACTAGAAGTGGAACAGCTGTCTGACGAAGAAATCTTGGGGGATTCTTTGGATGATGGCGTTTACGAGGCTACTGATAATCCGAAACTGGAAGAGATTCGGCAAACCATTAAAAGCACTTTTGATTCGGACCATAAGGTTGGTAACACAACATGTATGGCTCAATGGAATCAACCCAAGAACTTGACTATTAAATGCAAAGTGGATGATTTCGGCGTGCTTACGATGCTTTATCCAACTATCGCACACACAGTTACATTGGCGGTCACGGGCTTGTCTACCGTTTCGGAGCTCACTAATCATTTACCAGAGGGTTTTGTAGTAACCGTCATGCTGACAATCAAAGGTAAGCCGGTTTATACCGCGCGAACTTCACTCGGTTTGCTCGAAAAAATCGCCAGTGGCGATGTGGGCACACAAGAGAAATGGCTGGAAGAGGCAGAGATTATTAAGTAAAGAATACTCGGTGTTTGTTTTTCAGACTGTGAGATAAAGATTGCCGTACATTGTTTGAATTTATAGTCCTTATTTTGGACTCTTGGATTTTGCGCCTGAAAACTTTTGGATATTGCAATTGTGCCTGTTTAATGTTGACTGATTGAAGGCAGCGTTCATTTAAGTTTTGGTGAAAAAGTGACTAAAGTCACAATTTTAGACTGAGCGTGATAAACTCATTTGCATGAGCAAAAAAACGAACCCAAAAACTGACCAAGCTGCCAAAGCTTCCCGGAGTCGTGGCTTTTTTTACGCCATTGTAGCGGCAATTCTTTTTTCCTTAACGCCTCTTTTTATTAAGATTCTCAACACCACTTACGGGCTGCCCGCTTTAATGATTACTTTCTGGCGCAATATTCTGGGCATCGCCCTGCTATTGCCAGCATTCTTGATTTTTAAACCCTCTTTACTCAAGCTGGAGCGCAAACATTTTGGCTTTATCGCGCTTTATGGTTTGGTTTTTACCTTACTTAATTCGATCTGGACATTTTCAATTCAATTCAATAGTGCTTCAGTCGCGACTGTTTTGATTTACTTCTCGGCGCCTTTGACCAGTTTTTTGGGTTGGTGGCTTTTGAAAGAACGCTTTTCATGGCTAAAAGGCTTGGCTATCGTTTTGGGCTTAGGAGGTTGCGCTTTAGTCGCCTTGGCAGGTTCAGAATTAAAAACCAACTGGTTGGGTTTAGGCTTGGGTCTTCTTTCGGGTCTAATCTATGCTTTTTACGCCATTTTTGGCCGTTTCTCCGCGCAAAGGGGCATCAACCCGTGGACGAGCACTTTTTATCTTTTCTTTTTCGCGATGATTTCGCTTTTCATCCTCAATGTGCTGCCTTTCAATTTCATTCCAGGACAGGCACCAGATCTCAAGACACTTTTTACCTTCAGCAAAGACCCCATGGCATGGCTGAATATGGCTTTGTTAACCGTTCCACTAGTTGTTGGATATGGCTTGTTTAATCAAAGCCTGACCATTTTACCCTCCAGCATTGCCAATCTCATCCTGACCCTCGAACCACCTCTTACGGCGATTTTAGCTTGGCTCATTCTTCATGAAAAACTGCTCCCCTTACAGCTTTTAGGCACGGTTTTGGTTCTTTCTGGCGTTTTATTAGTGAGGTTGGGCGTTAGCAAACCGAACGGGTCCGTGACTGAGGGTGCCCTTAAAATAAAACCTTAGATGTCGCTGATTTCTTCATAAAGCGATACAATTAAGCCATCTTGAATTGGAGGTCGAAATGATCCAGGAAAAAACTCAGTTTGACAAAATTGAACAAGAAAAAGCGCTTCATTATTCTAATTTTAAAAGTGGTGCTTCATGGTATTTTTGGTTAGCAGCCATAACCGTTGTGAATTTGATTATTCGGCTCACCAATCCTGAAAGCACGGTTCGTTTCGCGATTGGTCTTTCGATTAGTAAGTACTTAGAGAATAATCAACTTTCTATATTCGCCAACATACAACCCAGAACGATCTCATTGATCATGAGTCTGATTTTTGTTTTCGTAATGGTTATTTTGGGTTTTCTCGCTCGCAAGCGCAACAAAGTTGCCTATATTATTGGTATCGTTCTTTATGCTTTGGACATCATCCCCGCAGTCATGATTGGCGATCTGTATGCGGTTATCTTCCATGTGATTGTTCTTGGCTTTTTGGTTTGGGGCTTGGTGCATTTGTTCAAGCTTGAGAAACTGGAAGCCGAATACCCCGATGAGGAAGAAGAAGTCATCGTTGTCGGTAACGAAGGATAGTTGATTTTAGTCGGATGGGAAAAATTAAGGCAGCTTCGAGAGCTGCCTTTTGTTTATTAACCAAGTTACTTGCCTTTGGCGAAACGCCTTTGGGATGCATGATTGGGGGGTGATGCTCCTTACATTGCGGTTTCGACCCTAAAGGTCTTATATTCCTCAGGCACAGGTTCGCCACCTTCCCAAACCACGCTACGGAATTCGTCGGGTGAGGTATTGCCCTCGCTATTGATAAGCATCACCTGCGAGTCGCGGCCAAGACCAAGCATTTTGCGCAGTGGGTAACAGCTGTCATGCTCCATGATGTACATCAGTGCGCCAAGCGTTACCGCGCCGGATTCGCCCGAGACGATAAAGGGGTCGTCACTCAGCGGGACGGCGTAAACGCGCATGCCTTTTGCTGCCACATAATCAGGACATTTGGCAAAAAAGTCAGCACAGTTATACAGCGTTTCCCAGGCAATTGGGTTGGGGTCGCCACAGGCTAAACCTGCCATGATGGTATTGAGGTCGCCTTGAATGCTGTGCGGTTTGCCGTCGCCGATGCGCAAAGATTCATAAAGGCAGGCGGCGTTGGTGGGTTCAACGACCATGGAAAGCGGCACATTATCCTCAAAAAGCTGGTTGTAATAGCCAATCGCCGCGGCTGCGAGCGAACCCACGCCGGCTTGCACAAAGAGGTGGCTGGGGCGCATGATGCCCATAGCGGCGAATTGCTCTTGGGACTCGACCAACATGGTGGCGTAGCCTTGCATAATCCACTTGGGCACGTCTTCATAGCCTTCCCATGAGGTGTCCGAAATCACATCCCAGCCGTTGGCAGCGGCGTCAAGGCTTGCCTGGCGTACGGCGTCGTCGTAATTGCCGTCAACCACGCGAACTTCGCCACCTTCGCGTTCAATGGCTTGGATGCGGTCTTTTGTGGTCAGTTTATGCACATAAATGATGGAATGAAACCCCATTTTGTTGGCTGCCCAGGCGACTCCGCGGCCATGGTTGCCATCGGTCGCAGTACAGAAAATCGGGTGGCCTAGTTTTTCGCGGATGCTGCCCGTCAGGCTGAGGACATCTCGCAGGGAGATTTGCTCCTCGTCCAGACCAGCGCGTTGTAACAGGCGCTTGTAAATCGCGTAGGAACCGCCAAGCACCTTGAAGGAGTTGAGCGTGAGACGTTCGGATTCATCCTTGACCCAAATACCACCTAAACCTAAGCGATTGGCCAAGTGCGGCAGACCCTTGAGCGGGCTCATGCGGTAGCCAGGGATGTCGCTGTGCAGGCGGCGGATGTGTTGCCCCAGTCCGGGTGGAAAGAGCTCCATGGCTAATTTGGATTGCGGGTTGGAAAGGGCGAGATCATTGACCAGCCATTGGATGGGTGGTTCGGATTTGTGGGTTTTCATCGGTTGCCTCCTTGATAAACTTGAAACGGGTACGATAAACAACGCCTTAATCATATCATGCAAGCAAAAAATTGAAGCTTGAAATTGGCGTATAATGCAAAGTGGAATTTCATTCTTTGGAATTTAAGGAAGATGAATGATGCGCTATCGAAACAGCATTTTATGTTTAATCGGAATAATCCTGGTTGTACTTGTAGCTTGTCAGCCGCGATCTGAAATTGTGTCTGAGCCCGGTTCGACGGCGATGGAAACGCAAGTGCCAAGCCTTAGACCTGACAAGGAACTAACCAAGGTTAACGAGGAGCCTGTCAAAGAAGCGGTTGCAACACCGGAGGTTACACCATCTGATAATGGAGACGATCAGTCGAATTACGATGAATGGCCGACCGTATGTAAGCCTCTAAATGATTTTTTGCCTCTGCCGATTGCAAGTGAGCTTTTGCAAATTGCGAATCAAGAGCCCTTATCCTCTGATCTACCTTGCACCTTTGTAAAGGCTGGTGACGAAAACAAAATCGGGGAAATAGTGCTGGCATTGGCAGCTCCATTTCCGACGGTTGTGGATGAGATCCCCACCGAGAATTTAAAAACATTTTGGCAAAAAGGTGAAAACGAGCATTTTGATCGGCTTTTGATGTTCCCCTATGCCAAGCATGCGCTTACCTGGCTGTGGGGTGAGCCTAAAGGAACGGTCGAAGTTTTTGATTATTCTTTTGATCTTGAACGCTATAATGACCAGAAGCTAGCGATGTTGAAAGAAGCCTGGACGACTGAAAAAACCTGGGCAATCGTCTCTTTTGAGGAGCTTGAACCACGCTGGAAAGTGATTGCCTTAGATGGGCAGGCGCCCATCCATAAAGCTTTTGAACCATTAAGCTATGCCTTGACCATTCCTTTGTCTTTTTACAATGACGACCCCATAGGACTTGAAGCCTCTAAACGCTATTTTTCTCTCCATAAAGACAAACTGCCTTTGGTGAACTATAAGCCCGAAGAACTCGCAACAGTCATTTTGACCGGAGTCACGGCCATGGCGCGTGGCACGGCGGCTGGTATGGACGAACGCGGCATTCTGGTGCCTGGTGAGGATCTCGCCGAAGTTCTACGTGAAGCGGACATCTTGCACATCAGTAACGAAATTCCCTTTGCCGAAAACTGTCCCAAACAATCGGTGGGGACATATCTGACCTTGTGTTCCCCGGATTCTTATATGGAACTCTTGAGGCATATTGGCACGGATGTCGTGGAACTGACCGGCGACCATTTTCAGGATTATGGCTCGGAAGCAATGCTCTTTACTTTAGGCTTATATGACCAGGAAGGCTGGGCGTATTATGGCGGTGGACGGGACATATTTGATGCCCGCGCGCCTATTAAGCTGGAGGTCAACGGCAACAAAATCGCCTTTTTGGGTTGCAATGCCAAGTCACCTAATTTTGCTCGTGCGAGTGAAGATAGCACTGGTGCCTATCATTGCGATATGGACTACATGGCTGAAACAACACGGCAGTTGCGTGAGGAAGGTTACTTGCCGATTGTCACATTCCAGCATGAGGAGTTTTATGACTGGTCACCGTTGGCATGGCTGGTTCGTGATTTTGGTTTGGTGTTGGATGCTGGCGCGGTGATTGCCAGTGGTAGCCAGGCACATCAACCGCATTATGCTGAGTTTGTGAACGGTGGCTTTGCGCATTATGGTTTGGGTAATCTCTTCTTTGACCAGTATGGCATTGACACCTATACCCATTGGGGCTTCATTGATCGCCACGTCTTTTACCAAGGGCGGCATATTTCAACCGAACTGCTCACCATTCGATTTTTGGATCGTGTAAAAGCAACCTGGGCGACACCTGCGGAACGCGTGGAAATGCTGGAGATGATCTTTAACACCGCACGAATGGATTGGAAGGACCCGGAAGCGAGCGAATAAGGCGTTAAATCCTGCTATTTCGCTTTGGGTTTGATGACCAAGGCTCCCACAAGCCTTTGGCTAACATGTATAATAAAAGAAAAAGGCGTCGAAATGACTTTGTTTAGCAAACTATTTGGTGACGCGGCTATCCGCAGTTTAAGTGCCCAGCAAAAGGCTGAGTTAAAGCTTAAGATTGAGCAACTCGTGCACATCGGCAATACGGATGATTTTTTATCGCTCATTCCAGGCGGGCCTTTTAATGGGCAATGCCATCATAAAGAAGCCAGACAAATTGGCCACGCCATTGATGCCATGGGTGGTTTGCCTTTGATGAGCTCCGTGCGCAAAACGATCAAGCGTCGTTTGGGCGAAGTTTTGGCTGAACATTTGGACCACACTTGGAAAGATATCGGCGATTGGCAGGCATAGCTGTGCCTTTTTAGAGAGCTTAAGGATGCCCTGGCAATAGATGAAAGGGCAACGAAAGTCATGCAATGTTATAATCACAACTATCAAAAAACGAACGAGGCATAAAGAATATGAAACACTGTTGTAATAAAGAAATCATCACCTGCGACCAGGTTCCCCCCGCGATTGGCCCTTACTCAATCGGTGTGAAAGTTGGTCATTTAGCTTTTATTTCTGGTCAATTAGGGTTCGACCCAGCTAGTGGCGTTTTGGTTGAGGGTGGCGTTGAAGCCCAAACCCATCAGGCTCTTAAGAACCTGCGCGCTATTCTTGAAAGCGCCGGCACCAGTCTTGACAACGTGGTCAAAACAACTGTCTTTCTGATGGACATGGGTGACTTTGCCAAAGTCAATGCCGTCTATGCTGAATATTTCTCCGCAAACCCACCCGCGCGCTCGGCTGTGCAGGTTTCTGCTTTGCCAAAGGGCGGTTTGGTCGAAATTGAAGCTATCGTGCACATGCCACATCACGAATAAGAGTCAGGTTTCGAAAAAACAAACGAGACCTAAAACGGTCTCTTAAAAGGATATATGCAAAAAACCGTATCTGTCGTCATTCCATGCTTGAATGAGGAAAAAACCATTCAAGACGTGCTTGACGCGCTTGCCAATCAAACATACCCAACCGAGCTGATGGAAATTGTCATTGCTGATGGGGGTTCGACTGACCGAACGCATCAGGTGATTGATGATTATCAGGCTGCCCACCCCCATCTCAAATTGAAATGGGTCGAAAACCCTATGCGCATTATCCCTGCTGGTGTCAATACGGCGATGCTCGCCTCCAGCGGTGAGATTATTGTGCGCATGGATGCCCATTCCATACCCCAGAGCGATTATGTGGCTTTATGTGTGGAAGCTTTAGAAGCAGGCAAGGGCGAAAATGTAGGCGGTCGTTGGGATATCATGCCTTCCAATGAAAGCTGGATCGCATGCTCAATTGCGCTTGCTGCTGGCCATCCGATTGGGGTGGGAGACGCGCAATATCGCCATAGTGAAACCGCGGCGATTGTGGATACGGTGCCCTATGGCGCTTTTTATCGCAGCTTGCTCGACAAAGTGGGCTTGTTTGATGAAACGCTCATTGCCAACGAGGATTATGAGTTCAATGCCCGCATACGTGAATCTGGGGGGCGTATCTGGTTTGATCCGAAGATTCGATGTCAATATTTTGCGCGCCCGAATCTGAGCAGACTTGCTAAGCAGTATTGGACCTACGGCTTTTGGAAGGTGCAAATGCTTAAGCGTTATCCAGGAACTTTGCGTTTACGGCAGTTTTTACCTCCCGCTTTTGTTTTGGGTTTACTTGCTTTAGCCATTTTGAGTTTCTTTTTTAGAATCGCCTTGTTCGGATTCTTGGCTATTGCGGCTATCTATTGGCTCATTCTGCTGGTAGTCGGCTTGACTTTTGGCATTAAACACAAGGATGCTCGTCTGATTTTAGGTGTCGCTTTGGCGATTGCGACGATGCATTTCACCTGGGGAACTGGGTTTTTAGTTGGGCTATTCTCTGGAAAAGGCAAAAAGAAGGAAGCGTAGGATGATAGCGAGAAAAAAAAGTAACCACTACGAACGTTTTAGACTTCAAAATTCAGAACAGCGTTTTATCCTTATTTTGGGTGATTTGCTAGCTGGCGCAATTGCTTTATTTTTGTCCTTGTTTATCTGGGCTCAAGCTGATGCCTTAGACTTTACAGCCGAGTTTTTTAGAACACGTGTGGACACCTGGTTTTACTTTTTACCCCTTATTTGGATGGTACTGCTTGTGGATACCTATGACCTGGGGAAAGCCGGGAAGTTTAAATCGACACTCAAAGGGGTAGCTATCGCTCTGATTGTGGCATCGATAGCCTATCTCGTAGTTTACTTTTTGGTTCCGCCAATGTCGCTTCCGCGTGTTGGTGTGGCAGCATTCATCATTATTACCTCAATTTTAACGATTATTTGGCGATTGATTTTTATCCGCATGTTCAAGGCGGTTAGTCAACAAAGGCGAGTTTTGATTATTGGCGCGGGCAAAGCCGGCACTGAACTTAGCTATGAAATTGTCAGGTCTGATCCCAAACCCTTTAACTTGATTGGCTTTATAGATGATGACCCCTTGAAGCTGAACACACGCATCCATGGCATTCCAGTTTTGGGCAATTACTTAACCATGGAATCCATCGTTGAACAAATGGGTGTCAGTGACTTGATTTTGGCTATTTCGCATGAGATGAACCCCGGGATGTTCGCTGAGATTCTGGAAGCGCAAGAAGCCGGGATTGAACTTGTCACCATGCAGGATGCTTTTGAACACCTTACTGGACGTGTTCCGATTGATCTTTTGCAACCTGATTGGGTGGTGCGTGCCTTTCTTGATCGAAAACCAAATAGCGGTTTTTATCGCATTTTTAAGCGCTTAATGGATATCTTTTTAGGTTTAATTGGCTTGATAGGACTCGCTGTTTTGTTCCCCTTGATTGCGATTGGCTTAATTATTGATGATGGATTTCCGATTATTTTCAAACAAGAGCGTTTAGGGCGTGGTGGAAAGCCTTATACGATTTACAAGTTTCCTACGATGCGTAAGGATGCAGATAACACACAAACGGGTTTAGTTACCGCACAAAAAGATCCCCGCATCACGCCATTTGGAAAAATATTGCGAAAGACACACCTCGACGAATTACCTCAAGTGATCAACGTGCTCAAAGGTGAGATGAGTTTTGTGGGGCCCCGACCGGAACGCAGTGAGTTGGTGCGCGTTTTCCAAAGCGGTGTTCCTTTCTATCGCACCAGATTTCTTGTGAAGCCCGGTATTACTGGTTGGGCACAAATTCATCAAGGTTATGCCGAGACAGTTGAAGAAACTTCAATTAAGTTGGAGTATGACCTATATTACATTTCCCATGCCACCATTTGGATGGACCTGACTATTCTTTTGCGGACGGTTGGCTCTGTTTTGGGGTTCAAAGGCCGTTAGTTTATGAGTTTTTATCAATACGCCTCCAGTCCTCACATTTTACAAACAGACAATTGGGGACAGTTCAAAGGTCTGTATGGATGGGACGCGGTTCGCCTGGAGGGCGAGCAGAGTTCCGCTTTAGTGTTGTTTAAGACCTTGCCTTTAGGCTATTCGATAGCCTATGTTCCCAAGGTAGCTCTTGCTGAAGACTGGTCCATTTTACTGCCAAAAATTGAGGCTGAGTGTCGCCGACGCAAAGCTGTCTTTTTGCAGATCGAACCAGATATTAATGAGCCTTTTGATCAAGCGCAGCTGGACTCATTGTTTTTGGATTATGCGAAAGACCCTGATACGATTCAACCCCGCGGCACCATTCTCATTGATATCAGTGGGGATGAAGATGCCATTCTGGCGAACATGAAGCAAAAAACGCGCTACAACATCCGCCTGGCTGAACGCAAAGGGGTCAAGGTTGAGCAAAGCCAAGACCTGGAAGATTTTTACAAACAAACCGTCATCACCAGCTCGCGAGATGGTTTTGCGGTGCATGCTTTTTCTTATTACAAAAACGCCTTTGAGCTTTTCGCACCCCATGGGGAATGTGTGCTTTTGCGCGCTTCCTTTGAAAACCAATCCTTGGCTTACCTGATGCTCTTCTTGCACGGCGACCGCGCTTGGTATTTTTACGGGGCTTCGAATGATGAAATGCGCAACCTGATGCCAACTTATTTATTGCAATGGGAGGCGATGCGCTACGCTAAAGCTCAAGGTGCCACGCTTTATGACATGTGGGGCATTCCTGATGCCACTGAGGAGGAACTCGAAGCGCAGTTTACTCAACGTTCCGATGGCTTGTGGGGCGTTTACCGCTTTAAACGCGGTTTTGGTGGAACCGTCACGCGCTCAGCACCAGCCTATGTGAAAGTTTTTAAACCATTGCTCTATCGGGCTTACCTTTGGCTCAAAACACGACGTGGAGGCGGTGGTAATGCAAGCCTTTAAGGGCAGTCCACAGGAATGGAATGCGCTATTGTTGGGCTTTCCAGACGGCCACATTTTACAAACCTGGGAGTGGGGAGCTTCAAAAATCCGCAATGGCTGGACACCTGAGGGCTTTGTTTGGAAGGATGAAGCCGGCGAGATTGAGGCTTGTGCCCTGATTTTGCAACGGGAAGTCAAGCTTGGACCCGTTTCTTTGCGGGTTTTGTATTGCACAAAAGGCCCCAGCTTGGATTGGCAGAACCAAAGCTTGGTTAAAGAGGTTCTGGATGATTTGCAGAACTACGCTAAAAACCAAAAAGCAATTTTCATCAAAATCGATCCGGATGTCCTTTTGGGTACCGGTGTGCCCGGGACGGAAACTGAGGTCCGTGAACCATTAGGTGAGGCCATGCTTGCTGACCTTAAGGTCAGACAATGGCTGTTTTCGCAAGACCAAATTCAATTTCGTAATACAGTGTTTATTGACCTGTTGCGTGAAGAAGAAGACATTCTCGCGGCCATGAAACAGAAGACCCGCTATAACATTCGCTTGGCTGGTCGTCGTGGCGTGAGTGTCAGACAGGCGAGCGTCGAAGACTTGCCCATGCTTTATCAAATGTACGCTCATACCGCGGTGCGGGATGACTTTGCCATCCGGAGTGCGGATTATTATCTCGCGCTTTGGAAAAGCTTCATGAATGCCGGTATGTGCCATGCGCTGATTGCTGAGGTAGAAGGCGAGCCGATTGCGGGTTTATTCCTCCTGCATTTCAATCGGGTTTCGCGTTATGTGTACGGCATGTCAACGGATAAATACCGGGAACTTATGCCCAATCACCTCTTACAATGGGAAGCAATTCGTCTTTCCAAAGCCTTGGGCTATGAGAGCTATGACATGTGGGGCGCGCCGGATGTTTTCGACGAAAGCGACTCGATGTGGGGGGTCTATCGCTTCAAAGAGGGTTTTAATGGGGTTACCGCCCGCCATATTGGCGCTTGGGATTATCCCAGCCGTCCTTTGCTTTATAAACTGTACACCCATGTTTTGCCGCGTGTGCTTAACGTCATGCGCCGTCGCGGCAAACAAGCCACTAAAGCAGACCTCGATTAATCAGCAAAACCCTCTATTTAAGCCGTCTCCGTTTTAGCCCAACCTTTCAGTCAAGCACTAAATGCTATAATCAGACCATGAACATCGACATTCGTTCTACCATTATGACCCTCAGCCTGATCGCCTTAGTGGCGGGAATTGTGACGGCTGGGCGAGCACGTAAAACGATTGTCGAAGGACGAAAAATTTCCTTTTTTACGAAAAGGCGTGACCAGATGGAGATCGGTATCCGTTTGATTATCGGTGCCTTGTTGCTGTTTGGCTTTGCGTTCCTTAATTTCCGCTTTGGGGAAGGCATCATGTATAAATACTTTCCACCCAGTTTGACACCTTCGCTTACGCCCACCATAACCTTGACGCCAACCATCACTTTGACGCCGACCATCACGCTCACACCTACCATCACCAACACCCCTTCGGTGACCAACACACCCTCCATTCCTGACCCGATTGCCACGCAGTTTGAGTCAATTATTACGCCTGGGGATGACTATGCCTTAAGTGGTATCGTCTTCGCGCGGGAGGTTGATAAAGGGCTGCAGCCCATCGATCCGGCAAAAGAATTCGAGAACCCGATTGAAATGATCTATGCTTGTTACAGCTATAACATGATGGACGAAGGCGTGCAGTGGACCGAGCTCTGGTATCGTGACGACGAGTTGATTGCTTCGCACACAGGGCGTTGGCAAGGGGGCAGTGGTGGGTATGGCGTGGCAAAGCTTGAACTACCGCCCGGGGATTGGAAACCAGGCGCTTATCGCTTGCTGTTTTTCGTTGGAAGTAGCTGGGAGCGTTCCGCAAGCTTTACGGTTTTGGGCAATCCACCGACCAACACGCCAACCATCACACCTACCGAAACCGCAACACCAACCAACACCGCAACCGTGACTCATACGCCGACAAGTACCTCGACGCCTTGGCCTACAAACACACCTAAGCCAACGGACGCTGAAACGCCTTAGGTGTGATTCATCACAGTTCTATCGCAATTTATACTAACTATAGTAAAAAGGGCCGCGTTCTAAACCGAGGAGTGCATTTAGTTCGATGGCAAGCTGGCTGGCGACACGCGCATTGTTGAGCAGAAGCGCGATATTGCTTTGCATGCTACGCCCTTGACTGACTTCGCTGACTTTATCCAACAAATAGGGGGTCACCGCGTTTCCGTGGATACCCTCTTGTTGGGCTTGGCTCATCGCTTCCGCGATCCAAGCTTCCATTTCAGCGCGGTCAATGGCTTCCTCTTCAGGCGCCGGTACGGTTAGGATGATGCCTTGTCGAAATCCCAAAGACCAATGCGCGTAGGCGATTCGCGCGACTTCTTGAGGTGTGTCAGCGCGTTGGTTGAGCGCGATGCCACTACCGCGCGAATAGAATGCCGGTAGTTCATCAGTTTGGTAGCCAATGACCGGCACGCCTTGGGTTTCGAGGTATTCCATAGTAGCAGGCAGGTCAAGAATCGCTTTCATCCCGGCACAAACCACCACAATAGGCGTTTTGGCGATTTGGCTCAAGTCAGCTGAAACATCAAAAGGCGCCTGACGATGCACGCCGCCAATGCCACCCGTGGCAAAAACACGCAAGCCTTGCTTGTGAGCAACATAAGCCGTGGCGGCAACGGTTGTGCCACCGGTGAGCTTATTCGCCAGGGCATAGCCAAAATCGCGGGTGCTAATCTTGCGTGGTTTGGGATGTTCCGCCAATGCCAGGAGCTCTTCCTCGTTGATGCCAAGGCGAATCTGACCTTCAAGAACCGCGACGGTGGCTGGCGTAGCACCGTTTTCGATAACGCTTGCTTCCATGTTGCGGGCTAAGTCGAGGTTGATGCCTTGGGGTAAACCGTGAGTGATCACAGTTGATTCTAAAGCAACAATGGGTAAGCCAAGAGAACGCGCGTGATGGACAGCTTCGCTTTCCATGATGGCTGTGTGGATGGGTTGATACTTTTCCTGATTATTTTCCATGTCTCAATTTTACAATAATTCTTTGCTTTCTGTTGTTCAAACATCGTTCAGACCAGACCTTAGGGTGGAAAAGAAGACAGAAAAAGGTAGAATAAAGAAAAACGAAGGACGACACGATGCCCCGCCAAAATCACCAGTTAGATAAAAGATGGATTACTTCCCCACTTATCCCACAGGATATTAACCGTCAAATGACCGCTGTTTCACCTTTTTT
The DNA here is from genome assembly GCA_964484715.1 of uncultured Anaerolineaceae bacterium. GTDB lineage: Bacteria > Chloroflexota > Anaerolineae > Anaerolineales > Anaerolineaceae > Mesolinea. The sequence goes on along the minus strand of CAZAFJ010000010.1, from coordinate 6,655 downwards.
GAGACAGTTGCTCTACAATCGGGGCATCACCAGCAATGAGGCCGCTCAGGCTTATATCTCCAGCGAGCCGCCAAATAACCCTGACCCTTTCCAGATGTTGGATATGGATAAAGCGGTTGAAGCGATCCATGATGCCATCCAAAACGGGCAAAAAATTGCTGTTTATGGCGATTATGACGCGGATGGTGTTACTTCTTCAGCGATTCTTTATGAGTTTTTCACGCAATTGGGTCTGGAACCAAGGGTTTACATCCCCAATCGTTTTGATGAAGGGTATGGTTTAAATATCGAAGCCATTGAGCAACTGGCAGAAGAAGGTAGTCACTTAATCGTCACTGTGGACTGTGGTGTTGGCGCTGTGGCAGAGGTAGCGCGGGCGAATGAGCTCGGCATGGGCGTGATTGTTACCGATCATCACCAAGTGCCTGAAATCTTGCCCGAAGCGCTTGCAATCATCAATCCCCACAGACCAGGCGACCCGTACCCCTTTAAGGGATTGGCAGGTGTGAGCATTGCCTGGAAGCTGGCTGTGGCTTATTTGCAGCGTTATCCAAACCCAGACATCGACCCCGACCTGTGGTTAGATTTTGTGGCCATTGGCACGGTCGCGGATGTGGCTGACCTGGTTGGTGAAAACCGCTCTCTGGTTAAACGTGGGCTAGCGCTGATGCGTATGCACCCGCGCCAGAGTCTGTTTTCCTTGAGCCAGGTAGCGAGCATCAAGCTGGATCAGCTTAATGCTGGAGATCTGGGGTTTACGATCGGTCCGCGATTGAACGCAGCGGGACGCATCGATAGCGCGAACGCAGCTTTTGAACTTTTGGTTGAAAAAGACCTTTTTGAAGCTGCACGATTAGCCCAAGAGCTAGACAATATGAACCAACAGCGCAAAGCCTTGGTCAAAGATATGGAAGACGCTGTCATGGCAGAGGCGATGGCGATTGATGAGAGCCAAATGGTCATTTTTGTAGCCTCTGAGCAATTTAGCCAGGGTTTGGTCGGTTTGGCTGCCGGGAAGGTTGTCAATGCACTCTATAAACCAACCATTGTGGGACATATTGAGGGTGATACGATTGTTGCTTCTGCTCGCTCAATTGAAGAGTTTAACATCCATGAGGCGCTCAAGAAATGCGCGGATTTACTCGACAGACACGGTGGTCATGCGATGGCAGCAGGTTTGGCTGTGAGCAAAGAAAATGTTGAAGCGTTCAAAAAACGTATTAACGAAGTTGCTCAAGAAAGCTTGGCTGGTTTGGCGTTGTTGCCGGTTGTACGCATCGATTATGACATTGATTTGAGCCGCCTGCGACCTGAGCACATCCCTGGAATCCTCAACGATGTCGCGCAATTGGAACCGACCGGCCAAAAAAATCCCCCTGCACTTTTTAGTAGTCGCCACTGTCAGGTTGTCGCCCCGCGTACGGTAGGTGCTGGCGGTGCTCATTTGAAGTTAAGGGTCAGGGATGGTCAACAAGAATTCGAGGCCATTGCTTGGGGCATGGGTCATTGGGCAGCAAACATGCCTGATTATATCGATATTGTCTATACCATCGGAGTTAACGACTTTCAGGGCATGCGTAATGTGCAGCTTTATATCAAGGATCTTAAACCGAGCGAGAAAGAAACCCTCTAAGGCTTAATGTCATTTCTTTATTGATTAAGGACGGAAGGCAAATTGGTGGAGGATATCGCGCTCTTCACCATTACGATATCGCGCTTTGATTTTGGCATCCATAAGCAGGTTTTTCTGTTGCGCCTTGCAATCAGCGGCGATTTCACGCAAATTTCTTAAGAAGACGGGCACATCACTACCCAATTCTATCCCCATGCGGTAAGTGAAAAAGCTGGGTTTCTCTTTGAGGTAGTTTAGGGTTGAATCGATGGCTTCAATGAGATTATCCAGGGTTTGGTTTTCTTGACCTGGGTAAAAAGGCTGGGTAGGAAGACTTAAGCTGTCTTTTAAGGTGTCGAGGATGATTTTTGTGTTGATGAAGCTGACAAAGGCATCCGCGCCTTCGGTATCTCCTAAAGTTTCATAGTCTTGAGAGAAAGAACCTCGTTTAATTTCAAGTTGATAGCTTTCATGGTCTGGCGTGATGTTCAGGTCGGCTTCATCCAACAAGGCATAAACCTGGCGCATGACCTCATCAGCATAGGCTTGCATCTGGACTTTTTTAGGCGGTCCATCAGGGTCAATCACCAAAGGCGGAATGGGTTTGCCAACGCGCATGGTAAGTTTGGGGCGTTTTAGTTTGAGGACAGCCTGCGTTGAGCCACTAAAACCACTGTAACCAATGGGGACGACAGGTGCCTTACCGCGTTCGCTTAACATCGCCACGCCAATTTGAGCTGGCATCTTGCCAGGTCGCCAGGTGCCCCCCTCAGGGTAAATGCCCAACACAGCGCCTTGTTCGAGCACAGATTGGGCTTCGCGCAAGGCGCCACGGTCCACAGTACCCCGGTCAATCGGAATAAAGCCATAATAGCCGATGATTCCATCCAGTCCTAAGCCAAAGGGGATGTCCCCGGCACCGATGGGTTCAACAATTCGTTTGGGATAGGCCATTTGGAAGCCGGCTTCAAGGTTTTCGACGTGATTGCCGGCGAGGATCACTGGACCTGTTTTGGGGATGTTTTGGCGTCCCTCGACTTTTACTCTTGCGAGTAAACGAAAAAGTCCTCGGATGATAAGGTTTAAAACAATGCGTCGGCCTTGGTTGCGTGGGTACTTTGTGATTTTATTCATAATCTTATTTACAGAAAGTGGGACCAATGGTTGCGCCCCCCTAATTTGTTAGTGCCCCCACGGGAATTCGAATCCCGGTTTTGGCCTTGAGAGGGCCACGTCCTAGGCCACTAGACGATGGGGGCAACGTGCACAAAATAATATCACGGAGATGGGATAGCGTCAATATTCAATCACATAACTTGTCAACTTATATTGTAGGAATGTCAAACATATTGGACACTGTTCTTCAAAAAAAGAATAGGGGACAGGAAGTTTAATGGTTTCATAGGAATTCGGTTTGAGCGGTGAAAGTATCTTTTTAGTTGTTTCCGAAAATCATCGAATGAAAAGAATTTAGCTTTGTTGTAAAACCTTTTTTGATCTTCTCTGTGGCTCCTCTCTACCTTGCCGTTGTGCCTGGGCGTGTAAGGCTTTATTCTTTTATGGTTGATGTCAAGGTCCTCCAGTGTTTGTTCAAACAAAGATAAATGACAGCTTTCACCTCGACGGTAATAGGATGTAAATTCTGCGCCATTATCAGTTTGTATTGTCTCTATTGTGATCTTGTGTTTCTTGAAGAAGCGAACAAGCTCACGCACAAAATTAGCCGATGAATAGGTGTTTGCTTGTTGATAAGCCTCTAAATAACGCAGGCGGCTAAATTCATCAATAGCGGTGTATTGGTAGTACCGTTTCCACTTTTTGTCTTGGATACAATACTGTGGCACGACTTTTACGTCAATCTGCACTCGTTGACCGGGATACTGCATGGCTTCGTATACCTTTGGCTGAGTTTTTTTCTCAGCCGCCCTCTTACCAGCGATCAAGCCTTCTCGTCGCATAACGCGATATAAACTGTTTAGGCTTCTTTGATATCCTTTTGCCTTCAATTTGAACCAGAACTCATACAAACCAGTATCACGATTCCGTTTATGTATTCGGCGGATAAGACCTAATTCTTCCGCGGTATGTTGGTTTGGATGATGCTTTGGCCTACGAGATCTGGATGCTAATGAGCTTAGGTTCCCATCATAGCGATTTAGCCAAAAGTAGACATATGAGCGAGCCTTGTCATATTTTCTACTAGCTTTACTAACGCCGTAGGTGAAGGCAAATTTAATAATGGATTGCCTATATTTCATTTCTTGTGTTATCTTATTCATAGCAGGTTGTGGTTTCTCCTTGTAATAGTTTTGCTCAAACCATTATGGTAAACCATTTCCTGCTTTTCTTTTATTTTTAGACACTCTGTCCAATATGTATGGTAATCCTACACAATCACATAACTTGTCAACTTATATGTACCTACAAGACCGCATAATGGCTAAACTTGACCATCATAGACATCATTACGCCTGTGTTTTTGAGGAACTCAAGAGAAAATTACTTGCCCATGTTCTGGTTGGTGTAAATAATATGTTGAAGAGATGCTTCTACGAGTCTTGCAAATTCCAATGTTTTTTTAAAAAATGGATCATTCCTTTTTACTGGTCTTGCCAATAAATTAATTGTAAACAATGGACGTTCAAAATTATTTAGTCTCAATGAAATAGCTAACTCATTGACTACAGATTCGGTTTTTGAAAAAGATTGTCCGATAATAGCCCCTGTTGTCCCTCCAAGCATTCCTCCTACAATAGTTGCGCCTGTCGAGTTCTCTGTAATGACAGAATTATCTAATCGAAGTTCACATGAAATAAGTTCTTGGAAACTAAAAGGGTATACTAGCTTTCTCCCAAAATGTATCATCGCAAACTTCCTATTCACAGTATCAATAACAAATTCGATATAGGGTAAGTTGTCAAGGTGTGGGAGAGTTAGCGTGAAAACCTGAGTGGGGGCTATGCCTGTAACTGAAGTTAAGCTACATCTTACCTCATCGATGTTCTGACGTAGAACATTAGCTTTTGATGAATTGACGCTATTACTGATTAATTTTGATAACATTTTTCCCTCTTTCTTTTTTTGTTTATGTTAAAAAGAACATAAGCAATTGCCACTAATTATACATTAATAAAACAAAAGATGATGAAAGAAAAAGACTTTCTATTATCTAAAAACTTACACAAACCAAACGATCCCGGTAAGTAACAACAAAGCCAAAAGCTGAAGGCTCTCGCCGATAGGGTCACGTTCTTTGAGGGTGTGTTTACTTAGCACTTCCCAGTATTTGTCAACCAGGTCTTGGTCGTTTTGGAGCATGGCAACTGGTGCACAACAAGCCAGCAATGCCAAGGGTGAAAGCCCATCACCGTCATGCTTGGTGAGTTGATCGGGTAATGTTTTAAGAGCACTGTAAACCAGGCTTTCAAATTGCCCGGCCATTTTTTGATGCGTTTCATCATCGGGTCTCAAGGCTGCCATGCCAACATGCAAGGCGCTAAAGGCCAGCCATGCTTCTTCTGCCGAACCATCAAGGGTAAAGGTGGCATCTTTAACATGCGCCAAGAGCTCTTCACGCATTTGGTTTGACAACATTTGCCATGCTTCACTATTTCCTTGTTGAGCAAAAGCGTCAAAGAACATTGGTGCGTAGATAGCACGTTTGTGGTCGCTGACTTTGATCTCTTTTTGCAAGGCCAAGAGCGCATCCAAACGGTACTTGAGCACGTTGTCATAGTTGAAAAACTCGCCCTTTTCCCATTGCTTTTGGGCCATGAGGAGGCTGTAAGCGATCCATGCTTCAGCATGTGGGTCAGCTTCTAGTTTTGGCGGTGCGGTCATATCTGGCAGGGTGTACCACGAACTTAAGTCTTCTGATTGGTTGCTCGGATACCCGACCAAGAAGGTTAACAAGCGTTCAAATCGATCTGGAGCCGAGAGGTCATCGCCTGAAAAGAGGGTTGAATGAATCATTCCCAAGCCTTGACCTAAAGATGTGGCGGTCACCTGGTAGCGCAAACGCTTGCGCTCAACGCCGATGCGCATGAAAGCAGCCCGTGCGTCATAGGTTGGCAAGAAGTTTCTCTCGAGCCATTGACGGTAATGGTCCCGGATGGTTTGTTCACGTTGGGTTTGGTCTTCCGAGGATGGCGCTAAAGCAAGCTCTGAAAGTTCAGCCACTTGCGGGAAGGGTTTTAAGCTTTCGCGACGTTTCTCCACAGCATTTTCTTGGCGTTTGTCTTTGGTTTTCTTGATGAAGATCAGGGCAATACCAAAGAGGAGGATGGCCAAAAATATGCTTCCGAGAAGTTTAAACATGTAAGGAATTTCAATTGCGGCGGGCATCTTTATCCTTTGAATAACTATTGGAACGAGGCTTGTAAGGTGATTTGTCACCACCTTCTTGCCTGGGTTTGCGGTCCGGGTTGTAGGGTCGACGATCACGGGGCGGTCGGTCATCGCTTTCGCGCCTGGGTTTACGGTCAGGGTCGTAAGGACGGCGGGCGCGCTGTGGTCGGTCATCACCCTCGCGTCTGGGTTTGCGATCAGGGTCATAGGGACGGCGGTCGCGCTGTGGCCGGTCATCGCCTTCCCGTCTGGGTTTACGGTCAGGGTCGTAAGGACGGCGGGCGCGCTGTGGTCGGTCATCACCCTCGCGTCTGGGTTTGCGATCAGGGTCATAGGGACGGCGGTCGCGCTGTGGCCGGTCATCGCCTTCCCGTCTGGGTTTGCGGTCGGGGTCATAGGGTCGGCGCTCAAACGGTGGTCTGTCATCACCCTCACGCCTCGGTTTGCGGTCGGGGTCATAGGGACGGCGTTCAAACGGAGGTCTGTCACCACCCTCACGTCTGGGTTTGCGATCGGGGTCGTAAGGACGGCGTTCAAACGGAGGTCTGTCACCACCCTCACGTCTGGGTTTGCGGTCGGGGTCATAGGGACGGCGTTCGAAAGGTGGTCTGTCACCATCTTCACGTCTGGGTTTGCGGTCAGGGTCATAGGGACGGCGTTCGAAAGGTGGTCTGTCACCATCTTCACGTCTGGGTT
>CAZAFJ010000009.1:0-74985 GCA_964484715.1 uncultured Anaerolineaceae bacterium | reverse complement strand
CGGTAACTGTCAGGTTTGGTGTCGAGCCGCTGCTTGAAGCAAAGCGAATACCGTAGGAATCACCATCTGAGACGGGTTTGGTAAGGAAAGTGCTGTCCGTAACAACCAGGTTTCCACCACCACCCTGCAGATTGATACCGCTTTTTACATTGGTAAACTCAGAGGTCTGAACTGTGAGACCATCAGCGTAACCACCAATGCCAACATAAAGACCATCTTTAAAAGTAGAGTCCAGAACGGTTATGTTGGAGTTGCCATTGGGGCCACTTATCAAATTGATGCCATTCATAACCGGTAGAGTCAAGAACCTACCATTCCCATCAAACACGCAGTTCTCAAACAATCCACCATTCAGGTTTTTCAGGATCACCAAATGGTTATCTGTACCTTCGAAGTAGATGTTCTTAATGGTTGTGAATTCAGGGCTCACATTTGGATTGTCAATGGAAAGTGTGCCTTCCAAAATAGAAATTGGCGCCCCACTGCCATCCACCTCACCTATTAAGTTGAAGTATTTGTTTACAACCGTCACATCTTCAACGTACGTGCCAGCAGCCACATGAACAATTCCACCGAGATCGACAGTATTGATAGCCATCTGGACTGATGAGAATTCGAAGCCAGGATGACCGCAGCTGCCACTTTCGCATACCCAGACTTCCGGGTAAGCCAGGCTCAGTGCCCACAATGCTTCGGCAGTGACTTCATTATTCTCACCAGTGGCAGCATAAACACCCACTTCAGGATAGTTATCCCAGCCACCAGTAGCGCGTTGAATACCAAGAAGGTAATCAGCAGCACCTTGAATATTCTGAATATAGTCACCCCTGTTAAACTCATTAAAGGCCATGATGGCGTAGGCGGTAGCCTGAGTGCCTTCATTCTGATCATTCGCTAAAGTAAAATCAGGATGCCAGGCAACACCACCATTATTGATCTGATACGAAGCAAGCTCAGTGAAGAGGTCATCAATACTGTCTTCTGATGCAAAATAACCAGCCGTAGGGTCGATTGTTTCATTGACAAACGCGAGACCATACAGTGCGCCTGAGAGTCCATTTGTAAAGAAATACATTGGTTGCTCCAGATCGTCGTAATCATCCAGTTCGTTGATCTCAGCCTTTACTCCATCGATCCAATATTGAAGTTCCGTGCCGGTCACGCCACAGGATGCCGCGCTCACCAATCCCAATCCCAGATCCCAGGCTGCCAAGTTGGCACTGCTTCCAGTTCGATCGTTACGTAAAAACGTGACATAAGTCGAGGTATTATAGGTAACAGTTCCTCGAACATAGGTGCCAGCTTCAAGCTTTTCATAGAAATTTGCTTTTACGTAATCCGTGTAAGTGGTTACATTAAAAATAGCATCAAGTTGAGCTGCAAGGTAACCATCGGATGTGGCAAATGTTGTCTTGGTTAAGAACAAACTTGCCGCTTGAGTAACAGCAGCCAGGTGATCAGCATCAGCGGTATGTAAGTACGCTTGTGCAAGTCCTTTGGCAATTGGTCCGAGTGTGTTTAATGCAGAACCTGCTTCAGGATTACCATCATCCAATTCCCAATCCCAACCACCATCATAATTTTGCAATGCAGTCAAGCGATCAGCACCCAATTCTAATGCTGGATTGACTGCACCTGCATCCGCAGCGACCTGCCCAGTCGGTGCGGCGGCAAAGAGCAGCCCTACGACCAGCAGGAGAACAATAAATTTACTAAACAATTTCTTACTCATTCATTTCCTCCAAATTGATAAAAATAAGGTTGATTGTGTTCCGGCATTGTGGCGCCGGCTTCCGCTTTGCAGAATATTGCGAGGTTGAACAATCTGGCTGTTCCTCAATAGTCCTCCCTGGTAAAAAATAAACTGTGGTTGTGATTGAATTTTGGAAAATAAAACCCCCGCAGCAGGCTTACAATGCGCGGGGGTGATGGACAGAATATTACTTGCGGTGGTTGACGTGCTAAAAGTATCGTAAGGAGACCCGAGGCTGTCGGGTTTGGTCCCCTGGGGTTGAAGAGCAATCCCAGATTTTCCTGGCGCGATCGCTACCAACACGGCGCCGATTGATTCGCGAAAACTAACGCGTGTGTGCGAGTTTTTTTGCAATTCTACGGTCATCAGTTTTTGTTTCGTCTCCTCAAGCCATCCCCCGGCGTGTTCCCAGGGCTTAATTGACTTTTTTCGCGCCGACAGCCTTTTGCCCTCCTGACTGCCTGGACGCGTTTCTTGTGTGTGTTGCAAATCGCTCTGAGCTGCTTGCGCCTGCCCAGGTAATTTCGTGTGGTTTGCCAGTTTTCAACTGGTTTTACTGCATTGGGGGGGAAAAGTTTGATGCGTAATTTTCCCCTAATTACGATTGACACAAGTTTAACACATATTATGAAACTACTCAAGAGGTAATTAGCATGACATTTATCATATTTTTCGATTTTAAGCCCATTTTTTCGTCCTGGAGCGATGACTATTGATTGATAAGCCCATTTTGCACCATAGCCACACAGCTTATGCCCGATCCTAAAACCTGCCAGTCCGTTGACAAAGCGCTTGACAAAAAAAGTGCCTGGATAACCAGACACTTCTACTATATATAATAAGCCTATCTGCGATGAGCTTTTACGCTCCGCTGGCTTGGGGTGCGCCCTCACGAAAGACATCGTACTTGCTTTCAAGGTCATGTCTAAACTGTTGGGTGTAGAGCTTATAGTACTGCCCTTTGAGGCGCATGAGCTCCTCGTGGCTGCCACGTTCGGCAATCTGCCCGCGGTCGATTACAAAAATTTGGTCGGCGCTGCGAATCGTTGAAAGCCTATGCGCAATAATAAAGCTGGTGCGCCCTTCCATCAGCTGGTGCATGCCCTTTTGGATTAAAGCCTCGGTAATCGTGTCCACCGAGCTGGTGGCTTCATCCATCACAAAGAAGTCGGGTTGCGCCAACAAAGCACGGGCAATGCTGATGAGCTGCTTTTGACCCACAGAGAGCAAGTTGCCACCTTCGCCCACGTTTTGCTCATAGCCGTTTTCAAACTTGACGATAAAGTCATGTGCGCCAGCCAGTTTTGCCACTTCTTCAATCTCAGCATCCGTTGCCGAAAGCCGTCCATAGCGCAGGTTCTCACGCACCGTGCCCGAGAAGAGATGCGGTGTTTGTAGCACCACGCCCACGCGCGATTGGATATCGTGTTGGGCGTAATCAAGGTAATTGTGGCCGGCAATCGATATGGTTCCCTCAGTTGGCTCATAAAAACGACACAACAGGTTGACGATGGTCGTCTTGCCACCACCGGTAGGACCCACCAAAGCGATATTATGACCTGCCGGAATGTTGAAGCTCAGGTTTTGGATGACCGGCTCGCCGTCCTCATAGTGGAAACTGACATTGTCAAAAACCACTTCACCAACCAAAGAATCGACCGGCAAGGTCGTCTCGGCGTCTTGAATGGCGGGTTTGGTTTCCAAAAGGCTAAACACACGCTCAGAACTTGCCACAGCGTTTTGCATTTCAGCGTAAACGCGTGCCATATCCTGAATGGGCCACAAAATCATCATGATATAAGAAATAAAAGCTTGCAAGCCACCTACGGTCAAGCCGCCAATGACTGGGCTGGTAATCATGATTCCACCACGCCACATAACCAGAGCCAAAGAAATAGCCGAGATCGTCTGAATGGTCGGCAGGAATATCGCTGAAAGGAATGCTGCGCGATAACTGCTGGTGTACATATTATTCGAGAGCACCTTAAAGTCGCCCAGGTTGCGGTCCTCACGGCGCAAGGCCTTAACCACACGCACACCGGTGATATTTTCGTTCAAGGCAGCCGTCATTTTAGAGTTTGCCTTGCGTGAAAGCCGGTAGTGATGATAAATTTTGAACCTAAACTTGAAGGCGGCAAAAATCATCACAGGCAAACTCAAAAGCACAATCAGCGCCAGTTTGGCATTGATCGTGAACATGAAAATCATCGCAAAAATGATGTTCGTGGTCGCCCATGAGATGTCCACAATACCCCAGCTGAGCAATTCGCCCATGCGTTCTGTATCTGACGTCACGCGGGACATAATCCAACCCAGCGGTGTTTTGCTGAAATAACTCAAGGAAAGCTTTTGCAAGTGTTTAAAAATCTTCATGCGCAATTCATAGCGCAATTTTTCACCCATGATGCTGGTGCTATAGATGAAGATGAAGAATCCGATACACGAAAGCGCTAAGATGCCCATATAGAGCCCCAAGAGGCGTAAGAGTGCGCTCTTGTCTCCCATGAGAATACCTTGATCAATAATGTTTTTGCTGATGATGTTAAAGTAGGAGTCCAGAAGCGACACCGAAATCACACCTACCATGCCCAATAGCAAAGCTTTCCAGTGCGATTTGACCACGGATAAGAGCCGCTTCATCACGCCAGTGGTGATGTGGACTTCATCATCTAGTTCGTTCTCGTCATAATGTTGTGACACTGTCAATTTCCTCTTGTAACGCACTTTCGATGCGCGTCTGAATATCAAATATCTGTCTATAGATGCCGTCTTGAGCGAGGAGCTCTTCGTGCGTACCATGTTGCACAACTTCTCCCTTGTCAAAGACCAAAATCTGGTCTGCATTCATAATGCTTTGGATGCGATGGGCAATCACAAAGGTCGTGCGGTCGGTCATTAGCTTGTTGAGCGCTTCGCGGATTTGGACCTCGGTTTCCATGTCCACCGAACTGGTTGAATCGTCCAAAATGAGGATGCGTGGGTTCAAAAGGAGCGCGCGGGCGATCGCCACACGTTGCTTTTGGCCACCGCTGAGCGTCACACCACGTTCGCCAACCATGGTGTCATAGCCATCCTTGAACTCAAGGATAACGTCATGGATAGCAGCTTCGCGAGCAGCTTCTTCGACCTCTTCCTGGCTCACCTCACGACGCATGCCGTAGGTGATATTGTCGCGAATAGAGCAAGAAAACAGAAAAGGCTCCTGTTCCACGATGCCAATTTGCGTACGTAAATAATTACGCGAGTAGTCGTTAAGGTTGACGCCATCCAGCAAAATCCGGCCACTGTTGACATCATAAAAACGCGGCAAAAGGTTAACCAATGAGGTCTTACCACTGCCGGTTGAACCCAACAGCGCAATCACATCCCCGGGTTTACATTCAAAGGAGACATTCTTGAGTACAGGTTGGTCTTTTTCATACTCAAAGCCCACATCTTCGAACTTAATCGAGCCTTGCGTGTCGCCTTCAGGCTGATATTTAGCAGTATACAAGTCTTCTTCAGTCGCGCTAAGGATCGTCTCAACACGGCCGTATGAAACCAAAGCCCGCGAGGTGTCGATAATCAATCGCCCCAGGTTGCGGATGGGCCAAATCAACCAGTTGAGCAAACCTGAGAAGGTGACAAAATCGCCCAGGCTGATGATGCCATCAATCACCGAAGTAGCGGCGACATAGGTGCTGAGCACATGCTGAACCCCACAGATAATATCCGAGACCGGCCAGAAGGTCGAATGCATCAGCATCAAGCGCTTGCCAAGACGTAACTTTTCGGCGTTATTCTCGGAAAACTTTTGAATCTCATAATCCTGCCGCGCAAAAGCCTTCACCACGCGCACACCGCTAAGCGTTTCTTGTAAGTGGGTTGTAATGATGGCTTCCTGCTCTTGATAGCCCTCATAAGCCTTGCGCAGATTGCGGAAAAAGATCATCGAAATGACCAAGGTCAGGGGCACAATCGCAATAGACACCCACGCCAAACGGGGTTGGATGCGATAGATGAGCGCGAAGTTAATCACCAGAATGAAGATGATCCGCCCCATACCAATCGCCTGGTCAGCAAAGAAGCGGCGCAAGGTATCCACATCGGATGTTGCGCGCTCAAGCAAGTCACCGGTCTTGGCTTCGGCGTGATAAGCGTAGGTCAAGCGTTGAATATGGTCAAAAAGATGGTTGCGCAAACGGCGTGTAGTGTTTTCGGCGGTAAAGCTAGCCATCCAACTACTCACAAACGTTGAAAGTGCCTGGAGCATAATCAAACCCAAAAATGCTAAAGCCGAGGTGATAATGGTTTTGTTTTGCATGCCACCATCACGCAAAGCATCAATAAATTGACCCAGATACAGGAATATGCCAGCCCGAGCCGAGGCGGAAATAGCCAAAGCCACGGTTGCGACAAAGTAATTCAGATGATAGCCCTTCATCAGATGCCACAAACTAAGCAGTTTGGGACTGTTGAGGACTTTATTCATATCAAAGCTGCTGTTTTTTTCAGCTCTTGCGTTCACAATAAACTCCAATTTAGCGTAAAATGTGTTAGATAATAATCTATTCGCTGAATCAAAAAGTATACACACCTGTAAAACGGGTGTCAATTCTAATGTGCAATAATTGGCCTTAATGTGAGAAACCCGACAATCAATACCGACAATCAATAATCCTCGCAACTTTCCACGAGCCTGTCGGTTGTACTATAATATAGGCTAACAATACTTGGTATGTAAACTAAAAAAGGATTTTTCATGGATATTTTTAAGAAGTGTTTTGATTTTGAAGATGTGCGTGTCGCTAAGGCGGCAGGCTTTTACCCCTACTTTTTACCCCTTGACCGAAACGAAGGTACAGAAGTTGTGTTTGAGGGACGACGCATTATCATGTGTGGCTCAAACAACTACCTGGGTTTGACCACCCACCCCAAGGTCAAGCAAGCCGCGATGGATGCCCTCGAAAAATACGGCACCAGCTGCACTGGCTCACGTTTTCTCAATGGCAATATGACCATTATCGAAGACCTCGAACGCGACCTGGCGGATTGGGTCGGCATGGACGCTGCTCTGGTCTTTTCGACTGGTATGCAAGTCAACCTGGGCACGATTAGCGCTTTGGTCGGTCGTGGTGACATCGTCATCCTGGATAAAGAAGACCATGCCAGCATTTATGACGGCGCGCGCCTGAGCCACGGCAAAATCGAACGCTATCGCCACAACGACATCGAGCACCTCGAGCGCGTCTTAAAAAGCCTGCCTGAACAAGGTGGCCGCCTTTTGGTGGTGGATGGGCTCTTTAGCATGGAAGGCGACATCGCCCCCCTGCCCGAAATCATCCCCTTGTGTGAGAAGTACGGTGTGCGCCTAATGGTTGATGACGCGCATGCCATGGGTGTTTTGGGTGGCGGACGAGGCACGGCCGCTCATTTTGGCATCACCGAAGGTGTGGATTTAAACATGTCCACCTTTAGCAAGTCCTTTGCCTCGATTGGCGGCTTCATTGCCGGCCAATATGACGTCATCGATTACATCAAACACGTTGCCCGCAGCCTGATTTTTAGCGCCAGCATCCCACCTGCCAACACGGCCACCGCCCATGCCGCCCTGAATGTCATGCGCGAAGAACCCTGGTTGGTGGATCAGGTCAATGAAAACGGCCGTTTTATGCGTGAGGGACTAAGCTCCTTAGGCTTTGATATTGGTACCTCTGAGACCCCGATTGTGCCTATTATCATTGGTGACGACATGCTCACTTTCAAAATGTGGCACGATTTGTTTGACGCCGGCGTTTTCGTCAACCCGGTCATCTCGCCTGCCACTGCGCCAGGCCGCCAACTCCTACGCACCTCCTATATGGCGACACATACCCAATCGCAACTCGAACAGGTTTTGGAGATCTTTGGCAAAATCGGCAAGCAAAACGGCTTGATTGGCTAAAAACCACCCCTAATGAGTTTACAAAGACACCCTCAATCGGGTGTCTTTTTGTTTACGGTGCGTGATTGTTCGCGAACATCCATATTCTTGCAAATTACCCCCGCCAAAACGGCTATCTTAAGGTAAACTTATTTGAAGTAGAAATGATTGACTTTATGGAAACAAAAACACGTATCGGAAACGAAGCACCAGGCTCTGACGATCAGCCAGACCCTGCAAGTACCTACTAGGCTCTTGTAATCTTTCCCCACGGATAGCTTACAGGGGCATAGCGGCTGCCGTGGTTTCTTCAAAACAATATCTTATCGAGGTGACTTATGATTTATTTAAGCAACTTGCTCAACCAAAAAGTCTGGGACGCTTTTGGGCATGTCGTGGGTCAGGTCGAGGACTTTTTGGTGAGTCATACAGACCAGGCGATGCCCCCCATTGACGCCATTTTGCTAAAGCGTAGCAAAACTGATGTAAAGCTGATCGATGGCAAGCAAATTGCCACCCTTTGGCCCAGCATCACCCTCAATACTGCCAATCGAGACCTTAAAGCCTATCAACCGCATGGTCATGAGCTTCACCTCAAACAACGCGTGCTCGACCAACAAATTGTAGACACCGAAGGCAAACGTCTGGTGCGCGTCAATGACGTGGTCATCGCCCGCAAAAACCAACAATACCTGGTGACCGGCGTCGATACCGGCATGCGCGGCTTATTACGCCGCCTCAGCCTCGACGTCCCTAGCAAGTTCTTTGCAAAACTTTTCAAAATTAAGCTCACTAGCCAAATTATCGCCTGGGAAGATGTCGCCAGCATCGAGCATGACGACCCTTTGCGACTCAAGGTTTCTCAGGATCGTTTGGTCCAAATGGAACCGGTCGATATCGCTGCCATTCTGGATGGGCTCGATCACCACACCAGCAAAGCCATTCTGCAAGGTTTTGACGACGAAATTCTGGCGGATACACTCGAACAAAGCTCTTTCGAAGTTCAACAAGCCGTATTGGCGGCAATGGAGCCCGAGCGCGCCGCGGATGTCCTTGAAGTCATGGACCCTGACGAAGCAGCTGACCTTCTGGCTGACCTCGATGACGAGCAGAGCGAGCAACTGCTCAGCCTGATGGAAGACGAAGACGAAGAGGAAATGCGTCGCCTTTTGGCTTACCCCGAAGATAGCGCTGGCGGCATTATGACCACCGAGTTTGCCTGGGTTCCAACTGAATTTACCGTTGAGATGGCACTCAATCACTTGCGCACCTCTGAAGAAGCCAAAGAAGACGAGTTCATGTACTACCTCTATATCCTGGACAACGAACAAAAACTGGAGGGTGTGGTCAGTTTACGTGACCTGGTTACCGCACCTTTGGAAAAACCACTCCTGGATTGGGCGGATGATGATGTCGTTCATGTTGAACCGCTCACCGACCAAAACGAAACTGCCTATCTGGTAGCAAAATATGATTTGTTGGCTATCCCAGTCATCGAACCCGAAACTCAAAAAATGCTGGGCATCGTCACCGTGGATGACGCACTCGACACTGTCTTACCCACCGCGTGGAAGAAACGCCTCCCCCGCTTTGCAGGAAAGTGAGCCAGAAAATGAAAGATACCGTCAAGAAAAAGAAACCTTTGTGGCTGAACAAAATCATCTTTATGTTGACCATTCTGGGTCCTGGGCTCATTACAGCCAGTGCGGATAATGATGCGCCGGGCATCGCCACCTACTCCGTTGCCGGCTCGACCTATGGCTACAATCTGATTTGGATCATCCTGGTCATCACGATTGGCGAGGTCGTCATCCAGGAAATGGCCGCGCGTATGGGTGCGGTCACCGGCAAAGGTACAGCCGACCTCATCCGCGAACGGTTTGGCGTGAAGATATCCACCTTCGCGATGATTTGTTTGGTGATTGGCAACCTGGCAACCACCGTTGCCCA
The DNA here is from genome assembly GCA_964484715.1 of uncultured Anaerolineaceae bacterium. Lineage (GTDB taxonomy): Bacteria > Chloroflexota > Anaerolineae > Anaerolineales > Anaerolineaceae > Mesolinea. The sequence goes on along the minus strand of CAZAFJ010000009.1, from coordinate 65,380 downwards.
GTTCGCTGGCGTGGCTGCGGCGGGTGAGCTTTTTGGCATCAGCCGTTATGTCAGCGTGCCAATTGCGGCGATTGTGATGACCTTCATTATCCTCAAAGCTGAATATAAATATGTCGAGAAGGTCCTGCTGGTCTTGTGTTTGGCATCTTTGAGTTATGTGGCAGCGGTTTTTGCTATCAAACCCGATTGGATTCAAATCGGCAAAGCCATCGTGACACCCCATATCGAGATGAGCGGACCCTTCCTTGTGACGATGTTAGCGGTTATTGGTACAACCATCACCCCTTGGGGCATCTATTACCTTCAGGCATCCGTTGCAGACAAAGGTGTAGATATGAAAGAGTATAAGTACACGCGAATAGATGTCAGCTTTGGCGCAGCCTGGGGCAACATTATTTCCGCCTTCATTTTGATTGTCACCGCCACGACGCTGTATGTCGCGGGGATTGCCGTGACCGATGCCAAGGAAGCAGCCTTAGCCCTCCAGCCATTGGCAGGGAACGCTTCGACTATTCTATTTGCGGTTGGCTTACTGGGCGCCTCACTTCTAGCGGTTTCGGTTCTGCCTCTTTCGACGACGTATGCGTTTTGTGAAGCTTATGGTTTTGAACGTGGACTCAACCGCAAAGTAAAGGATGCTCCTGTTTTTTATGGCTTACTGATTGCGATTATGGTCATCAGTTCAATGGTGGTTCTCATTCCTGGCGCACCGCTCTTTACGATGATGATTCTCTCGCAAACGGTCAATGCCATTCTTCTGCCCATCGTGTTGGTTTTGGTATTACGCATCGCCAACAACCGTCAAATCATGGGCAAGTATGTCAACTCAAAAGTGACCAACGTTTTGGCAATTGGAATCACAATTATGGTCATCGTGGTGACCGTCATTCTTTTCTTTGAACCTTTATTGAACAAGATCGTTTGACAAAACTAACCTTAAAATACACAGCCCGCGGTCCTGGCCACGGGCTTTTTTTCTTTAATCAACGTTATTCGCACTTCACATCATCGGATTTGGTTCTGCCATTTTCTCGATAAATAGCATAGCCAACATGGATACAAAGGGATTCAGGACACAAACATAACATAAATTACGCCATAAAAACAAAAAGACCCACGCCTCGAAAAGCACTCGGCACGCAAGCAGCACCCCTGCCCCTCTCCCATCGTGCAGCTTACTTTCGTGTTGAAAAACAGATTCAATATAAATGCTGCACTGGAGAGGGCGAGTAGTATGCGTGCCATTTACCCCCTCCGTGGGACTGCTTGCGCTCCGAGGTTCTTTCACGAGGAGGTGGAGACTAAGGGGGTGGGTCTTTAAAGCTTTTTGATCCATATTTTCGGGCAGAGGAATTTAATTTAGATGGAAAGACTTTGATAGACTCTTGAGTCATGGGGCACTAAAGTGGGAAGCTCAGGTTCGATAAAAGATAGCTACTCGCCTTTCATCACCATTGGAATCCCGGCTACCAAAAAGACCACTTTCGTCGCGGCTTTCGCCAAACGCTGATTGGCCCTGCCGAGTTCATCGCGATAAAAACGGGAAAGCGCATTGGGCGGCACCAAGCCCAAACCGACTTCATTCGAAATCAGCATCCAACTCGCGTCCTGCTTTTCCCAGGCGGCAATCAAGGCCTCAATCTCTTTTTGCATGGCTTGCTGATATTCGGCTTCATCAATCGGCTCGGGCAGGCTGAACATTACATTGCTCGCCAACATCGTGATACAGTCCACCAAAACCCATGGCGCTGAGTTGTTCTCTAAAATCGCTTCACCAAGATGCATGGGCGCTTCCAAAGTTTGCCAATGTGCCGGACGTGAAGCGCGATGTTTTTCAATGCGAGAGCGCATCTCTTCATCACCCGGAGTCGCAGTCGCTACAAAAAGCACATCTTCTCCAGTTTTTTCAAGCTCACTTTGCGCCCAGTCCGACTTGCCACTGCGCGCGCCACCCAAAACCAAAATCAGTTCCTTGCTCATGCTAAGCTTCCCCAATACTTCCGTAGAGGTCACGATGATACTTGGCTGGTTTGATTTTTTCGCCTTTGAGGACAACGTTCTCCAAACCGAGTTGGCTAAAAACACAATCCAACTGCTGCAGGGAAGTCACAAAATCTTCTTCGCCAAAAACTTCAATCGTCATCACGCCATCAAAGCCAGATTTCTGAATGAAACCAATCACCCGCTTCAATTCTTCAATTTCGACATGCTTCAAAGATTTATGATCGCGCTCGCCAATGCCATGAATGTGCAATACCCGCGCACGGCTGATGTTTTTCTCCAGAAATGGGATGGGGTCGTAGCCTTCCAACCACAGATGGCCAATGTCAATACAACGGCTCACTTGGCTATGCGCAAAAATTTCGTCGATAAAGTCAATCGGATAATGGTCCACATTCTCAACCGCCAGAAGTTTGGGATCCCCGACCCACTCGCTAAGTTGCGCCAAACCAGCCAGCGCTTTCTTCAGCCATTCTTCCTTGCTTTGCTTCCCCGCAAGCCTTTCCTTGCCTTCAAGATGCAAAACATAAGCCCAGGGATTCAAGCCCAACGTGCAGTCAATCGCCTTTTTGGCCTTAAGAAAGGAAATATCCCGCGTAGTGGCATCTTCTGCCAGGTTGAGGTCCAAAGGCAAATGCACCGTGTAGGTCATGCCATTTTGCTGTGCCAGGGATGCCAAAGCCGCTTGTTGCGCAGGTGTGAGCAAATTACTTGGTCCCTCATCAACCTCAAACAAGACCAACTCGATATCTTCAGCTTTACCGCCCAAATAATGCACATTTGGGATAATATCATCCGGAATGATATAAGATGTGGTGCCAATGCAAAAATTTAATGTCTCCATATCACCTCAAAAAACCATCAAACAAAATACGCTTAATATAGCTAGTTCAACCAGCTCAGCTGACAAGCCGAAGATATCGCCAGTGAGACCGCCAATCTTTTTTCGCGCAATCCAGAAAACGATGAATGCCAAAAGATGCGCCACAGCGACAGCAATCAAAGCCTGCCAACGCCCAAAGTAAAGCGAAACGCCCAACAGCACAATCATCAAAACCGCGGCTGGTATCCAATCGGTCTTCCGCATGCCCTGTTTGGTCATGTCTCCTAAGCCACCCGGTCGCGCGGAGGGCTGTTGCGCGGCCAGGACCAAAATCCAACGCGCAGTCGCTGCAGCAAGTGGAATCGCAAAAAAGATATGTTCTTTAGGCAGGCTGAATATCAATACCGCTTTCAGCAAAATCGCGCCTACCAAACCAATCACGCCATAAGCACCCAGATGGACATCCTTTAAAATCTCCAACCGTCGCTCAGGTGTCGTCGCGCAAATCAAAGCGTCAAAGCTATCCCCCAAACCGTCCAGATGCAAGCCCCCACTGAGCACAATCCAAAGCAGTGTGCTCAAAACCGCCACAACTGGCAGAGGAAAAACAAAAGCCAAGCCGTAATGCACACCGGCCACAATCGCGCCCATCACCAAACCGACCAAAGGGAACCAAGCCGTGCTACGCCCCAAGGCTTTGGGGTCATACTCACCCAGCTGTGGAACCGGTAGAGTGGTTAGAAAACCGAATGCGACCAGCAAATATTTCATAATTTTTCGTCCACGCCGGCTTCAGCAAAGGTGGCCATTTCGTCCTGAATGCGCGCGGCAGCCTCAACAAAGTGGAATGCCAAAACCGAGCCAGTACCCTCACCCAAACGTAAATTCAAGTCAAACAAGGCTTCAAGACCTAAAAGCTGAGTACAAATTTCAGCACCAGGTTCGTGGGATTCATGGGAAGCGATGAGGTAATTGCGCGCTTCTGGAGCCAGCCCAACCGCAATCAAAGCCGCCACACCGGCGATATAACCATCCACGACAACTGGGATGCGTCGCGCGGCAGCTGCCAGCACCACGCCGGCCATGCCACCAATCTCAAAACCACCGACATTAGCCAGCATAGAAATGGGGTCGCCACAATCGTCTTTATGGCGTTCGATAATCGCCTCAATAATCTCAACTTTGCGAGCCAGTCCGGGGTCGTCCAATCCGGTGCCGCGACTGGTCACTTCGCTCACTGGTCGTCCACTCGCCATGGCGATAATCGTGGCACTAGGTGTCGTGTTACCGATACCCACCTCGCCAATTCCGACCACATCCGCGCCGCGATCGATAACCTCATTGGCGATATCCATGCCAATTTGAATGGCTTGTTCAGCTTGTTCTCGGGTCATCGCCGGTCCATGCAGCATATTTTCCGTTCCCCAGGCGATCTTGCGATCAACCAAGCCTTCCGCGGCTTTGAAATCATAAGCGACGCCGATATCCACAACGGTCACTTCCGCATCCGCCAATCGCGCGAAAACATTCACAGCCGCGCCACCGGTCAAAAAGTTGAGCACCATTTGTGGGGTCACTTCTTGTGGAAAAGCACTCACGCCTTCTTTGGCGATGCCATGGTCAGCAGCCATAATGATGTGCGCTTTCTTGTTGAATTTCGGACGAAGTTCACCTGTCATCCCTGCCAGACGGACGCCAAGTCGCTCCAGTTTACCCAGGGAACCCAAGGGTTTGGTGAGCATCGCCTGACGTGCCTCGGCTGCTTTAGCCATATCGTGATCAAAGGGGGGAATAGTTGGAATATGCATAAAAAAAACCTCCAGAATATTTAGAATGACCTACTGTTAAAGACAAACGACAAAACCTTATTCGCGTCCGTTTAATGCTTGTAATAATGCGTAAAGCGTCTCAAAGCTTTGGGTTTGGCCATGAGCTTGCAAAAGCCATCTTCCATCACTGGCTTCAACATTGATTTCAGCCGAATCAGCCACGGCAAAACCAACCCGACTGAGCGCTTTTTCTGCCCAGATATAGTTAAGACCTTCAGCCTTAAGTCTGATTTGTTTACTTGGCTTACCGTTCATATCAAATTGACCGGTTGAGACATCAAAATGTACTTTTCCGGCAGAAAATGTCTCGCCAAAGCTACCATCCAGCGCCAAATCCTCCGGCGCGCCTTGCATGACCATACCATTACGGTTCATTAACCAAACGCGATCAGCACTGCGCATGGCTAAATCCAAATCATGCGTCGAGGTCAAAATCGCCTTGCCGTGTCCATGCGCCAAATCACGCAAAAGCTGCATCACCGAAACGCGGCCCGGGAGATCCAAATAAGCGGTTGGCTCATCCAACATCAAAAGCGAAGGCTCTTGTGCCAGAGCGCGGGCAATCATCACCTTTTGGCGTTCGCCATCGCTCAAGGTTTGAACATAGCGCTCCGCCAGGTTACTGGCCCCAGCCATTTCAAGTGAAACGCGCACAATGTGATGGTCCTCTTCGCGCAGTTGATCAAACAAATCGGTGAAAGGGAAGCGACCCAAACCCACCAAATCATAAGCACGCATCGCGCCAACTTGCACAGGTGTGGTCAAAACGACACTAATATTGCGCGCCAGGGCTTTGTTGTCATAGCTTTTGATGTCTTTACCATGCAACAAAACTTCTCCGTCCAAAGGCTTTTGCAACCCTGTAATCGTGCGCAAAAGGGTGGATTTACCCGAGCCATTTGGTCCCACCAAACAGACCAATTCGCCGGGACAAAGTTGCAAATTGAGTCCAGAACTCACGACCTTTTCAACGGTATTGCCTTTTTTATAGCCAATTTCAAGCTCTTTGGTGAGCAAAACCGGCGTACCTAAACCGCAAACGATGTCTCACCTCGCCTTTGTCTTAAAATCACCCAGAGCACGAATGGCGCACCAAAGATGGACGTGACCACGTTCAGGGGTAGGATGTAATGGCTGCCCGGTAATTGTGAAATCATATCCGCCAGGAGGGCAACAATGGCCCCCATCAGTAAGGTGGCTGGGATGAGCCGCTTATGGTCGGATGTGCGCAGCAAGTTCCGCGCGATATGCGGCACCGCAATACCCAAAAATCCGATGGGTCCACAAAATGCCGTCACCGTGCCAGCCAGTATGGAAGAGCTGATCAAAATCAACACGCGCGCGCTTTTGACATTCAATCCCATCGTTTTGGCATACTCTTCACCGAGCAATAAGGCATTTAGCGCCTTGGGCAAGAATAAAACCATGCCGATGCCAATCAAAATGACCGGCGCCATCACGCGCAGCTGGTTCCAAGTCACACCACCAAAAGAGCCATAGCCCCAAATGGTAAAAGCTTGCACACGTTCAGGTTGACTAAAGTAAACCAAAAGGCTCACAAGAGCACTAGTTGCATAACCAAACATCAAACCCAAAATGAGCAAAGTCGTGGCATTGCGCACCCAACGACTGACGAACAAAATCAGTCCCAAAACCAAGCCGGCACCAATCGAGGCAGCAACCGCCAGGGAAATATCCCCCAGCACGGTTAAGCCCGAGAGCAAAGCACCGCTCAAAGCACCTGTGCCCAACACGACCAGTGCTACACCTAAGCTCGCACCGGAATTAATGCCTAAAATGAAGGGGTCAGCCAGTGGGTTACGAAACAGGGTTTGCATCTGCAAACCCGCTACACCCAAAGCCATGCCGGAAAGTACTGCGGCAACTGACTTCGCCAGACGATAGTTGTTAAAAATATAGACCCAACTCGCTTTGACCTTGTCGGGGCTAAAAATAATGTCAGGAATACTGCTGAGCGGGATGTTGACCGAGCCAATCATCAAACTCAGCAGAAAAAGAACGGGCAAGGCAATCAACAGGAGGATCAGCCAGGTTTTGGCTGAAAAACGACCTCTCTTCTTAGAAACAACTTCTGTGTGCTTCGCGTGTTCCATGTTGATTGCCTTGCCAGAAGCGTGGCATTAGTTCAGTTTCTGATAGTAATAAAGTTCGTAACCTTCGATAAGACCGGGATGGAAGATATTAATCATATCCATGAGGACCTTATCAGGATTGGCGACACCACTTTCGTAGTAATCAGAACCACCCATTTCGGTAACACGAGCATTGGTATTGTAGACCTGACCAGATTTGTAGGCACCAAAGTCGGCATAGCGGGCATCCATAGCGGAAAGTGAAGCCAAGTCAGTGGACATACCCGGGTTCAGCCAAAAATCAGCTTCCTTGGCAACATCCAAAATCGTCTCAAAGCCAAGGTAGGAAGAGGCACTACCCTCTTGATCTTCAAACAGGTATCTGGCGCCAGCATCTCTGAGCAAAATACCAACATAGCTATCCTTTTGAGGAACAGCCCAGCTGTCTTCCCAAGCGGTATTGAGGAAAACAGAAGGCGCGTAAGAGATAGCGATAACTTTCTGTTTTGCTTCTTCGTAACGTGCTACAACCTCATCAAAGAGTTTGGCAGCTTCGACTTCCTTGTCGTAGAAAGCAGCAATAAACTTGCCCCATTCGGCACGTCCCAAAGGATGGGGTTCAAGATAGTCAGCGTTCAAAACCACAGGCAAACCAGCATCAAGCAGTTGAGGATGCACATCATATTCGGGAATACCACTGGCAGAAGTCATGATGGTGTCAGCGTTGAGTTCAATCACCGCTTCGACATCCACGGGAGCCATGGAAGCGCCACCGCCAACTTCTTTAATCGCGCCGGCTTCAACCCAAGTGCGAATGTTTTGGTTATAAGCGAACATAGCCGTATCTACACCAACGACACTTTCCAACTGTCCAATTTGCTCAAGGAAGGGGAAGTAAGTGGTAGAGAAAGTAACAATGCTCTTAATTGGGGTCTTGATGACCAAAGCGTTACCAACGTCCATCATGCCGGCAAATTCTTCGGGAACCAAAGCATAGCTAAAGCTTTGTTCAGCACCAGCCCAAGGGGTGGTCACGGTCAAAAGTTTGTAGCCTTCGCGATATTCAATGGTGAAGTTTTTGGCATATTCGATCGTCACTTGCTCGACAGGCTCAGCCACAACGGGGTCAACCGGTTCTGGTTCCTGAACATCTTCTTCAGGTGACTTACTTTCGGTTTCAGGGGTCAACATAGCTTCTTGCGCATCCGTAACAGGAGGGGTTTCAAGAGGCTTACATGCCGCACCGAATAGTAGAACGGCCAGGGTCAAGAGTAAAAACAGTTTCTTCATTCAAATTCTCCTTAGATAAAACTAAACCCCTTCAACGGATTTGAAGGGGTTTGAGTAATCACGCTCATGGACCACCTCCTTAATCCGAGAAGGTTATATGGGTCTTCGATCAAAGCAGGTTACCTGGCTTACCAAATATGGCTTACAGTTGCGGTACAGCGCTGGACTTTCACCAGCTTCCACCTCTACACCCACGCATCCGGGCATTCGGGCTTCTTTGATCATTTTTCTTGCTTTTAATCTACCACTTCGCCTGCACAATGTCAATCATTATCCCAATTCGCGGGCTTGCATGTACAATAGTTTTATGAAATCACTAAGCCTTCGCGCCATGTCAGAATCACAACTTGCGGCTTATCAAAGCTTGCAAAAAGGGAACGATTGTACCCTGCATGCCATTTCGGCAGCTATTGAGATTCTTTGCGGGATCTTGCTAAAACCTGAAGACTTAATCGAAGAGACCAACCGCCTCTGGTGGCGTGGGCGGCTCTTTAGAATCTTCCCAAAATGGGCGGTCGCGCCAGGCATGCAAGCCAGATATGTCAACTATTTGGCAAAGAAGCATCATCTGCCGATTCGCGCTAAAAAGCTTCACCTGGACCCAGAAACTTTGCTCGAACTAAACCAAGACCCAAACAAAGTCGCCTTGGTCACACTTTTATGGTTACGCGACAAAGCGCCTGCGATTTATTACGCCAAGCGACCCATCAACGTTAATCCAGACCAAAGCATCGGAGGGCATACCATGTTGTTCGCGGCTTATGATCCGCTCCACCAAAACGGACCAGGCCGCCACACCCCATGGGGCTTCATCAACTCCTGGGTCGATGGGGGCAACGCCTTGTTTTGGATGACCGACAGCGATTTCAAAGCCAGCTGGGGGCTCAAAGTACCCATCGTCGGCAACCATGCCACCGTAATTATCGAACATATTGGGAGTAATGATGCTTAAACCACTCACCTTACTTGCAAAATTATCCAAAAAATACATCAAGATGCTCGCGTTAACCGTCGTAGCAATGCTGGGCTTAGTCGCCGCACAACTGCTCATCCCTGCCATCATCCGCAAACTCATTGAGCGTCTCAGCCTGGAACCGCTCGACGCCAGCACGATTGATTTCATCACCAAACTTGCCGCAATCGCCCTGATCATCTTTGTGGCTCGCGGGTTTATGCAATTTTTGCGCTCTTATTCCGCCCACCGCGCCGGCTGGGGCGTGGTTTCAGACGCGCGTAGCATGGTCTATCGCCATGTGCAAAAACTGTCGTTGCGTTTTTATGAAGACCGCCAAACCGGCCAACTGATGTCGCGCATCATCAATGACACCAGTCTGTTTGAGAAAATGGTCTCGCATGCCCTGCCAGATATCATCGTCAGTGGCATATCCTTGGTCGCGGTTACGGCCATTTTGCTCAGTATGAACTGGCGCTTGACCCTGATTACGCTCATTCCTATTCCTTTGATTATTTTGACCTTAATTGGCTATTCCAAATATGTACGTCCAGCATTCCGCAAACGTCAACGCTCAGTCGGTGAAATGCACGCCGTTTTGAACGACAGTCTTTCGGGCATTCGTGAGGTGAAAGCCTTCGCCCAGGAAGAAATGGAAATCGCCAAAGTGGATAACAGCATCTATCGCGTGCATGACGAAAACCTGGTCGCCCTCAAGTTGATGGCGATTTTCAATCCCATTTTCGACTTTAGTGCGGGTATCGGTCAGCTTCTGGTCATCTTTTTTGGTGCCCGCATGGCTGTGGCAGGCACTTTGAGTATTGCTGATTTAGTCGCCTTTTTCCTCTATTTGGATAACTTCTACCAACCCGTGCGCACCCTGGGCAACTCGATGGAAGCGGTGACTGAAGCCATGGCTGGCTTTGAACGCATCGCCGAAATTCTGACCGTTGAGCCCGAAATTGCCTCCCCCAAAAACCCCATACCTCTGCCCAAACCGGTGCAAGGCGAAGTGCGCTTTGACCATGTCAACTTCCATTATATTGAAGGCGAAGAGGTGCTGATTGATATCGATCTGACTGTCCCCGCGGGCACATCCCTGGCTTTGGTTGGCCCCACCGGCGTTGGCAAAACGACCTTCGCCAGCCTGATTCCACGCTTTTATGATGTGACAGGCGGGAGTGTTTCAATTGATGGCGTCGATGTGCGTGACCTCAGTTTGTATGAGCTCAACACAAATGTGGGTATGGTTTTACAGGATGTATTTTTGTTCAATGGCAGTGTGCGCCAAAATATCCTCTTTGGTCGCCCTGATGCCAGCGAAGCAGAAGTGATCGAAGCGGCTAAAATTGCAAACGCACTGGAGTTTATCGAGCGCATGCCAGAAGGGTTTGACACGCTGATTGGTGAACGCGGGGTCAAGCTTTCGGGTGGTCAACAACAGCGACTTTCAATTGCCCGCGCCGTGTTGAAAAACAGCCCGATTTTGATCTTGGATGAAGCGACTTCATCTGTGGACACTGAGACTGAGAAAATGATTCAGGAAGCACTCGACCAGTTGATTAAGGGACGCACAACGATAATCATCGCCCACCGCTTGTCAACCGTGCGTAATGCAGATCGGATTGTGGTTTTAGAAGAAAACCGCATAACCGAAAGCGGCACCCACGAGGAACTTTTAGCGCTTGGCGGCACTTACTACCGGCTTTACACCACCCAACAAGAACTGCGTTAAGTTTTGATATTCCTCGGAAGTTTAGGGTTTTGAAAAAGAAATGAGGATGGCGAGGACGCCATCCAGAACAGGTGAAAGTTTGGTTTGGTGTCACTTGGTTTGGTTTGACGTTCCCTAGTTCAATTTGGCATCGCTTCGTTCGGTTTGGTGTCCCTTGGTTCGGTTTGACGTTCACGGGTTCGGTTTGGCGTCCTCGCCAAACCATTAGAAAAGCTATAAACCCATCCTACCTTTTGCATGGCGAGACGCCATGCTGAACAAGTGAAAGTTCGGTTTGGCGTCCTCACCAAACCATTGGAAAAACTGTAAACCCATCCATTTTTTTTCATGGCGAGACGCCATGCTTAACAGATGAAAGTTCGGTTTGGCGTCCTCGCCAAACCTCTTTAAATCATGTCCAAAAATTAGCCCAATAAGAATCTAACTTGCGTCCATATCGCGTCAAACATTTCGACCGTCAGTTTGCCGGTTTGCGTGTTTTGACGGCTTGGGTGATAGGAGCACAGAAGCCAGGGTAAGCCTTCCCCCAAGTCATAAAACGCCCCATGCCCAAACTTAATATCGCTTTTCTTAACGCCCTTAAACCGCTCTAATGCCAACAAGCCATCCAAACCAATCTTGCCCAGTAAAACCACCCCTTGAAGGTTTTTAAGCATCGCCAATTCTTGTTCAACCCAATAGGCACAATTGCGAACTTCTTCCCCCAGCGGCTTGTTTCCAGGTGGCACACAATGACAAACCGATGTGATATACAGATCATTCAAGACCATCCCATCGTTTGCTTGACTGGCAATAGGCTGACTGGCAAAACCTGCACGATGCAAAGCCGGAAACAAAAAGTCGCCACTGGCATCACCGGTGAACATTCGCCCGGTGCGATTGGAACCATGAGCGCCAGGCGCCAGGCCCAAAACCAAAACCCGCGCCTCAGCCGCACCAAATCCCGGCACCGGTTTCGCCCAGTATTCCTCATCAATATAAGCGCGTCGCTTGACCCGCCCTAATTCCTCGCGCCACGCCACCAAGCGTGGGCAGCGTTCACACTGAATCAAGTCATGGCTTAAAGGCAGGGTTTGATAGGGAATTTTTTCAGACATCGCGGTTCCTAAACTTAAATAAAAAGAGGTGGCAAAGCGCCACCTCTCTAAAACTTCAATTAGCGTTTGGCGTCAAAAGCCAAGGCATCCCAACCAGCATAGCGGCCAGTGCTGCCCAGTTCTTGTTCAATCGCCAGCAAGCGGTTGTACTTGGCAGCGCGATCCGAGCGAGCCGGTGCGCCGGTCTTGATTTGACCCATGTTCATCGCCACGGCCAAGTCAGCGATAGTGCTGTCTTCGGTTTCGCCAGAACGGTGTGAACACACCGCACGCCAACCGTGTGAGCGCACCATGTCGATGGCTTGCAGGGTCTCGGTCAAGGTACCAATTTGGTTGAGCTTAACCAAAAGTGCGTTGGCTGCATTTTCTTCGATACCACGGGCAATACGCACAGGGTTGGTCACCAAGAGGTCATCACCCACAATTTGCAGACGATGGCCAACCGAAGCGGTGAAAGCTTTCCAGCCTTCCCAGTCGTCCTGGGCAAAGCCGTCTTCAATCGAAACGATGGGATATTGGTCGATCCAATTGGTCCAGAATTTAACCATTTCCTCAGAAGTCAATTTCTTACCTTCTTTTCGCAGGTTGTAAAGACCGGTTTCTTCTTCATAGATTTCGGAAGCGGCAGGGTCGAGCGCGATGCAGACTTCTTCGCCGGGTTTGTAGCCAGCTTTGGTGATGGCTTCGAGAATCAGTTCAACAGCTTCGTTGTTCGCCTTGAGTGCAGGACCAAATCCACCTTCGTCACCAACCAAGGTGCTGTGGCCGTTAGCTTTCAAAACACTGCGCAAAGCGTGGTAAATTTCAGAACCCCAGCGCAAGCCTTCAGCAAAAGTAGGCGCACCCAAGGGCATGACCATAAATTCCTGGAAGTCGGTGCTTTGCCAGTTGCTGTGTGCGCCACCATTCATGATGTTGAGCATGGGCACAGGCAGCGTGTGGGCAAAAACGCCACCCAGATAGCGATACAGGGGCAATTCCAGAGCAGCTGCCGCGGCGCGCGCCACAGCCAGGCTGGTTCCCAACATCGCGTTGGCACCCAACTTAGATTTGTTGGGGGTACCGTCGAGTTCGATCATCAGTTCGTCGATCGCTTTTTGTTCCAGCGCATCCAAACCAAAGAGTTCTTCAGAGATCTCGAAGTTGACGTTATCCACAGCTTGCAAAACGCCTTTGCCGTTGTAGCGCTTGGGGTCGCCATCGCGCAGTTCCAAGGCTTCGTGGATGCCGGTTGACGCGCCAGAAGGCACGCCAGCTTGTCCGAAGGTTCCATCGCTCAAAATAACTTCAACTTGCACCGTGGGATTGCCACGAGAGTCTAAGATTTCTAAGGCATTGATATATTCAATTGTTGTTTCCATTTTATTTCCTCATTAAAAAAGATCAGTAAAAAGCAGCCCAAAGGCGCTTTCATTTTAAAAACCAAATTTGTGTATCTCGGTCGGTAGGCCGCGTCTCTCATTTACCGCTTGCAACAGTCCCACAAAGAGCGGATGAGGTCGATTGGGACGCGAGATAAACTCAGGGTGGAACTGCGAACCGATCATAAAGGGATGATCGACAACTTCCACAATCTCAATCAATTGACCGTCTGGCGATTGCCCCGACACTCGCAAACCATGCTCTTCCAAAGCCTCGCGATAGGCGTTGTTGACTTCGTATCGATGACGATGACGCTCAGCGATATGCTGGGCATGATAGACGCGTTCGGCTAAGCTTCCTTCAACGAGATCTGTATTATACAATCCCAGGCGCATTGTGCCACCCAGTTGTTCTACATCTTTCGTCTCAGGCATAAAGTCAACGATAGGATGAGGCGTTTTTTGGTCAAATTCGGTCGAATCAGCTTCAGCGATACCCAAAACATTGCGGGCATATTCGATAACCATCACCTGCATACCCAGGCAAATACCCAGGAGCGGAATTTTGTTTTCTCGTGCGTATTGGGCCGCGAAAATCTTACCTTCAATGCCGCGGGTGCCAAAACCGCCGGGAATGATGATCGCATCCGCTTCTTTGAGCTGGTCAGCATACTCGCCCTTGCTCAAATCGGTGCTGGGAATCCACATAATTTCGATATCCAGATTACAAACCAAACCGGCATGTTTCAAGGCTTCGCGCACACTCAGATAAGCATCCTGCAGCTCAACATACTTGCCTACGAGAGCAATCTTGGCAACCGGGCGATCCTTACGCAGCTCATTAACCATCCAGCGCCAACCGCTCAGGTCAGGTTCCTGCTTGGCTTCCAGCCCTAAGCGCGCCAAAAGCAAATCTGCCACTTTGTTTTCTTCCAAATCCAAGGGGATTTGATAAAGCATGTCCACGGTTTCCATCGGAACCACAGCCTCCACAGGGACGTCACAGAATTGGGCAATCTTGCGGCGAATATCATAATCCACAGGGTAGTCACTGCGTGGCAGAATCATATCGGGCAAAATACCAATCGAGCGCAATTCACGCACAGAGTGTTGCGTGGGTTTGGTCTTGAGTTCTGAAGTCGCTTTGAGGTAAGGCAACCAGGTGCAGTGCACAAAGGCGGTATCTTCGCGAGGGAGCTCGTTGCGCATCTCACGCATCGCTTCGAGGAAGGGCTGGCTTTCGATGTCGCCCACCGTGCCGCCAACTTCAATTAGAGCAATCTCAGCACCCGAGCTTTTGCCCAAAAGATGCACGCGGCGTTTGATCTCGCCAGTGATATGGGGGATAACCTGAATGGTGCCGCCCAGGTAATCGCCACGGCGTTCACGGTTGATGACTTCTTCATAAACCTGACCAGTCGTCACGGTGCTTGTTTTCTTCAGACGCAAATCGCAAAAACGTTCGTAGTGCCCCAGGTCAAGGTCCGTTTCAGAACCGTCATCGAGGACATAAACCTCACCATGCTGGTAAGGGCTCAAGGTGCCTGGGTCGATGTTTAAATAGGGATCCAGTTTTTGGATTGTAATGTCAAAGCCACGTGCCTTAAGCAAACGCCCAATCGACGCCGCTGACACACCTTTGCCAACCGATGAAAGTACACCACCTGTAAAAAAGATAAACTTGGTTCCCATGTCTCTCCGTATTCCTCAATAAGCTTAAAAGTTTCGGGGAGGGCTTTTTAGAGCTCCTCCCCGGATTGTTCAAATCGTTCGGTTCTTGTACTTCAACCCGAGCATGACTGACTATTCGTCGTCTGATTGCTTTGTTTTCAAAGTCCGTTCGAAGATATCATCCACGCTATCATCAGCGCGGCGTTGTTTCTTCGTGCGGGCAGAAATTTCGGGCAAGCGCTTTTCGGCGCGATCCATAGCCTGCCGCAAAGCAATTTCCATGAAGGTTGGATCTGGAACAACTTCTTCTTCCACTTCTTCAACTTCTTCAATCTTGGCTTTCTTGCCTCGGCGACCACCTTTAGGCGCTTCGATCATTTCTTCTTCGGGGGCTTCCAAAAGGGCTTTAACGCTCAGCTTGATTTGCTTTTTGCGTTTGTCAACTTCGAGAACCATCACATCCACTTCGTCGCCAACTTTGACAACTTCCTGAGGGGTGCGCACAAAGTTGTGAGCCAATTCGCTGACATGCACGAGACCGGGGCGTTCTGCGCCGATTTCCACAAACGCGCCAAAGCTTTCCAAGCGCACGATGGTGCCTTTGATGGCCATTTCGGGTTTGAGGTCACGCCATTCGTAAGCCAAAGGCTCGATCATGGTCAGGCTGATGTGGTCTTTTGCCACGCGTTTAATCCAGACAGTCACTGGATCACCAGCTTTGAGCAAATCTTCAGGATTTTGGACAGGGGCTTTGGGATCTTTGGCGTCAATAACCTGCGAAATGTGTAAGAACGCAGGCAATGGCGAGCCAATATCTACCAACACGCCTTGCAACGAGGTCTTCAAAACCTTTCCTTCAAATTTTTGTTTGGCCTTGTAGGGTTGATTATCTTTGTTTTGAGCGACGTCGCTTTCCATATTAATTCTCCAATAGTGGTATGTTCACAATCTGGTAGTATACCCTTCAGAATAAAAAGTGTCAAACATTTTTTCCTTGTTTTCGCCAGATTATGCTTTCAAAAGTAAAACACTGCTCAAAATCAGCATCTGAGCAATATGATAGGACGAAATGACCCAAAAACGTTCACGGGGAATGCGTTTTTCTAGCCGACCGAGCGCGATCATTAAGTCCGAAATTGTAAAGAAACTGCCGCCTAATCCTGCCATGATAGCTGGTACCCGTGTCCAGCCTTCACGCGCCAGGCTCAACCAGGCGACGAGAGCCATACCCGCCACCAAAAAGCCATAAGCTTTGAACAAGCGTTTTTGAAAACGTGGCACAGAAGACTCTTTGCATTGGGTTTCGATATAGAAGCTAAACGCCGCAACCATAATCAGCAAAGCCACAGCCGCGGGAATGTAAGCCCAAAAGGGCACCGCCCATTGGGAAAAGCCATAGATATAGGCGACATGTGCCAAAGCAAACGCTGCCATGCCGGCAATAAAATAACGGGTGCGCACCGCCATTAAAAAGACATCACCAATCACCGAAAGCACTAAGCCGATCAAGAAAGGCAATCGCTGTGCCGAAAAGCCGTCGTTATAAGCAAAAAAGCCAATCATGGCCAAAAGAACCAGAGGTTTGGTAGCGTGATAAAGCTTCAAATCCTCCCGATAAGCACCAATCCAATTCGCCGCGCAAAGCCCAGCGATAAGCACATAAAACAACCAAGGAATGAGCTGGCTCATCTTTTTTCACTCAAACCCAATTGCTTGAGGAAGCGCTCATCGTCTTTCCAATCCTTTTTGACTTTGACATTCAATTCCAAAAACACACTTTCCCCACTCATCGCCTCGATATCCCGCCGTGCTTCAGAGCCAATCTGCTTGATCATCTGCCCACCCTTGCCAATCACGATTCCCTTTTGGGCTTCGCGTTCCACAAAGATGGTCGCGTTAATGTACACCTTGCCCTCTTCACGCTCGCTGTATTCATTGACCAAAACCGCGACGCTATAGGGCACTTCCTCTTCCAGGTTGCCCATTGCCGCAGCGCGGATCATCTCAGCCGCGATATCACGTTCGAAGTCTTCGGTTATCTGCTCCTCGTCATAAAACTGGGGTCCCTCTGGCAAAAGCTCTTGAAGCGTTTCTAGCAGGTTTTGCAAACCGGTAGCACGCAGCGCCGAAAGCTTCAGCACCACTGGTGCTTGAGACCCGGCAAACAAATTAAGATAGGCTTCCTGATTTTTTTCCTGGTTTTGCGCCTTGCCGACATCGGTTTTGTTCATCGCCAAGACGATTTTGGCATCAGGGTTCATGTTTTGAATGAGGTCCACCAAGTTGGCGTCCATTTTGGCAGGAGGCGCGCTCGAATCGGCCATAAAGAGGATGATGTCAGCATCCTGAACCGCCATTTTAGCCTCGGCGTTAATCGCCAGACTAAGCTTGTCTTTCGACTCATGCAGACCAGGCGTATCCACAAAAATGATTTGCGCGTGTTCACTGGTCAGAATGCCCAATTGACGGCGTCTAGTCGTTTGCGGTTTGGCACTGATGCCGGCGATAGGTTGCCCCATCAAAGCGTTCATGATGGTGCTCTTTCCGGCATTCGGTTTGCCCACAATCGCCACAAATCCGGATTTATAACTGGGGGTTTGGCTTGTTTCTGTCATCTTCTCTCTTTTCCAAAGTCGTTTTGACCATTTTTATTCATTTTGTTGTCCGCTTAAGCGGACATGCTTCGTTCGTGCTCCAGTAACCAGGCTTTGCTGCTCAAGCCACCAGGGGCGGAAAAACCATGCAAGCTTCCATCACTTCCCATCACACGATGGCAAGGAACCACAATCAGCCAGGCATTGCGCGCAACCACACCTCCCACCGCGCGGGCAGCTTTGGGGTTGCCGGCGAGCGTGGCCAGATCTTTATAGCTGGCCGTTTCGCCATAAGGGACCTTCATCAAAGCTTCAATCACCCTTCGGGCAAAGGGGCTCAGATCATCCAGCTGCAAAGGGAGGTCAAACTGCTTCGTGTCGCCTGAAAAGTATGCCCTGAGCTGTCTGATCGCCTCTTCAGCGACTTGATCATCCGCATCTGTTTCCAAATCCTCGCCGTCAACATCCTCATCCAATGGACTTTCCTGGATTGGCTCAAGGTTAAAATCCAATAAAGTAATGCCAAGAATTTTCTGGTCTTCAATTGCAAGCTTCATTGTGCCGATTTTTGTGTTAAAGAAATAGTCGCTATGTAGGTTATCCATCTTAGTCTCACTTTTATTTCAAGGCTCGCATCAGTATGAGGTGCTCAAGCCAGGTTGAACGGTAAATCAACGCTCTTTCGGAGGCAAAACGGTCAAATAAAGCCTGATCGCCATGTTTTGGAGCGTTCTTTTCAATTATACATGTTAAGGAACAAGTTTTCGTAGGGTAAGCGTAGGTTAAACGTCAAGCATATAAGGTAAGGCTCGTGTATTATAGACTTTGAAAGGGCGACTTTTCTTCTTCTCTCCTCTTTAATACATAAGTGCCGCGGTCGGCGTCCGCGGCACTAGTGTTTTAATCCCCTAGTGTTATCCATTTTTCTTTTTCAATTAAGTCCAGTTAGCTGTGCCATTATTGCTTATAATAGACCCATCATCAACACCTAAGGAGATATGATGAGCCAACATGATATTTACCCCATCGAAATCGCCGGCGTAAAACGCGACTTGCGCCTGTTTGAAGTCAAGCCCGGGTTGCGCATTGCCATTCTCAACATCCTCGGTGACGTTGAACTGGTTGAAGCCTGCGCTGAAGAGCTCGCCAAACGCCTGGCGGACACCGACTACGACGTGATCCTCACCGCCGAAAGCAAAAGCATCCCTATCGCGCACATGCTCTCACGCGCAACGGGCATCCCTTACATCGTCCTGCGCAAGGAATACAAACCCTACATGGGCGAAGCCGTGCGCTCAGAAACCTTGTCCATCACCACCGGCAAACCGCAAACGCTTTTGCTGGACGAAAAAGACATCCCACTGATCCAAAACAAGAAAGTGGTCGTTTTGGATGACGTCATCAGCACCGGCTCGACCTTGCAAGGTATGCACCTCATCGTCGACAAAGCCGGCGGCGAAGTGGTCAAAGAAGTCGCCATCCTCACCGAAGGCGAACGCAGCACCTGGCGCAACATTTTGGCTTTGGGACACCTGCCCCTCTTCACCGACTAATGCGCGTTGCTGTCCTTTCTGACGTGCATGGCAATCTGGCGGCTTTTGAAGCCGCCCTTGCCGATGCCCGCGCGCAAAGCCCCGACCAAATCATCCTGGCTGGAGATTACGTCAATGGTGGGCCTGATTCATTGGCTTGTTTTCAGCTGGCTTTGAGTCTGGGGTATCCCGTTTTGCGTGGCAACCACGAACGTTACCTTTACCAAGCTGGCACCCAAGACCAGCATTTTCGATGGGATACACCCTGGTTTTCCGCCGTACGCTTCGCGCGCCTCAGTTTTAACGAAGCGGATTTTGAGCTAATGCGCAATCTGCCTTATGACTATCATGGCGACGATTTTTATGTCGTTCATAGCACCACGCGGGATGACCATGACCTGATTGACCATCACACAAGTGATGCAGATTTTGAGCGTTTCTTCCCGGGAATTACCGCAAGCCTGATTATCCGCGGGCATAACCACAACCATCGCATTGACCATTGGGGCTCCCGAACGGTTATCACCTCAGGGTCAGTGGGCATCGGGCTGTCTGGCGCGCCAAAAGCCGTGTATGCTTTGGCTACGCGCAAAAACGGTGTTTGGCAAACCGAAACGCGTTATGTCGACTATGACCTCCAGCACACTTTGCAACGCTTTGAGGAAACCCGCTATCTTGACTACACCGGCATCATGGGCAAACTCTACCGTCAGGAACTGATGACTGGTAAAAATAATATCGTCGCATTTATTGAACTGTATCGACCGGGCTTGGACTCAGGTCAATTTAGCTGGGAATGGGCTTGGGAAGATTTTCAAAAGCGCCATCCAAACTGATAGGCGTCTTAAACCCTTTTTACCAGAATTCCTCTAAAAATGAATGAGGCATGGCGAGGACGCCATGCCGAACAGTACAGGTACTAACAGTACAGGTGCAAACAATACAGGTGCAAACAGTACAGGTACTCACAGTACAAGTACTAGCAGTAATAGATATGAACAGAATAGGTCTCGACAGAATCGATAGGGCAAAATACAGGAAGGAGTAGGAAAACAGCATTGCCTCTCATTCGAACTAAAAATGAAAGGTTTCTATGCAGTCTCTGTATTCTGTTCGCTCGGTTCTGCCCGCTCGGTTTGGCTCGTGGGATTCTCCTCGTTGGATTCTGTTCGTTGGGTTCTGCTCGTTCGGTTTGGCTCGTTGGAATCTATTCGTTGGGTTCTGCTCGTTCGGTTTGGCGTCCTCGCCAAACCTAAACAACATAATACAAGTCTCCCTCTTAAATTCCTGCCTAATATCCATCCTTCTAAAACCACCGCAGAGTAACATTTTTATGCTATGATTAGCGAGAGTTAACCATGACATTTATCAAAAAGAACCTGCCCTTTATTTTGCTTAATATCGCTGTTTCCGCGGTGACTGTGCTCGCTGTTTTGTTCCTTTGGGATCATTTTCAACAGAAACGCCTCGCTCAAGAGCCCGTTACGCCCCCGGAACAAAGCCAAGTCACCCAAAGCGAAGCAACGGCCGTGCCGACCACAAAACCATCCGCCGCCCAAAAAACACCTGTCGGTGATGTGGCAGTAAGCATCACCCTCGTTTCAGGGCTTGGCGACCTCAAACTTGAATACATCCTCATCAAAAATGACAGCGCCAACAAGCTCTCCCTGCTTGACTGGTCCTTGCGTGGCGATGGTAAAAATGACACACCTATCAAAAGTGATATCATGCTCAATCCTGGCGGTACGCTCAAAATATTTACAAAAGAAGGTGACAATAGCGCGCTAGCCATTTACCTCAACCGCGAGCAAGCTTTGTGGAAATCTGGTGTTGTGGTGACGTTACTCGACCCAGAACAAACCGAACGCGCGTCTTACACCATACCTTAAGGAATTTGCCTATGTCTCAAGCTCTTTATCGAACCTGGCGACCCGCCCTTTGGGATGAGGTCGTTGGGCAGGACCACATCGTTCAGACCCTCAAAAACGCTGTTGCCATGGGCCGGCTAGGTCACGCCTACCTTTTTGGTGGCCCGCGTGGCACTGGCAAAACCACTAGCGCGCGCCTCCTCGCCAAAGCGGCGAATTGCCTTGCTGAAGACCCCGCCGAGCGTCCATGCAACAAATGCGACAACTGTTTGGCGGTCAACGAAGGGCGCTTTTTGGACCTGATCGAAATCGACGCCGCCTCCAACACCAGTGTGGATGATGTGCGCGAGCTGCGTGACAAAATCAACTTTGCACCCAGCCAAGGTAAATACAAGGTCTATATCATCGACGAAGTTCACATGCTCTCCACCTCGGCCTTCAACGCACTGCTCAAAACGCTTGAAGAACCCCCCGCGCATGTTATTTTCATCTTGGCAACAACTGAGATTCACAAAATCCCCGCGACGGTGCTTTCACGCTGTCAGCGCTTCGAATTCCGGCGCATCCCGGTACCCGTAATCATTGAAAAGCTGAAAGAACTCACCAAAAAAGAGAAGATCAAGATTGATGATGACGCGCTGAGCCTTATCGCGCGCCAAGCCACCGGTGCGATGCGAGATGCAATTTCATTGGTTGACCAGCTTTCATCCATCGCAAAAAAAGTCGATTTACGCACTGCCCAAGACCTTTTGGGCACCGCAACCAATCAATCGGTCATCGAACTCACCCAAGCTATCATTGACAAAGACCAATCCATGGGTCTGGCAATCATCCAAAAAACTTTGGACTCTGGTGCTGATTCACGCCAATTCGCGCGTCAAACCGTGGAATATCTGCGAGACCTCTTAATTATCAAACTGGGGGTTGGCAATCACCTTGAGCTGACCCCGGAAGTCCGTGAAACAATGAACAAACACGCTGAAAGCCTGCAGACCGCACAATTAACCAGCATCATCGAAGACTTCAGCAAAGCGGCTACCGACCTCAAAACCAACTGGCACCCCGGATTGGGCCTCGAACTGGCTTATGCCCGCGCCATCACTTGGCAAGAAGCGCTTGCCGCACCTACCTACGCTAGTGCTCCCGCGAGCTTTGCGACCCCCACTTACTCCAGTCCACCAGCGATGACCCAAGACGCGACAGCTTTTACACCAAAGCCAAAAGCTAAAGCGGCCGGAGAGAAAACCGATCTGGATCAAGCCAGCTCTTACAGTGAAATCAAAGCCAAACTGAGCGAAATCGGACTCAACAACGATAGTTTACGCGCGGTTTGGGATGATATTAAAGCCGCAATAAAAAGTCGTAAGCCCCTAACCGCAGCCCTGGTAAATTCTGCTCAGGCTTATGTGGTGGACGATAAGACAGTTGTGCTAAACTTTAGCACCGAATTGCTTTGCAACAGAATGACCAAGGACGATAACTTCCGCTTGGTAAAAAATGTCATCAACTATTTTTTTGGTGGTGACATCCGTGTGCAATGCACGCATGGACAAAAATTCACCGGCACACTTACCGCGTCTGAGGATGAAGGCGAAAGCCTCGCCTCCATTACCGCGCGACAGTTTGACGGTGTGATCATAGAAACAGAAGACGAGGAATAAAATGGCAAAAGGATTTAGAAGCCCTGCCGGCAAAGGCGGCGGCAACATGATGGCGCAAATCGCCAAACTACAAGAACAAATGGAACAGGCTCAAGCCGAACTTGCTGAAAAAACCGTCACTGAAACCGCTGGCGGTGGTGCTGTACAAGTCACTATGACCGGGGACCAACGCTGTACCGCGGTGGTCATCGACCCTGAACTCTTGGCTGATGGCGACGAAGAACTTTTGCAAGACTTGGTTCTTACCGCGACCAACAAAGCCCTGGATGCCTCACGCCAACTTTCCGAAGACCAAATGGCACCCTTTACCAACATGCTGTCTGGTTTCGGTATGGGCGTTTAGCGCTCTAAAACGCATAAAACGAGTAAACCGCAAAGATGCGCGCCTTACCGCAACCTGTCCAAAACCTGATTGACGCTTTTTCGCGCCTGCCAGGTGTTGGCCCCAAAACCGCCGCGCGTTTAGCCTTCTATTTGTTGAAGGACGACGGCGATATTGCCAATGACCTGGCAGAAGCTTTGCAGAACCTCAAAGCCGAAACCGGCTACTGCAAACAATGCCACAATATCACTTTAGCCGGCCAGGCGCTGTGCGAGGTGTGCTCCGACGACCGTCGCGACGACTCACTCATTTGTGTTGTCGAAGAGCCTTCAGACGTCATCGCTATTGAGCGCACAGGCGTCTATGGTGGCAAGTATCATGTCTTGCTTGGCGTGCTTTCGCCCATTGAGGGCATCGGACCTGAGCAAATCAAATTTCAATCCCTGCTCGAACGCCTCCAAAAAGAACCGGTGCGTGAGGTCATCATCGCCACCAACCCCACCATGGAAGGTGATGCCACCGCGCTTTACTTACAACAGCGCATTTCACCGCTCGGCATTAAGGTTAGTCGCCTGGCACGAGGCTTGCCTGTGGGTGGCGATATTGAATACGCCGACCAAAACACGCTACAACGCGCGCTTTCGGGCCGGCAGAGCATGGAATAATTCTCTTTTCGGAGTATAATTTTGCCCTAAGACCTTCATCGGGAGTTGTATATGATTTTAACTGGAAACCAAATCAGACAATCGTTTTTAGACTTTTTTGCAGAACGCGGCCATCATGTCGTGCCCAGCGCCTCGCTCGTGCCCGGCGGTGATTCGACTTTGCTCTTCACCAACGCAGGTATGGTGCAATTCAAGGATGTCTTTTTAGGCACCGCCAATCCACCCGCTGCCCGTGTTGCCGACTCGCAAAAATGTATGCGTGTTTCTGGCAAACATAACGACCTCGATACCGTCGGACGGGATGACACCCACCACACCTTCTTTGAAATGCTTGGCAACTGGTCCTTTGGCGATTACTACAAAAAAGAAGCTATCGCCTGGAGCTGGGAGCTGTTGGTCAACGTGTGGGGGCTCGACCCCAGCAAACTTTACGCCAGCTACTTTGTAGATGAACAAGGCATCCTCGCCGATGACGCGGAAGCGCGTGATAATTGGCTTGCTCAACCCGGCTTCAACCCAGACCATTTGGTCAAAGGCAATCGCCACGACAACTTCTGGGAAATGGCAGAGACCGGTCCTTGTGGCCCCTGTACCGAAATCCATTATGATTTCGGACCTGAAGCCTGTGATAAGCAAGGCGTCGAAGGCCATGTTTGTGAAGTAAACGGCGATTGTAATCGTATCGTTGAAATTTGGAACAACGTTTTCATCCAATTCAACCGCCTTTCCGAAACCGAATTCCAACCCTTGCCCAAAAAACATGTCGATACCGGCATGGGTCTCGAACGTATCGTCGCAGTCATCCAAAAGGTCAAAGGCAATTACGAAACCGACTTGCTCAAACCCTTGCTCGACGAAACCCAGCGCATTGCCAGGCAAAGCGATGAACAGAGAACTGAAAGTCTGACCGCTTACCGCGTGATTGCTGATCATGTGCGCGCGGCCAGCTTCTTGATTGCCGATGGTGTTATCCCCGGCAATGTCGGTCGCAACTATGTCTGTCGCATGATCATCCGCCGCGCGGCACGTTTTGCCCGCACGATTGGCTTGCAGGAGCCCTTCATGGCGCGTGTTGCCCAAATCGTGATCGACAATTACGGTCAACACTACCCTGAACTCCCGCGTGAACAAGAACTAATTTTAGAAAGCTTCACCCGTGAAGAATCGCGTTTTGCCGAAACGCTAGACGCTGGCTTTGCTGAACTCAAACTCTATACCGACGCGCTCAAAGCGCAAGGCAAAACCATGTTGGGTGGCAAAGAAGCCTTCAACCTTTATGCCACACTCGGTTTCCCGCTCGAAATCACCCGCGATATCCTTGAAGAATCTGGGTTTTCTGTGGACGAAGATGGCTTTTATGCAGCCATGGAAGCCCACCGCTTGGCCTCCGGTAAAGGTCAGACCACGGGTGAAACAGATACCAGCAAGCAGGAACTGTATCAGGCGCTGGACAAACAACTCCATACCGATGGCATCCTGGGAGATGAAGGCGTCATCTATGACCCCTACAGCAGCATGAACAAACCCAGCCAGCTATTGGCTATCTTGCGCGATGGACAGCAGGTAGAAAGCGCCGAACCCGGTGATGAAGTCGAACTCGTCTTGCGCTCTACGCCTTTTTATCTTGAAGCAGGCGGACAGGTTATGGACACCGGAAAAATCATCTCCGCGGAAGATGCCGCCTGGGAAGTTACAGTTGAGAATGTGCTTAAACCGAGTGCTGGATTAATCAGCCATATCGGAAAAGTAATTTCTGGCACACCTAAAGTCAATCAAAAAGTCATCAGCATGGTGGACGAAAAACGTCGCCGCAATATCATGCGCAACCACACCGCAACCCACCTTTTGCACACCGCTTTGCGTGCGGTTTTGGGTGAAAAAGTGCACCAGGCCGGTTCCTCGGTTGATCCTGATCGCTTGCGCTTCGACTTCAACTACCCCCAAGCCGTTTCAAAAGCTGACCTGCTCAAAATTGAAGCAATGGTCAATGACCTGATTGCCGATGAGTACCCGGTGGTAAAACAAACCAAAACCCTCGAACAAGCCCGCCAGGATGGCGCAATGGCTCTGTTCGGTGAAAAATATGGCAATGAAGTGCGCACGATCGAGATCAAAGACGAACGCGGCCGCGTTTCTTACGAACTCTGCGGTGGCACGCATGTGGACAATACCGCTGAAATTGGCTCGCTGTATATCACCAGCGAATCCAGTATCGCTGCCGGCATGCGCCGCATCGAAGCCGTGACCGGCTCCGGCGCTTATCAATACGCGCGTCAAAGGCTCAACCTGCAAAACGAACTCTCCGCCCACCTCGAAGCTGGTCCTGCGGAAGCTTTAGCCAAAGTCAAGAGTCTTGAAGAAAACCAAAAAGCAACTCAAACCGAGCTTGAACAGCTCAGAATTCGTGTTGCTAAAGCAGCTTTTGTAAAGATGCTTGAAAGACTCGAACATATTTTAGGTGTTCCGGTTCTCGCGGCCAACATTCCCAACGTCAGCACCGACGCTTTGCGTGAACTGGCTGACGAATTCCGCCAAAAGCACGAATCTGGCGTGGTTGTTTTGGGCACCGTGGTGAACGAGAAACCCTCATTCATCGCCGCCTTGACCCCCGACCTCATCAAACGTGGTTTGAAAGCCGGTGACCTCATCAAACAGGTTGCTGCGGTTGTCGGTGGCGGTGGTGGCGGTCGCCCGGATATGGCCCAAGCTGGTGGCAAGGACCCCGCTAAGATTGCTGAAGCGCTTGACCAGGTATCCGCCTACATCAAAGCCAACCTCAAACAATAACCATGGCCGTTCAAGTCACCCCTCTACGCCAACAATACCTGGATATTAAAAAGAAATATCCAAACGCGATTGTCTTCTTTCGCTTGGGTGACTTTTACGAAACATTCGATGAGGACGCCGAAAAAACGGCAAAAGCTCTCGATATTGTGCTCACCTCACGCCCAGTGGCCAAAGGTGTGCGCGTGCCCATGGCTGGCATCCCCTATCACGCGGTAGATAACTATATCGGCCGTTTGATTGACAAGGGTTTTCATGTCGCGATTTGTGAGCAAGTCGGCGAACAACCTGAAAAAGGCTTGTTTGAACGTGACGTCGTGCGCGTGATTACGCCCGGCACCTTGGTCGAACCCAACTTGCTGCAAAGCGAAAAAAACAACTATCTGGCTTGTATCGTGACCCACGAGAACGAAGCCGGTTTGGCTTATGTGGATGTATCCACCGGCGAGTTTGCCTGTACGCAAATCCAGGATGAGGACATTCTGGTTGCCTTGCGTGCTGAAATTGAACGCTTAGCGGTTGCTGAGTTGCTCGTCTCAGAAGATTGGGCTGTGCCTCCCGGATTTGGTGAAAACATCACACCTATCCCCAATTGGTATTACGAACCCGGTCGTGCGACCGAAGCCATCAAAAGCCGCTTTAATGTAGCCAGTTTGGATGGTTTGGGCATCACGGATATGCCTTGGGCGACCCGTGCTTCAGGCGCGCTACTCAAATACCTGGCAGAAACCCAAAAGGCGATGGATGCCACCCAACTCAGCTTTAGCACTTATAGCTTGAGCGATTTTATGGTATTGGATGCGGAAACCCGCCGTAACCTGGAGCTGACCGAAACCTTGCGCGAGCATAAACTGGATGGCTCACTCTTGGGCGTTCTGGACAAAACCCAAACCGCAGGTGGCAAACGCATGCTGCGTGCATGGGTTAATAAGCCTTTGCTCAATATCGAAGCCATCAATAAACGTCTGGATATCGTGTCCTTTTTCTTCGATAATGGTGTTTTACGCCAGGACCTCAATGTCATTTTAGCCAAATTGCATGACCTCGAACGCCTGATCAATCGCATCAGTGCGGGTTCGGCTCGACCACCTGATTTGGTCGCTTTGCGCGAAGATTTTGAGGCCATTCCGCAACTATTAACCTTACTTGAAGAAAAAAGCCCCGTCTTAGCCGATATTTTACAAAACATTTCCCGTTTTGATGAAGAACGCGAGCGCCTGCAAGCAGCCATCGAAGATGAACCACCCGCCACGCTAGCCAATATCGGCATCATCAGACCCGGCTATTCTGAAACCCTGGATGAAATTCTGGATGCTTCACGCCACGCGCGTGAGTGGATCAACAACCTCGAAGGTCACGAACGCCAACGTACTGGCATCAAGACCCTACGTGTCGGTTACAACAAAGTCTTCGGCTACTACATCGAAGTTTCGCGCGGACAAACCGACCAAGCCCCTGAAGATTACATTCGCAAACAAACCTTGGTCAACAGTGAGCGCTACATCACGCCTGAACTCAAGGAATATGAGTCCCTGGTGCTCAACGCGGAAGCCCAAATTCATGAAGCTGAGCTAAAGGTTTGGAACCAACTCTGCGCGGATTTAGCCAAAGTTTCTGGTCGCATTCTGGAAACCGCCCAAGCGATCGCCCAATTGGATTGTTGCATTGCCTTGGCTACAGTTGCCGCTCTGAATAATTACACGCGACCTATCCTGCATAAAGAAAAAGGGTTGCGCATCGTCGAAGGACGCCATCCGGTGGTTGAGCGCATGCATACTGTCAACCGCTATATCCCCAATGACCTTGTTTTTGAGAATGGCGAAATCATCAAACTCATCACCGGACCCAACATGAGTGGCAAGAGCACCATCTTACGCCAGTTGGTTTTGATCGTACTTATGGCGCAAATGGGCAGTTTTGTGCCCGCCAAAGAAGCTGAAATTGGCTTGGTCGACCGCGTCTTCACCCGAATTGGCGCGCAAGATGCCATTCACCAGGGTCAAAGCACCTTTATGGTTGAAATGATTGAAACTGCCAACATCCTCAACAATGCTACCCATAGAAGCTTGCTCATCCTGGATGAAATTGGACGCGGCACCAGCACCTATGACGGCATCTCGATTGCCTGGGCGATTATTGAGTATTTGCACAGCCATCCGAAACTAAAACCTTTCACGCTGTTTGCCACACACTATCATGAGCTGACCGACCTGGCAGAGCTTTTCCCCGGTGTGCGCAACTATAACGTGGCTGTCACCGAAGCCGATGGCAAAGTGATTTTCCTGCACAAAATTTTGCCTGGCAGTGCGGATCGATCTTATGGTATCCATGTCGCCCAATTGGCAGGTTTGCCGGCGCCAGTCATCAACCGCGCCAATCAGGTACTCAAACAGCTGGAAGCCAGTGGCGAACGCGCTTTACCTAAACAAGTGGAAACACAACAACAAATCCGCCTTTTCCCCGAAAATAACCCCATGGTTGAGGCTTTCAAAAGCCTGGATTTGGAGGGACTTTCCCCCATCCAAGCGCTCAACTTACTCTATGAGTGGCGACTAAAATATTTTTCTGACGATAGTTCTGAAAGTTAGTTGACAGTAAGACGCTAATCGAGTTCCAGCCAATCGCGTTGACCGCGCAGGAAATCTTCGCCGGTCATCGGTTTTTTGCCTGCGGGCTGGACCTTATCCAACACCAAAAGGCACTCACTGGTCCCAACTGCCGGCAAACCATTCACAACATACTTTAATCCCGGTTCAGTACTAAAAGTATGGTGCACATGCGCATCCAAGACCTTGATATGCAAGCCTTTATGTTCAAAAGATGTGCCCGGCCAGGGATGGTAGGCATGCACTTTACGTACGATTTGCTCGGCGCTTTCATTGAAATTGAGACGGCTTTGGTTCTTTTTTAACATAGGCGCGTAAGTCACCAATGACTCATCCTGGGGCACTGCTTTCAAACTGCCCTCCAGATATGCCGGTAAAATTTCGACCAAGGTGCGCGCGCCAAGATAAGCCAATTGCTGCCCCAGTTCATCCGCGAAAGTCGCGCTTCGAATAGGCACTTCACGCTGCGCCACAATCGGACCCGCATCAAGTTTATAAACCATTTCCATGATGGTCACACCAGTATTGGGGTCCCCGGCCTCAATAGCCGCCTGGATAGGTGATGCGCCACGCCATCTGGGCAACAAGGAAGCGTGCACATTCAAACAACCCTTAGCAGGCACAGCCAAAACTTCCTTGGGCAAAATCTGTCCATAGGCAGCCACAACCATCAAATCAGGTTGCCAGGCATTGAGTTGCGCCAAAGCTTCAGGCGAACGCATGCTTTCTGGTTGGAAAACGGGTAAGTCCAAGGTTTCGGCAATCGCTTTAACCGCACTCGGGGCAAGTTTTTGCCCACGGCCAAAGGGTCGGTCGGGTTGGGTGATGACACCCACAACGTCAAACTCTTTTGCCAGCTCCTCCAAACTGGGGACGGCAAAATCAGGCGAACCCATAAAAACAATCTTAGCGCTCATGCTTAGATTTTATCACAGGCTTAAAGGTGCTGTCTGGTTTGCTAAATCAAAAAAATGGGGATTAAGCACGCGCTTGGCGTCTGCGGTAAATGAGATAACCCAGACTGTAGACTGCCGTGGCACCCAAGGCACAAGCCAAACCTGCCAACCAGGCTTTTGCCAGTTGTTTACGTCGGTCAACAGGTTTTGCATGGGTCAGGCGATCCTTTAATGAAGCCTGAAAAGCCATTTTGGGTTGATGTGAGCCTAAGCTCTCCTCCAAAAAGGCTTCCATTAAGCTGAGTTCAGCTTGGGTCATATCAGAGAAATCCATTTTTTCCATAGTTAACTTAAATAACCCCACACATCCAAGATGGTTTCATGCAATATCATACTCACCCACCAGGTCACGAAGTTCAAGCAAAGTACGGTGATACAAACTTTTGATAGCGCCTTCAGACTTGCCTAAAATCTCCCCGATTTCCGCATTGCTAAGCTTATGGGCGAACTTGAGCACAATTAATTCCCGTTTTTGAGGACTTAGGTCATTCACCAAACGCAGTAAGGCTTTCTGCTCTTCGTTCGCTTGTAAGGCGCGCTCAGGGATAGGGTTGTTTGCTGAATCTGACAAAACCAAATCATCAATCGAGATTTCCTTCACTTTGGAGCGGTCACGATGAAAATTCGCCACTTGGTTATGCGCGATACGATACAACCAAGCCGAAAAGGGCAATCCCATATGGCGATACTTGCCAATATTATCCAAAGCCTTAAAAAATACTTTCGCGGTCAAGTCCTCAGCGTCACCAACATTACTGACCCGATAGTAAATGTAGTTATAAATCCGCACCACATATCGGTCGTAAAGAACGCCAAAGGCTTCAGAGTCCGTTTTGGCTCGATTGATAAGTTCAACTTCATCCAGCGTATCAAGTTCTTCTTGCATATCTAGAATTATAAGATGCTTAGCGTTTAAGACCATATAAGATGTCTAGGCTTGGATTAAGTCCAATATTTACTGGATTCCGTGTAAAATGCGAAAAGATTGAGGGCATTTTTGTGGCTTTGGGGTACAATAGAATTGATGGAAATCCGCATAGTCATATCGCCTCTAAACGGAGTATGTCAAGCCTTGAAACCTTCGTTTCAAGTCACTATGCCACCATACCATCATCACCCTGCCAAGTGCCATGTTTTGGCAAGAGACAAATCCAAAAAAATAACACAAGGATGTGATAAATGACTGACTTTCTTTTTAAACAAGACGTAGCAGCCTACGACCAACACATTGCTGGACTGGTTGAATATGAGAACGAACGCCAAGCGCGCCGTCTCATCATGATCCCCAGTGAAAGCATGGCACCCCTTGCGGTGCGTGAGCTTTTGGGTTCATCATTCCAGAACATCTATGCTGAAGGTTACCCGCGACCCGAAACGCGTTACCAGGATGAAGAAACCATCATGGACTACGCCTATCAACTCGGCCGTTATCGCCGCCATAGTGACCCCCGCTATTACAAAGGCGTGGAATACATTGACATGCTCGAAGCTTTGGCTCGCCGACGCGCAGCTGAACTTTTTGCCGCCAATGACCATACCGCCGATGACCTCTGGGTGAACGTGCAACCGCTCTCTGGCGCGCCTGCTAACACAGCTGTTTACACCGCTCTGCTCAAACCTGGCGATGCTATTTTAGGCATGGACCTCCTGCACGGTGGTCACCTTACCCACGGTGCACCCGTCAACCGCTCTGGCCTCGTTTTTGACGCTTATCACTACTCAGTAGATCCCGAAACTGAACGCCTCGATTACGACGCCATCATGAATATTGCTAAAGAAGTCAAGCCCAAGATCGTTGTGGCTGGCTATACCTCTTACCCCTGGATCCCCGACTGGAAAAAATTCCGCGAAATTGCTGACGAAGTTGGCGCCTACTTCCTGGCTGACTGTTCACACATCGCTGGCTTGATTGCAGCCAAGGTCGTACCCTCACCCATCGGTATTGCAGACATCGTCAGCTTCACCACCCACAAGACCCTGTGTGGTCCTCGCGGTGCGGTGCTGATTACCCAGGACCGCGAATTAGGTGAAGAAATTGACAAGGGTGTCTTCCCCGGTGAGCAAGGTGGTCCACACATGAACACTGTGGCTGCCCTGGCACTTTCACTCAAACTGGCAACAACTGATCAATTCGTTGAACTGCAAAAGCAAACCTTAAAGAATACCCAAGCCCTGATTAAAGGCTTCCAAGACAATGGCGCACGTGTTCCTTACGGTGGCAGTGACAGCCATATGGCTTTGTTGGACTGCAAAACCTTCAAAGGTCCCGATGGAACGCCACTCAACGGCGATCTTGGCGCTCGTATTCTTGACCTGGTGGGTATCGTCACCAACCGCAACACCGTTCCTGGTGACCGCTCGGCGCTGACCGCGACCGGCATCCGCTTTGGCACCACCTGGTTGACCCAACGTGGTTTCAAAGAACCAGAAATGGAAGAAATTGCCGGCTTAATCGTGCAACTTTTTGAAGCCACCAAGACCTACCCCATGCCCGCGCGCAGTGGCGAAAAAGCCCGCGCCAAAGTGGACTTCCGCACCATGACCATCGTCAATGATGCCGTGCGTGCCTTGGCTGACTCTAAACCCTCGGCAGATGAAATCCCCACCAAGCATGGCTTACCCCACTACCACTACGCCAGCGACCACCCAACCCAGGGCTATGGCGCTTTTGAATTGAGCGGCGAAGGTGTACGTACTTTCTTGAACTACACCCTCACCAGTGACATTGAAGCTTTGAAGCCTGGCGATGCTCAACCCACCCGCATGCACACGACCTGTGGTGACATTGATGCCACTTTGACCTGCATCACCCCCAAACTCTACAATCTGACCATCCCCGCCAAAGACCTTGGTCTGGCTGGCACATGGTTGAACGGTATTTCAACCGGTTTCACCTATTACGATGAAGATTTAGCCATCAGAATTCCAGGCCCCATCTCCATTTTGCCTGCCGAACCAACCGAATACATCGTGGAAGGCAATCGCGTGGACGAAGAAAAACCCTGGTATGTTGCCAAACCGAAGGGTATTGAATTGCCCGGTTTACCCGAATTTGTTTGGGAAGCCCCACAAAACGAAGAACTCAAACGCACCGTTCTGTACGATACCCATGTTGAAATGGGCGCTAAGATGGTGCCTTTTGCTGGTTTTGATATGCCTGTTTGGTACAGCTCGGTGATGGAAGAACACAAAGCCGTGCGCGAAACCGCTGGTCTCTTTGACGTGACCCACATGGGCGTATTCCAATGTGAAGGCCCCGAAGCAGCCGTTTTCCTCGATTCGGTTACCGGTAATGACACCGTCTTCCTTGAAATCGGCGAGTCGACTTACGCTCACCTGCTTGACCCTCACGGCAAAGTGATCGACGACCTCATCATCTACCGCCGTGACGAAGACCGCTATTTGCTGGTTGTCAATGCTGCTAATGAAGATAAAGACTGGGCATGGCTGACCGCTGTGAAGAACGGCGAAGTCATGGTTGACCCTGAACAACCCTGGGTTAAAGTCCCCGGCAGAGGTTGCACCTTGCGCAATCTTAAAGACCCCGCCGCAGGTAAAGACCAATTGGTCAGCATGGCCATCCAAGGTCCAAACAGCCGTGACATTTTGCTCGGTTTGGCCTGTGACCATTGCCAAGACCACAGAATTAGCCGCCTTGGCCGTGGCGAACTCTGTGACACCCATTTGGGAATCATCCCAGTCATCGTTTCTCGCACTGGCTACACTGGTGAAGAAATGGGCTTTGAAATCTTCGTCCACCCAGACCGCGCCGTTGCCCTATGGAAAGCCCTCATGGAAGAAGGCAAGGACCACGGAATCGTAGCCTGTGGTTTAGGCGCGCGCGACTCCTTGCGCACCGAAGCCGGTTTGCCCCTCTATGGCCACGAAATGGGCGGAGACTTTGACCTCACCGTCGGCGACGCAGGTTTCATTTCCTTCGTACGCTTCAACTCCGCTTGGTTTATCGGCCGCCAAGCCAGCCTCGACCACGAAGCCAAACGCAAATCCGTTGTGGCACGCTTTACCTTTGACGAAAAGGGCGTTCGCATGGCCCATCCTGGCGACCCCGTTTGTGACATCCGCGGACGTATGGTTGGTTTCGTGACCAGCTGTGCGATTGACCAAAATGGCTATTTGACTGGCCAAGCCTTTGTTGACAAAAAGATGGCCAAAGCTGGCACGCCCATCTTCATCTTCCAGAATGCTCCTGAGTGGCAACAAAAACCACCCGCTGAACTGAGCAGTGGAGATCGTGTGGCTATCCCCGGCACGGCAACCATCGTTTCAAGATTTTTATAAAACAAGATTGAGAGGAGAAATATTATGACAAATCCATGGGAACAACGCTTTGCAGAACGAACCACTCGCATGAAGAGCTCATTCATTCGCGAGCTCCTTAAAGTAACCAACCAACCTGACGTTATCTCGTTTGGTGGTGGCTTCCCCGCCGGAGAACTTTTCCCGGTAGAGCACGTGAAAGAGGCTTGCGCCAAAGTTTTGGCGGAACACCCGCTAAAAGCCTTGCAATACAGTACGACCGAGGGTTATGACCCCTTGCGCCAATATCTGGTGGATGACTATCGCTCACGCGGCATCAACATCGGCCTCGAGAACCTCCAAATTACCGGTGGTTCACAACAAGCCTTGGACTTTATCGGTCGCATCTTCATCAACAACGGCGATAAAGTGCTCGTCGAAAGCCCGACCTATCTGGGCGCACTCCAGGCCTGGAATGCTTATGGACCTGAATATGTCACCGTCCAAACCGATGATGATGGCATGAGAATTGATGAACTGGAAGAACGTATCCAAGCCGAAAAACCCAAGTTCATTTACGTCTTGCCAAACTTCCACAACCCCATGGGTGTCTCCCTCACCGTGGAACGTCGCAAGAAAATTGTCGAGCTTTCACATCATTACAACATTCCCTTGGTCGAAGATGATCCCTATGGCAAGCTGATATTCGAAGGCGAAATGCTGCCTTCCATCGCTGCATTTGACTGTGCCTATCGTGAAGGTTCCGACGACTTTAACGGTAACGTCATTCACACCAGCACATTCTCCAAGATTTTGGCTCCTGGCTTACGCATCGGCTGGGCGATTGGTCCAACAGATGTCATCAAGAAGATGACCCAAGCCAAACAAGGCGCTGACCTGCAATGCTCCACCTTTGACCAATACGTGGCTTACGAGCTCGTGGCTGGCGATTGGCTGCCCGATCACATCGAAACCATCAAGCGCGTTTACAAAGAACGCCGCGACACCATGTTGCAAGCTTTCGAAGACTTCATGCCCGAAGGTACAACCTGGACAACCCCTGCGGGTGGTCTCTTCCTCTGGCTGCGTTTGCCCGAAGGCTGCGACGCGCTGGAACTCTTCCCCAAAGCAGTTGAAGAACGTGTTGCCTATGTGCCTGGCATGCCCTTCTACCCCATTGATGGCCCACGCAATACCATGCGCCTGAACTTCAGCGCCAGCCAACCCGATAAGATTCGTGAAGGTGTCCGCCGTATTTCAGTGATGGTTAAAAACGCTTTGGCTGAAAAGAAATAAGCCTACTTTTTTCAAGTATCAAGCCGCACACAGGTGCGGCTTTTTTCTTAATTTGCCAATAGCTAAAAATCGCGGGAAAATGAAGTCTCAGCTTACAAGCACTTCAACTTAGCGAGTATAATTCTAGCCATGAAAAAAGCAAACAAATGGGTCATTCTTTCCCTTACCATCATCACCATCGCGGCCTTCGTGCTCTTCATTTTCCCTAACAAAGCCGGGTCAGAAAATGAAGCTATGGTAAGCATCTTTGAACCGGACGAATATGCGACATATACAGTTGTTGAACGCATGACAGCCCCAAAGCCGGACCGCCCATCATTCATCCAGCACTATTTTCAGTACAATTTTTACCATTACGGCTTCCCCTATTTTTCGATCTCCAGCCTTCCGGTATTTATCGCTCGGTGGACCAATCAGTTCGAAAACACACCGCTCCTTATGGCCAGCCTCAGGCAATTTGTAAACGTTCTGCCCAGTTTGATTGCAATCTTAATCCTGGTTTACATGCAGGACCAGTTTTCAAGCTATAAATCCATCCTGCTTTACCTCATTCTCTTAACCATCCCTGCAATCGTTTCAAATAATATGTGGTGGCACCCTGATGGGCTGGTCTTATTATTAAGTGTTCTGACACTTTTCTTCCTCTGGAAGGATGACCAAACATTTCGCAAAAACTTTTACGTCGCTGCAATTTTTGCCGGCATCTTGACGGCTACAAAGCTGATTGGCGTTTTTTTCCTGGCCGCTCTTGTCCCAATACTCTTAATTCAGGTCAAGCAAAAGAAACAAAAGTTTGTTGAAGCGGTAGGCTATTGGGCTTTGTTCGCACTCATCATGGCTGTTTCGTTCCTCATTTCTAATCCCTTCCTCTTCAGTATTAACGGCATTTCCCGATATGCCTTCACGCTTTACAACGAGTTCGCCGAAGTATCAAAAGGCTATGATTTGGTTTACGTTAAAGGGTTTGCCGCTGCCTGGAAAGGGATGCAACCTTTTTATGGGACATTGCCATTCTTTCTTGCTAATGTTTTTTCTTTTTTCCTGGGTTTTCGACAGAAAGCAAAACGAAACCTAAGCATCTTATACCTGTGTTGGCTGCTTCCTTTAACCTTTACGGTTTTATTCACCACCCATTTCAAATACCAGTATTGGTTACCTGCAGCAATACCTGCTTTTTCAATGTTATACATGTTGTTCCCCGATAAAAAACAGTTTGAAAAAGACAAACTCATTCTCAAAATAGCCAAATTTGCCTTTTTAGCCATTGTCGCAGTTCAGATGGTCTTCTTTAACATTCAAAATGTGAAGGCTTACGATGACCAATTGCATCGTGAGGCAAGGAGCGAGAGCATCCAGTTCTACCACAAAGCCGTAGAAGCACTTCAGCCAATGATCCCTTATAACCCAAATGTTTACTATGACTATCGCATCTACTTACCCTTTGGCCAGCCTTTCAACCATATCTATACCGCCTTTGAGATGTTGGATTATGACTACATCGAAGAACACAAATTCAACATTTTATTGCTAATCAATCAACGTGTGGATGATTATCTTAACCCCAGGGCTGAAGGGGTCAACCCGGATAAGCTCGAGGTAGCGCGCATTTTCTATAAAGATGTCCGCAATAAGGAAATTAAAGGTTACACGTTCTTATTTGAAGACGGTTTTGGAAAAGTGTTTATCCGTGACGAGGATTACGAAAAGTATTACCCCAAACCTTAGGCATGTTTTAATAAAGTGATACAAAAAACCGCCGGAAGACTGAACTCACCGGCGGTTTTTTTTAGGTTTTGAGGTTTGTTATTCCCAAAGCGAGAAGTTGGTCAGCAGAGAGTCACCCGTAAACTCACGCAACAGCGAGTTTGAGGGCACATATTCCGTCGAGGTTGGTAAGAACCACTCGAGGAATTTGAGCAAGCGCTTTGCCTCGATGTGCTCTCGCGTTCCAAAACGAACCTGGCGCAAGAGAGGCTCCACAAGAGGTTTCAAGGTGGTTAGCTCATAAGCCAAAGCGGAATTGAACATCACATCCGCGTTTTCCTGATAGGGGAAGATGTGTTCCGTCTCACCCTTGCGCACTGATTCCCAACGGCCGATGGTTTCCTCAGCCGAGTAACCCCGATCCCGCGCATCACGCAAAATACGGCGTAGCATGCGCGTATCTGTCGTAGAAATACGGTTATGCCTGTCCAGGTTGAGTTGTGTCAAGCAAGAAATGTAAATCTTAAATGTTTCTTCTGTGGCAATCCCCTCCAAAAGATCCGGGTTCATGCCATGAATACCTTCCAAAATGATGACATCATCCTTTTTCAGCTGAGCCGTCTCGCCATCCACACTCAAACCACTCAAAAAGTCATAGCGTGGCAATTGGACTTTCTTGCCGGTCAGCAAAGCACGCAGGTCTTTATTCAAGCGTTTAAGGTCGAGCGCGCGCAAAGACTCATAGTCCTTTTCACCTTCGGGGGTCAATGGGGTTTTCTCGCGGTCGATAAAGAAGTTATCCATTTCAAGCGCAAATGGTTTAATACCGCGCGCCAAAAGCTGAACGCTCAAGCGCTTCGAAAAAGTGGTCTTACCAGAAGATGATGGCCCGGCGATGAGAATCACACCGACCTGATCCAAACGTTCCTGGATTTGGTCGGCGATATTCGAAATCTGCATCTCATGCAAGGCTTCCGAAACCAAAATAACCTCATCAATATGTCCCATTTGGATGGCGTCATTCAAGGCGCCGACCGAAGGGATACCGAGTTTCATCAACCATTCGCCATAATCCTGGAAGGACTTGAGCAATTTGGGGTATTTGGTCATCGGGGAAAGACCGCAAGGATTGTGCCGGCGTGGGAAGTGCAAAATAAAAGCGCCACCTACCCATTCCAACGCAAACCACTTCAAATATCGCGTTGAAGGCACCATGTAGCCGTGATGGTAGTCACGAATGTCATCCACACTATAAAGCACCAAATCAGGCCTCGTGCGGTATTTGAGCAAGCGCACCTTATCATCTTCGCCACTTTCCTTGAAGTAAGCCACCGCCTCTTCCAAGGGCACCGTCTCACGCACAAAAGGCAAATCTTCTTCAACCAATGCATGCATTGTTTTGTTGAGAATTCCCATACTTTCTGAGCCAAAGCCAGGGACTTCATCCACATGACAATAGTAGCCACCAGAAGAAACAGAATGGTCGATGGTCAATTTTCCTTTGCCAAAGCAGCGCTTAAAAGCAACTTCCAGCAGGAAGGTCAGCGATCGACGGTAGATCCGCGCGCCATCCTCATCCGCCATGGTAATGAAACTTCCTTTACCATCACGCTCCATTTTGTAAGTCAACTCACGCAATGAGCCATCCAACACTGCGCCGACGATCATCGGTTCACCATCAACCTGAACCACCTTCGCGAAGGACTCCAGCGCGGCAAACCGCTCACCCGTAATCACGCGCCCATCGTCCAAACTGAGTTCGACCGTGTCACGCGAGGCTTCTGTTAAAAAGAATTTTTCTTTCATATAAAACTCCTTACCATTATTTCTTCAATAAAATCACAAATGTTTCTGCCGCACCAATGGCGCGGTCTATTTTCATCTCTTCAAGCTCACCCTGCGCGCCAAAACTTATCTTCTCAAACAAGGGCTCGCCCAAAAGCATTTCCACAGTATAGTCCCCGCTCATTGGGCTTTCTTTCAGCGTGAGCGTGCAGTTTTCGACGGGCTCGTCTTTAAGGTTTGCAATCGTCAAAGCTTGCTTGCCATCCTGAACGCGCAAAACAGCGTATAAAGATCGGCAATCCGAACTGATCGGCAAATAATCGCCTTCCCGCAAAAGCGCTTGTTTATTGCGCAGATGGACCAGCTGGCGATACCAATTTAACAAGGACTCTTCATCCTTATCTTGCAAGGCGACATTGGTCTTCGACCAGCCATCATTCAAAGCTTGCCATGGTATTCTACTCGAAAAGCCACTGTAAAGCTCATCCGACCATTGCATCGGTTTTCGAATGTGTTCGTCAGGCTTTTTGCCGGTCATACCGATTTCTTCACCATAATAGATGTACGGGGTACCTGGTCCGGTTAGATACAGAAAAGCAGCCAATTTTTGCTTGTTAAGCTCTTCATCAAGGCTGTTCGCAACCCGATTCTGGTCATGGTTGGTTAAAAAGCTGGCAAAGTCGCCACCAGGAAAAGCCTTGAGCGTTTTCTCATAAGACTTGGTCACACGCCAGGCACTGGGCGAATAGACCGAACCCACCAAGTCCAAAGCCAAGTCGAACATAAAATAATGATCCATGCCCTTGGTTGGTTGGTTATATCGCTTAATCATGCTCGTGTCGGTCCAAACTTCACCGACCGAATAAGCACGATCGTTCTGTTCCAAAACATAGGCATACCAATCCTGATACCAAGCCACCGTCTTTGGCGCGTCTTGTAAGATATAGCCATCCTCATAAAGATAACGCGCGGCATCGACGCGAAAGCCGTCCACCCCCAAATCCAACCAAAATTTTGTGGCATCATAAATTACGTCGGTCACCTTTGGATTATGGTAATTCAGGTCAGGCATCTCGCTCCAAAAAGGCGCGTAATACCAGGCGTCGCCCTTTTGATACCAGGCATTTGAGCCCCAAGGGCCAGAGGTGTTGTTTGGTCGTTTATCAGCCCAAACATACCAGTCACGATACTCGCTTTGTGGGTCCTGAGCGCTCTTAAACCAGGGATGTTGAGATGAAGTATGGTTGATCACAAAGTCCATAATGACACGAATGCCGCGTTTGTGACACTCCTTTAGCAAGAGCTGAAAATCCTCCAAAGTGCCATAATCAGGGTTGACCGCTTTATAGTCGGTGACATCATAGCCATGATAGCTGGGAGATGGATTGATAGGCATCAGCCAGATGCCACCAATGCCCAAATCTGTGTTTGTTTTAGGGTTGCCATCGTTAAGATAATCCAGTTTTTCAATGATGCCCTTAAAGTCGCCGATGCCATCACCGTCACTATCTTTGAAGGAACGCACAAAGATTTCATAGAACACAACATCTTTCCACCATGCTTTAGGCGCTTTTGATTGGCAAGCACTTAATAAGCCTGTCATAAACACTAAAATACTCAATAAAAGGATTATTTTAAGCCTGAGTTTCATAATAACTGTCCTTGTTTCATTTCCTGGTTCGAAGTGTCCACAAAGGGATTAATCAATTCCTGACCTTCATTAGACGGACTATTGACTTCTCGTCCCACTTGCCAGGCTTGCATCAAATCAGAGTTTAGAGGTTTGAGTAATGCCAGTTTTTCGGTTTCAGAATCAGCGTTTAACCAATCCCACATGACATCTTTCGTTAAAATGACTGGCATACGGGGATGAACAGGGGCAACAACCCGATTGGCTTCCGTCGTGATTAATGTGCAGGTTGTCAAACCTGGAATGCCAGGCTCAGAGGTGACTCCTTTAGGTTCCCAATCGTCCCAAAGTCCAGCGAAAGCAAAAGGCTCACGGCTTTTTAGAGTGAAATAATAAGGAATAGAGGCTTTGCCGCCAGCTACTTTTTGCCACTCATAAAAGCCATCTGCCAGAATAAGGCAGCGTTTATTCTTGAAGGATGACCGAAATGATGGCTTCTCCGCCACAGTCTCGGCACGTGCGTTAATCATTCGGTTACCGATAGCAGGATCTTGCGCCCAAAAGGGCACCAACCCCCAGCGCATATACACCACATTCCGTGACTCAGCAAAAGGCACCGTGGCAATATACTGCGACGGTGCGATGTTATAGCGCTTTTCCCAAGGTTCTGGCATCGCGCCTAAATTCAGCTTCAGCTGCAAATGCTCGGCGTCGATAGCCATGGTAAACCTTCCGCACATTTTTCCTCCTGGACTCCCTCAATCATTCTCTAAGACCGTTCGAAAACAGGCCTATATAATCAAAAAGGCAGCGTAGGCTGCCTTTTATCTTTCAGGGTCTTCTTACTTTGTGCGATCTACCAGCCAGCCAACCAAAACTTCCAATTGTTTTTCGGTCAACTCGAGGTGTTCGTGAGCGGGCGTGTTAAAGTGGGCGCGCCACTCTTCTGCCGTCTTCTTATGAGACAACACGAAATCTACAGTGTGTTGGCTGCCAAAGAGTTCCTTCACCCAGGCTTCCATATCGGCATCGAAATTGGGGTTACCTTCTTGCACTGGATACATCCCAGCAACATTCGTTTTGGGCTCGTTTTCAATGCTAGATTCTTCGATCGGATAGGTGTTTTCTTTATCAGTAGAGGGGTCTGCCTGTCCAACAATCGGCACTGCAACTTGTGATTCCAGTTGAGGTGATTTTTTGCAAGCACCCAAAACTAAACCAAGGGTCAAAACGGCAAGCACGAGTAAAATTAGATTCTTTTTCATCTTTTGTTCCTTTTCAGTCAATTGCTAGGCTCAATTATAACGCTTTTATAGCTCTACCCATTTTTTATGGGTTATTTAGCCAAATCCTTTCCTTAATCCGCAAAGTCAGCAACCGCTGTAAAGTATTCCTCAGTCAAACCTTCACAGGTCTCATTATTCTTCAGGCGGATTTTGCCACAAATCAGTGGGTAAACTTCACTGGCTTTATCAAGCATGCCACGGGCTACACGGCGAATTGAAAAATGCGCATTACCAGCAGCGCG
The DNA here is from genome assembly GCA_964484715.1 of uncultured Anaerolineaceae bacterium. Taxonomy (GTDB): domain Bacteria; phylum Chloroflexota; class Anaerolineae; order Anaerolineales; family Anaerolineaceae; genus Mesolinea. The sequence goes on along the minus strand of CAZAFJ010000009.1, from coordinate 23,340 downwards.
CAAACTGATGAAATGACTCAGGGAGCGCAAGTTGGTCTGGCAAAGCACACGGCGATTGTACGCGTTTGGCACGACATAGCCTGCCACTTGAGGATTCCAGGCAGCAATCAATTCATAGACATCGCTGGCTTGTTGCATGATTGCCCGATATTCCTCTTCAATGCCGGCTTCGGTAATCGCCTTGGGAACGCTATACCCCAAACGCGTGGTCAAATCCTGTGGTGTCTGGCTCATCATGCGATGGCGTTTGAACTCGAAATAACCACCTTGATCCATAATCAGATCGAAATTCAAGTTGGCATATTCCAACTCACGAATGGGAACATCATAAGGGCTCATACCCTCAAAAAGCGTGTCAACCATCGCCTGCTTTTCTTCCATGCTCATATTCATCACCTGGTCCAGGCAAACCTGGTAGCTATCGTCGCCAAAACGATAGAGCGCGGCGGCCAAAATGCGTTCTTCGCCGCTCTCTTCAAAGTTGTGCATTCTGCACCAATCATGATCCCGTCTGGTGTCGATGCGGTCAGCAACAGCGCGGCACTGTTCGCGAAGTTTGGGTAGATGCTCAATTTCGTCGGCATATTTGACTAAGGTCGGCAGCTCCTCTGTGGAGACTTTTTTGACTTCCAAGCCAATTTGGCGCACTTCTTCAAGCTCGGATGAGAGCATTTTCTTGATGGCATATTCCAAGGTACGCGCGTTCATGGTTACGCCGACATTGGCCATCGCTGCCATCGGCAGGACAAAACGCGCCACGTCTACTGCGCGAACGCGGGCACGATTTGCCCAGGCACGATCCGTTTCGTTTTCCTTGCGAGGGGTATTCGCTTCACCCCAGGGTCGTAAGGCTTCCATAGCTTTGGCATAAAAATCAAAGTTGGCGCGCATATAATCTCGATAAGGTTTTTCGTACTCAGTACCAATAATTTCAGGAGGAACAACAAAAGCATTGGGATCCCATTCCTGATAGCGGGTTGATTTTTCAGTATAGGATGCCAAACGGTTCGCCTCAACAGTTTCAATCGCCAGGCGGGAAACGTTTTCAAGCGCCAGGTGCAATACCGCATGCTCAGCAACACTTGAATGGCCATAACCAACGATCCATTTTTCACTAAACTCACGGCTGGTATCTTCGTTTAGCTCTTCGGCAATCACATCAAAGGGCTCAGGCGAGCGCGAAGTCTTCGCGAATGCAACCGCAATCGTCTCCGCGCTAAACTTTGTTGGGCTCAGTCTATAAACTCTTCTACTCAAATCCATCTTCAAATATCCTCCTGGTAAGTATTTTGTCTTCTTCAATTTTTTGAACTAAGGCTTGCGCTGACTCAAATTTTTCTTCTGGTCGTAACCATTGAATAAACGCTACACGCAAGTCTTCGCCATAGATATCATCATCAAAATCCAAGATGAGCGTCTCAACACTCACCTTAAAATGGTCGCCAAAGGTCGGGCGCACACCAACACTGGTCACCGCAGGATAGACCTTCTGGCGCAGGTGAGCCAAAGTGGCATACACACCTAGTCGGGGCAGGAATTTATCCGGGTCCAAAGCCAGGTTTGCAGTTGGGATGCCCAAAGTTCTACCAACATGTTGGCCGCCTACCACTTCAGAGCAGATGGCGTAAGGTCGTCCCAACAATCGGCTGACCTCATCAACCCTGCCTTCATTCAATGCCGCTCTAATGCGCGTCGAAGAAACGGGGTCTCCTTCTTGCATCACCGGCGCGAAAACACGAAAATCAATTCCCAGTTTTTGGCTTATCTCAGCGAGAACATCCGGCGTTCCTTGGCGGCCTTTACCGAGCCCAAAATTCGCGCCAACAATGATGCCTCTCACGTTGACATGGTCGGCAAGCTCACGCAAAAAAACCTCAGCACTTAGATTTGCCAAAGCCTCGTCAAAAGCCAGGGTAACGATCTCATCGATCCCCATTCTGGAAAGAATGCCCGTTTTTTCGCCTCTGGTGGTCAAGTAAAACCCTTTGGCATTGGTGAAATACACTCTGGGATGTGGCCAGAAATTGACCAACATTGAATGAACCTCTTCTTCTTTGGCGAGTCTGCTCACCTCATGAATCAAGGCTTGATGACCCAAGTGGACACCATCAAAATTACCAATGGTGAGCCAAAAAGGCGCGTCTTTACGCGGTGGCCAACCCATCGTGAACTTTGTGTCGCAAGTCATGGGTTTATTCTACTCTATCGAGATGACATTCGGTCTGATTGCACAGTGTCTTTTACATCATAAAGACTTTGCGCGGCTGCCATTCCTGGTCTTCTGGGATATATTCGACCAATGCAACCAATTCACCTTCTTGGCTGATAGCTCTTGCCCAGGTACCTTCTTCAACCGGCTCAATGGCGGCGACACGATGGCCGTGACGCACCTCATCGATTTGTTCATGAGCAAGTTCGACGGTATACCAATCACCCAATGCTTCAGCAGCCGGAATTAGATAACGATACCAATCTCCATTGGCAAAGGCTTCTTCGAGTTTGCGCAGGCTCACCGAATCACGCAAGGTAAACCGACCATTTTTGGTCCGACGCAAGTTTATTAAGGTTGCGCCACAGCCCATTTCTTCACCCAGGTCATGCGCCAGGGATCGGATATAGGTTCCAGAAGAGCAATGCACATCAATGACCGCTTCAGGCGGTTCCCATTCGAGTAATTCCAAAGAATGGACGGTAATCATACGGGGTTCCATTTCAGGTTCCTCACCCGCGCGCGCTATTTCATAAGCGCGTCGGCCATTGATTTTTAGCGCAGAATAGGCGGGGGGAATTTGTTCAACTTCACCCACAAATTTGGTTAAAGCTTCTTCCAGATCTTCAAACTCAAAGTCAAAATTCGCATTCTCACTGGTTATGACACCTTCTGAATCATAAGTGCTCGTTGTGACACCAAATTTCATCACTGCCTGATAGCGTTTTTCAGAGGTGGAGAGGAATTCAGAAAGTCGCACAGCAGGACCAATGAGCACCACTAAAACACCGGAAGCCCGTGGGTCCAGCGTGCCGGTGTGACCAGCGCGGCGAATGCCTGTGCCGCGACGGACAACTTGCACAACATCATGAGAAGTCATACCTACTGGCTTATCAATCACAAGAACGCCAGAGGTGTTACTACGGATTGGATTGTTTTCTTGAAAATTTTCTTGATAGTTCATACCTTTTTTCACTTTCACTCTAGCTAGTATGTACTTTTGTATATACTGATTATATCTTTATTTATTAAGATATGCTTTACTTTGTACCAGAACTCGGTTTATTGTCTCTTCCAGGCTTCCAGATATATCTGCTCCAGCTGCAGCCGCATGGCCTCCCCCTCCAAAAGACTCTGCCAAAACAGAAACATTGACTCCAGGCACCGAGCGCCAACTGACCTTAACTGTACCACCTTTTTGCTCAACGAAAATTATGGCCATTTTCGCGCCTTGCATACTTGAAAGATGGTTAATCAAATCAGCATCGTCATCACTTTGATAGCCACTTTTTTCGCGGTCTTCAAGCGTAAGCGCGGTCCAAACCAAGCCATCTTCAAAGACAAGTTTGCCTAAACCTTGCGCCCAATAACGTAACTCAGGATAGGTTCGACTGGAGAGCACCTTAAAATAGGTTTCTGGTAGATTGATTCCCATGTCCATCATCTCTGCGACGGCGTGAAGGGATTTTGTGCTTGTGTTCGAAGTCCGAAACCCGATGGTATCGGTCAAGATCCCAGCCATCAGGCATTCGGCACTTGCCTTGCTCAAAGGCAAGCCCCACTTAGGCATAAAGTCGTAAAGCATCAGGGCGGTGGCTTCGTAGTCGCTCTCAACCACGTCAATCACACCAAAATTGATGTGGCTGAAATGGTGGTCAACAACCAGGTCGACCTTCTCAATGCCATCCAATACATTCCCAACCCTTTCCCGATCCGCACAATCCACAACGATCAGGTAGTCATAGGGTTTTGTAATGCAGGTTTGAATTTCGGTAGCGCCAGCTAAGCCGAGGAATTTTTCATCCGCGAAATCTCGCAAAACAGTTTGCACGTTTTTGCCTTGTTCACGTAAGCCTTGCGCCAAACCTAACATCGACCCAACCGCATCACCATCCGGGCGGATATGCGCGGCAATGGCAATGTTTTGGGCCTGAGCTAATTCAGTTTTTATTCGATTATGTAAACTATCTTGTGTCAATGATTATTCTCCGACAGCCCCTTCTTCCTGATCTTCATCACTCAGGTCATCTTGTGCTTCGCGCGATTCATTTTCAGCCCGAATTTGAGCCAAGAGAGCATCAATCCGGTCTGCTTTTTGAGGTGTAGGATCCCAAAAGAAACGTAATTTTGGCATAATGCGCAAATCGATTTCTTCAGAAATTTCATACTTCAGATAACCCGACGCGCGGTTAAGGGCTTCGATGATTTCCTCGGATGAATAGTCATTATCCAAGGATGAAACATAAATATTTGCGTAATCCAACTCGCGGTCAACGCGCACTTCCGTCACGGAGACGTTCATCAAGCGAGGGTCTTCAATTTTAGTCAACAGGACAATGGAAAGCACTTCCTTCATCCGGTCGTTAATTCTTTTCATTCTCAGTGGTGGGGGCATGTTAATACTCCTTCCTAACTAAACTATCCGCCGAACTTTTCCAAAACATAGGCTTCGAGCACATCACCAACGGCAAATTCCGTGTAATCTCTAAGCGTGATGCCACATTCCATATTTTCACGGACCTCGCGGACATCTTCTTTCTCACGCTTAATTGATAGGATATCAGATTTCGCGATTTCAACGCCATTACGCATAACGCGCACTTTGGCATTGCGCAAGATATGACCCGAACTCACCCGACAACCCGCCGCGGTGCCACCCTTGGATACTTTGAAAAGGGCTAAAACATTGGCACGGCCAATCACTTTTTCGACCATTTCGGGTTCCAACAAACCCTGGAGGGCTTTTTCGACATCTTCGGTAAGACGATAGATGATGTTATACAAACGGATGGAGACACCTTCGGTCTCAGCCAAACGTTCCGCGCCTTGGTCAGTACCAACGGCGAAACCCATCACCACCGCGTCAGAGGCGGCAGCCAACATCACATCACTTTCGGTAATGTTCCCAGCCTCAGCATGTAAAACCTTGACAATGAGATCCTTTTCTTGTCCACTGATCTTATCGAGTTCATTGATAATTGGCTCAAGCGAACCCTGGACATCAGCCTTCAAAATAAGGCGCAATTCTTTGGCTTCACCAGACTTGAATTTCTTAAACAGTTCTTCAAGGGTGACGCGTTTCACGCTGCGTTTGGCTTCTCGTTCAGCCTTGCGTTGGGCAACGATATTGCGGCCTTCCTTGTCATTGGCTACCACTTCAAAGAGATCACCCGCGCTGGGCAAAGCGTTTAGACCCATCACCACGACAGGTGTTGATGGTCCAGCTTTATAAACACGATTGCGTCTCTGATCAAACATAGCTTTAACGCGGCCCGTGCCCTCGCCAGCAACGATAACATCACCGATTTTGAGCGTACCATTTTGCACCAACAAGGTTGCCATTTGACCCGTAGCGCGGTCAAGTCGGGCTTCAACCACTGTTCCCAAAGTCTTGCCCTTGGGATTGGCTTTGATGGAGATATTATCAGCAACCAGCAACACGGTTTGAAGCAAATCTTCAATACCTTCGCGGGTGCGCGCGGAAACAGGCATCACAAATGTGTCACCTTCCCACTCATCGGGTTGCAAGCCGATATCTGCTAATTGGGTTTTGACACGATCCAGATTGGCATCCGGGCGGTCAATTTTGTTCAGCGCCACAATAATCGGCACCTGTGCGGCCTTGGCATGGTTAGCAGCTTCGCGTGTTTGGGGTTGCACACCATCATCCGCGGCAACCACCAAAACCACAATGTCAGCACCCTGAGCGCCACGCGCGCGCATCGATGAAAATGCGGCGTGACCCGGGGTGTCCAAGAAAGTGATAATTCGGTTATCGTGTTTGATTTGATAAGCACCAATGTGTTGGGTAATGCCACCTGCTTCGCCACCGGCAACATCTGTATCGCGGATAGCGTCAAGCAATGAGGTCTTGCCATGGTCAACATGACCCAGGATTGTAATCACAGGCGGGCGAGCAACCAGGTCTTTTGGATCCTCATCCATAATCAAACGACGCCACAAGGGCACTTCGCCAAGTTCCTCAACGACTTCTTCGTCCTGCTCCATTTGTGGCTCAAAACCCAGTTCGGTTGCCACAACGGCTGCGGTATCAAAGTCAATTTGTTGATTGATACTGGCAATGACGCCGTTTGACATCAATATTTTAATGACTTGCACAGCGCTCGTGTCCAACATTGTGGACAGTTCACGCACTGTCATACTATAAGGGAGTTGAATTGTTTTTTCTTCTTTGCTCATGTCCTACCTCCGATTCTCCATCCCATCCAATGGATTGCGCCCATGAGCAAAAGAAGTGAATTAAGCTGTTTTACTCATGCGCTTTGTTCGAAATCTGACGCTTGTTCCAGTTCTTGGCTGGTGTCATCATCTTCCAAGGTTTCCATAAAGCTTTGCAAAACAGCTTTGTTTTGCTCTTGGATGGTGGTCCGTAATGCTTTTTCTAATCGTCCTTTAAGCCCAAGTGACCAGCAGCTTTTTCGGTCATGCAAATATGCACCACGACCGGGCAACTTGCCGCTAGGGTCAATGAGCACCTCGCCGCCAGTCCTCACTAGTCGGATTAATGTCCTTTTAGCGAGTACTTGGCGACACCCCACGCAAGTGCGTTGGGGAATGTGCTTAGGCTTTTTAGTCTGTTTCGTTGCCACCTTTACACTTTAAAAGGTTGTTTTACCAATTATCCCAATCATCTTCGTCGCGGTATTTAAACTGCTTGAAGGTGTGGTCTTCATCAGGATCATACTCGACAGTATAACCCTTCTTCTTCTTTGCTTTCTTCTTACGTCCACCGGTCATCAGCAAGTGTTCTTCATCATCCTCACGGACAGGTTTAATCTTGCTCGATTCAAGGCTAAAGAGTTCGGCGAAGGTCTTTTCTTCTTCGTCTTCTTCCTCTTCAGCAGGCTCAGGTTCGGTGACGGTTTCTTCGACTGGTGCCGGAACTTCTTCCTCTTCCTCTTCTTCGATTTCAGCGGGAAGTTCAACTTCAGGCTCAGCTTCGGGTTCTGGTTCGAGCTCAGGCTCTTGTTCTGGCTCTTCAGCAACTGCTTCTTCAACGGGCAGTTCAGGGAAGGTCACTAATGGGATGGCTTCCATGATGCTCTCAAAGGACTTGGGACCAACGCCTTCGTATGCCAAAATCGCATCCGGGTCAAGCACGGTTTGCAAAACAAGGTCACCAAAAGTTTCAAGCCCAGCGGATTGCAAGAGAATCGCGATGTGTTCCTTGATTTCGGGCACATCCAAAAGATTGAGTTCAAAAGCGCGTGGGTCAATTTCATCGCGGATGCGTTTGATTTCCTGAGCGCGCTCATCTTCAATTTGTTTACGTTTTTCTTCACCACGGCGTTCAAAGCGATCCACAAATCGCGCAATAAGCGTGTTGTCATCCAAACTCAGCGGACGACCCTCTTCCTTCTTCTGAAGCAGTTCATCAACCTTAGCCATCGTTTCGGCTTCGGCTTGGGCATACTCCGCCAATTCTTCATTTTCACGCAATTGCAACAAAGCACGATGCGCAGCTTCGGGGATGCTCATGATATCAATGCGCCAGCCGGTCAGTTTAGCTGCTAAACGTGCATTCTGACCTTCGCGACCAATAGCCAAGCTAAGCTGGTCTTCTGCCACAACAACCGTTGCGGTTTTGTTTTCACCAGTGCCATAGTTGAGGTACACGCCGGCAACACGCGCGGGGCTAATCGCCTTGCTGATGTAAACGGCAGTATCCGGGCTCCATTCGATAACGTCAATTTTTTCGTTGTGCAGTTCACGCACAATGGCTTGAATACGCACACCGCGTTGCCCAACGCAGGCGCCCACGGGATCGATACCCATTTGGGTAGCCGAGACGGCGACCTTGGCACGCTGACCAGGTTCGCGGGCAATGGAGCGAATTTCAACGATACCGTGGAAGATTTCAGGCACTTCAGTCTCGAGCAAGCGGCGCAAGAAGTTGCGATGCGCACGAGAGAGTAAAATTTCTAGACCCTTAGGAGAATCCTTAACTTCATAAACATAAGCGCGGATACGATCATGGATTCTAAAACGTTCCTGAGGGATCATATCTTTTCGCAGCATAATGCCTTCAGCTTTGAGATCCAAGCCGATGGTTGCCTGGCGTGGGTTAACGGCCTGGACAACACCGTTGGTTACTTCACCAACCTGGCGACTAAAGAACTCAAATTGAGCGGCTCGTTCGGCATCGCGAATTTTTTGCTGGATGCCCTGACGCGCGGTTTGTGCGGCAATGCGACCAAAGTTTTCTGGTGTACTTTCAACCATCACCAAATCGCCCAACTCGCAATTGGGGTCAACCTTGCGGGCTTCTTCCAAAAGCACTTCAGTACGATCATCAAAGATGCTGTCGGTAACTTCCTTTTGGGCAAAGACTGCGATGGTGCCTTTATCGAAATCGATCTCCACCTCTACGTCTTGCGCGGCCGAAGCCCCCACTGATTTTCGGTATGCGGAAACCATCGCAGCTTTGATGGCTTCGATGATGACCTCTTTAGGTAGTCCTTTGTCTTCAAGTATCTCGTTGAAGGCTAAAGCAAATTCGCTTTTCATGCTTAATTCTCCAATAATTCTGTACGACTTCACATTAACAAAAAAGTGGACAACCGCCCACTTCTCGCAATGAAAAGTATGAACCTTACTGTGCAAAATAATACCAGAGTGTAGGCTGAAATGCAAGTTTTTTTGGCGCTTGATAGCAAGCAATAAAGAAAACATGCTATTCCAAACCGATAAAAAACAGTACCAAAAGAAAACAGAGAGCGAAAGCTCTCTGTTTTTTGTTACTTAGTACTTGCTCTGTGGTTGTTCTTACTTTTCAATGAAGATCACAGGGAAGTAGATGAACTGATCTAATTCTGGATCTGGATCAGTTGTTCCCTTGTAGAGGTTAACACTGACTTTTCCAATGTCATCCTTGACAGTGGCTTTAGTGCCAATGCTGAACCATCCAAACCAAACCTCAGCCTCTTCGTATGAAGCACCGAGGTCCCATTCAACATTCACATCGAATGCGGTCAAAGGTTCAACAGTAGCAGGAGCGGTCACACTATAGTTTTGACCGCCAGACTTTGGAACAAAGCCGTAGGCTAGCTTAACTTCGTCTTGACCAGCATCAGAAGCTTCCCAGTTCTGAACCATAATCCAGCATGTACCGCTGAATGAAGGCTCAATGAGGTTCATGTATTCGTATGGGCCATATTCGCCTGAAACAGCCTTTTCAAGCGCTTTGTGAGGAGTACTGCCAGTACCAACATAGACATCAAGGTCCTTAGATGTCGTTTCAAGCACCTGAACAACCATTCGTTGGCTGTTTGATGGACAGCTTGTCATAATAACATGGTTTTGGGTCACATCATCGTAAGGATTATCATTAGTAGGATCTTCTGTAACTTCAAATTCTTCTATGGTACCCGCGGTCAAACCGTAGCGTGCATTAGAGAATGCTTCGACCTTAGTGGTGTTGTAAACATCTTCGAAGGTATATTCCCCATCAGCTTTATCGATGGTACGGTTCAGATGATCAGGCATGGTGGAGCCGACAACTTTGGCTTGAGCTGCCACGGTAAAAGCAGTATCACTGACTTTTTTGCCGTTAGCAAATTCTGCGTCTGTTTCGAATTTGACACGGGCGAATTGCCATGCGCCAAGTGCTTCAAAGGGTACATTCACAGTAAACTTAATTTCCTGTGTGGCACCAGGAGCAATCGTAAAGCCGTTTTCAGGATCGGATGTAATCTCCAAGAATTCGCCGTCTTTTTCGATATTAATCGCATAATCGGCTTCAACATTGGTGATATTTTTAACAGTTCGGGTAAAGCTACAACCATTCAGACATTTGCTATTCTGGTAGGAGGGGATGTTCAGGGCGCGAGGATCACCATTTATCGCAGGGTTAGCGGCGACATAATTCGCATGGGTTTCTTCCATGACTAAACCTGCCAAGGCAGCTTTGGTCAAGTCGATACGACCATTACCAATATCGAATGGGGTAACAGCACCATCATCGTGGTTCTTCATGTCATCAGGATAGGAAGTCATGATGATAGCGGAACGAATAGCAGCTGGACTCCAGTCAGGATAGAGGGAGCGCATCAAAGCCGTAGCACCTGCGCTGTGGGGACCAGCCATTGAAGTACCGGACATCAGGTCAACTTTGCCGGGATCAGCGTATGCAGCCAAAACGTTGGTGCCAGGAGCAACCAAGTCAGGTTGAAGGATGTCCATGTTGTCAATAGGACCGCGTGAGCTTGAATCAGCCATTTTCTCGCCCCATGAGGGTTTAGTGGCTGAGCCTAAAGTTTTGCTGATATTGACAGTCATTGGTGAACCAGCAACTGCTTCAATAGCCAGACCATCTTCGAGTGAAATCATCGCAGCTTCAATGGTAACGTTACCAGTTTCAGAACCCATGACAATAGGGGCACCAGGAGCATTGTTGTAAACTAATGCAAAGATACCACCAGCATTTTGAATGTTCTCAGCTTTGTCCTTGAATGAACAAGTTCCCCGTTGCACAAAGCCAATCTTGCCTGTCAAGGAGCCAGCAGCCCATGGTGCACAACCATCTTTGTTATCAGGGCCACCCCATACGAGGGTTTTGCCATTTAAGTCAGCAGTTAAGGGAACGGTCCAACCATCACCAGCAGGCAATGCCAGGGATTTAAGTTCACCTGCGCCAGGATTAACGGTGACAGGATAACCGAAAATACGGCCGTGGTTCATGTTACCAGTCACAATGGCCCATGGTGGGGTCTTGAAAACAGTTGATTCACCAGGGCCAGAGTTACCTGAAGAGGTAGCGGTTGAAACGCCAACTTTGAAAGCTTCGAGGAAGGCAACTTCGGTGGAATCCATCCATGGACTGCGGGTGGGGCCATTGCGAGGACCAATGGAGAAGTTCAAAGAATCCGCGCCATCCTTAACAGCTTGGTTAACGGCTGCTGTAGAGGCAGAAGTGGCACAACCTGTTGCGTCACAAACCTTGTAAGAAAGGACCTGAGCGCGGGGTGCCATACCAGAGATGGTAACCACAGCGCCCTCGTAATTAACTTCAATTAGGTTGCCAGCGGTGGTACCAGCTGTGTGGGAACCATGGTCCAAAGTATCATTGCCATTGTTGTCGCCAAGCATGTCATAAGCACCAATCAACTTGTTGTTACAAGGATGGGTGTCGGGATGGGTAACACAAAGTCCCTTGGGGGCAGTTACAGGATAGACATAGGGATCCAAAGGTGTGGTATCAAGGAAGCTGGGGTGGGTCATGTTGATACCGGTGTCGATGATACCGACGATGGTACCTTCACCACGCATACCTTCAGCGCTGGGGACAGTCGATCCGTCCCAAATCGTATTCGCGCCAATGTATTCTGGGCTAACATCCGTGTCGATTTGATAGATTTCGTCAACGAAAACTTCTTTAACATCGGGGTGTTGGCGAAGCTGTGCAGCTTCTTCAACGCTCATCTTGGCAGAAAAACCATTGAGCACAACATCGTAGCGGTGAAGCACTTCGAGTTCACGTCCCAAAAGTGCGCCAGCTTCAGCGATAAAAGCGTCTAACTTACTGTTGATGTAGTCAAGGTAAGCAACAGTTTCAGGAGCTTCAAAGTTCAGCTTGCCAGCCTCAGTGCGAGCAGGCATGGCGAAGAGCGCATTGCTGCCCTCATAGGTTGCCAGTGATGGCTCAGCTAATTGAACAGTGAAACTGTCGGCAGCACGGGCATGTTCAAGCCACAATGCTTCATCGGCACTAATGCCGACCTCGTCAGTAGGTGGATACACGCGCTCGGGAGCGGCTGCAGCCACTGGGCTCACCAACAAAGCGGCGAGCAAAAGAAAACTTACGATTTTGGTAACAACTTTTTGCATTCTTGTTTCTCCTTTTAAAATATCGGACATACAGTATCAATGATACCCTTAAACATTAGTATCTAATTTATCAACCCCTAAAGACAGTCTTATTCGCGTCAAACCAAGGAACTTTAATTCCATTAGATACTAATCATAACTTACAACGCCGTAAAACACAATATCTCTAATCAGATTTAACTCCTATAATTCACCTCCTTTCAAGGCTTATCATGGAACGCGAAAGATCGCATAATCTGTTCCATTAATCATGCAAGCAATGTGCCAGATTGAAAATTTTGCAGCTTCTTCGTATAATTAATTGTGACCACTCAGGAGGTGATGTCCCATGAAAAATATCAAAAGCTGGTGGAAAAACGGCATTATTTATCAGATCTATCCACGCTCATTCAAAGATAGCAATGCTGATGGGATTGGTGACCTGACCGGTATCATCGACCAACTGGACTATATCCGTGATTTAGGTGTGGACGCCATTTGGCTCTCACCCATTTACCCTTCCCCTGATAAAGATTTTGGTTATGATGTTGCCGACTACCTCACCATTGACCCCAAATACGGCAATTTGCAAGACTTTGACCGCTTGATCGAAGAAGCCCACAAGCGAGACCTGCATATCATCATGGACCTGGTGCTCAATCACACTTCCGATCAGCACCGCTGGTTCATCGAGTCCCGAAAATCACCCGACAATCCCTACCACGATTGGTATATGTGGGAAGATCCCGCCCCCAATGGCGGCCCGCCCAACAATTGGCTCTCCCATTTTGGCGGTCCCGGATGGGAGTATGATCGTTATTTAAACAAGTATTACTTCCACATGTTCGAAAAACACCAACCTGACCTCAACTGGCGCAATCCAGAAGTCCGCGCCATGGTGATGAAAATCTTCAGGTATTGGCTCGATAAGGGTGTGGACGGCTTCCGTCTGGATGTTTTTAATGCTTACTACAAAGACGCTGAACTGCGCGATAACCCCCGCAAAAAAGGACTCGCGCGCCGCCCATTTGAAGCCTATGAGCATATCTATGACACCTCGCAACCCGAAATGATGAGCGTTGTCAAAGAAATCCGCGCCATTCTCGATGAATATCCTGAGCGATATGTGGTTGGCGAAACTTTCCTCGAAGATTCTACTTATGCGCGCACTTTTGTGGGGCCAGACCGTTTTCACGCCGCCTTTGACTTCAACTTTGCCGCCAGCCCCTGGAATGCCAAAGCCTTTGGCAATGCCATTCAATATTGGGATGCCTTGCACGGCGATGAAGCCTGGCCAAATTACTTTTTCAACAATCATGACGTGCCTCGTTCGGCCACACGCTACACCCACTCCGAAGACGACAGCCGCCTGAAATTATTGGCCTCTTTACTGCTTACGCTTCGTGGTACGCCTTTCATCTATTATGGTGAAGAAATTGGCATGCGCGATATCAAGGTCGCACGAAAAGACATCCAAGACCCGGTTGGAAAGCGTTATTGGCCTTTCTATAAAGGAAGAGATGGTTGCCGGTCGCCCATGCAATGGAACGCAAACCAGAACGCCGGCTTTAGTAATGGCGAGCCTTGGCTACCTGTCCACCCAAACTACAGCGTGCGCAATGTTGCCAATCAACAATCCAGCGCCGCCTCGCTCTTGAATTTCTACAAAGAGCTCATTCAAGTTCGGCGCAAGCACCCTAGTTTGAACAATGGTGAAATCAGATTGTTGGAGTCTGGAAATAAACACTTGTTGGTTTATCTTCGTCATGTTGCTGAAGAAACCTCATTGGTTATTCTCAATTTTTCGGCAGACATTCAACGTTTTGAACTCTCTGAAGAAGAAATGAACGAATGGGATCTCATTTTCAAAGGGAATGACGCGATTACCAGCCATATGAGTGCCAATGCGGTTAGTTTGCCGGGTTATGGCATGGCGATTTTGGTTTCGCGTCTTTCGTAAAGAGCTATTAGAAATTACTGAGACAAATCTATGATCAACACACGACCCGCCTGGAGAGCCTTTGAAACGCCCTTCGTGGCGGGTCTTGTGCAGCCGGATACCCCCACCAGCGGGTTACCCTTGGATCGGTTTTTGCCGCCCTGGCATGAAGGCATGGCCAGTCGTTGGATGAATCATTATGCTAGCCCCGGTTCCTGGGTTCTGGACCCCTTTGGTCAATCCCCTTTTTCCGTATTGGAGTTGGCCCGTGCAGGCTATCGGGTTTTAGTCACCGCGAATAACCCTATCGCTGCTTTCATTATTGAAGTCCTCGCTTCCGCACCAAGGCTTGATGACATGCAAAGCGCGCTAAAAGCTTTGGCTGAAAGTAAATCAAACCGTGGACAGAGTTTAGAAGACCAAATAAAGAGTCAATATTTACTCCCTTGCCCAAACTCAAATTGCCCCAGCCTTCAAGACTCTCAAACGTTCCCGAGCTTTGAAGTTGAACGCTACATCTGGAACGAAGACCAAGAGCTTCCACATTTAGCCATTGGACAATGCCAGCTTTGCGACATGCAAGGTGAGTATGCCTTAACGCCAGATGTTTACCAAACCTTGCCCGCCTTGCCACCAGCCGCGATGAGCCGGGCTCGAATTCTGGAGAAAATCGCCCGTCCAGACGACCCTTTGCGTGCTGTCATGGAGGATGTGGTTGATTTTTACACCGCCCGCGCACTGTATCTGCTCCAATCGATCTTGGCGCGCATCGAGAGTCAGGAATTCAATCCACGCCAAAAATCACTCATCCAAGCCTTATTTTTGAGCGCGGCAGACAGAAGCAACCAATTGTGGACCCATCCGCACGGTCGTAGTCGCCCAAAACAACTCACCCGCCCACCAGTCTTTCAGGAATTCAACATATGGATGGCTTTGGAGGCTGCTTGCCATCAATGGGCGAGTACCGAAAAAGCGATCACCTTGCGCTATTGGCCAGAAAAATTACCCCAATCAGGTGGCATTAGCCTCTTTAAAGGACGCTTGCGTGAGCTTACGCCCGCCTTGGATAAAACCCAAATGGATGTCGTCTATGCCAATTTGCCCCGCCGAAATCATGCCTGGTGGAACCTTTCAGGCTTATGGAGTGGCTGGCTTTGGGGAAGAATCGGTATAAAAACGGTGCGCAACAGCCTGCTCAAACAGCGCTATGACTGGACCTGGCATGCCACCGCGCTCGAAAAAGTGCTCCTACGCCTTAACGACATGGTTCAGCCGGCGACACCCATCCTGCTCCAAGTTTCTGAATGGGATCCCCTTTTCTTGTTGGCGTCGGTCAAGGCAGCACAATATGCCGGCTTTACCTT
Source organism: uncultured Anaerolineaceae bacterium (assembly GCA_964484715.1). Lineage (GTDB taxonomy): Bacteria > Chloroflexota > Anaerolineae > Anaerolineales > Anaerolineaceae > Mesolinea. Next base: position 8,003 of record CAZAFJ010000009.1, on the reverse strand, counting down.
GCGCTCAGCCGCTGGCTCGGGTAACCTCAGCGTTCTTCAATCGGTTTGGAAAATATCCCAACCAAGCCAAGATCTTGCGACCCAGACCAGCGCTTCAGATCTCAGAAACCGGGCTAAAGACATTGCCAAAAGCTTTCTGGGCTTGCGGGGCGAGCCAGCCGGCTACCCCCGACTGTTCACCCAAATAGTGCTCGGTCTTCAAACCCAGAACCTGCTTTTCCAAAATCGGGAAGAACAAGCCACGCTTCCCATCAACAAGGTACAGGAAGATCTTGACCCCGTTTTTACAGACACTGGCTTACTCCACCGCTACAATCCTGGCGCAACAACTGAAATTGGTGGCTATTGGCTCACCCGCCCTCCAGAAAGCTATACCGCTTTAGCCGACAGTGTGGAAAGCTTGGTTCGGCATGAGTTTTTATACAGCGAGAGCATCAAAGCGCTTGACCTTGCAACCGCGATCAACAATGGGCATCCCGGATTGATGACCCCCGAACCAGAACTCATCCAAAACATCCTCAAATCTTACGCTACGGAAAAAGAGAGCGAATCAGGTTCGGTTTGGACTTTGAACGATCATGAAAACTTTGCTACGCGCAATGAAGACATCAAAACGCTGCGCGATATCATCGAAAAGATGGCACGCCGGCTAGACCTAAAAAGGCAGTTAGGCACAGATGTCATTTACTATCTTGATGACCACGACGAAGAGCTATTTACCTTTTTTGTAAGCGGAAGCGCGATTATCTCGGAAACCATTCAGCGAAACAAGGGCTTGAGCGGCAAAAAGCTGATTGTCTTGCCAGGTAGCCGCGCCAACCTGATCTCTTATAAATTACGACGTGACCCTAGTTTACAAGCCCTTTTGGGAGACGATTGGCACTTTGTCAAGTTCCGTCTAATCCGCAACCTGAACGACAATCCCTTGCTCACGCGAGACCTTTTTGCGTCACAAATCTTTGGCGATCCGCCTGAATACCAATCCTCTCAATTAGCCTTGTTCTAAACCACCCAGACTTACAAACTTAGCCTGCCCCTAATCAACCGTCTATGGTGAGACGATGGTCGGCTCTTGAGGCGTTGGCGTGGGCTCTGGCGGTTCAGTTGGCACTGGTGTTTCCGTAGGCATTGGCGTCTCTGTCGGCGTGGCTGTTGGTGTGGGTGTGGGCGTTGGAATCTGCAGTCGCACCCGGTAGAACTTTTGCACCTCGGTATTAATCGTGCTATGCATGGTGATGCGGATGGTAATGACCGTCTCATCGATATCGGTCAAATCCCATTCCTTAATCAAACTTTCAGACCGCACTGGTACCTGAGACCAATCGTCCGTCAAGCGATGCCATTGATTCGGGTTTTCTCCCGCACCCCAATGGATGATGAATTGTTTAAAGTTCGCGGTCGCGTCAATCACACCAACAATATTGAGGGGGTTTTCCGTCACAGTTCCGCCATCATGAATTCCAACCAAGTTAATAATCGGACGTGGGTCATCTGCGCGACATTCGCGATCGGGCAAAACCACCAACGGGCTTGGGAAACCATGCCTTTCGGCCCAGTCACGCCCATGATCACTTTCTAGCCACTCAATGGCGAACTTGTCGGTCACGTTCACCGCTAAAGCTTCATTGTTAAACTCTGAACACGATGGAGACGAACGTAACTTTGTCCATGAGTCTATTTGTGTCTTCACCCAAAGATCTTGATCTTTAGGCAGGGGCAATTGGTCTGAAGCAAAAATTTCTGTCTTGTGGTTTGGGCAATATTCACTGGGTTCTGCCCCAGAAACAGCGCAAACCACGCGGTCAACAACATCATTGGGTCGCGCGAAACTGCTGGCAATACCGCCATTAAAGTGGTTGATACCAGCCTGCATCAAACGGTTCCAAATCGGCGCGGCACCATCCACACCTGAAGTGTTGACCATCGGGGTATAGTCCGCATTGCCCACCCAAACGCCAATGACCAGGTCAGGTGTGTAGCCCATGGTCCAGTTGTCCCTAAAATCGTTGGTCGTTCCGGTCTTGACTGCGGCGCTAAACGGCAGGTTCAAGGGCGAATTGGTGCCAAACATTGGCGCGCGGGCAATGTTGTCAGACATAATCGAAGAAAGTAAATAGGCATGAGCGGCACGCACAATTTGTGCGCCATGCGTTGGTTGATACTCATAAACCACTTCACCGGTATGATTGACCACCTTGGTAATGGCTACAGGCTCAACTTTACGTCCTTCGTTCGCCAAAACCTGATAGGCTCCAGTCAGTTCCAACAGGCTCACTTCACCACCACCCAAAGTAAGCGAAAGACCATAATCAGGGCGCGTAAGGCTGTTGATACCCAAACGTTTGGCGAGATTGATGAAACCATCTGTTTGCGGCGTTTCCGGATTGTCATAAATATGCACATATTCCAATGCCTTGACAACCGGAATGTTGTAAGAATTCGCCAAAGAATCCCGCACGGTGACTGGACCTCTAAAGCGATTGTCGTAGTTGCGGGGTTCATAGTCTGGGCTGGTGTCATGCGGGTCGGTTGAGGGTCTGAACTTTGTAGGCACATCCCAAACCAAAGTCGCGGGTGTCCAATCCTTTTCAAAAGCTGCCAGGTAGGTAAACGGTTTAATCGCTGAACCAGGTTGACGGCTTTCGGTAAGCGCCATGTTGACTTGCCCACTAATAGAGGCGTTGTGAAAATCGGCTGAACCAACCATAGAGAGAATTTCGCCAGTCTTGGGGTTCATCGCAATCACAGCACCATTGGTCGCGTTCTTGTCCACCATCTGGGCTAATTGGTCTCTTACTGCAGCCTCTGCTTCACGCTGAAAGTCAGGGTCAAGGCTTGTGTGAATGGTGAACCCGGAGCGATAAATCATTTGCGCGTCAAACTGCGCTTCCAACAGACTTTGAATAAAGACCACCCAATGCGGAAATTGCATGGTTAATAAGTCTTGTTTGAATTCATATGCCTTCAAAATTTCAGATTCAGTCAGAACCTTCAAAGGGTCAACGCAGACTTTTTCGCGTGTTTCATCAACCTTGATACACCCTTTTTCAGTGCTCATTTCAAACATTAAACGGAAGACGGAATCACTTCGTCCTATTGTGACATCCCGATTGTTATAGACATCATAAACGGCGGGACTTTGTGGCAAACCCGCCAGAAAAGCGGCTTGCCATAGCGTCAGGTCAGAAGCGTTTGTTTTGAAATAAGTCTCCGCAGCAGCCTGTACACCGTAAGACATATTGCCATAATAAATCTCGTTCAAGTAAAGCTCGAGAACCTGCTCCTTGCTATACCGACGGGTAATTTCTGCGGCAAGGATGATTTCCCTTGCTTTACGTTCATAAGATTGCTCATAACGCTCGTCCGTCAGTAGAAGAAGCCGCGCGAGTTGTTGGGTGATGGTCGACGCGCCAGAAACGATTTCCTTCGAGCGATAGTTGGTCCACAAAGCCCGTGCCAACGCAACCAAGTCAAACCCGGGATGGTTGTAAAACTCTTTGTCCTCGGTTGCAATGGTCGCGGCAATCAGATTTGGCGAGATACGATCCAAGGGTACCCAAGTCCGTTTGCCGGCGCTAGGATCAATGATTTCATAAAGCACATTACCTTTTCTGTCCAGGATGCGTGTGGTTTCAAATTGTGAAGCACGATATTGCAAGTCGTTGACATCAGGGAGGGTCTTGGCAATTTGACTGTATTTATAAAACGCAAAACTTGCCACAGCAATCATCGCCAGTAAAAACAGGATAACTAGAATAAGGATAACTCTTCCGGCGCGCCCCTTTTTCTTCGGCTTTTTTGGTGCCTTTGCTTGAGGCTTTCCGTTTATGGGCGGAGGTGGAGGCGTTGCACCCAGTGGCTGTGACTGTTGACCGGCGCCCTGTGGTGATTGAGTTACAACAGGGATAGGTTGTGTTGAAGCATTCGCTTGCGGAAGCTCGGTGTGATAAGCCGTAGGCGTCAAGCGAGTTGCAAAGGGGTCAAATTGTGTCACTTGCTGCGGGAGTACTTCGCGTTGAGATTCAAGAATTGTCGCGGAATTAGGAGGCGGGATCGTCCGCATATCATCCATGTCATTGGCAGCGATATTAGCTTGGCTTTCGTCCAGAGGTGTTTCTTCAACCAATTTCTGGCTTTCTGATAGTTCACCTGACTCTTCAACAGAATTGATACCCATGCCGCCAAACATCCCGGTCAATTCATTCGCAAACATCCCTGTTGGGATTTCCTCAAACGCCCTTTTTGATTCAGAAGGAAGATGAGATTTAATGTCTGGAATATCAAAGTAATCAAAGTCACTCAACTCATCAAAGAGGTTTTCGGTTTGTTCCAGTCTGGGTTTCAAGGCGCTAAATCCTGTTTTGCCATCTACGCCCATGTTGTCGTCTTGAGCGTCCGCTTGGTTCAAATTTTTTTCTTCACTATTATTGTTATCCATAGTGTTTTCATCCTTCTTTCCCATACCCTCATTTTAACATAGTCCCTATTGAATATTAAACGATGGCTAAGCCTAATAGTTCCATCACGCTAAAAAAGAATGCACTTAGCCCGCGGTCGTCTCGCTTCAGGTTACAATTAAGCCATGAGCCATGGACCATATCTTATCCACGATCCGATCAGCTTAACTTTGGCTGCCAATCTCGAAAAACAAAGCGAAAAAAGCAAGATCGATTCAGTTTGGCAATTAGAAATACCCTCTAACGACCTCATCACGCTTAAAACCAGTTTTGGTCTAAGAGCGCAAAGTTTTAAGATATTTCCGGTCTTCATGGTCAACAAGGTTGGTCGTCGAAAAACAGACAGCTTCCTTGCCGCGCCCCAAATCCGTAAGATCTGGGCTGACCACATCCAACTCAGCCTAAACCCTTGCCCGGATTGTTTAGCCGTTTATGACCTTTGGGCTGCCGCACCTCATTTACTTGAAAGCCGCATCCTTTTGAAGAATATTGGTTCAACTACCAATGAGTTAGGCGCACGTGTTGCCGCACAATTGTTGGCCTTTGACCCGAAATCAGGGATGAGCCTCACCAAACGTAAGAACCAAAATTATCTCAAAGGGGAAAGTGAAGGCTTGCAAATTTCCCTCATCATGGATGGGCAAATTAAACCCGTGATTAGTCCGGAATTAGCCTTAGAAAACACGAAGTTTTTACAGCCAAATGAAAGTCTGAGCATTTTTTGGCGGTGTAAGGTATCTGAAACCAGTAAGCCCGAAGATGATCGTATCTTTTCTATTTTTCCGGTTAACTGGGACGCCGAAATGGCGCGTTTGGAATTAAGCCAGCAAACCCAAGAAACGACCATTTCTACACCCCATGTCGATTGGGATATCGCTTTTCGCATGGTACAGCTTCAAGCCCAACAATTGCTTGAGCGAGATGAACGCGAAGCGCCTGGACTCACAGCCCGGCAAACCCGCAACCCCCATACCCAAATGGTGCCTCTTAGCACCAATGCCAACAGCATGGGACCTAAACCACCAGCTTTGAGTGCTTTAGGCTTGTGGCAACTCATTCACACGATGTTGCCCGCCAGAATTGAAGACGCCGCTTTGCTTTATGAAACCTATATAGAGCAGCTGCCTAAACCGATCTCCCATGCACCGCTTGTTGCCTTAAGTTTCCCCATCCTTTGTCAACTTGGCTGGACCTTACACAGCTATCTGCAGGATCAAGCCTTTTTTCAACGCGTCTACCCAGCCCTGCGCAGTCAACTTTACGCATGGTTTTGGACGCAAAATGACCGTGACCAAGACGGTTTGCCTGAATGGTTTTCATTCGATCAAACAGAACTTGTCGACCACCCTGTCTTTGACATTCTGGAATCAAAAGAGTTGGTCACGCCCATTTCTAATGTTGAATCTGTTGGCTTGGCTGCGCTTTTGCAAAAGGAGTGTCAGGCATTGCAATTCATTGCCCGATCGCTTGAAGACTCTCAGACCGAAAAGGTCGTTCAATCCCTACAAGCTCGTTTGGAAATTCGTCTTGATGAAATGCGAGAAGCAAACCTAATCTGTCGCGACCGCGATTCTCACAACACCCAAAGTGCTAAAATCTTATATGAAGGAACGGCGCAAAACTTACCTTCAACACCCATTGCGCTTGAAGCAGCCTGTCGGCTCAATCTAAAAATCAAACCAGATTTACAGCTCCAAAAACCTGGTGGGCTAAAACTTCACGGACTGGATCAACACGGCAACCCGCTCAGCGAAGACATTTTGCCGGCAGACATCCATTGGTTACCAGGCCATTTCCTCTATGCCAGCAAAAATCTTTTTTCCCGTTTTGATGGGCTGAGTGGCGATCTCAAAGTTGATACACAGTTGACCCTTTACCAGGCTGATTTAAACACGGCTGATATCAGCCATTTACTCGCCTGGAACCCAAACAAAGAAATCCCGACCCTTCAAGAAATAATGAACCAATGGCTTCCGGATGAATCGGGGCTAGCTTCTTACGGTCTTCCAGGTCATTTGCCAATGCCCAAGCCTGAGGATGCCAACACACCTACCAACATTGCTTGGAACGGTTTGTTCATCCAACATCTGCTCACATTGGGAGAAAAAGAGATGGCCTTTAAGTGCTTTGAGCAATTGATGCATGGCGCAATCCGTATCTTGAAGCGAGAACATGCCTTGTTTGAAAAGGTCACCTCCCAAATCGGACAGGCTAGTGGAAAGTCCAATGACCTTGCTGGACTCATTCCTCTGTCATTATTTTTGGATATCCTTGGGGTCAAAATTTATAGCCCCACAAAAGTAACCATCAGTGGGACAAATCCCGTGCCATGGCCAGTAACCATCCGTCATATGGGGCTTGAAATTACGAGAGATCAAAAGAATAGTAAAATTACATTACCAGATGGAAGCTCACACCACCATTTTGGTAGCGCGACAAAAACTTTTACGATGGAATAATTGGAGACACCATGGAAACAACTGAAAAATCAGAATCAATACTTTTTCCTCAAACGAAACTCGGCAAGTTCGCCTTTGGACTGGGCATTTTGACCTTAGTCGTTTTGTTACTGACCTTCATCAATTCAGGCTTAGCCAAACCCATGGCAGAAAACTTATTGGGCTTTATTGTATTCTTGGGTATTGGTGCAGCTATTGCCGCTTTGATTATTGGTTTGATTGCCATTATCAAACAAAAGGAGCGCTCTATTGTCGTCTTTTTGATGAGCGCGGTCGGATTAGCTGCTTTTGTCTGGATGGTTGTGAACATCATCAAGGATATCGTTGCTAAGTAGACTGAATTTTTTTCTACTTAATTAGACTTTCTAAAGCAATGAGGGTTGAAATCAAAATCAACCCTTTTTTGTTTTTTTGGAGGGCTAAGCCTTTTTTTAACACCTCCCTTTTCTTTAAATGCCACGCTCTTCCCGGAGGCGTAACACCTTCAACTTTAGGCCTAAATGTTGGAATGTGTTACCCATGTCCTCAAACAATGTGTTACCTATGTCCTCGAACAGGTGTTACCCATGTCCTCAAACAATGTGTTACCTATGTCCTCAAACAATGTGTTACCCATGTCTTCAAACAGGTGTTGCCCATGCCCTCGAACAGGTGTTACCCATGTCTTCACACAGCTGTTACCCATGTTCCCAGTTTTTAATAGTCGCCAGTCCATCCATCCATGACAACAAAACGGGAACTTAAATAAAAAGAGTGAGACTACTACTCTCGTTCGGACTGGCGTCCCCGCCAGTCCATCCATCCACTACATCAAAATGGGAATATAAATGAAAAGAGTGGGACTACTACTCTCGTTCGGACTGGCCTCCTCGCCAGTCCACCCATTCACTACATCAAAATGGGAATTTAGATGATAAGAGTGAACCCGCCAACCCGCTCGGACTAGCGTCCCCGCCAATCCATCCATGACATCAAAATGGGAACTTAGAATAAAAAGAGTAGGACTACTACTCTCGTTCGGACTGGCGTCCCGGTGTATAGACCGGGGACATAGGTAACACCTGTTTGAGGACATAGGTAACACATT
>CAZAFJ010000008.1:0-80138 GCA_964484715.1 uncultured Anaerolineaceae bacterium | reverse complement strand
AGGCATTAGCTTCCCAAGCTAACATTCGTGGGTTCGAATCCCATCACCCGCTTAAGAAAAAAGCTCCGTTGAGAATTCATCGGAGCTTTTATGTTTTTCTTGCCTGAAGGATTACTTGATGTCCATCTGGTAGACTCGGTGGTTCTTATAGGGTTTGACGCCGAGGTTGAGTAAGTCCTTGCGCATTTGTACTGCCGTTTCGGCCACCTGTGAAAGTTCGCCATTGACAAAATAAGGATGCCTTTGCGTGGCTTCGAAAAGTGTTTGGAAGAGCAAAGCATTGCCACCCATACCCTGATATTCGGGCAAAATGGCGATACCGTTGTAACAAACCCAGTCGGTTTTCTTTGTCTCACGCAACAGACGTAAAATCTCAATCGGACCAAGCTTGCCTTTGTTCTTTTGCATAGCCCGAGAAATGTCTGGGAAGGGTAAAACAAAACCCACCAATTCATCCTGACCATTGAGGATGACCTGCACCATTGTCGGGATAACGATCATCAGCGCATTATTCAGGACATAATCCAATTCGCTATCGGTTAAGGGGTAATATTCCCAATTGGAAACAAAGGCGTTATTGTAGGCCTCTTTAACGCGTGTTTTCCATTGCACAATTTCGCGTTTATTTTTGAAAGTTTTAACTTTCAATTTGCTACGTTTGGCAACAATTTCAACCGCTTTCTTGACTTTTTCGGGCATCACAAATTCTTGGGGCCTTACAAAACTGCTCACAAAGTCAACTTCTTTGGTAAAGCCATAATTTTCGACCAGCTCTTTGTAATAAGCGAAGTTGTAATTCAACATGTTCATCATTTGGCGGTGTTCCTGGCCTTCAATTTGAATGCCATAGCCATCTAATGGACCGTAGCCTTTTGGTCCGACCATGCGATCAAGTCCGCGGGCTTTGGCCCAAGCCATCGCGGTATCAAACAAGGCATTGGCTACTTCTTGGTCATTGATGCTCTCAAACAGATAAAAAGAGGCTTGTTTGGCATTGTGGAAATCGTTGTAACGTTTGTTTTCCAATGCGGCAATTCGCCCAACCACCTTGCCATCTCGCTTTGCCAGCCATTGATCCGATTCTGAGTGTTCGTACCAGGGATGCTTCTCTTTGTTGAGTTGCATGTAAACATCAGCTTTAAAAGGCGGTACGAACTGCGGCACATCCTTATAAAGCTCATATTGAAATTCGACAAAGTCTTTTTTGTCTTTTTTGCTGAGGACTGGAATAATCTCAATCATAATCTTCTCCAAATGAGCATTTAATAGAAATATTATACCTTTCAATTAGGGGCTTTACATGATGAACGCGGATTTTGGCTAAAGGATGCAAAAATACAGCAAAACGACTTCTGTAAAATGGCTGTTATTGAATAACTTGCCTATGTTGCCTCGTTGTTATATAATCTTTAGGCTTGATTGACAAGGAAAGAGGACAATATGATTGACGTAAATGATTTAAGAAAAGGCGTTACCTTTATTCAGGATGGTAACTTATATCGGGTTTTGGAATATTCCCATAACAAACCAGGTCGTGGCTCAGCGACCATCCGCATTAAAGCCCGTGACCTACGCAAAGGTACCACCCTTGAAATGACCTTCATCTCTGGCGATCGCATCCAGGATGTAAGATTAGATTATCACCGTGTTGAGTATCTCTATCGGGATGATAATTTCTTCTATTTCATGGACATGGAAAACTTTGAGCAACCTGCGATTCCCAAAGACCTCGTCGAAGATATCGAAGGTTACCTCAAAGAAAACATGGAAGTTAAGCTGACATTCTATCTGGATGAAGCCCTGGATATCGAGCTCCCCACCAGTGTTGATTTGCTGGTGACCACTGCTGAAGTTGCCGCGCGTGGCAACACTGCAACTGGTTTGACCAAACAAGTCGAAGTTGAAACTGGGCTCAAGGTTCAAGTTCCCGCTTTTGTGGCTGAAGGCGATACCATCCGCATTGATACCCGCACTGGCGATTACGTGACCCGCGTTTAATTTATAAAGCATAAACATGAAGACACCATACGGCCGCGAATGTCGCTTTTTCTATGGCGATTATTATCGCGGCCGAAATTTTGAAGAATGTCGTGGCCTAGTCAACCCACAAGATAAGCTTGATTGGACTTCAAGCTATTGCAAAGACTGCCCTGTCCCTGATATCCAACGCAACAATAACTGCCCAAACTTGATTCTGACCACTTACATCGCTAAATCATGGTTCAAAAAACGGATCAAAGTGACCGCCAGCTGTAGCAAGACATTGGACATTGTCAAAGATCCAAACATTGGTTGTGGCTATTGTCACAAAATTTGAGCACATTGGCGTTGAGAAATCCGTAAGAATAGCGTAAGAATTGGGCAAGCCTTGATATATCCGTTTCGGGACTATCCCCAAGTTGGTATAATCCTTTATATTGAAAGAATCGAACCTGGAGGCTCGAGTGAAACCTAGACGACAATCATTTTTAATCTCAGCGTTGCTCCTGATGGCAATTGTGATGATTACCTTTTATGGGATTCGCGAACAATCTAGAGGTACAGAGATTGTTCCAATCAATCGCGTTGCATCGGAGCTGAATGATGGAAAGATTACAAAGCTTGAAGCCGATGGCGACACGCTTTATATCACCTATGACGACCCTAAACAGGTCCATAAATCAACGCTTGACCCTAAGATGGGTTTGGTTGACCAACTATCCCAATTAGGTGCAACGGAAGAAGCGTTTCAAAATAAAGACTTGCAAGTCCGCATTAAAGTGCCCGGATTTTGGAACAACTTTTTAATTGGCGCACTCAACTTTGCACCATTTATCCTGATGGGTGTTCTTTTCTGGGTCTTTATTCGTCAAGCACAAGGCTCGAATAATGCCGCGATGCAGTTTGGTAAATCACGTGCCCGAATGCTTAGTGGTGAACAACCTACCGTCACCTTTGCGGATGTTGCTGGCGTAGATGAAGCCAAAGAAGAACTGCAGGAAGTTGTTGAATTCCTCAAAGAACCTCAAAAGTTTATGGCCTTAGGTGCAAGAATTCCAAAGGGTGTGCTATTGATTGGTGCGCCTGGGACTGGTAAAACGCTTATGGCCAAAGCTGTTTCTGGTGAGGCTGGTGTGCCCTTCTTCTCTATCTCTGGTTCAGAGTTCGTGGAGATGTTTGTTGGTGTTGGTGCCAGCCGCGTCCGTGACCTCTTTGATGAAGCGAAAAAGCGCTCTCCTTGTATCGTTTTCGTGGACGAAATTGATGCGGTTGGTCGTCAGCGAGGTGCCGGTTTAGGTGGTAGCCACGACGAGCGCGAACAAACCCTCAACCAACTTCTGGTTGAAATGGACGGTTTTGGTACGGATACCAATGTTATTGTGATCGCGGCGACAAACCGCCCCGATATCCTAGACCCAGCCTTATTGCGTCCGGGTCGTTTTGACCGCCGTGTAATGTTGGATAAGCCCGATATGAAAGGTCGTGAGGCAATTTTGAAAGTGCACTCACGTGGAAAACCCATTTCAAAGGAAGTTGATCTCGGCGTTTTGGCGCGTAGTACACCTGGTTTTGCAGGTGCTGACCTTGAAAACCTGGTCAACGAAGCCGCTTTATTGACCGCTCGCCGCAACAAAAAGATCATTGGTAATGATGAATTTGAAGAAGCGATTGAACGCGTCATTGCCGGCCCAGAACGCAAGAGCCGTTTGATGAACGAGGACGAAAAACGCCTGACTGCTTATCATGAGGCCGGCCACGCTATCGTCATCGCTGCCTTACCTGAAGGCGATCCCATCCAAAAGATCTCCATTATTTCACGAGGCATGATGGGCGGTTTTACCTTAGCCCTTCCTCCTGAAGACCTGAATTACAGCTCCAAGAAGATGATTTTGGCTGAAATAACGGGGCTGCTTGGTGGACGTGCCGCAGAAGATTTGATGGCGAATGATATCACTTCAGGTGCATCCAATGACCTGGAAAGAGTCACCAAACTTGCACGCAGTATGGTCACCCGCTTGGGTATGAGCGATGAAATGGGACCGATGGTCTATGGTCAAAAAGAAGAGCTTGTTTTCTTAGGACGTGAGATATCTGAACAACGTGACTATTCAGAAGCGGTCGCTGAAAAGATTGATACTGAAGTTTCCCGAATCGTTAAGGATTGTTATCAACAAGCTAAGGACATTCTGATTGAGCACAAAGAAAAACTCATCGAGGTCGCTGAAAGACTGCTAGAACAAGAGACCATTTCCAAGGAAGAATTTGACGAAATCTTCCCCACACCCACCAAGAAAACCTATGGCGTGCCAGTGATTATCACTGATTAGCTATTAGATAAAAGAACGATTAATCAGGTCCAGCATTTTGTCAAAACTTGCTGGATCTGATGCTTTAAACCAATGTATATTTGGATCAGTCGGTTTGAACCAGTTCGCCTGGCGTCTCACAAATTGACGGGTGTGACGTTTCATCAGCATTTCACACTCTTCCAGGCTAATTTCACCTGTGAGATAAGCAATTGTTTCAGCATAACCAATCACGCCGATGCGTTTAACCTCCTCTGCCAAGCCCTGATTAATTAAGCCTTCGACCTCTTCAAGCAGGCCATTCTTTAACATCCATTCAATACGCTGGTCAATGCGTTCGTAAAGGCTTTCCCGATCCCATTCCAAACCAATGGTCAGGGTTTTGTAGCGTGACTCTCCTCGCCGGCGTTGGTCTGAGAAAAGACTGCCTGAAGAAAGGATGACCTCCCAGGCACGTATCGTGCGGCGCGTGTTGCGATGGTCTATGTTTGACGCAGCAAGCGGGTCAATTAGGGCTAATTTTTGGTGTAAAACCTCAAAGCCGACCTCTTGGCCCCAAGCTTCAATTTGCCCGCGTAAATCTGGGTTTGGGGCGAATTCAGGCACCCGCCAACCTTGCACAATCGCGCGGTAGTACTGGCCTGTACCGCCTACTAAAATCGGGAGTTTGCCTAAGCTATTTAGCGAATCGATGATAGGTTCAATTGCTTTTAAGTATTCCCCCAAACTCCAGGGTTCTTTTACGCTGGTCACATCGATGAGATGGTGTGGCACCGTGCTTAGCTCCTCAAGACTGGGTTTGGCTGTGCCTATGCTTAGCTCTTTGAACAAGTAGCGCGAATCAGAAGAAATCACTTCAGTACCCAGGGCCTTAGCCATACGAATGGCAATCTCTGTTTTGCCTGAGGCTGTTGGGCCAACAATATATACAATGGGTATTTGCCGGATGGGTTTAGTCGTCATATTCGCCTAATCTTTCAAAATGTAAAATCTCAGGTTCTTGATCTTTTTCAAACTTTTCAACGACAATCAAATCCAATTGCCATTCGACTTCATCCAGTGCTTTATCATGCAGGTATTGATTGATAGCACGTAATAAGGCGGCTATTTTCTTGCGCGTCATCGAGAATTCTGCCAAACCATAGGTGTCATTCCGGCGGGTTTTCACTTCAATAAAGTAATAAACATCTTCTTTTAACATGATGAGATCCAATTCACCATGCGCGGAATAAACGTTGCGCTCAAGGCATACGTAGCCACGGTTAGTCAGCCATTGCAAGGCGATCGTTTCGCCCCAATGACCGATTTTTTGTCGATATGTTTTCGCCATATGACAAGTATATCAAGCAAGTAATAAAATTTTCAAAATGCTAGGTTATAGGATAGAATTATAAGAATCATTAGGAGTATAAAATATGACAGTAGCAGAATTAGTAACAATTGGAACAGAACTTCTTTTGGGAGAAATCCAGGACACAAACTCAAAGTATATTGCACGGCAATTCAGGGATATCGGTGTAGATATCTATCGCTTGACAACAATTGGTGACAATCCTCAACGTATTACGAACACCCTCCAAGCAGCTTTGATGCGTTCGGATGTCGTTATTTGTACTGGTGGGCTTGGACCTACGGTGGATGATCCAACACGCAAAGCAGTAGCTGATGTTTTTAATGTCCCATTGGTTTATCATGAAGAACTCTGGCAAGATATCTTAGAACGATATAAAACCTTCAATCGTGTTCCAACCGAAAACAACAAACGCCAAGCCTTTATACCTGCAAATGGTGTTGCCATCCGCAATCCTGTCGGTACTGCTCCGGCTTTCTATGTTGAGCTAGGCATTAAAACGATTATTGCCCTGCCAGGTGTCCCGCGTGAAATGGAACACTTGATGGAAACCTTCGTTGTGGACTATCTCAAGGAACGATATGGTTTGCATGAGCAGATTATTAAAGCTTGGGTCATACATACCGTCTCCAAGGGCGAATCGGCTATCGATGAAATTATCGGTGAAATGGAAACTTATAGCAACCCGACCGTTGGTTTGGTCGCTTATCCTGGTCAGACTGATGTACGGGTTACAGCCAAAGCCGCCTCAGAAGCAGAAGCCGATGCGATGATGCGCCCTGTGGTCGATGAAATTCATAGTCGACTGGGGGATTATATTTACGGAGAGAATGAAACCACGTTCGAGATGGCTATTGGCAAGCAATTGCAAGTAAAAAACATTCGTCTGGCCATTATCGAGAGCGGCACGAAAGGTGAAATTAGCACAAAACTTAAACCAGAAGCCACAGAAGAATTCTTTTATGGCGAATATCTGGACGCTTATATCAGTGAAGAGACGCTTAGAACGCTTATGGCAGAAATTGCTGATGTAAAACGCGCAGATTTGGTCTTGGGTGTCCGCCTCAGCCAACAAAATGGCAGACAACATTTGTATCAAGCCATACTCTCAAGAGAAGATTTTTGGGACGAAGAACGTATCTATGCTGGTCCATCAGGAGATGGTTTGCGATGGGCATTCAACGCGGCTTTAGATACTGTAAGACGCAAGCTAAGCGACCGCAGCTAAAAAGGAGAGCCATGAAACAATGTGACTTAATTCTAAAAAACGCTTTAATCCTGACGATGGACGAAGCACATCAGCAATTTTTGGCTGGAGCTATCGCGATCAAAGCCGGCGAGATAATGGCCGTCGGACCTGAAGAAAGTATTTTGGCGGAATGGGAAGCCGAAGAAAAATTTGATTGTGGCGGCAAGGTGCTTATGCCTGGTTTGATTAACACCCATACCCACATCCCTATGACACTTTTGCGTGGATTGTCCAACGACTTACGCCTGGACGTCTGGTTGATGGGTTATATGATGCCCGTTGAACGCGAGTTTGTTTCTCCCGAGTTTGTGCGTTTGGGCACCCAAATGGGCTGTGCGGAGTTGATTCGTTCGGGCGTGACCACATTCAATGATATGTATTATTTTGAAGATGAGGTTGCCGAAGCCACTGCTGAGATTGGCATGCGCGCTGTTTTGGGTCAAACGGTGCTAAAGTTCCCTGCACCTGATGCAGGTTCTTATGAAGATTCGCTCGCCTTGTCGGAAGCTTTGATTGAAAAATGGAATGGGCATCGTCTGATTATTCCCGCGATTGCACCTCATGCGCCATATACCTGCCCGGCAGAAGTCCTCGAGGCGGTCGTAAAAATCGCGAAGAAGCATAATGCCCGGGTTCACTTTCACGTTGCTGAAACGATTGAAGAAGTCGAGAATATGCGCAAGGAAACCGGCATGCCGGTAGTTCCTTATATCAAAAAACTGGGCATGCTTGATACAAAACTCATTGCTGCGCATTGTGTGCATGTCGATGACGGTGAAATTCGCACCATGCAACGCGCCAATACTGGTGTGGCGCACAATCCAAGTTCGAATTTAAAATTAGCTTCGGGTTTTGCTCCTATCGCCAAGATGATGGATATGGGTCTTAAGGTGGGTATTGGTACCGACGGAACCGCCTCTAACAATGACCTCGACATGTTTGAAGAAATGCGTTTAGCGAGCCTGATTGCCAAACCGGTTGCTGGTGATCCCACCGTTTTACCCGCCAGACAAGTGCTTGAGATGGTCACCCGAATCGGGGCTGAGGCTTTACATATGGGCGATATTACCGGTAGCCTCGAAAAAGGAAAACGAGCGGATATTATCCTGATTGATATAAATCCCATCCACAATCAACCGCATTTCAAGCGGGACCCTGAGAATATATACGCACAGATTGTATACGCCAGCAAGGCGACCGATGTTACGGATGTTATGGTTGAAGGCAAGTGGCTGATGCGCAATCAGGAGCTATTAACCATTAATGAAGCAGAGCTCATTCAGCGAGCCAAACCAATCGCTGAGCAAATTGACGCTTTCCTAACCAGCCGCGAAGAATCGGTCCATTCCAAACTCTTGGCAATTGGTGGCGCATCTGAAGAAGAAAGTTTTGAAGTCCAAGCCAAAGTTCGTGTTCAGGATTTGGACGAGGTTATCGCCAAACTTGATCAACCAGAAATCGAGATTATCCGCACACGTCACTACCATCAGTACGATAGCTACTTCTTCTTTGAAGATCCATCCCAAGGCATTCTGCGTTATCGCGAGGATGAATTTTTGGGTAAAAAAGGAGAAATCCTTGGCGTCCGTGGCCGTTTGACCCTCATTGGCGAGGGTGACCCCGAAGGTGGCGAACGTATTAAGCAAGGCTTACTCTCCCGAAGTCGTTACTTTGCGCCGGCCACGCATAGCTTGCGATTTTATTCCGAATACTTCAAACCACTTAAAACGGTTGAAATCGAAAAAGATCGTCGACGCTTCCTGGTCAAATTTAAGGACGTTGAATTCTTCATCAATGTTGATAGAATGATTAAACCAGTTGCAGACAGTTTTGTTGAAATCAAGAGTCGCACCTGGAGCCGGCATGACGCTGATGAGAAAACACATCTTATCAAGTATCTTGCTGAATATTTAGGATTGGACACCGTACAAATCATCAATGAGGACTATTTTCAATTAGTAGAAGGGAATTAAATGGAACAGCCCAAACGGATAAATGTACTCTTTGCTACAGCAGAAGCAGCTCCTTTTGCCAAGGTCGGTGGTCTGGGAGATGTTGCTGGCGCCTTACCTCAGTCATTAAACAGCCTAGAATCAGCCCGTTTGGATGTGCGCGTTTTTATGCCCTTCCATGCCCAGGTGCGCCGCTATCAGCCGAAACACCGCAAAATTGGCGAATTCAGTTTGCCTCTCATGGATGGGAGCGATCTTCCGTGTCAACTCTATTTAGCCCAAATCGGCAATACCATCGTCTATCTTTTGGATAACGCCTATGTCAACCATGATTCACCCGTTTACCATGGTGACTGGCGCCTGGACGGTTTGAAATATGTGAGCTTTTCATTGATGGTGCTCGAAGCGGCAAAATACCTGGATTGGAAGCCGGATATTTTGCACTGTAATGACTGGCATACTGCCTTAGCGATAAATGCGCTGGACCAACAATATGCCTCAGATCCCTTCTTCGACGGGGTAAAAACGGTGCTTTCGATCCATAATTTGCCTTTTAATGGTTGGGGATCCCAGGAGGCGATGAGCCAGCTTGGCTTCAGCCCTAGTACTGACCCCGACTTGCCAGATTGGGCGAAGTTCACCCCATTGCCAATGGGTATCTCGGCAGCAGATTTGATTATTGCTGTCTCGCCAGGGTACGCCAAGGAAATAACGACACCAGAGTTTGGTTGTGGCATTGAATCCTATTTGCAAAAACATGAAGATAAGCTGATGGGCATATTGAATGGTATTGATGTGGAGAGTTTCGACCCCAAAACCGATACAGCCATACAAAATACTTTTTATGATGACCGTTTGTATGATCGCGTTTTGAACAAGTTTGAATTGCAATCTTCGTTGGATCTGGAAGTAGGACATCAGTTTCCGCTCATGACCATGGTCACTCGATTGAGCCATCAAAAAGGTGTGGATATATTGTTTGATGCTTTAGAGCAACTCACTGATTTGCCCTGGCAATTTGTTTTACTGGGCACAGGTGATGAAGCACTCGAAGCCAGAGCACGCTCAATGGCAGAGCACTACCCCACAAAATTCCGTGCGACTCTCAAATATGACGAGACATTAGCGAGAATGCTATACGCAAGTTGCGATATTTTTACAATGCCATCCCGTTATGAGCCGTGTGGTTTATCGCAGATGATTGCCATGCGTTATGGTAATCTTCCTGTTGCTAATGCAACTGGCGGTTTGAATGACTCCATCATTGACTTTGGCGCTCACCCAGAAACAGCGACGGGCTTCTTAAGTCACGGACTTTCCGCGGATGGATTCGCCCATACAATGCGCATGGCCTTGGAGCTCTTCCAGGATAAAACAATATGGACTCAGCTTCAACGTAATGCCATGGCTCAGGACTTCAGCTGGCAACAATCCGCTCAAGTTTATGCCAAAACGTATTGGTCTTTGTTAAAGACTGAAAGTGATAACTAAAAAAGGAGACAAAGCTTTCTATGATCAGCGAGCGCGCATCAGGAATTTTATTGCATCCGACCAGTTTACCTGGTCCCTTTGGAATCGGTGATCTGGGTCCCGAGGCTTATAAATGGATCGACTTTTTAGTTGCTACAGGCACAAAGTTTTGGCAATTTCTTCCCCTCGGACCAACTGGTTACGGTGACTCTCCTTATCAATGCTTTTCTGCATTCGCGGGAAACCCTTATCTCATTAGCCCGGATGGCTTAGTGGACTTAGGCTTGATTAGAAAGGAAGACCTCCTACCCTTACCGGATTTTCCTGAAGAAAACGTTGATTTTGGTCCAGTAATCGAATGGAAAACGGGTCTTTTGGCGAAGGTTTGCCAAAGTGTTTTGCAAGATGGCATGCCCGAAGCCCTGCTCCAGGATTTTGAGAAATTTGTCGACGATAACCTCCACTGGCTGGATGAATATGCTTTATTTATGGCCATTAAGCAGAGTTTGGGTGGTGTGTCTTGGGCAGAATGGCCACGCTCCCTCAAATTCCGTGAGGCTGAAGCCCTTGAAACAGCCAAAGAACAACTCTCCGAGCAAATTTTCCGCCACAAATTTGATCAATTTTTGTTCTTCTATCAATGGGCAAAACTCCGCCAGTATGCTAATAAACATGGCATCCAACTGATTGGCGATATGCCTTTTGTAATTGCTTTTGACAGTGCAGATGCCTGGGCTCATCCAAGCTTATTCTTGCTGGATAGCAAGCTTCAACCCACCAAAGTTGCCGGCGTGCCACCTGACGCTTTCGGTCCAAAAGGACAGCTTTGGGGGAACCCACTTTACAATTGGCCCGAGCATGAAGCCGAAAACTACGCGTGGTGGCTCAAACGTATGGAAGCCACACTTGCCCTTGTTGACATCGTTAGAATTGACCATTTTCGTGGTTTTGCTGCGGCCTGGCACATCCCTTATGGCAATACCGATGCAGTGGTTGGCGAATGGATTCCATCTCCTGGCGAAGCTCTTTTCAAGACCTTCCAATCCAGCTACCCCAAGTTGCCGATCATTGCCGAGGATTTAGGTTTTATCACACCGGATGTGATTGCTCTGCGCGAAGACTTCAACCTCCCTGGTATGCGTATTCTGCAATTTGCTTTTGATGGCGATCCAGAAAACGAATTTCTTCCCCATCACTATCCTGTAAACGCGGTTTGTTACACCGGCACGCATGACAACGAAACCACAAAGGGCTGGTATCAACAAGCTGAGCTGAAAAATCGGCTCTTTTTCCACAAGTATTTGGATAGCAAAGACGAAGATGTGGCTTGGGCGATGATGCGTGCTGGCTTCCAATCGGTTGCTCGGCTCTGTGTTGTGCCGATGCAAGACCTTTTGAGTTTGGATTCACGAGCGCGTATGAATAATCCAGGTATTGCTGCCGGCAACTGGGGATGGCGAATGAAACCTGGAGCTCTCACTGATGTTTTGGTCGAGAGATTTAAGGATTTGAATTTTACTTACAGTCGATTGATGAGCAAATCGGCATAATACATAGTTCAAGCATTAATGAAAAAGACCACCGATCTTATTTCGTCGATGGTCTTATGTTTTTTATAGAATGATTATGGCAAAGTTAAAGTCGCCATCGCTGCGCCAATAATCCCCGCATCATTACCCAACCTGGCGGCAATGACCTTGTCTTTGGGGAAGCTTAAAAAGGCTTGAAAGTCATCCAGGTTTGAGCTAATCGCGCCACCCAGCACAAAGAGTTCTGGGCTAAATAAGAAATCATAAGTTTTCAAAACCGTATCCAATCGGCTTGCCCATTCCTCCCAGCTAAGCTTTTCCAGGTTTTTTATCGCAGCGCAACCAATTTGTTCAGCTGATCGATGGTCGACCATCAAGTGACCTAGTTCGGTATCTTCCCAAACTTTGCCATCTAAAATCAAAGCTGATCCGATTCCAGTTCCGAGGGTAAGAAACAAAGCGCGGTGAGCTGCTTTGATAGCAGGGTTACCGATATGCAATTCAGCTAGTGCGGCAGCGTCCGCATCATTTCGTATGACAACTTGCTGACCAGTTCCCTCGCTAAAAAAGGTTTTTAGGTTTAGACCGGTCCAACGAGGATGAAGATTAGGCGCATTAAGAACAAGCGCTTTTCTTAATCGGCCTGGAAAGCCAATTCCTATGGGACTATCGTATCTCAACTTCTTAAGAATGTCTTGAATGCCATTGAGATCCTTTTCTGGCTCAGTATCTTTTGAGTTTTTCACACGGAATGTTTCAGAAACCAGCATACCGGTCTTTAGGTCTACCAAGGCCGCTTTTATTGCTGATCCACCAATATCAATGCCTAATCGAATCATCATTCACCTATTCACACCCATTTTGGAGGTGCTCTTCATATGTTATTGCAAAATTATGTCTACCTGAGCCATCACAGGCTGCCCTAAAGAAAAGGTAATCCGAGACGGCCGGTTGGGCGACTGCTTCAATCGCTGCCATAGCTGCACTACACAGTGGTCCAGGTGGCAAACCATGCACTTGGTAGGTATTGTACAGCGAGTTCACCGCTAAGTCATCCCAGGTCAAAGGACCTTTCCACCAAGTGTTTTGAGGAGCGTACCAACCAACTGCGTATTGCACACTCACGTCAGTTTCGAGCTTCATGCCCAGCCTCAAGCGATTGTAGAAGACGGATGCCATCGTTGGCATTTCTTCCGTTGCCAATGTCTCCCGTTGGATGATGGAAGCCAGCGTTAAACCTTCTTGTAAACTCAGCCCATGGCTCTCAATTTGAGTCTTTAATGTGCTGTTAAGAATGGTTTCATTAAAGCGCTCGACCATGATTTCGACCGCCTGTTCAAGACTAATCCCGGGCTTGAGGTTGTAAGTGCCTGGCAGAATGTAACCCTCCAGACTACTCCCTGGTTTTAGACCCAGCTTATCCATGATGGTTTGAGAGGGCTGTCTTACCGTGTTAAGAAAAGCCGTGCCGTCGAAAGGTAGTGGGTATTGATCGATGGCGTTGGCGACTTCTTCAATCCGCCAACCAGCGAAAATAAACAAGGGGATGTCACGATTTTTGGGGTCACCAAGTCTGTTTCCTACATTTACGGTAGAGCTGAGGTTTGCGATGGTATACGAGCCTGGTTGAATGCTGCGATCCTTTCCAGAGTAAATCAGGTAATCACAAAGCACTTTCCCGTTTTGCACAATGCCCTCAGATTCCAATCGCTGACAAATTTGACTAACGCCTTCTCCATCTTGAACAGTAAATTTAACTTCAGTTAAAGGGCCAAACGATTTGGGTAATTTGAGTGCCTCAACCTGTTTAAACATAGCGTAAGTAACCTTAAAACGCGTCAAGATAGACAATCGTGGGCTGGCAGGTCCGATGGCTTGTTTTACCGATTTAAAGACATAGGTGTTGACGCCTATGGCGATCAACAAAACGAAAATCACCAGGATGAGGAGAATCTTTCCGAAATGGGATTGCTTCTTACGATTATTCATTCAATCCGCTCCTGGCCTTCGCGTCCAAATAGTCCTGAAGGATCAAAGCCGCCACACGGTCATCCGAAGCTTGCCGGCGTTTCCTAGCCGAATCACCTACCATGATTGAAATGGCTTCAAGCGACTTTGTACTACCACTTTCATCCCAGACATAAACTTGAAGTTCACTGAGGTCTTTCAAAACATCAACGAAACGCATGACTTTCCTTGCGCGAGGACCGATGCTGCCATCACTGTCATAAGGAATTCCCACAACGATCGCGCTACAGCCTTCACTGCTGGCAATTTCAAGGACTTTTTCAGCATCCTTGGCACGAGCAACATGCTTGATTATGCTGTGTGCTCTGGCAAGGCTGGCCGACTCGTCACTAATGGCGATACCAATGCGGGCATCACCGTGGTCAACAGCTAAAACCTTGCAAGAGACAGCACCATTCATACTTATACCAAGCCCTGGTTAGTCCTCAACCGGTAAATCTACACGAATGACCTGCTTGCCACGTTCGCGTAAGACTTCAAAATCACCCAATGCTTGGGCTAATTGCATCGTGCCAAAGCTCATCCCCTCACCCGGGATATCAAGATCCTGTTTGTTTTCGCGCGTGAAGATGATGTAAAGTCCACCGTCTGGTCCACCTTTATGGAATTGTCCGGTGGAGTGAAGGAAACGGGGGCCAAATCCAAGCGTTGTAGCGACATTATATTGTTTTAACAATCGCGAGCGGAGGCTTTGTAGCCTTTCAATTTCTTCAGCATGTCTGGGTAAATAAGCATTTAAGGCGATATAGCCGCCAGCCGGGACGTTCTTCGCATAAGGCGCGATAATCTCATCTAATGAGCTGGCGTTTTCAAGCCCTTCCTGACTTTTTCCAAAGACTTTGAAGCCGCGTTGGTTATAAATGGCTTCAGCTTCTTCAAGGTCGCCATTTTCTTTATACTGCGCGATGACTTGCTTAGTCACGAGCTTGTTGCTTTGGACATCTGGCTGGTCAAAAGCATTCACACCTAAAACCGCACAGGCAATCGCGGTGGCATATTCCCAGCGGTAAAACTCGCGAGCCAGGTCATTAGGCTCCTCCAGCTTGAAACGTAAAACTGGATAGCCACGTTCTTGTAGCTTCGCGATGAGGTCAGCCTTGGAACCATTTACGTCCAAGTACACAAAGAGGCGGTCCTCAGGATACTCCAAGGAGTCGAGGATGGGTTCCCCTTCAATCGGCAAGATGCCTTTACCCTCTTTACCACTGCTCTCAGCAATGAGTTGCTCTAACCAAGGCACCAGGTTTGCGGCAAAATCTTCCGCGATAAAGCTCAATTTGGTGCGTCCTTGTTTGGCCGCACTGCCCAAAACCAAACCTAACATCAGGTTTGGATTGGCTGCAACAGAGCTGGATGGACGACTCATTCGATCAGAAAAATCAGCTTTGAGTAAAAAAGCTTCCAGGTCGATACCAATGAGCGCAGCAGGAATTAATCCGAAGGGCGTGAAAGCTGAGAAGCGTCCACCAACATCTGCCGGCGCATAAAATACTGAGCGAAAATCACTTCTTTGGGCGACTTCTGCAAGCGATGAACATGGGTCAGTAATAGCAATAAAGCGGTTACCGGTTTGTTCCTCGAAGATTTTAGCCACTTCGTCCACGAAGTAATGATAAGCCGCCATCGTTTCAGCTGTGCCACCACTCTTGCTGGCCACAACAAACAAGGTGCTCTCGAGATTAACGGCTTCGCATTGCGCCAAGATTTCCATGGGATTGGTTGTGTCAATAATGCGTAGGCGTAAACCATGACCCTTGGGCAAGATGCTTTCAAAAGATTGTGCCAAAACCTCAGGCGCTAAGGAAGACCCACCCATACCGAGCACAAATACGTCGGTGAAGCTCTCTTCTAGCAAGCCTTTTAAGAAGTCTTGGTAGTCTGAAACAAGCTTAAATTGTTTCTCTGGCAAAGCTAACCAGCCAAGGCGGTTACGGATTTCATCGAATTGGCTTGCATCCTCTGTCCATAAAGTTGGATCATGTTCAAACAAACGATTGACGTAATCTTCGCTCACGGCAGTTTTTATCGCATTCTCCAATCCCTCTTTAATAGGCTCAATTTCAGAATTAAAAGCGATTCTTTTGCTATCGATGGTAGACAAGAGGCTTTGATGTGCCTTTTGGAAAGCCAGAACACCTTCTTCTTCAAGCTTGTCGGTGACTTCCCACAGGCTGATCCCTAACTCAATCAGGGTATCCAGGCGTGCGATGGAACTTTTTAAGTCTTTTTCGATACGAATAGCGGGATCACCATGGTCCAAAAAGGCGTTTAACGTTTCGGTTGGAATGGTGTTGACGGTGTTGCCACCTATCAGCTCATCCACATAAAGACAATCGGAGTAAGAGGGGTTTTTGGTACCAGTGGATGCCCACAAAGGTCGTTGAATTTGGGCGCCTTTTTGAGCAAGCGCTATGAAACGCGGGCTACTGAATATCCCCTTAAAGGTTTGATACGCCATGCGCGCGTTATCAATAGCGATTTTCCCAAGCAGCTCTCTGGCGTTTTCGTGTCCATCGGCAATGCGTTGGTCCAGCAACTTGTCAACCGCCGTGTCGATACGAGAGACAAAAAAGCTTGCCACACTGTGAATTTGTGAAATCGGTAAACCTTTTTTTACACGATCTTCCAAACCCATCAGGTAAGCTTCGATAACCTCTTGATAACGGTCAATGGAGAAAATCAGGGTCGCGTTGACATTAATGCCCTCGCTAATCAAGGCACGGATAACCGGGATGCCCGCCAACGTCGCTGGAACTTTAATCATCAGGTTTTTGCGGTTGATTTGTGCCCAGAGGGTCTTGCCTTCTTGGATGGATTTTTCCGTGTCGTTGGCAAACATAGGGTCAATTTCAACACTTACATAGCCATCCATTTGCTCAGAGCTTTCATAGACCTTTTTAAACGCGTCTGCGGTCATTTGAATGTCTTGCTTAACCAGTTCAAAATAAATTTGCTCCGTACTTAATCCTGCCCAAGCCATGGATTGCAGGCTTAGGTCGTAGGCGCTCCCTTTTCCGATTGATTTCTCAAAAATACTGGGATTAGAGGTCACACCGTATATTTTGCCTTGTTCGATTAAGCGTCGAATGCGACCGTTTTCGAGGTCTTTCCGATCGATATTGTCATACCATATCGATTGCCCAAAGTTTTTAGTGTCGATGGCTTTGTTCATCAGATTTACTCCTTCTGATTGCTTTGCATCATTTCATCGATGCGTTTTAAAACGTTTTCAACGGTAAAGCCGTATTTTTCAAAAACCAGATTACCAGGAGCGCTCTGACCAAAATGGTCGATACCTAAGCTTGCGCCATTTTCGCCGATCCAGCGTTCCCAACCCATTGTTCGGCCGGCTTCAATAGAGAAGCGATTCTTCACGGCAGGTGGCAAAACGCTGTCGCGATAGGCTTTGGGTTGGGCTTCAAATAGTGACCAGCATGGGAAGGATACGATTCGGGTATTGATTCCTCTTGCTTCAAGCTCAGGTAAGCAGCTAATTGCGAGGGAAACTTCCGAACCGGTTGCGAGAATAATCAAATCTGGGTCACCCGCTTTGCTTTGATACAGGACATAAGCCCCTTTCGCCAATCCATCTGCTTTTGCAAATTTTTCACGGTCAAGCGTTGGCACGTTTTGGCGGGTCAAAATCAAGGCGGTGGGTTCCTTGGTGTTCAACAGAGCTTGTTTCCAGGCTTCAACGGTTTCGTTGGCATCCGCTGGACGAATGACCTGGAGATTAGGCATCAAGCGTAAACTCATCAAAGTTTCAATCGGTTGATGTGTTGGCCCATCTTCGCCAACGCCAATTGAATCGTGGGTAAAGACGAAAATGTCAGCCATCTCAGCCAGTGCGCTCACCCGCAAGGAGCCGCGTAAATAGTCTGAAAAAACGAGGAACGTTGCACAATAGGGTCTCAGACCACCATGCACAAACAAGCCATTAGAAACAGCTGCCATGCCAATTTCACGCACGCCGTAATGGATGTTTCGGCCTTCAGGATTCTCGGGGCCAAAGGCTTCGTACGCATCCATCCAGGTATTATTGCTGGGTGCCAGGTCAGCCGAACCACCAATCAATTCGGGCACTGCTTTTGCTACAGCTTGAATTGTATGCCAGGAAGCGACGCGGGTTGCTAAACCTTTTTCGTTGGGTTCAAAGGCGGGTAAATCGGCGTCCCAATTCGCAGGTAGTTCGCGCTTAAAGCGGCGTTCAAATTCCTTGGCTTTCTCAGGATACTTGGTGGCGTATTGCTTAAACCGTTCTTGCCATTCAGCCTCTGCAGAAACACCATCGTCAATTTTGCTTCTAAAATGAGCCAGAATTTCATCCGTAACATAAAAGAGCGGTTCAGTTGGGATACCCGCGTTTTGCTTGGCTAGGTTGAGCTCATCCCAACCGGCAGGTGTACCATGGATGCCTGAGGTGTTTGCGCGTGTCGGCAGACCGTAACCGATGATGGTTTTGCAGATGATTAATGAAGGTCGGGGGTCTTTTTTAGCCAGCTCAATCGCCTGGTCAATAGCTTCAACATCATGTCCATTTTCGACGGTTTGGACATGCCAGTCATAGGCTTCAAAACGTTTGGCAACATCTTCGGTAAAGGCTAAATCGGTGCTACCCTCAATTGTGATACGGTTTGAGTCATAGAGGTATATCAACTTACCTAACTTCAATGTGCCGGCTAATGAGGCAGCTTCTGAGCTAATACCTTCCATCAAATCGCCGTCGGTCACAATGCCATAAGTGTAATGGTCGATGAGATTAATATCTGATTCGTTGAATTCAGCTGCCAGATGTGCTTCGGCAATCGCCATACCCACGCCGGCGGCAAAGCCTTGTCCCAAGGGTCCTGTGGTGGTATCTACGCCTGGGGTTAAGCCCCACTCGGGGTGCCCAGGGGTAATGGAGCCCCACTGGCGGAACCGGTTGAGTTCTTCCACGCTGATGTCATAGCCAGTCAGGTGCAAAATGCTATACATGAGCATGGAGGCGTGACCGCCAGAAAGCACAAAGCGATCGCGGTCTGGCCAAAGGGGGTTCTTGGGGTTGTGTTTCATTTGCCTGACGTAAAGGGCATAGGCCAAAGCGGCCGCGCCCATAGGCATGCCGGTGTGGCCAGAGTTGGCAACTTGTACACCATCGGCTGAAACGAAACGAATGGTATTTAAGGCTTGTTCGATATCAATCTTATGCATAGGAGTCTCCGGTTTTTGTATTCTCACAATGGTAAAATTTTACCACGAGGGCACGTGATAAACCCTCACAAGGAGTTGAACATGGAACTAAAAGGTAAAACTGCTTTAGTGACTGGCGGTGCAATCCGCATTGGTAAGGCGATTGCGACTGAATTAGCCAAGCACGGCGTTAATCTGGCTTTGGTCTACAATCGCTCTGCTGAAGCTGCTGAAAGCCTAAAAGAGACCTTAAGTCAATACGATGTAAAAATTGGTCTGTTTCGCGCAGATTTGAATGAGGCTACAAGCATTCCCACACTTTTTAAATCAGTCGCCGATTCCTTTGGTCAAGTGGATATTTTGATTAATAATGCGGGCATCTTTCCAAAAGGGAAGCTGGAAGATCTAACCCAAGATACGCTTAGTCAGGTTTTTGGTGTCAATCTCTTCGCACCTTTGTTTCTGATGCGAGAGTTCGCAAAACAAATTCCTGAGGATGGTAGCGGGAAAATTGTCAACGTTGTTGACGCCAAAGTTTTTAAGAGCAGTCCGGAGCGGTTTGCCTATCGTTTAACCAAAGTCGCTCTCTGGGAAGCAACAAAACTGGCCGCGATGGAGTTTGCCCCACGCATCACTGTCAATGCGGTTAGCCCGGGTTTGATGATGTCACTTGCCGGCATGGAACATCTGGACATGCAAGCCGTGGCTGAAAGACGTGTGCCCCTCAAGATTCTTGGTAGTGGCGAAATCGTGGCACAAAATGTGATTCACATCTTGGAACAGGACTTTATGACTGGTAACAACATCGTTCTTGATGGTGGTGAATACCTCTAGAGGAGATTTATGGATACTTTACTTATTACAGACCTGGAAGCAGTTGCCCATGTTGGTGTTAAAGAAGATGAGCGTTCCGTTCCTCAGATTTTGCTTATAAACCTGCGCGCTAACGCTGATTTTTCAAAGGCGGCAATCAGTGATGATGTCGAGGATACCAATAGTTATGCAACTATGGCGAAGACAATTAAGAAAGTGGTTGCAGAAACACAATATCATCTGCTCGAAGCGCTCGCACATCACATTCTTAAAGAATTGTTTGCACAATTTGATTTGAAGGAAGCCTGTATTCGCATTGAAAAACCTCACCGCGTGGCGAATACGCGTTTGGTGGGGATTGAAATGACCCGCCAGGCTGAGGACTTTAAGCCCTAAGCAAGCCTAAGCTAAGCACTAGTGCAAATGACTAAGAAATACGGTTCAAGAACTCGAGCCGTGTTTCCAGATGAGATCTAAAACCGCCCAACATCGCGGATGTGGTCATGGTGGCTTCTTCTTTGCGAACGCCACGCATCATCATACACAAATGACTGCCCTCCACCACCACAGCTACCCCCAAGGGACGAATGGTTTCTTGTATGAACTCGGCAATTTGTTGGGTCATGCGCTCTTGAACCTGTAACCTACGCGCAAACATCTCAACAATTCGGGGCATCTTTGATAAACCGATGACTTTTTCACGTGGCAAATAAGCCACATGCGCTTTGCCAAAGAACGGTAGCATATGATGCTCACACATGCTAAAAAATTGGATGTCCTTGACTAAAACCATTTGGTCATAATCAACATTAAAGAGAGCATCATTGATGAGCGTTTTTGGGTCCATGAAGTAGCCACCGAAAATTTCATCATAAGCCCTGGCCACACGGTCAGGCGTCTTTATCAACCCTTCTCGATGAATATCTTCACCAATCGCTTTTAACATCATTTCAGTCGCGATCGCAATTTGAGCCTGGTCTACAGTATGTTTCTTGTTTGTTTCTGACATGGGAACACTCGCTCTCTGGATGTGAAAGAATAGAGCAGCTCAAGTTAAGAGCTGCTCTATTGGAGTTCGTCTAAATTATCCGATGATGGGATCTATCAAGCCGTATGTGCCATCCCGGCGGCGATAAAGCACGTTAATCTTGTTGGTGGTTGCGTTATAAAAGACAAAGAAGTCTTCGTGACCGAGCAACATCAATTGTTCCATGGCTTCAAGCTCATCCATTGGGGTAAGAATAAAGCTCTTGCGGCGAACGATAACTGGTTCTGGTGTGTCGTCGACTTCGATTTCTTCGGCAATATCCAATGAGACTTTGGCAGTGCCATCATCACGGCGTCGCCAGTTTTTGCCCTTGAAGCGTTCGATTTGACGGGTCATCTTATCCACAGTTGCATCGATAGCAGCAAAAATATTATCCGCGCGCTCTTCTGCACGCAAGATAAAACCGCGACCGCGAATGGTAACCTGGGCAATAAAGCGTTCGTTAGCATTGCGGGCAGTTTTGGCATGACCGAGGTCCACGCGACATTCATCAATTTCGCTTAGGAACTTATCAAGCTTGCCTATTTTTTTGTTTGCGTAGTCATGGATTCGATCGGTGAGTTCTAGTTCTTTGGTGTAAATATCAATTTTTAGTGCCATTTGAACCTCCGTTATTTTTAATGATTATACAACAATGTTAAGCGATTATTCAAAATTCTTTACAAGATGGCTGGATTTGGCTAAAGTCAGGGCAAAAACCTGGCTTGCGCCAGCGATTTTTAGCTCAGAAGCAGCAGACTGCAAGGTTGCGCCAGTAGTGAAAACATCATCAACCAATAAGACAGACTTCCCCTTTACAACCCTGGGATCTGCTCTAAAGGCATTATTTACATTGTCTAAACGTGAGCGAATATCCAAACCAACTTGGGAACTTGTCTCCCGAATGCGAGTCAAAGCAAGTGGTCTAAACGGTTTTTCCAACACTGCTGCTAAGGGTTTGGCTAAGCGGCTGGCTTGATTGTATCCGCGTTCCGCTAACTTTTGAGCGCTTAGAGGTACCGGAACGATGATGTCATAATGCCAATTCGTTGACCGCACAACCGTTTCAAGATAACCTGCCAAAACACGCGAAATGCCAATGTCATTTTCATACTTCAAGCGAATGATGGCATCCTGTAAGACTCCGGCATAAAAGCCATAGCCTCTGTAGGCTTCATAGGCGTGTTCTATTCCACGACACGGACCACACACATCAGAACCACGCACCGGCTGTCCACAATACCGGCACAATCTCCCGACCTGACGGTCAATTTTGCTATGGCAATCATCACAAATCAATTCCCCTTCAAGCCCACATCCAGGACAAGACGGCGGTAATATCCAATCGAGAAGCCCCATGGCAAGGTCTTTGGTTTTATTTTGAAGGGATTGCCATTGCAATTCGTTCATCGTTATTTCTGCATGATTGATTCGTAGAAAAGTTTGATAGCCGGCCAAAACAAAGAGAACACGGTAAAAAGTACCATGAAGATAAGTAAGATGAGTAAGATGTATTCCGTTGGTCCCCAAGGGTTATTTGAACCGCGTCGCATATATACTCCAGTGAAATCGTGCCGTTAATCAATTATAATAAAACTTGGTCAAAAAAAGACACTAGATAATCTGTAGTATTGTACTCAATTCCGGATTATCATAGATACAAACAAATATTTTTATTCAAAACGATTGATAAGGAGAACTATGGCTGATATTTTTGGAAAAGTAACTGATCAACAAGATTGGTTCAAAAAGATCATTGGTAAAATCCCTGGTTTTAAGGGTTACATTGAGCGCAACAATCGTCGCAGCTCTGACAAACTCCTGAGAGAAATGATCGCTCGTGAATACGAAGTGCAATATCAGCGTATTTCTGGTGTTCAACGCGCTCTTATCTCTGCTGGAGAGCTTGGTGCCGTTGGCGAACTGGAAAACGCCGCGATTAAATTACGACAGTTCATTGACCGCGTCCGCACCGCATCTTATGGCTATGCCGGTATTTTTGACGCGATTAAAATCCGAGAAGCTGAGCTTGAAACGGTTTATCAGTTCGACGCCATGCTCCTTGAAAAGTACAATGAAATTGCTCGTGCAATCGATAATGTAGAGGCTTCTGTTGGGACTGACGGACAAACCGCAGCCATTCGAAACCTCATTGCTCATGCCCAGGAAGCTATCGAAGCCTTCAACAAGCGCTCCGATATCATGAAGGGTATCGCTCAGTAAGCTATAGGAGGACTTTATGGCAAGAATTTTTGATGTTGTTGAATATCCCCGCGAGATGGTGGACGAGATTGTCCACCGCTTCCCTGAGACTGGTGTTGCCGATTTACGCATTGGCTCACAGGTCATTGTACGCGAGTCACAATCCGCAGTCTTTTTCCGTGATGGGCATGCCTTGGACGTACTTGGTCCTGGTCGCCACACCATTACCACAGCAAACATTCCCATTTTGACGGGTCTGCTTGGTAAACTCTTTGGCGATCGAACCCCCTTCACTGCGGAAGTCTACTACGTTTCCATGCGTGAGTTTGCTGACCGCAAATGGGGAACCCCCCAACCTATCATCGTGCGTAACACGGGTGTTGGCTTAGGTGTGGCTCTCTTGCAAGGCTTTGGCAGCTACAGCTTCCAGGTACAGGATCCTCAACAATTTGTCACCCAAGTCGTAGGCCAATTACATGCCTATCGAACGCAAGACATTGAAAATCGATTGCGCACCATGCTGCTTTCCAAACTCCAGGATGTACTTGGTGAAACAACCGCTTCAAAGAATGTCTTGGATCTCATCGGTCTGACCGATGAACTGAGTGCTGCTGTTCGCGCGAAAGCTCAAGATGACTTCCTCGCACTTGGTTTGTTGCTCAAGACTTTCTACATTGGTAACTTAAAACCCTCTGACAAATCAGCTGCTGAATTGCGCGATATGGGTATGCTGGATATGCAGACCTATATGCAACTGCAAGCTGCGGATGCCATGCGCGATGCCGCCCAGAACCCCTCTGGTGGTGCCGGCTTAACCGCAGGTATTGGTGCTGGTATGGGCGTTGGCCAAATTTTGGCTGGCTCGCTGGCTGGATTCCAGGGGCAAACACCTTCGCAACAACCCGCTCAGGGTCAAGCGCCCCAAACCACTCCACCCGCCGCAGGTGGCATGCCAGAACTTCTCACCCCTGAAAACGTCGCTCAATATCTGAATGTGAGTGAAGAAGATGTCATGGCAGCGATTAACGCAGGCGATCTTAAAGCCCGAAAGATTGGCAGCGCGTATCGTATTACCAAAGAAGCGCTCGAAGCCTTCTTGAAAGATTTCTAAACAAACGAATCTGCTAAAGGCCTGACCTAAATCAGGCCTTTAGCTTGATTAACAAATCGAACATCCAAAGCCTATGAAGCTGCATGAATTTCAAACGAAAGCTATTTTTAAACGCGAAGGCATACCTTTGCCTCCATCGTTTATAAGCTCAAGCCCTGCTCAGGCTAAACAAGCAGCTTCTGAAATTGGCTACCCGGTTATTCTCAAGGCTCAATCCTTACTCAGTGGACGCGGAAAAGCCGGTGGCATTCGTCTAAGCAAGAATGACGATGAAACAGAGAAAGCTGCCAGTGACATTTTGAGCATTCAGCTGAGGGGCATTTCCATTCAAAACATTCTTGTCGAAAAAGCCATCACGGTGGATGATGAAATTTACCTTGGGATCTTTTACGACCCACAGAGTGGTCAACCCAGTTTTGCAATCTCGAAAGAGGGTGGATTAAGTTTGGAAGAAAGCCGAACATTAGTCGACTCTAAAAGCTATGTTCAAAAAATTGAGCCAATGCTTGGTTTGCAGTCCTTTATGGTTCGCCATGCTTGTGCGAATATAAACATTGAACCCAAGCACTGGAACAGTATTGAACAAATTGCCTTAAAGCTTTGGCAACTTTTTAATCAATATGACGCATCGCTTGCCGAAATAAACTCCATGGTTTTTGATAAAGATGGTCGTGCGACCGTTTTGGATGGCAAATTGATTATTGATGACAATGCACTTTTCAGACAACGCGAGTTTATCGGGTATCTTGACCCTGCGATTACCAGTTTCGCACAAGCCGAAGCCCGAAAGTTTGACCACCAATTGGTGAAAATGGAAGGCAATATCGCGATTGTGAGCAATGGTCAAGGCTTGGCGAGTGCGAGTGTTGATATGTTGGATAAACGCGGTTTGAAGCCTGGGCTTATATTGATTTTAGATCATAATGCTACTGTTTCAAGCGTTGAAGCGGCATGTCGGCTCATCCAAAATGATCCAACCGTGAAAGCGGTATTGCTCAATCTTTATAGCAACATGAATGATTGCCAGGAAATATCACAAGGTATTCTATCGGCATATGATTCAGAATCGCCATTGCCTTATTACATCCACTTGAAAGGCTCTGATTGCGAAGACGCGAAATACCTGCTTCAAAATCACACGCCTTACCAGGTCATTGACCGCATGAATGAAGCAGTGGATTTGTTGGCAGCCTGGATTGGGGAAGAACATGTCCATTTTGATTGACCAAAATTCGCGCATTCTAATCCAAGGCATTATTGGAAGAGCCGGGTCATTTTTTTCTAAGCGGATGTACGACTATGGCAACAATGTCGTTGGTGGCGTTGCCCCGTCATTTGGTGGCGAATGGACATTGGATGGCAAGGTGCCGCTTTTTGACACCGTTCACGAGTGTGTTCAATCGACCGACGCTGATACCAGCGTGATTTTTGTCCCCGCCCATGCTGCTTCAGACGCATGTTTTGAAGCCATCGATGCAGGGGTTGAGAACATCGTTTGTGTTTCTGCAGGTGTGCCACTAAAAGATATTGCACTCATCAACAGTCGCCTGGTAGGCACCAGAGTCACATTTATTGGGCCAAATGCCGCAGGTGTTTTCTCACCTGGCAAAGCTTTAGCTGGTATCTTTCCGGTTGAAAAATCTTTGGCGGGGAACATCGGCGTGATTTCAAGAGCGGGTTCATTGGCATTTACTGTACTGGACATGCTCTACGAAAATGATTTGGGAGTAAGTACCGCAATCGGTTTAGGAGAGGACTGTGTATCAGGTGCTAGGCTTGTCGACTGTCTGGATGTGTTTGAAATGGATGCCCACACAGATAGCATTTTGTTGATTGGTCAACCTGGTAGCATTCAAGAAGAACTTGCTGCCGCGCATATCCTTGAAACAATTACTAAACCAGTCTTCACTTATGTTGCAGGCTACAGCTTGAGGCAGACGAATATCATCGGACATACCGATATGTGTATGTTCGATACCCAACATAGTAGCCAAAGAAAGATTGAAGCTTTAAGCGACGCAGGTGTTCTCGTTGCACATAGTCTTGAAGACATCCCCAAACTCTTAAAAAAATAAGGCTGGCATTTGCCAGCCAGTTTTGTTATTGCTAAATTAGTTTTTTGTCGCTTCTTCGATTGCTTTGACGGCGTCACCAACGGTTTGAATAGCGCGCGCAGCTTCGTCATCAATGTTGATGTCAAATTTTTCGCAAAAACCGTCGATCAGGAAGAACTGATCCATCGAATCAGCTTTCAAGTCTTCAATAAAGCGGGTTTCCATGCTAATCTGATCCCCATCGATTTTGAGAACGTCCACGACGACTTCTTTAACGAGTTCAAAAACTTTTTCTTGTGTCATTTGCAAAAACCTCTTCTACTTCTTCCTTTTCATAATAACTCGATTTAAGTTATCATTGATGATAACACGGAAATATGAAAAAAGTTAGCAAGATATCACAACGAAAAAACGAACACCTTGAAATTTGCCTTGAAGGATCAGTCGAATCTAGTGTTTCACCTGGGTTTGAAAAAATTCAGATCAGGCATCAAGCCTTGCCCGAAATAAATTTCAATGAGATTGATGTTGGATCGAGTTTTCTCGGGAAGAACCTAAAGGCGCCTCTATTGATTTCCTCGATGACGGGTGGAAGCGCAGAGGGCGAACGCTACAACATGATCCTCGCCGAAGCTGCCGAAACTTTTGGAATCGCGATGGGCGTTGGTTCACAACGGGCTGCGATTGAGGATCCAAAGCTGGAACTCACTTTCCAGGTCAGAAAAGTTGCCCCAAATGTCTTGTTGTTTGCAAATCTGGGGGCCGTGCAGTTGAACTATGGTTACTCCATTTCTGAGGTTAAACGCGCGATTGACATGATCGAAGCGGATGCGCTTTTCTTACACTTGAACCCTTTACAAGAAGCGTTACAGCCTGAAGGCAACACTAACTTTGTAGGGATTTTGCGGAAAATAGAAGCGCTTTGTGAAAAACTTGAGACGCCGATTGTTGTCAAGGAAGTAGGCTCGGGAATAAGTGCCCAGTTGGCTAAAGCTCTTTTTGATAGTGGCGTTGCCGCTGTTGATTGTGCCGGCCTTGGTGGCACGTCTTGGGCTTTGGTAGAAGGTCAACGCCAGGAGAATCCCCAAATGCGCGAAATTTGTCAGCAATTTGGCACTTGGGGCATCCCAACCGTAGATTGTTTATTAGACTATCAGAAAACGGGAATAAAGGGCAATATTATTGCCTCTGGTGGAATACGATCCGGGTTGGATGTTTATAAATCCCTCGCCCTGGGTGCGAAGCTTGCTGGAATGGCTTTGCCCATGATTAAAGCTGCTGACAAAGGATTAGATTATTTACGCCGAACCATAGAAGCATACCTTGTGGAGTTACGTGTGGCTATGTTTACTTCTGGTGTGCAAAGTTTGGATGACATAACAACTTCAAGGATTACGATAAAGGAATAACCTATGATAACCCAATTTAAGGATCGATTTGAACGCCATCTGGAACATCTTGTAATGCAAGCGTGTGGAGAAGCCGAACCTCTATTGGGTGAAATGGTCCGATATCATTTTGGATGGCATGCTGAAGGCGAACAGCGTGGAAAACGCCTTCGTCCTTTGATTCTGATGCTTGCAACGGCAGCTTTGGGAGCAGACATTGAGACATCTTATAATGCCACGGTCGCGCTCGAAACCTTTCACAACTTTACTTTAGTCCATGATGATATTCAGGACAAAGGCGACTATCGACAAGGCCGCCCTGCTATGTGGAGACGCTATGGCATGGAACAAGCCATTAACACCGGCGATTTTATGGCCTATGCTGCTCAGTCCTTTTTGAATCAGAAGTCTGATAATTTGAGTGCCAGGCAAGAGCTGGATGTTCTTAGGGCTTTTACTAATGCCGGCATGGATGTTATGCGTGGTCAACATCTCGATATGCTTTATGAAAGTCAAGCTATCGTTAGTCTTGAACAGTATTTGGGAATGATTAACTATAAAACTGCCAGATTGTTTTCAGTTGCTTTTGAGATTGCTGGCATTATTAACCAAGTTTCCCTCGAACAACTTCATAAGCTACGCGCAATTGGTGACAATATTGGGTTGGCGTTCCAGATTCAAGACGATTATCTAGGTATTTGGGGGGATCCAAAAAAGACAGGCAAGTCGGTCAGTACGGATATACAAACCAAAAAGAAAACCTACCCCATCCTGTCTGGACTGAGCGAATCTTCAGAAATGAATAAAATTTGGTCTCAGGAAGCACCGCTAAACGATGAGTCGGTCACAAAAATTGTTGACATTCTCACCCGCATGGAAGTTGATCAAAAGACATTGGAACTGGCCAATCAATACAAAACTGCTGCCTTAAAAGATTTTGACTCAATATTCACCATTGAGTCAAAGGATAAGCAAATTTTGTTGGATGTGCTTAACGGCATGATTCGTTAAACACCTGATTCGGCAAGTTGGCTCTCCTGGGTTTGCGTCAGATACTCTTGTTTTTGGGTGCTTTTCATAATCCGCCAAGCTGCTACCAGCAAGCCAAACGCAACCCAATAATAAGGCAATCCGAAGGTGTCCATGCTGAAGCCTTCGATAACAAAGGCAATGACAAATAATTTACCGACCAAAGCCATCGCTTGAAAGAATTTAGACTCTTTTTCTTTCTCAAGATCCTTCGCTGATTTCCAGTGTAGATAGACCCAGGAAACGAACAAAGCCGTCCCAATAATTCCCGTCTCCCCTAGCAACCGCGCCCAAAGGTTCTTTGCGTTAGGGATAAACATCTCTTGGTTGATTGAGCGAACAACTTCCGGTAGCATGTAGCCAAAGGCTGGAACAACGCCTGAAAAATAATAACCTATCGCGCCTAAACCAACGCCAATTAAAGGATGAAGTTGGAAAATTCTAAACCCGCTAATCCAATACATCAGTCTTTCGGCTATTTGAATCAAGTTAGCCCATCCATAAATCCCTAAGCGGCGAATAGCTTTTAAATCAATCAGCGCTGCCGTTCGAACAGGGTCAACTTTTGAAATGAGCAAGGCTGCTAATACTGCAAGGCCAATCGCAATTAAAATTCCAGCGAGCCATATGCCTGCTTGAATAAGCAATTGCACAATCTTTGTAAGCGGTTTTTCGCGTTTGTATTCAATCCGAGCAATAACCTTTTTGATTAAGAGGTTGGCTGCACGGATGAGCAGGTAAACCACCAATATCAAGAAAGTCAACCAGCCAATACGTGAAAAGCTTAAGAAAAGCAAGCCGATGCTAACGGGTAAAAAAATGTTTTCTAAGCTGAATTTATTAAATATTCTGATTTTGTAAACACTACACTCTTTAATAGTGAAACCCAGATAAATTGGAATAAAAAGCAGATTGAGTTGATGTGCGAGCCAACTCGGCTCAAATGCTAAGCCACTAATTCGTCTTGGATAAATCTTGTTTGAGGATGAAATAAACAAACTCATTTGCTTTAACCAATGAGGGTACTGATCCAAGGGTTTATACATGAAAATGGCTTGAACGATAGAAAAAACGGTGATTAAGATGAACCCAACATTCATCCACTGGATAGCGGTTTTTACCTTATCTTCGCTTTTTAAAAAGTGGGCGCAAATATAGTAAAAGGCAATACCCATTAAAAGCGTGATAAAGCCTTCCAAGGCGTTCTTTATAAAATGGGTCTCTCTAAAGGTTGGCACATTTCTAAAGTACATCAGCAATGTGCTGACAAGCGCCAAGAGGAAAAACAGGAAAAGCGGTTTAAACTGACTTGAAAAAAGCTTGGTTCTGATTAGGTTTGGGATTACCAGGATAAAAACAAGCAAAAAAGCTGGAACGACAGACAATGGCGCAACCGATGTACCGCCAAAAATTCTCGAAAGGTATGGAAAACTGCTGATGGGTAAGCATAAAAACATCAACCCAAAAGCAATTGATACGATTAAAGAATGAAAGCTTTTCAGTCGATCTTTAATCATCCTGTTTCCTTATCAAAAAGTAGACAAATGTCGCGACAAAGCCCAAAGCACTGCCTGCAAGCGTCATGCTACCTCGGTGATAGCTGATGGGTTTGCTGGGAACTGGAGCTGCTTGATGATGTGTTAGGCTGAGATATTCACTTAATCCGAGTGTTTTGTCGCCTAATTCTGCCAGAATATCTTGGGCTTTTTCCAAAGCGCTGTCATATTCAGATTTGGTGATGCTTTTACAAAAAGCATCGATTTCAACAGTCTCTTTTGGATTGATGCAATGATCAAGGAGTGCCAAGGTGTTTTTTGCGGCGGAAACTTCAACAGCTGTGGGATATACCTCTTGTAGGGTTTCATAAAGAATCGTAGCCCATTCGCTGGCAATTCGTGCTGCAATTTCAGGGTCTGCGTGTTGGACTTTGACCAAGGTATTTAACATTCTACGTTCAATAGACGCATTTGATTTTAACCAGCTGAGATCGATTTCATTCGCGTTCTTAGCTTCGCTTGCTATCAATTCTTGAACAACGTGCGGATTGTAATAAAGCTCACCAATGTGGTTTATCTGAGAATCCAGCATAAACTCGGTGACAGGGCCACCTTTGCTTAATTGGAGATTGGCAGTCACGCTGGCTGTGGCTTCATAAATCGGCGTCTTAACATAACTGAAAGCAAATCCAACCAGTGCGCCGACGATGATGCAAGCTACCAGGATGATCCAATCGGGACTGCCCTTTTGAAAAAACTTGATTTTCATGTCCATTTTTTCACTCATTTTTCTTCCCTAGGAATATTGAAAGTCACTCAATTATAGCATTCCTTAATCTTCTTGCCCTTCACCCGTCTTTTGGTAGCGTAGACGGTCGTGGGTGTTCAAAATACGTTTGCGTAGGCGGAGGTTTTTGGGCGTAACTTCCAAAAGCTCGTCTTCAGCCAGGTATTCCACATACTCATCCAAACTCATCTCACGTGGAACTTTCAGTCGTTCGTCAATATCCCGGATAGATTGGCGCATGTTGGTCAAATGTTTTTTCTTGACAACATTAATAGCCAAATCCTGTGACCTGCCAGTTTCGCCAACAATCATGCCTTCATACACTGCCACACCGGGTCGAACAAACAAGATACCCCGTTGCTCCGCGTTCTTCAGACCGAATGTCGTCGTTTCTCCTGCTTCAATTGCGATAATCGAACCGTTTTCTCGGCTTTCAATCGCATCTTCCAATGGACGGTTGCCGATATAGAAGCTGTTCAAGAGACCGCTACCGTGTGTCATGTTCAAAAAACGGTAGCGAAAACCAAGCAAACCGCGGGTGGGAATAACAAAGCGTAAATGCGTTGTGCCATCCGTATTATTGCTCATTTCTTCCATTCTGCCATGGCGTTTACCCAATGCTTCGATGACCGCGCCAACATAGTTTGGATCTACATCCACATGGACTTCTTCAAAGGGCTCGGTTTTGTTGCCATCTTCGTCAGTCAGGATGATCGCCTCAGGTCGACTAACCTGGAATTCATAGCCTTCTCGGCGCATGGTTTCAATCAGGATGCAAAGGTGTAGCTCACCTCTTCCAGAAACAGAAAAGACATCTTTCGATTCAGTTTGTGAAACACGCAAAGCAATGTTGGTTTTGATTTCTTCTTGCAAACGTTCCCAAATCTTTCGACTGGTGGAATACTTGCCCTCCTGACCAGTAAATGGCGAAGTGTTCACGCCAAAACTCATCTTGACGGTCGGTTTTTGAACCGCGATAGCCGGCAATGCCACTGGGTCTTCAAGACTGGCGAGTGTTTCACCAATTTGAATGTCTTTCAAACCGGCGATGGTCACAATATCACCCGCATGAGCTTCTTTGATGGAAACTCGCTCAAGCCCCATATAAGCAAAAAGGTATTTTGCAGTTGTCTTTTCGATGGTCCCGTCGAACTTGATGCGCGCAATTTGTTCACCAGCTTTGATGGTACCGGAATGAATACGACCAGTTGCGGTTACGCCACTGTATTCGTCATAACCGATATTGGTCACCAGTAGTTTGAAAGCTGAGCTTTCATCAATTTTCGGTCCAGGGATGTGTTCCAGGATCGTATCAAACAAAGGTTTGAGGTCATCACCTAATCGGGGTTCAAGGCAAGCTTTACCCAACAAACCATCTGCGTAGACAATCGGGAAATCTAAAAGCTCGTTATCCGCGTTCAGCTCCACAAAAAGGTCAAAGGTCTTATCCAAAGCTTCTTTGGGGTTCGCATCACGACGGTCAAGCTTATTGATGATCACAATGGTTGGAATATGTTTTTCAATCGCCTGTTTTAGCACAAAGCGCGTTTGTGGTTTTGGCCCCTCAACACAATCAACAATGAGTAATGCCCCGTCGACCATGTTCATAATACGCTCCACCTCACCACCAAAATCGGCATGGCCAGGTGTATCCACGATATTGATGCGAATCATCTCACCAGTTCGGTCATCCGGCACGACAATCGAGGTGTTTTTGGCGAGAATCGTAATGCCTCGTTCGCGTTCGAGTTCGTTAGAATCCATCACACGGTCTTCAACGCGTTGATTTTCCCTGAAGACGCGTGCTTGTTTTAGCATGCCATCAACGAGAGTGGTCTTCCCATGATCTACATGGGCGATAATTGCAATATTTCTAATGTCTTTTCTTTCAATCATTTTATTCCTCTAATAAAAAACCCGGCGAACCGGGTTTTTTGTTTACAATCCTATGACGCCCAAACTATGCGGCGGCGGGTTAACCGGTTCGTCTACAATGTCGATAGCATCCTTCAGTTTATCAATGGCGTCTTGTATCACTTCAGGCTTGTTGAAATGGACATCAAAGATGCTTTGACCCATCACAACCTTATCGCCGATTTTAGCATTGACCATTACGCCAACGGCAGGATCAATCAGGTCACCTTTTTTAGATCGTCCACCACCTAAAATCACACAAGCTTCCCCGACGTTTTGGGCATTAATTGCTTTAATATAACCGGATTTGTTAGCTTTAACACTCTCGATGTTATGAGCTTTTGGCAACAGCTCCAAGTCGTCAACGTAACGTGCATCCCCGCCTTGAGCGGAAATCAACGCATGCAGTTTGGCGAGTGCTCTGCCATTTTGCAAAGTTTCTTCAGCCATGCTTCTGGCGGCTTCAATGCTATCTACTTTTTCACCAACTAAAAGCATGTAGGATGCGACATCCAGGCAATGTTGACGATAATCCTCTGGTCCTTCGTTTTTTAGCAGCATAACCGCTTCTTTAAGTTCCAGTGCATTTCCAACTGCCTGCCCAAGCGGCTGATCCATCGGGCTCAACATGGCAATCACACGCCGCTT
This sequence comes from uncultured Anaerolineaceae bacterium, assembly GCA_964484715.1. GTDB lineage: Bacteria > Chloroflexota > Anaerolineae > Anaerolineales > Anaerolineaceae > Mesolinea. Next base: position 46,632 of record CAZAFJ010000008.1, on the reverse strand, counting down.
GCTCAAACGTCCAATCTCAACCATAACCTCAGCTAATTCGCGAGCTTGTGTGAGATCCTTCATAAAAGCGCCTTCACCTACTTTGACATCCAAAACGATGGCGCTTGCACCAGCAGCGATCTTCTTGCTCATAATTGAGGAGGCAATCAAGGGAATGGATGGCACGGTTCCGGTTGCATCACGTAAAGCGTAAAGTTTGCCATCTGCTGGGGCTAAATCCAGGCTTTGGCCGGCAACCACGATACCAATCGCCTTTAGTTGCGCAATAAAGGCTTCTGTGCTCAGCTCAGAACGAAAACCAGGAACAGATTCCAATTTATCAATGGTACCACCGCTGAATCCAAGTCCACGGCCAGACATCTTGCCCACTGGCAAGCCACACGCCGCGACCATGGGTCCAACGCTCAATGTTGTTTTATCTCCAACACCACCCGTGGAGTGTTTGTCCACGATAATTGCATTCAGTTCAGAGAGGTCCAGAATGTCGCCAGAGTTAGCCATAGCGATAGTTAAATGAGCGATTTCTTCATGACTCATGCCATTTAAAAGCACTGCCATTGCCCAGGAAGCCATCTGATAATCAGGAATGGTGCCGTTTGTGTAGCCTTCGACAAGAAAGGCAATTTCAGCCTGAGAGAGCGGCTTTTTATCGCGTATGTTGGTAATGATATCTACGGCACGCATGTTCCAAACCTACTTCTTTGGGTAAATATAAATTTTGCGATTGGGTTCTTCACCAACCGATTCGGTGTAAACTTCGGTGTTTTTACGCAAAGCCATGTGGACCATGCGTCTTTCACTGGCACCCATCGGTTCTAATGCCTGACGTTTACCGGTTTCAGCAACTTGGCTGGCCATTCGTCTTGCCATTTTTTGGATTTCTTGCTCGCGGCGGCCACGATAATTCTGTACGTCCAATTGGATTGGCACCCATTCGTTTTCCCGATGGCTAACAATGAGGCTCAACAAGTATTGAAAAGCAGATAAAACTTCTGACCTTTTACCAATCAAGAAGCGTAAATCATCACCTTCAATATTGATCTTTATGAGTGGTTTGCGGCCATCTTCCTGGTCTTCAATACTCATGTCAAGGTCGGCGTCGACTTCCAAAAGCTCCAGAATGTGCCTCAAAGTGTCTTCAACCAGGCTTTCCTGGCCATTTTCTGAGCTTTCATCAAAGACAATGGATTCTTCTGGCGCGGCGAACCCTACGGTATCAGGCTTAACAATTAGTTTGACGCGAGCTTGTCGCGAAGCAAACCTAAAAATGGTCTTTTTTCCTTCATCCAGGACTTGAACATCAACATCATCACGAGTGAGATTGAGTTGCTCAAGCCCTTTTTCAATCGCTTCCTCAACCGTTGGCGCGATTGATTCGAGCGATGCTCTGATTTGTGTCATGTAATCTCTCTTTCAAGGACCAAAGTCCTCACTATTTTTTCATCTTCTTTGGCCGCATTTTTCGAGCAGTTGATCGCGCGGATGATTTAGCCTTGTGTTCGATGACAACGATGCCATCATCGCGTTTTTCAATCTCTTCGTATTCAGGTTCATCTATTATTTTGGCTCTTGAAGTAGGCTCCGCTGGTGGGTCTGGTTTTACCCAGAACATGAGGCTCTTCCAATTCATTTCGCCCAGTGCGGCATATTGCAACATGGTGGTCAAGTTAGAAACCACGAAGTAAAGTGCCAGACCCGCGGAGAATTGGTATGCCATATAACCCATAAACAAAGGCATAATCTTGTTCATGCTACCCGTGGCAGCAGCGGCGGACGGATCAGCATTGGCATCCTGCCCTTCCATAGCTTTGCTTTGCAAGAAGGTTGTAATCACGACCAATATGGCCAAAACTGGAATACCGATGCCAAAAACCATCAAACGTTCGGGTTGACCCAGGTCCATCCACAGGAAGCGGTTTTGGATGGGGACAATTTTGTTGATATCCAGGAATGGGTAGATAATTCTTTCAAGCTTGAGCAATTCAACAGGTGTACTGGCCATCGCGCGCATGATGGATTGGTAAAGACCAAAAATGATAGGCATCTGAAGCAGCAATGGCAAACAAGAGCTAAAGGGACTCACACCACTTTCCTTGTATAAGCGTTGCTGTTCCATAGCCAGTTTTTCGCGATCATCCTTATACTTAGCCATCACCTTTTTGTACTCAGGACTGCTTTGAAGTTCAGCCATCTTTCGGCGTGACTTCACCTGTTTGACAGTAAATGGCATTGTAATTAGTTTGATCAAGATAGTGAACAAAATAATAGCGACACCAAAATTCTTCACCAGCATGGTGATAAGGAGAAGAATATTGGTCATAGGTTGAACGACGATTAGTTCCCAAATGTTCATAATTTCTCCTTATTTACCTGGCTTAAAAGTCCATTGAGGCATGCCGGCTAGCTCTAATGGATAGGCATAGAGCACAAATTCAGCACCCATCGGCGCAACAATGACGAGGTCACCGGCAACGATTGGGGTAGAGTAAATTTTAGCTTTTGGAATATCAAATTGGAAAAGGGGTTTGCGGTTGGTGTCAAAAGCTTTGATCGTTCCATTTTCACTGGCGACCAGGAAGCGCTCGTCATCGAGGGCAACCAAACCGGCCAACATTTTGCCTTGTTCAGCCAAAACCCAGTTTTCTTTACCAGTTTTGGGGTCAACAGAAATGATATTACCCAGATCGTCGTTGAAAACCATGTTCCCACCAAGCATAATCGGTGGTGCCCAAATACCAGACAGTTTGGTGACAGATCCAGAATAGCGCCAAACTTCTTTTTGTTCTTTGGGATCAATGGCGACAAATTCATGACCAAGACCACCAACATAGATGAGTCCGGTTTCTTCCAAGTAGAAAGGTTTCGCAACCACTGCACCTTGCATCTTGAAGGATGCTTTCTCTTCACCTGTCTCTAAATCCAAAAACAGGATTTCATGGTCTTGAGAGCTGACGATAGCAAATTTATCAACTATTACAGGTTCAGCGAGGAAGGCGAAGGAATCTTCGTGCTTCCACTTAAGAGTGCCATCTTGTGCGTTAACGCCATAAATGTTGCGGTCGGTATTCGGCGCCACAATAATGCCATTTGCTTCAGCAACTTTAGCTTGATACCAGCCTTTGGCTTCTTTGAACTCCCAAATCTTTTGGCTTGGAGTATCGACATTTTGCTTCTGGAGCGAATTGTACATATCGCCATAAATGAAGGTTTCATCGTTGATCAGGACAGGCGCGTAACTCATAAAGCGGCTATTATCCGCAGGGTAACGCCAGGTTTCAACGCCACTTTCCAAATCTATTTTGTAAATTTTGTTTGCTGCTGTAAGGAATACATGGCTTTGGTTGGCTGCCAGCCCAGGTGTCGATTCGGCACGGGGACCCATCGCGCAACCGGCTAAAAGCAACAAACTAAGTAAAACTAAAACTAAAATACTCAGACTTCTTTTTTTCATTAATCTCCTTATTAAGGCACCGGGTCAATACCGCCTTTGCTGAACGGGTTGCATCTGAAAATGCGTTTAATCGCCAGCCACCCACCTTTTATGGCACCATATTTAAAAATAGCCTGGTAACCATAATGCGAACATGTGGGATAGTATTTACAAGCGTTTTGTGACACGGCAGGTGAAATCCATCGTTGGTAAGCCTTGATGATAAGAAGGCAACCATATCTGGGCAATGTTTTGATGGTTAGTTTTAAGTCTTTCAGAGGTGGATCAGGGTATGTTTCCGACTCTGGTATATCTTTCGACTTCATTCATACTTCCAAAAGTCCTGCGCGTTTAAAGAGCTTTGTCATCGAACGATCGAGTTCCAGTGGTGATACTTGTAAAAGGGGCAAACGTGCAATTAGCAAAAAGTCAATGCCACAAGGTATCATTTCAAGCATTCTGTCTGCCCGATTCCTCAGGCGTCGTTTACAACGATTTCGACTCACCGCGCCACCGACGGCTTTACTGGCGATGGCTGTGTAACGCGAAAAGCCCAGGTTATTGGGCTTGACAATCAGGACCAAATTGGAATCAGAAAAAGACTTCCCAGAATTCTTGATTTCAAGAATGTCTTGGGAACTCTTAATCCGATTTCGAATTGAAACATTGCTCACAAAACAAGGGAGCTTGTTTTGTTACCAGGTTGCCCGTTTGACGTGATTGTTTGCCACGGCGGCAAGTTTATGGCGACCGCGTAAACGTCGTCGTTTCAAGACGGCCTGACCTCCAGCTGTTTTCATGCGAGCGCGAAAGCCATGCTCGCGAACGCGTCGGCGTCTCTTTGGTTGATAAGTGCGTTTTGTCATTTCCAAGTTCCTTTCATATCTCGCGTTCTTTCAACGAGATGTATCTTCAAATTAATAACCATAGAATTCTACCCGATTACACAGGTACGTCAAGGAATAACAAGGTTCAAACTTATCTGTTTTTTTTGTTAGATAAGCTTGCCAAGTATCCTCCCCTTATGGTCGATGCTTTCTAATTCTACTCGATGTATCTGGTTCCTCAAGTCCTTATTGCACGGAACAATCACCCGCAACATGTCTTTACTTAAACCAGACCAATATAGCTTATCATCTATGCGCAATTTACTTTCAAATAAAACCTCATCCGGTAAGAATAAACGACCTTCTTTATGTTTTAACTCAAGACTCAAAAGCTTTTCCCTGACTTTTTTGTTTCGTTCCTTTGAAATCGAGGGTTGAACCTGATCATCTAAACCTGCTGCTTTGGTTCCAGGCATCGGTGAAAATGAGAAAACATGTCCCCCACTGACGCCGAATTGCTCAATTGCATCGTAGCTTGCCTGAAAATCCTTTTCGGTTTCACCAGGAAAACCAACCAGAATATCACTTGTGATGGCTACGTGTGGTGCCTTTGTATGAATCATTTCAAAAAGCTTTTGGAGCCTGTCGGAATCAGAAGGTCGATGCATGGCTCTCAAAATCTGGTCCGACCCGCTCTGAATGGGAATATGCAAATGCGAACACATGCGTGGGTCTTGAAAATGATCGATTAGTGCCTCGTTGACGTCCCAAGGTTCAATCGATGACAAGCGAATACGAGGAATGCTGGTGTTTTGTATTAACGCTTCAATAAGGTCGGCGAGATGTCGCGCAGGGTCAAAATCACTCCCCCAACTTCCCAGCTGTACACCAGTTAGCACAATTTCCTTAGTACCAAAATCTTCAAGCTTCTTGACATAATCAATGATATCGCTTTTGTTGGCACTGCGGCTCTTTCCTCTGGCGATTGTTGTCAGGCAAAAGGAACATTGATTCCGACAACCATCTTGAACTTTTACAAATGCCCGTGTTCGATGACGACTGCCCAATAAAGGTTTCTGCGTAATATCCATCAAGTCAATGGCTTGATAGTCAATCAAATGGAATTTTTCGTCATTGAGAATAATCGCGTCTTCTTCAACCCATTCTTTGACATCTTCTGGCATCGCGCTTGGCCAACATCCCATTACCATGACCTTCGCCATGGTTTCACGCTGATACTTTCGAATCATTTTTCGTGAATCGGCGGCAGCTTTTTTGGTGACACAACATGTGTTGACAAAGATAAGATCTGCATCCGAGGCACTTTGCACGACAACGTCGCCATCTGAAGCGTGTTTGAGGGCTAAAAGGTCAATCTCGGCCTGATTAAGCCGACATCCGACCATATCAAAAAAAACATTCATTAGGGTTTTACGACAATAAAGTTATTGAAAATAGCCGATGCCATACCTTCGTTGGAAGTTTCCATGAGCAAACCAACTTCACCAATCGAAAACTGCTCATCTTTTACGGTAAGGACATCGATGCCATTGATATTGAGGCTAAGCGCGTCGTCAATGCAGGTCGCGATGATCGCATTGACACCATCATCTTGATTGACATGCTGACTAACGGCATATTTATCACCAGAAAGGATTTGGGTTTGCCCTTCAGTTACTTTGTAAATGGCAATGTAGCCATCGGTTCCAACACTAAAACCATAAAAGTTTTGTTTGTCTTGATATCGGCAAACAAGTCCATAATTGGTGTCTGCAGAACCAGTCACTTTTTGCGCTTCGACACTGAATTTAACATTATTAAAGACCTTACCCGACGTTGAAATCGTGCGACCATGTTCCGGTTGGATGTAAACAAAGTAACCTTGGTCTGAATATCGCTTGATTTCATATGCGTTATTGACTTCTTCCCAATTTGTGGCAGAGTCCTTAAAGTCCTCTTGCAATAAGACTTCACCTGAAGCTTTCCAGGGAAGCTTGTCTTGGCTGATTTTGCCATGATGAAAGGTTGAACATGCGGTTAGGGTCAAGCCTAAAAATAGGCAAAAAATAAAAATTGAGATGTGTTTTTTCATAAAGTATTCCGCGCACAAGGAACAGTAATTTCTTAAAACAAGCCCCGCTATGCCGTGTGCAGGGTGGTTTTGAACCTGCGATTAAGCAGGATGATCCTACTTTCCGGCTCAGTCTTGACTCGCGTACGTCTATCACATCACCTGAAAAAGATTGGATCCTTTTTATAGGTGTTGGCCCAAAACTGAGATGCCGCATCACGAACACAGCAGGGTATCTATTTTATACCACAGAATTCATTATTCTTGAAAGATTGTGATAACCTTAAACGAGAAAGAAGCTATGAATTCTACGAAAAGACTGTTTTTAGCAATCAAATTAAGCCAGGAACTTGTATTTCGAGTCCAAGACTTGAAAAATGATGCAGAAAGCTTGTTGGAAGACCGCTCCCTTCGGTGGACTGCCTCTGATAATTTGCATTTGACCCTGCTTTTCCTGGGCGATACAGATGTTTCTGAGATACCAACTATATGCAAGGTTATGGATGAAAGCGTCAAAAACCTCAAAAGTTTTGAAATGACCTTTACTGGATTAGGTTGCTTCCCAAATACTCAAAAACCACGCGTGTTTTGGATGGGCGTAGAGGATCCTCAGCCATTACGCCTTCTTTATAACCGATTGATACGAGGATTGAGTCCAGTTATTAAACTAAACCGACCAAAGTTTTCGCCCCATGTGACATTGGTCAGACTCAAAGACTACGCGAAACCTGAGTTAATTATGAAGCTCAACCAGCTTATTGACAGTCATCAGGAGCGTCGTTTTGGATCTATGCGGGTTGAACAAGCTACGCTTTTTGAAAGTGACCTGCAACCCAGTGGACCCATTTACAAAACAATTCATCATTCAATGCTAAAATAAAGCCAAAATAAATTTAGACCAAGAGAGGTGAACACTGGAACCATTAGAACTAGCCCGAAAAATAGTAAATGTTTTAGAAGAAAAACTCGCTGATAATATTCTTCTTTTGGATATCTCTGAGATTTCTGACTTTACGGATTGTTTTGTAATCGCTACTGCTTCAAGTCCGCGATTGCTGAACAGTCTTATTAAATTGATTGATGAAGACATTAAAAAATCGACAGGTATTGATCCAATTATAGAAGGCGCCAATAATGAAAATTGGGTCGTGATGGATTATGCCTATGTTGTCGTGCACCTTTTCTCTGAGGAAGCACGCGAGTATTATGATATCGAAGAGCTTTGGGACGAAGGTAAGATAGTCTTAAGTTTGCAATAGCTAATGAGCTATTGCAAACTCATAAACTTATATCCATTTAATAAACTTTTGTTTTTAGCTTACTCAAACAGCGCCAAAACATCTTTGGCATGGTCTTGGGGTTTCACTTTCTCCATGATGTGAATAATTTTGCCATCTTTATCGATGACAAAGGTTGTTCTTTCCATACCCATGTATTCACGTCCCATAAACTTCTTGTTGACCCAAACGCCATAAGCCTGGGCGACTTCGGTCTCGGTATCAGCGAGTAATGTAAAGGGCAAAGCGAATTTTTCCTGGAAGTTGCTATGGGATTTAGGGCTATCTTTGCTTACGCCTAAAACGACGATGCCTTTTTGACGATATTCGACAAAGCTGTCTCTAAAACTACAAGCCTGTTTTGTACAACCGGGCGTATTATCTTTAGGGTAAAAATAAAGAACAACCGCTTTTCCACGGTAATCACTCAATTTGTGGGGTTTTCCATCTTGATCTAACAATTCAAAATCTGGTGCGAGTTCGCCAATGTTGGGTTTCATGTTTCTCCTTATCGTTTAGATGATCGTGTTGATGACTAGAAGGTAAATAAAAGTTAATGTTTGTAAAACGGCGGTAGTTTTCAATAATCCGTAATTAGGTTTCATGCCCAATAATATGCGATGGAGCAAGAACATTTGGGCAAAACTAATCAGTGTAATGAGTATCAAAGTCCAGTTTGTCCTGAATGTGCCAGAAAAGAATAGATAGGCGCCTAAACCCAAATAGGCTAAGAGAATTAAGACATTATGCAAAGTGACAGTTTGTTCTAATCCAATGGTTGGAATAAGGGTTTGTTTTTGTTCGGAAGGTGCGTTTGCATACTGTGGGAAAGATAAGGCGACAAAGGATGAAGCGCTCAAAAAGAGTAATGGAAGGGCTAAAAGGTAATGCAAGTTCGTCAATGGAACTGCCTGAACTGAGATACCAAGAACCAATAATAAGGGCGAAATGATTAGACTTTTAAACAACCAAGTTAATAGTTTTACCGGATGTCCAGGGTGATTGGATGTTTGGCCAAAGGTGAGAAAAGCGATCAAGGATAAAAAGATGAGGTTGATACCAATCAACACTTGTTGCTTGAGTAAAAAATACAAGCTTGTGAGGATTAAAGCCAGGAGGAAAAAAGCAGGAATATATTGAAGAGGCTTTAATCCAGGTTTAGCAAAGCTGTTGGACTGTTCACGGATCGTTTTTGATTTGGATAAACTTTGCGAATACCGTTGAAGCAAGTAGGTCGCCAAAAAGAAGATTAAACTTGCTGAAAAACTAATCAGATTCCAGTCAGCAATACTATTCTTTGAAATGACAGTTCCTAAAGTTAGTGCGCCAAGCCCACCAAAAATAAAAAACCAATCGATATACATGTCTTTTAGGTGGTTCTTATTCATGCAAGCATTTTAGCATAAGCATTGCGCTTCACCAAAAATGTTATAATATGTCGCGATGGAAAAACCAAGTAAGAAAAACCTTTGGGCACTCATTCCCCTGTTTTTTGTGCTCTTATTGGCACTATTGAATTTACAGGAAGTGCTTAATAAAACATATGCATTGATTATCAAAGAACCAAATTTGACTCATTCTGGTTATGTAAACGCCAATGGACTACATCAAGCGACAACATATCCGATTGAAACGATGTACCCAATTACTTCAGCAACCTATCGCCCAACCTCGACGCCCTGGCCGAGTAAAACGCCAACGCCTACCCCACCTTTCGTTTATCGAAATACCAACACCCTTCCAGGTTCAACCGCTGATCCATCAACAACAGATACGACGCCTGATCAGACTAGAAACCCTGGACAAACCTTAACCGCCTTTTTCACAACCCGCACTGCGCAATCTTTTACAGCGACCCATACTGTATTTGCTACAAATACTGATGTGCCAAAACAAAGCGAAACGCCAGAACCACAGGAAACACCGCAAGAAGATGGTGAAGACCTTGGACGAGGTGAAGAAGATCCTACTTCAACACCCATCAATTTGGACGTAAAAACGGATAAGACTAATCGTTATCAGGATAAAAACCGCACTTTTAATTGGCTTTTCTATGCTGTAATAGTATTATTCGCTGGTTTGGCTGTGTTTTTATATACACGAAAGAATAGCTTAAATCCAAGTAATAAACACAAAAACAACGAGTAAACTCGACTAAAATAGACGATTTTTTGACATTCATTATTGCATATGCTATCCTATTGTCTAACTCTTAACTGGGACCGACTATGCAAAAAGAACGTGTTTCTGAAAATGTTTATTGGTTTCAAAGTGAAGTCTACGCGCAGGTAACTGCTGGGGCGATCATAGGACCACAATGGGCTGTTTTAATCGACACCCTGATGCCTGAGGAAACCCCCTACATCAAACACTTCCTTGAATCTGAGTTAATGGTGCCTGTTCGCTATGTTGTCAACACCCACCATCATGCTGACCATAGCTGGGGCAACTGTCTTTTTCCAAACGCAACGGTAATTGGCCACGAAATGTGCCGCAAAAACATGATCGAGCGTTCAATGACAGCCTTGGCTGAAGCGATTGAATCTGGCGCAGATTTCAAAGACATTTGCATCATGCCACCCGATATCACCGTCAAACAAGGCAGCTTATTCTTACGCATTGGTAAAAAACAAATCCAAATCTTCGCAACACCTGGTCATTCAGATGATTCTGTTGCTGTCTTACTGGAAGAGGATCGTATCCTTTTTGCCGGGGATTCTTTTATGCCTGTGCCCTTCTTTGTTGGCGGTGATTTTGACGTGCTCATGGGGATACTCCAGCGATACGGTGAAATGGGGCTTGAAAACATTATCCAGGGGCATGGCGATATTATTTTGCGCGGTGAAATCGAAGAGAAAATCCAGGCTAATCTGGAATATCTAAACTACCTCAAAAAGGTTGTAAGGACAGCTAATCGACGCCGTTTCCCATACGAATTCCTGGCGGAACAGGATATTGAAGAAGCTGGAAAGAACCGGGTCCTACTCGGTGGCATCGCTGAAGCACTCCATCGCCGAAATTTGGCGTGGCTGTATTACAAAACGTATCCAGAAGACTAAACCCAGGAACTGAGCAACATAAAAAGCACAATAAATGCGACCAAGGCGATTGGCTCAACATAAAGGTGCTTGTGATCACCCTGCCCGATTCTGGCGGTCAGGGCATTTGTTGTGAACAGGACAGCGGTTAAGAAAAGCCCAAATTGGTTAGGCGTAATAAAAAGATAATACAAAGCGACACAAAATTGAGTGACGACAAAGATGACGATGATGACCCAATTGGTTCTCAATTTTCCTTCACTGCGCAAAAATAAGGTGCGATAGGCGACAAATCCTGCAGCAAACATTATTGCTGGGCTAATCAGGAAAATACGCATAACTGAGGCCCGCAGTGCAATTGCGAAAGCCATAAACAAGCCATGTGCCAATGCGATCAGCAAGATCGTAAAAATGGTGTTTGCGCCAATTTCAGGTTTGAGCACTTGATATTCCGCATAAAAAACAGCAACAAACGCTAAAAGCCCCATTAGCAAAATGCCCCACCAGGTTAAGCCCTTGTCGGTTTGCAATAAGATGAGCGCAAAGATAAGGATAGTAATGGTCGGCAAAATGGTGTTTGGCACCACTTCCTTGAGATAAAGCCCTTTGCGTTCGACGTTAGGATGCGCGCTCAAAATCCAGTAAGAACCGATAAGCCCGATTCCTGCTATTAAAAAGGGAATAAGTTGGGCTGTGGAGAAATAAAAAACAGTTGTTGCAATCCGAATGGGAAATGAAGCAAGCTCAGCAGGCAAGAAGAACAAGATGGTTAAAAATAAAGCCAGCAAGGCGGTAACAATGCTAAAACGGTTCATAACGGGACTGGTTTTTTGTGCTTCCATTTGCCTTGATTCTATCATGTTTACGGCGGGAATAACTTCCGCTTTTCCTCGATAGATGGTATAATTTAAAGGTTATGGATAGTGCCCAAATGTCTTTTGAACAGCCTGGAATTATTAGCTCTTTTAAGCAGGGTTATAAAACGGTTAATGAAAAACCTTACTTGATTTTATTCCCTTTGGGCTTGGATTTGCTATACCTTTTTGGCCCCAAGATTAAGGTTGCAACTTTACTGGGAAAGGCTTTAGATAGCCTGCCTACTCCCGCTTTAGCTGATAATTTGATGAAGCAATGGCAATCTGGCATGACCCTATTACGTGAGACTATGGAACAGTTTACGGTTACGCTTGCATTGCGAACCTTCCCGTTAGGTACCCCCTCATTGTTTTCTAATAGGCTTTTCGAAACAGGCTTGCTGAAAAACACTTTGAGCTTGGACCTAAACACATTGCCACAACTCTTTCTCACGCTGATTGTATTGTTTATACTGGGCATCTTGCTGACCTTTGTTTTTTATCAGCTCATAGCAAGTGCAATTGACACGGAAGCGATTGCTAAATCTAAGCAAGGTTTCTTTAACAAGTTTCTTTCTTTTTTGGGGATACCATTCGTTTTCCTGTTATACGCCCTGCTATACTTATTACCAGGATTGTTTGTGATAAGATTAGTGGCTGTTTTTTCGCCAGCTTTTGCGTCAATCCTGAACGTGGCACTTATTTTTATTTTTATCATTCGCATTATCCCGATGGTCTTTAGCCCTCACGCTATTGTCCAAGATGATAAGACCTTGAAGGCATCGCTCGTCTTAAGCCGCATGGCGGTTAAGCCATACTACTTAAAAGTTGCTAATTTTCTGATGCTATCGATTGGACTTAGCTATTTAAGCAACCTCTTATGGAACCTGCCAAAGGATGGCTCTTGGTTCCTCTTAGTTGGTGCTCTAGGGCACGCCTTAATTACAACAACCATTTTGGTGGCAAGTTTCCACTTTTTTAATCTTTCAAAAAAACTTGCCACGCAGAAATTGAAAACTAGCGAAGAGCCTGTAAATTTGGCTTAACGATTGGAGTAACACATTGAGTAAACAAATTGAACATTACGATGCAGGAGATATTCAGGTACTGGAAGGCTTGGAGGCCGTTCGTCGTCGTCCAGGTATGTATGTTGGTGGTACCGATGTTAAAGCTTTACATCATCTCATCTACGAAGTTGTCGACAACTCTGTTGACGAAGCACTTGCCGGTTTTTGCGACCACATTCAAATCATCATTCACGAAGACGAAAGTGTCACCGTAAAGGATAATGGACGTGGTATTCCGGTGGATATTCACCCTGAAAAGAAGGTCTCCGCTCTTCAAGTGGTCATGACCGTGTTGCATGCCGGTGGTAAATTCGGTGGCGGCAGCTATAAAGTCAGCGGTGGTCTGCATGGTGTTGGTGTGTCCGCAGTTAACGCGCTTTCCGAATGGTGTGAAGTCACTGTCCGACGTGATCACAAAATCTATCACCAACGCTACGAACGCGGCATCCCGCAAGGCGATGTGAAAGTTGTTGGTACGTTTAAAGAGAATATCACGGGTACTGAAACGACTTTTCGTTTTGACCGCAGCATTTTCCTTGAAGAGGCCAGTTTTAAGTTTGAAACTTTACTAAACCGCTTCCGCGAAATGGCTTTTGTCACCCGGGGCGTCAGCATGCAACTCATCGACGAGCGTGTTGGCAAAGATATGACCTTCCATTTTGAAGGTGGCATTGCCTCATTTGCGCGATATGTCAATCGCAACCGCGTGCCTGTGCATCCCATTATCAAAGGTGAAAAGGAAATAGAGGGAATCGGGATTGAATTCGCTGTTCAGTATACGGACTCTTATTCCGAATCAGCGTTTGCCTTTGCAAATACAATTAACACGACAGATGGTGGTACACACCTAACTGGTTTGCGCGCTGCGGTTACCCGTGGCATCAATGATTACGCGCGAAAATCTGGCTTACTCAAAGAGAACGAAGCCAACTTTAGCGGTGACGATACCCGCGAAGGCTTGACTGGCATCATTAGCATCAAGCATCCTGATCCACAGTTTGAAAGTCAAACCAAGGTTAAGCTGATGAACCCAGAAGTTCAAACCTATGTCCAACAAGTGGTTGGCGAGAGTTTCTCAGCCTTTCTGGATGAGAACCCCTCAACTGGTCGCGCGATTGTGCAAAAGTGTTTGACTTCTGCCCGTGCGCGTGACGCCGCCAAGAAAGCGCGTGATCTGGTCATTCGCAAATCTGCCTTAGAAAGCATGACTCTGCCCGGCAAACTTGCCGACTGCTCAGAGCGCAACCCTGAAAAAACCGAACTCTTCATCGTCGAGGGTGACTCGGCGGGTGGTTCAGCCAAACAAGGTCGCGATCGTCATTTTCAGGCGATTTTGCCCTTGCGTGGTAAGATTTTGAACACTGAGCGTGCCCGACTAGACAAGATTTTAGGTAACCGTGAGGTACGCGCTATGATTTCAGCGCTTGGCACTGGTATTGGCGATAGTTTTGACCTAAAGGGGTTACGCTACCATCGTGTTGTTATCATGACTGACGCGGACGTAGATGGTGCTCACATTCGAACCCTGCTCTTAACCTTCTTCTTCCGCTATTTGCCACAATTGATTGATGGCGGTCACCTATATATTGCCCAACCTCCACTCTATCGTATCAGCTCACGTGGCAATATTGAGTACGCTTATGATGAGAACCAACGCGATGCGATCATCAAACAATTTGGTGGTATGAACCGCGTCAATATCTCTCGCTACAAAGGTCTTGGTGAAATGAACCCCGAACAGCTTTGGGAAACGACCATGAACCCCGAAAATCGCACCATGTTCCAGGTGAACATTGAAGACGTCGCTGAAGCTGACCAAACATTTGGCATGCTCATGGGTGCAGAAGTGCCCCCCAGACGGCGCTTTATCCAAACCCACGCCAAAGAGGTACGCAATCTGGATATTTAAAACCTGGCAACAAAGCCGTTTTATAGGCTAAAAGAGTATGACCGAACGAAAAATCCTTCACCTTGATTTGGATGCCTTTTTTTGTTCGGTTGAAGAATTAATTGACCCCACCCTAATAGGCAAACCTTTCGTCGTTGGAGGTAGCCCACAAGGCCGTGGGGTTATTGTTTCTGCATCCTATGCGGCGAGAATGCATGGCGTGCGCACAGCAATGCCATCTGGACGCGCGCTAAAGCTTTGTCCCGATTTGCTCTTTGTTCGGCGTGATCATCCGGCATATAGCACTTATTCGCGCAAAGTGATGGATATTTTGCGAGATACGACACCTCTCGTTCAGCAGGTTTCCGTCGATGAGGCTTTTATAGACGTGACCGATATGTCATTGCCGATAGAGACGATTTGCCGTGACCTACAAACCCGAATTGACCGGGAAACCAAGCTGCCTATTTCAATTGGTGCTGGAACGAGCAAAATGATTGCAAAGATCGCCAACAACATCGGTAAAGCCAGCATTCGTACCGGTAAGGCGCCCCGTTCGATTAAGGTGATTCCACCTGGCAAAGAAGCTGACTTTCTTGCCCCACTGGATATTCAAGAAATGTGGGGCGTTGGGCCTAAAACGGCCGATAAATTACGTTCCCGTGGGTTTAGAACCATCGGTGATATTGCTAAGGCAGACTTGCAAGAGCTAAGCGTTTATTTTGGTAAGCATGCTGAAACGATGCAAAGTCGCGCTTTAGGTATTGACCATTCACGGGTTCACTCAGACCGTGAAGCAAAATCGGTCAGTAATGAGACTACCTTCAGAGAAGACAGTGACGATATTGATTTCTTGAAAAACACTTTAATCCGTCTTTCAGATAAGGTTGGATATCGCTTGAGAAAAGACAATCAAGCCGGTCGGGTCGTACAAATAAAGGTGCGCTATTCAGATTTCACAACGTTCACCAGACAAAAAGCCTTACCAAATCATACAAATATTGGTGATGAAATCTTTGAAAATGCTTTTGACCTTCTGATCGCAAACCTGACACCAGGTCGCCCAGTGCGTCTTTTAGGGGTTGGTGTGACCAATTTAGAGGAGCCGTTTAAACAGCTCGAGCTTTTTGATGAAAGCACAGAAAAGAAACAAGAATTATTGCAAGCCATTGACCACTTGAAAGATAAATTTGGCAAAGATGTCATCTTTCGCGCTAATAAACTAGCACGACAACAGAATAAAGATAAAAAATAAACGATATGGATTAATGATGCTCTCATTTTTTCAAAACTTACGTAAACCTAAAGATAAAAAAATAGACAGCTTAGAACCAACTAACCTGGAACACTATTTGCAGATAGCTGAACAAATTCCTGGTTGGGTAGATCGGGACGAATTGACCTACAAAGCCAACATCACAAGCCGTTTGCCCGAAAACGCGGTTATTGTTGAAATAGGTTGCTTTTTAGGACGGTCAACAGTCGTCATGGCAGGTGTAAGAAAACTTGTAGGAAGTGGTATGGTCCATGTTATTGACCCTTTTGACGGGTCTGGGGATGCATTTTCAGTCCCTTTTTATAAACTGATTACCAATAAAATGGAACAACCTATTCTTGATGAATTTAGAGAATACATCAGCTTGGCTAAACTTCAGGATTTTGTTCAGGTTCATAAGGGCACTGCGGAAAGTGTCATTAATCATTGGAATCAAGCTATCGATATGCTAATTTTGGATGGGGATCAATCTCCAAAAGGCGCGCGATCTGCTTATAATCTTTGGATACCCTTCTTAAAACCAGGCGGATATTTGTGTTTACACAATTCAGGAGATCGATTTTATCTGCCAGGTCATGATGGACATAGACGCTTATTGCTAGAGGAAATAAAAGAACCGGCATACACAGAAATTCACACCGAAGTAAAAACCAGTTTTGCCAGGAAAAGTTAAGAGCTTAACCAAAACTGTGCATTGAATGACTGAAAAAAATACGCCAATTAAAAGGTTTACTTTTTTACGGGCTTTGGTATAATCTTGCCACACGCCAACGTAGCTCAGTCGGTAGAGCAGACGCTTCGTAAGCGCCCGGTCGGGGGTTCGATTCCCTTCGTTGGCTAGAAAAAGAGGCTGCGGATGCAGCCTCTTTTTGTCTATTTACTTATACCCACTAGCTTTATTTCAAAATGGCTCGGCTATCGAGTGATACAACGCCCTCCCCTTCAGGGTAAACGATCAAAGGGTTGATCTCAATTTCGCTGATGTTGGGGTTCTCTAATGCCAATTGGCTTAGGCGAGCGATAACATCTGCTACCGCTTCGATATCGCCAGGTTTGGAACCGCGGAAGCCCTTTAGCAATCGACCTGCCATGGTGCTGTTAATCATATCCAGGATATCTTCTCGTGATAAGGGAGCAATCTTAAAGGCGATATCCTTCAACAACTCAACCATGGTGCCACCCATACCGAACATAATCATTGGCCCAAAAGTCGCATCTCGGCGCATACCAACGATCACTTCCTGACCCTTGGCTGCCATTTTTTCAACCATAGCCCCTTCAATTTGAGCTTCAGGCGCGACTTTGGTGATATGAGCGATCAACTCATCAAAAGCTACGCGCAATTCTTCTGCGCTTTTAATGTTCAACTTAATTCCACCGGCGTCGGATTTGTGGAGCAAGCCTTCTGCCACAATCTTCAATACCACGGGGTAACCGGTTTTCTCAGCAATTTCAACCGCTTCTACAGCTGTTCTTGCTAAATCGCCGGGAACGTTTGGAATGTTGTAGGCTTCAAGCATAATGCGTGATTCGTACTCACCCACTGCCTTGCGATCGCCGACCAATTTCAATGCCGCAGCCATTTTGTTACAGTCAACGCCTTTGACTTCAATGGCTTCAAATTTGGGGCTGGCAAGGAAAGTCTTGTAATCCCAAAGACCCTTTAGAGCTGGACCAACCTGGTCGGGATAAGCAAAAACGGGCACACCGGCTTTATTGAGTGCTTGTTCGGCCTCAGTCGTGCTGCTTTTACCGGTCAAAATGGAAACCAGCGTTTTATTGCTCTTCTTTGCGATATCAATCCAAGCATTCGCAACGGCTGGCGTATCAACCAAGGCTTGGGGAACCAAAATAGGCATGAGCACATCCACACCATCATCTTTATCCAGGTTATCCAAGCTCCAAATGTAATCCTCTGGCGAAACGGAACCCAACATGTCAACCGGGTTAGAAACCTGAGCACTGGGGTTGAGTTTAGTGCGTAAGCAAGCTTGAATGTCGGGGGAAATTTCAGCCAGTCGGAAACCATTGGCATCAATACTATCCGCAGCTAATGCGGCTGCACCACCGGCATTGGTGGTCATGGCAACCCGGTTACCCTTAGGCAAGGGTTGTGTGCCTAAAGTCCAGGCAACTGTGAAGAGTTCGCTCAAAGTTTGAACTTCAATCACACCCGCTTGTTTCAAAGCAGCTTGATAGGCCGCATAGGAACCAGCTAAAGAGCCCGTGTGTGAGCTTACCGCTTTGGCGCCAGCTTCGTTTTTACCGGCTTTAAGGAATACAATCGGTTTTTTGCGGGCGACTTCGCGCGCAACCTTTACAAAGCGCGCACCGTCCTGCAAACCTTCAGTGTAAACAGCAATCACTTTTACGTTGGGGTCTTCACCTAAATACTCGAGCATATCGGTTTCATTGACATCCATTTGGTTACCTAATGAAGCAAAGTGCGAGAAGCCGATGTGGGTTTCCAAAACTAAGTCAATCACGCCACCACCCAAAGCACCGGATTGGGAAACAAAAGCAATGGGTCCTGCGTCGGGCATGCCTTTGATAAAGGTCGAGTTCAATCCGCTATACATGCTCATGGTACCCACACAGTTGGGACCAACAATGCGCATGCCATAAGAATCGGTCAGTGCTTTGAGGTCTTTTTCAATTTGTGCACCTTCCGCACCTAGTTCTTTGAAACCACCCGTTATGATCACTGCGGCTTTGATGCCACGGTCACCAACGGCTTTCATCGTTTCCATAATCATGGTTACAGGTAAAACAACCACGGCCAAATCGACTGGGTCTGGCACATCCGCTATGGACGAATAAACCTTGAGTCCAAGAATTTCATCGGCATTAGGGTTAACGGGATAGATGCCGCCTTCGAAACCGTAAGTTAACATATTTTTTACGATTCCATAGCTAAGTTTGCGAGGGTTCGTGGACGCGCCTAAAATTGCAACGCCCTTAGCATTAAAGAAAGGTGCGAGGGAAGAGCTCATTCATTTTCTCCTAAACATTTATTTTGCGCTTGTATTATACCAAGGTCAAAACAGTATTTCGCATCTGGGTCAAAATTAGGCTTAAGTCATTTATAATCATGTTAATGACTCAACTAACCGACTCCATTCTTTTTTCAATAAACAAGGTTTTTTTACATGGTATGGCTGGGACGGGAAAAACCACGCTCGCCTGTCAGCGTTTGCAATATCTGATTAAAGAAGCTGACCATGATGATGGTATTTTAGTCTTGGTGCCTCAACGTGCTTTAGCAGAGCCCTACAAGACCACACTCTCATCCCTGACCAGTGCAGCAAAACAGGATATTGACATCTTAACCATGAGTGGTTTGGTTCGTCGGATGGTTAGTCTTTTCTGGCCCCTAATCAATAACACGACCGGTTTTCGAGAACCTTATAAACCCGCCAAATTCCTCACCTTGGAAACCTCACAATACTTCATGGGGCGATTGTTAGACCCCTTTTTAGCCAAGGGCTACTTCTCCACAGTCCGGTTGACGCGAAATCGTTTACTAGGCCAGCTTATTGATAACCTCAACAAATCAGCGATTGTAGGCTTCCCGTACACTGAAATTGGTGAAAGATTAACTTCTTCTTGGGTTGGTGAGGATGCTCAAAAAAGAGTCTATGCAGATTCCCAGGAATTGGTCTCAGCTTTTCGTGCTTTTTGCTTACAAAACAATCTGGTCGATTTTTCGCTTCAGGTGGAACTTTTCAAAGAGCAGATTTGGCCTAATCCTTTAGCCCAGAATTATCTCAAAAGGCTTTATCCGCATATCATTTACGACAATGTCGAGGAAGACCCTCCCTACGTGCATGACATTATTGAACAATGGCTTCCCCACACCAAGTCGGCTTTGATTGTGCAAGATGATATGGCTGGTTACAATAGCTTTTTAGGCGCTGACCCTGTATCTGCTCAGCGTTTTGAGTCTCTTATCCAAAATAAGATTTACCTTAATGAGAGTTTAAATCAAAATGATCTCAGGGAACAAATTCTGACGCCTTTGGTTGATATCACTCAGCCGGTTCCCTTTAGCTTGCAAGAAATAAAAACGTTTGTAGGACAACCAGAACAACGCATCCGTTTCTATCCTGAACTATTGAAGACGATCGCTGAGGAGATCCATAATAAAATTGAATCAGGCATTGCTCCAGAGGACATTGTCATCCTCTTGCCTTTTGTGTCTGATTCGACCGTGTTTACTTTGGCGCAGGCCTTGGAAACATATGGGATCAAATTGCGCTCCCTCCGCCCTTCAACAGCGCTTAATGATGATCCGGTGATAAAGACCCTTCTCACATTTGCAGTGCTAAATCATCCTGAATGGGAGTTAGCGACTGACCCCTTTGTCCTGGGTACTGTTTTAAATTATGCGGTTGAAGATTTAGATTTGATTCGGGCTTATCTGATTTCACAAAAGCCAAACCATAAAGCATTTGTCGTACAACTGGAAGATTTATCATTGGCACCAGAAGTAGAGGCACGTTTATCTCCAAAGCAATTACACGCTTGGCAAATTGTTCAAAATTGGTTGGCGAATAATCAAAGCCTTTACCCATTGGACGTGTTTTTTAGTCGCTTATTTGGGGAACTCTTCTCCCAACCTGGATTTGCTTTCCATAACCAACTCGAAGCAGGTCAAGTCACGGCTCGTTTAATTGAATCATACAAAAAATTCCGGGCATCTTTTTCAAGCATTGATGACCCCTTGGATGCTGAACTAGGTAAAGAGTTTGTCAAGAGCGTTCAATCTGGGTTGCTTGCCGCAAGTTATGTTGAGGATTACACACAATCGCCAAAAAATAGCGTTCTCATCACGCCCATAACCACCTTCATGGCCTTACATAAAACGGTTGATTATCAGTTCTGGCTAAACGTTGGTAGCTCAGGATGGTATGAACGTTTGGAACAGCCCCTAACGCACCCGATTGTGCTTAGCCGCCACTGGAAACGTGGTCAAAAATGGACTGCGGATGATGACCTAAGGCTTAGCCGTGAGACCTTGATAAAAATGGTTAACGGTTTATTTAATCGTTGCAGAAAAGGCATCTACCTGGGTATTGCGGATTATAACGAAGGGGGCACAGAGGAAAAAGGCTTGCTCATGCTACACTTGCAAGCTTTGTATCGCCGCGCAAGGAGGGATGAGCATGACGCCTAAAGTCAAACTACGCGCTTCCCAAGAACGCATCATGCAGTATGAGGGCGGTTTGATGGCTATTTCTGCCGTGCCTGGAAGTGGCAAGACCTTCACGCTTTCTCATTTAGCGGCTAAATTGGTACTTGAAGCTGGTCTGGGTTTGGAACAAGAAATCCTCATTGTTACCTTTTCGAATTCTGCTGCGGATAACTTCAGCGCACGCATCGGACAAATCCTTGGGCAAAAAGGCTTTATTGAAGGCTATGGCTACAAAGTGCGAACCTTACATGGCCTTGCCAATGACATCATCCACGAAAGGCCTGATTTAGTAGGGCTCTCAAATGACTTTACCATTGTAGATAGTCATGAATGTGAAAGAATTCTTCATGATATCGTGTTTATCAAAATGCAAGAAACCCCCGAAGTTTTTGAAAACCTACTTGCCACGCATCTAAGCGCGCATGCCCGTAAGGACATCCTCGAAGACAAAAAGAAGCTGCCAGATCAAATCTATCGAATCGCTTCGGCTTACATTCGTATTGCAAAAGATCATCTCCTGTCTCAAAACGCCCTTGATGAGTTGATAGCGAAAGCTTCAGGACCTTCTGAACTACTCTTGGTTTGCCAATCCATTTTCCATGACTATCAGGCTGCTTTAGCCTATCGTGGAGGAGTAGATTTTGACGACCTCATTCGTTTGGCTTGGACCGCTCTAAACTCTGATCCACAGCTACTTAGCGCTTTGCAAGATCGATGGCCGATTATCCTCGAAGATGAAGCGCAAGACTCGAGCATGATGCAAGAAGCCATATTGGCTTTTCTAAGCTCTCGCGACAACAATTGGGTACGTGTTGGTGATCCAAATCAGTCGATTAATGAAAGTTTTACAACAGCCAACCCTAAATTGCTGCGCGAATTTGCGGCGCGCGAAGATGTGCGAAGTGAAACCTTGCCAGAATCCGGCCGTTCTTGCCTTGAAATTATTTCGTTGGCTAATATGTTGAATGAATGGTCACAAAACGCGCATCCGAACATCAATATCCGGGATGGTTTAAGCCTTCCTCTCATTCAACCTACGGCAAAAGATGATCCGCAAGCTAATCCTTTATGCTCGCCACCCGCAATCGAAATAGTTGAACGAAGTATGTCTTCAGATGAGGAGATTGTGTATTTGATGCGTTCTGTTCGGCAATGGATCGAGGTGCATCCTGATGATACCGTGGCTGTTTTAGCCTTATCAAACACCCGTGTTGGCAAAATTGCCAAAGCTCTTGAAGATGCCGGATTAAGCGTAGTTGACAGTTTGCTCAGAATCCCACAAATCACGCTCACATCGGCTGGCGCCATCACGCTTATCCTAAGATCAATTCAGCTTCCATCTCGTGGGAAAGGACTAGCAAACACATTTAAAGTTATTTTTAAAGAGCTTCAAGACGATGAGAAGCTGGCTAACATCTACCAAAAGTGCATGATCTTTATCCGTGGATTAAAGCAAACTGAAGATTTTCTTTATCCTGAAGAAGGCGAAGAGCTCATCGTTTCTTTTGAGGGCATGCTAGAAGAAGATATGGATATTGCCATAGAACTGTTGGAAAAATTCAAACAGATTATTTGCCGCTGGCATAAGGCAACCATCTTGCCCTTGGACCAATTTATTTTGACAGTTGCCCAGGACTTAACCTTACCGCCGGTTGAGTTAGCCATTTTCCATAAACTTTCTCAGCTTGCCAAGCAACTAATCCAAGAAAACCCGGACTGGGAAACGGTTAAGGTAGCTCATGAAATAGAGCAGATAGCAAAGAATGATCGTGGTTTTGTCAATTTGAACGAGTCCAACGAGGGGTTTAATCCAGACTTATACAAAGGGCAGGTTGTTGTTGCAACTTTCCATAAATCTAAAGGCTTGGAGTGGGACAAGGTCTTTTTAACATCAGTTAATAGTTTTGATTTTCCATCCGGCGCTTTGGAAGATAACTTCTTATCTGAAAAATATTATTTTATCGAGCCTCAGAATAAACAAGCTGAAATCGCTGCTGAACTTAAAGACATTATTAATCACGGTGGTAAGAGGTATCAAGAAGGTCGGGCAACCTTCTTAGCGCGAAATGACGTTGCCCGTGAAAGGCTACGGCTATTGTACGTTGGCATTACCCGGGCAAAGAAATCCTTAACCCTAACCTGGAATACTGGCTCCAAACGTTCTCCTGCTGCTGTGGCTCTACAAGCCATTAGTGAAAGGTGGCCAAATGAATCCTGAATTACCTAAGGACTTTGTCTTTACCGCAAGCAATTTGCAAACCTTTCGGACCTGCAAGTACAAGTTTTACTTGCGTTACATAAAGCGTGTTCCATGGCCAGCACAAATTACCATGGAGAGTATCCAATTTGAGGCCGATCGAGAAGCTGGCGTCCGTTTTCATCACTTGCTACACCAGTTTTTTCTGGGGTTCGACCCCACGCAATTGCGTCTTATTGCAGAAAATGACCCCGACGATCGCATGATCAACTGGTTTGACACTTTTTTGGCTAGTCCATATGCACATTTGCAAGGTGTTCTGGAGCCTGAAAAAACATTGCGTTGTGATATTGACCAACACCGTTATTTAGCCAAGTTTGACTTACTTCAATTTGAAACCGACAGAATAAGCATTTACGACTGGAAAACGAGCAAAAACCCGCCGTCCATTAATACGCTTAAGACCAGTCTCCAAACCAAGCTCTATCCTTTGATTTTGAGTAAAGTAAGTCAAGATCACCTAGCCATTCAGTTTGTGTATTGGGAGCTAAATCAACCTGACCAGGCATTCCTAATCGACATCACAAATGATGATTTGCGTCTTTTTGAAATTGAGCTAACTTCTCGATGTGATGAAATATCTGCTCTTCCAATTTATGGGTTTACGAAAACGGATGATTTCAGGCGTTGTTCCTATTGCGAATATCGTTCCTTATGCGACCGCGGTGTGCAAGCGCCATCTATAAAAGCCATTGAAGAAATGGACCTGTTTGACCTGGAACTTTATCAAGAAACGGGAAATGGTGAGGAGGAATTGGTATAATTCTTAAAAGAAAAATGGGCAGAACAGGGCTCGAACCTGCGACCTCATCTGTGTAAAAGATGCGCTCTAACCAACTGAGCTATCCGCCCGGGAGACCCTATTATACATCATTATGAGAATTACAAGATTTATTTCTGACGAAAATAAAGCCCAATATGGTTGGATTGATGAAGATCGTATTGGTTACATCCAAGGCGACCCCTTTGGGGAATATCGGCGCTTTGAAGCCAAACAAAATTTGACTGAAGTCAAGCTCCTCCCACCATGTGAACCGAGCAAAATTATCGCAGTCGGACGGAACTATTTGGATCATATCCATGAAATGCAATCCGAAATGCCCGATTACCCACTTATTTTTCTCAAACCGCCATCTGCTCTAATAACCAGTGGCGAGACTATTCTCATTCCACCCCAAACACAGCGGGTCGAACACGAAGCTGAACTCGCGATCGTGATTGGCAAAAAATCTCGTTGGCTGACCCAGGAAGAGGTCAAGGATGCTATCTTTGGCTATACGATTGGTAACGACGTTACCGCGCGCGATTTGCAATCCAAAGATGGCCAGTGGACCCGCGCCAAAGGTTTTGATACATTCTGTCCTTTAGGTCCATGGATCGAAACCGACTTTAATCCCGCAGATGCGATCATCTCCTGCCATGTGAACAACAGCATGCGACAAATGGCATCCACGCGTGATATGCTGTTCACCATCGATCGATTGGTGATGTTTATCAGTTCGGTGATGACACTTATGCCAGGGGATGTCATCCTCACAGGAACACCCGCTGGTGTTGGTCCACTTGAAGATGGCGATACCGTTACTGTGAGCATTGAAGGAATCGGAAACTTGTTGAATACAGTGCGTGCGGTGGCTATTTAATCATGGCTTCTCATTTCATTCTTCACCTTCATTTCCGTTTGCAGGGATGTCACGGCTTAAAAGAGAAACGCTCCCGATTGGCACCTTTATTAACCAAATTAAAAAATCAAAACCTGTCGGTTATTGAATCAGACCTCATGGATAAACACCAGGAAGCTATCATCAGTATTGCCAAAGTCAGTTTGAATAGCAGCAGCTTAAATCGGGATTTGGATCAGTTATTGGCATTCATTGATGAGGATCGAAATGATTTATACTTGATTGACTATCAAGTGGAACAATTCGTTTAATAAGGACAATTGTGACGATTATTGACAAAACAAAACTAGAAAAAATCCTGTACCATGTAGAAAAACCCGGTCGTTATGTAGGCGGTGAACACAACATGGTACTTAAGGAATGGGATTCAGTTCAAACGCGCATTGCTTTAGCCTTCCCTGATCTTTATGATTTAGGTCAGGCAAATTTAGGCTTGGCAATACTGTATGAAATCATTAACGACCAAGCTGATTTATTGGCTGAACGGGTTTTCTCACCCTGGCACGATATGGAAGCTGCCCTACGAGAGAACAACATACCTCTCTTTACGCTTGAGTCAAAACGCGCTGTTTCTGAGTTCGATATTTTGGGGATTACGCTACCCTACGAGTCAATCTATACTAATGTTTTGAACCTATTGGATTTGGCTGGTTTGCCACTCCGCGCTATAGACCGAGACGAAACGCATCCTTTGGTTATCGCTGGCGGACAAGCTTGCTATAACCCTGAGCCAATGACGGCTTTTATCGATGCTTTTGCCATTGGTGATGGCGAAGATGTGACTCTTGAGATTGTTAAAACCTATCAAGCATGGAAGAAAAGTGGCGCGCCAAAACAAAACTTGCTGATTGACTTAGCGCAGATTTCCGGCGTTTACGTCCCTGCCCTGTATGACGTGGCCTATTTGCCCGATGGTCGCCTAAAATCGGTTAAGCCTAAGCTGAACTCAGTACCGGAAGTTGTTCATAAACGCATCGCGCCCAAACTACCCCCACCCATCAAAAAACAACTCGTTCCGAATGTCCAAATTGTGCATGACCGAATCGCGGTTGAAATTATGCGCGGTTGCACTCGAGGATGTCGTTTTTGCCATGCCGGCATTGTAAATCGACCGGTCAGACAACGCAATGTCGACGAAATCCTTGATGCGATACAAAGTGGTGTGAAAGCAACAGGCTATGAAGAAGTGAGCCTGCTTTCGCTTTCCTCTTCGGACCATACTGAAATTTTAGACATTGCCAAGGCTGTTTACGAACAAAACAGAGAATCACGTTTGAGCGTTAGTTTGCCCTCCTTACGCATTGCCTCGTTTTCTGTCGATTTGATGGACGAATTAAAAGATTTGCGACCAGGAGGTGGCTTTACCATTGCTCCTGAAGCGGCTACCGACCGAATGCGCGCCATTATCAACAAACCACTTGATGACGAAGAACTTTTTAAGACGGTTGAGACCATCTTTGAACATGGTTGGTTGAACCTCAAGATGTATTACATGATTGGGCTTCCCGGTGAACACATGGAAGATGTTGAAGCCATTCTCGAAACTGCGAAAAAGGTGCAGCAAATCGGCCGTCGCTTACGTGGAAACCGGGTAAGAGTGCATGTCAGTGTTGGTACGTTTATCCCCAAACCGCAAACGACTTTGCAATGGACAGCTTCGGAAGATCCATCGACTGTCCAGGAAAAAATTGATTTCCTGAAAGAAGGGACCCGCAAGGCAAAAATCAAGCTATCCTACAATAAACCCGATTCAACGCTATTGGAAGCCTGGCTTTCACGTGGAGATCGCCGTTTAGCGGATGTCATCGAGGCAGCATGGAAAAATGGCGCTAAGTTTGATGCCTGGGATGAAGGTTTTCAAAAAGAATATTGGTACGACGCTTTTGAAAAAGAAGGTATTGATCCCGCCTTTTATGTGAGCCGTGAGCGCGATTTAGATGAGGTTTTCCCCTGGGATCATATTTCTTCTGGTGTTTTCAAAGCCTTTTTGCTTGAAGATTACTTGATGAGTCAACGCGGCGAAACGCGTCAGGATTGCCGTGAGGGATGCTTTGCCTGTGGTATTTTGGACTGTTTTGCCCAAGTCAGACCCCAGGCGGAAGATACTTATTGGGGGTGCCCATGAATCCGATAACACCTTTCCGCGTGCGCGTTAAATTTTCGAAGACAGGCGCTTTACGCTTTATTGGCCATTTGGATTTGCAAAGCCTGTTTGAAAGGGCTCTTTCACGCACTGGTTTACCTTTGCGCTATAGCCAGGGATTTTCGCCAAAAATTCGTCTCAACATTGCATCCGCCCTACCCTTGGGTTTTATCAGCACAGCGGAGTACCTTGATTTTTGGTTGAACTGTCCGGTTGCTTTGGATGAAATTCGTGAAAAATTTCAAGTCGCTTTACCCAGAGATTTGCAAATTTTGAGCATAGAAGAAATCGAAAACAAACGGCCCAGTTTACAAGCCAGCGTTAAGTCAAGCGTTTATAAAATTACAATACCAATAAGCTACGCGCAACAAGAGCTTGTAAACAGGTTTAATAGCTTAATTAGTAAAGAAACGATTCCTTTCGAACGCCGAAAGAAAACGATTGACATCAAACCCATGATCGAAGCCCATCGCTTTGAACTCAACCCTGAAGCGACTTTATTGACCATCCAAATGAGTTCCAGCGATCAAAGTAATGGTCGCCCTGACGAAGTGTTGACCTTGCTCGACATTGACCCAGCTGATGTCATCGTTGAACGAATCCAATTAATTTTTGAGGAGTAAAAATGGAAAACTGTATCTTTTGTAAAATTATCAATGGCGACATCCCCTCATGGAAAATTTATGAAGACGAACACTGCTATGCTTTTCTCGATGTCCAACCCATCTCGCGCTATCACACTTTAGTTGTGCCCAAGAAACACTATGAGAACCTCTATGATATTCCTGAGGATGTTTATGATCAGGTCATGAAGGCCACTAAAAATGTAGTTGAATTGTATCGTGACAAATTGGGCATTGTTAATACCCAACTTTTCAACAACTCTGGACCATTGACACTTCAAACAGTATTTCACTTTCACATGCACATTGTGCCCAGAACCGAAGAAGATAAACATCAATTCAAGCTGGATATCCGGTCAGAGTTAGTGGATGAATTCCCTGCGATGGTTGAGAAGTTAAAATAGCCGTGAAACCTACTTTTGGGTATAATGAACCCTCATGTTCCCGTGGCCTAATGGATAAGGCACTGGCCTCCGAAGCCAGTCATGTGGGTTCGATTCCCACCGGGGACATTTTCTTTTAACCGAAAATCTGGAAGGAATGGAGCTTTATGGACACGCTGCCTTTTGACCAACCTAGCCCACAATTATTGAAAGAGCTGGAAGAGCTCCGTTCAAAGATTCATTATCATAATTATTTATACAATACGCTTGATCAACCTGAGATTTCTGACTATGAATTTGACCTTCTCTTTAATCGCTTAAAAGAAATAGAAGCTAGCTATCCAGAGCTGATTACGCCAGATTCACCTACACAGAAAGTTGGGGCCAAGGTTTCCGAGCGATTTCGGAAAGTGAACCACCCCGAGCCGGTGCTCAGTTTAAGCAATGGTTTTGGTCCTCAAGAAACGTTGGATTGGTATAACCGTTTAGTCAGGATGAACCTAGCTGTTGAAAAAGCCGACTTTCTTTTGGAACCCAAATTGGATGGCTTGACGGTTGTTTTGCATTATGTCAACGGCGTTTTTACACTTGGTGCGACGCGTGGTGACGGACAAGTTGGTGAGGATATTACTGCTAATCTGCGCACTATTCCCAGTTTGCCATTGCGAATTCCAGTAAAACCTGGTCAATCTGCGCCAGAAGAAATCGTTTTTCGCGGCGAAGCCCTCATTTTGAAGGAAGATTTTGAGAAACTGAACGCGGAACTCGCAACTAATGGCGAAAAAACCTATTTAAACCCACGAAACACTGCGGCTGGATCATTGCGTCAACTCGACCCGTCTATCACCGCAAAACGACCTTTAAAACTCTTTGTTTATCAAATATTGAGTTCTTCGGAGTCCATTCCAGAAACGCAAGCTGGCATTCTCGATTACATCGCTGAATTAGGGCTTCCTACCGATAAGATCCGTTGGCATGCTGAAACAATCCAGGATGCCATAGATACTTGTCTCGCCCAATCCACAGAGCGACATAAATGGCCCTTTGAAGCGGATGGCATTGTAATCAAAATCAACGACCAAAACCTTTACAACCAACTGGGCATCATTGGCAAAGACGCACGCGGTGCGGTTGCATATAAATATCCAGGCGAGGAAGTCGAGACGATCTTGCTTGATATTCAAAACAATGTTGGTCGCACAGGTGTGATTACGCCCTTGGCCATTTTACAACCGGTCATGATTGGTGGCGTTTTGGTCAAGCAAGCCACCTTGCACAACTTCGATTTTATAGCCGAAAAAGATATCCGCTTAGGAGACCATGTCTTGGTTAAACGCGCGGGCGAGGTCATCCCCTATATCATGGCCACATTACCTGAAAAAAGGGATGGCAAACAAATCCCCTATACGCCTCCAACAGAATGCCCCAGTTGTAAAGCTGAACTCGTAAAGGATCCAGAGGCAGTCGCTTGGTATTGCGAAAACGTTAACTGCCCGGCGCAACTCAATCGCACCATTGAAAACTTTGCCTCACGTGGCGCGATGGATATTGCTGGCTTAGGTGAAAAGATTGTGGTTCAGCTAACCGATTCGGGTTTGGTCAATTCTATCGCTGATCTTTACATACTGGAAAAAGAAGCTTTATTGAAGTTGGATAAATTTGGAAACTTGAAGGCCGAAAACTTGTTGAACGCGATTGAAAGGTCTAAATCACAAACTTTGCAGCGTTTGATTATTGGTTTGGGCATCCGTGGAATTGGCGAGGTCAGCGCTGGTGACTTGGCAAAGCATTTTAAGAATTTGGACAGTCTATCAACTGCCACAAGTGAAGATTTACAGGCAATCCCTGGGATTGGTCCAACAACGGCTGAGTCCATCTCGCATTGGTTTAGCCAAGCGCAAAATCAAAAACTTCTTGAAAACTTAAAATTTTATGGCGTTTGGCCAGTACTTAAAGACGAAACCGCATCCGACCTTGCAAAAGCACTGGATGGGTTCACTTTTGTTATCACGGGAACCCTTCCCAGCATGAGCCGAGATGAAGCCAAAGCCCTTATTGAGAAAAATGGCGGTAAAACCAGCAGCTCTGTGAGTAAGAAAACAGATTTTGTTCTGGTTGGTGCAGACGCCGGATCTAAGTTACAAAAAGCTTTAGAGCTTGGTGTACCAACGATTAGTGAGGACGACCTTCGCCAAATGCTGTAAGACCATTAATAGCATATTTTTTTTACTGATTCATAGATAATGCTGCCATTCTATTCTTGATTTAACTTAAATAGAATTGCTGTACAACACAACCGTTTTTAATTATTCTCCTGCATGTAATCTAATTCGATTTTGCAACAAATTTCACTTGATTATCGGGTAAAATGTAGGTATATTTAGTTGCACTCTACAGCTATAACAAGGAAAAACTAATGTTAATATGCGATATTAGCACAACCCATAAATACGGAAAAATGTCATTGGATATTATGCTGGAACCATATTCTTTGTGCTGGCAAGAAATGGTTGTATTACTTGCACTGGATGGGAAACCAGATTCATCTCAATCCCTCCTTACGGTTTTGCTTCAAACTGATAAAGGGAACGTCAGCAAACTACTTCACAAAATGGAAAAAAAGGCACTTTTATTCCGTAAGCCTGGAATACTTGATAAACGACAAAAGGATAATGTGTTAACTTATAAAGCCCAAAAGCTAATACCTGAAGTAAAAAAAGTTATGACGGAATGGGAGAGCTTTTGTTTTCGGGAACTTTCGCCAAAAGAAATTGAGTTATTCTCAAAAATAAGCCAGGTTGTTTTTAAAAACACAATGGATTTGATTGGATCTTCCATGGAAAATGCAATTACCGAAATAGATGAAATTCCTAATAAATAAGTTTTTTAAAAAAAATCATGTAAATCACAAGGAGTTTTTATAATGGAAATGAGTATTTCTCCACAACAATTTCATAAAGCCTTGCTTAGCGGAGCTGT
This sequence comes from uncultured Anaerolineaceae bacterium, assembly GCA_964484715.1. Taxonomy (GTDB): domain Bacteria; phylum Chloroflexota; class Anaerolineae; order Anaerolineales; family Anaerolineaceae; genus Mesolinea. Next base: position 15,643 of record CAZAFJ010000008.1, on the reverse strand, counting down.
CGGCATTATTAATAAAAGGGAAGAACTCAATCGCATCAATGGTTTTCCTGTGCCAGACAAAGACACAGGAAACAACTTGGGTTTTATGATGCAACATATTAGGAAACAATTACTACCAGCTTCAAATTTTAAAAATCTATTAAACAAGTTAAGTGAGCTGTCGTTGATCGCTTCAAGAGGAAGTAGCGGTGCCATTTTTTCCCAATATTTTGCGGGATTTAAACGTGCTTACACGAATTTGGAGGCGGAAATCAAGGAAGCTTTATCCTTAAAAGAATTGTTTTTGATGTTTTCTGAAGGTTACATCAACGCCTACCAATCATTACAAAATCCCCGCGAAGGAACCATCTTAAGTGCAATGTATAGTTTTAAAGAAGGCTTTCATCACGCTGATGGAAAAGGAATCAAATTTGAATTAGCTAGTCAAACCGCTATGGACAAATTACAACAGGCAGTTGAAGATAGTAGCAAAATTTTACCCCAACAAAAAGCGATGAAGGCACCAGATGCAGGCGCAATGGCTTTTTATTACTTCGCCGATGGTTTTCTCAGCTCATTAATGGACAAAGCACCTGTAGAAAACCAAACTTTTATGGATTTGCCGGAAATTGAGGAAAATGAAATGATCCATGCTGGATCTGAGTCATCCAAGTATCGGTTTTGTACTGAAGTTTTATTGGATCTGACGGACGATAAACCCATAAGTGAAAAGGTAAAGGCTGATTTAACCGCGCTTGGCGATACGCTGGTTGTATCTCAAGCAGGTCAATTGGCACGCATTCATTTACACACAAACAATGCTTCAAAAATGGTAGACCTTGTTGAAAACCTTGGCGTACTAAGAGAGGTTAAAAGTGATGACATGAACATGCAACAAGCTTTGGCACAAACTCATCCCGGTAAGATTGCCCTGGTCACCGATTCGATTGCAGATGTTCCAGAAGAGTTACTAGGACCCCATGTTTACACCTTGCCCATTCATCTTATGGCTAATGGTGTTTCTTACCAAGACAAGCGGACTATTTCATTTAGCAGGGTCAAAAAACTAGCAGGAAAACTAACAAGCAGTCAACTTAATTTGAGCGAAATTCAAAGCTTTTTAGATCCTATTTTAAAGGCTTATGAACAAGTTTTGATTATCACCGTTTCATCAAAAATGTCTGGTATTTATGCCCGTTGTGAAGAGTATTTATTTAGACAAAACACCACTTCTGTACGTTTAGTGGATTCAAAGCAAAACTCTGGCGCGCAAGGGCTTTTAGTATTGCAAGCTGCAAGACGTTTGCAACAAGGCGCGAGTTTACATGAGATTGCTGATGAAATAGAAAGTTTACGTGCTAGAACTAAGATATTTGTGGGTCTTCCAAATCTAAAAGCAATGATTGCATCCGGACGACTTAATACGCGCATTGGTAACATGCTTCAAGCAATTGGCTTTTTACCACTCGTTACCATCAACCGCGCTGGCGAAGGAACAATTACCGGTATTTCATTTTCCCGCGACAGAAGCGATAAATTGCTGATGCAAAAAATTCAAAAAAGTAATGTTGAATCATATGCTGTTGTGCATGTCAACGACGAAAAAAGAGCTTTACGTGCAGCACACAAAATTGAACAAAAAATTGGCATGAAGCCTGAATATATTTGTGATATCTCATCAATTGTGGCAAATTTTTCAGGAGAAAACTCTTATGCGGTCGCATTCATTGAAAAGGAGAAACCAAAATGAACCATTACTTAATTGTTTATGCAATCCTATTTGTCGGCTTCTGTATTGCATTTTTTATTGGGAAACAAGCAAAAAAACACGATCTTATCGATATATTCTGGGGTCTTGGCTTTGTTATTTCAGGATTAATTTCCTGGTTCCTTGGCACAAAATCAATACCTGGATCTATAATAACAATCCTTACTGCCATATGGGGCATCAGGCTAACTTGGCATTTAGGTCGACGCAACATCGGTAAGATGGAAGATTTTCGTTATCTGGATATGCGAAAGCGATGGAAAAATAACTTCGAGTTAAACATGTTTTTCCGCATGTATATGTTCCAATTTGTGTTAAATGCAATTATTGGCTTCCCCATAGTTTTTACAAATCTCGAAGTTACAAAGCCTTCATTCAATCCTATGCTCTATGTCGGAATTGGAGTTTGGCTGATTGGCTTCATTTTTGAAGTAGTTGGTGACAAGCAATTAAGGCAATTTAAATCAAAACCAGAAAACAAAGGGAAACTCATTACTACGGGACTTTGGGCATGGACCCGGCATCCAAATTACTTTGGCGAGTCATTAATTTGGTGGGGGATTTTCGCCATAAGTTTAAGCGTGGACTATACGCGGTTTTGGTTGATTATTAGTCCTTTGATAATCACAATCTTTTTACTTTTTGTCTCTGGCGTGCCTTTGCTCGAAAAGAAATATGAAGGACGTGTGGATTGGGAAGCTTACAAAAAACAAACCAGCAAATTTTTCCCTTTTCCTCCCAAAAAAAGATAATTTCGTTAATTGTTTTTTCCTGTTTGCCACTTTAAAGACAAAATGCCATGTTTCATGGCATTTTTTAGTGGAGATGGCGGGAGTCGAACCCGCGTCCGAAAGATTAGACTCTCGAATATCTACGAGCGTAGTCAGTTATTATGTTTAGTTTGATGCAATCTAACTGACTGAATAAACATCAAACGATCCGTTTGAGCCCTAAAGCCCTCTTTTGCCTAGCTCACGGATAGCTAAGCAGCATTCTGACTTTTATGACATCTTTACCGCAACCGGTCAGACAAACGGTCCCGGGAGACGTGACCTCAGCTTTGGAGGTCAGCCACCTTCAGTTTCGCTTATGCAGCGAGAGGAAGAGTAGCGTAGCTTGTGCGATTGGCACTTGTTGTTTTGTACTGATTTTACGAGGTCGGTACCTCTCGGCTCGCAATCCGGAACCAGCCTCTCCCGTCGAGACCTGGCATCCCCTTGCAAGGTTATTATACAGCATTTTAAACAAAAAGTCCCCCCAGGTAGAGGGGACTTTTATTAGCGTAATCTAAGAATCTTTTCTAAGATTAGGGTTGAATTTGCTCAAGCTGTTCGTTGAGAATGCTATTGGCGGTGTCGTTCAAAGCTTTCATTGCAGTGGCAACGTCAGTATCGGTGTTCTCGATCATGCTGGCCATGGTGTTGTTCATCTCGGTTCGAATAGGATCGTAACCAGGAACAGCAGGTTCAAAGGTACCGTATTGGATCAGTTCCCAAGCGGTCTTGTAGGCAGGATAGGTCTCGAAGAAATCGGTCATCTTGTCTGCAACGCTCTTGCGAACAGGGAAGTATTGGGTTTCTTTAGCCCAGTAAACCTGAACGTCAGGGCTGGTGTAGTACTTGAGGAAGATCCAAGCCGCGAGTTCGCGTTCGGGGGTTGATTTGGGGATGCTCACGCTAGCGCCATAGATGTTGGCTTTGATGGTGCCCTTGTTGGGCAATGGAGCAACGTCCCATTCCATTTCGCCGACGCCTTCTTTGATAGCCTGTGGGTAGTAAATACCGAGGCCAGAGCTAGAGGCAACAGTGAAGAGGGATTTACCAGCACCAAATTGGACCTGGTCATTGTAACCATCAACGATGCGAACACAACCTTCTTTAGCCAGGCTTTGGAGGAAGGTCATAGCTTCGATAGCTTCGGGGCTGTCAAAGGTGAATTGGTTGGTTTCTTTGTTATAGATGTCGCCACCGAAAGCAAAGACCCAGCTTGCCATGTTGGAAGCATCCATGCGCATGGCCATACCAGTGGATTCGGCGTCACCAGTGCCCTTGGAGAAGGGTTGTTCAACAGCTTTACAAGCCATTTCTTTGAATTGCTCGGGGGTTGTAGGTGCACCTTCGTAGCCCATTTCCTTGAGCCATTCGAGGTTGGTGTACATAACTTCCATGGAGCGGTTGGGGGCGATACCTAAGCGTTTGTTGTCATACAGTGAGTAGACATCCTGGGCGAAGAAAGCTTCCAGATAGTCAGCTTGGTCTTCGGGGCTCAGGCCGTACTTAGGATCATTGATGATGGTGTTCATGTCAAAGATGGAGTCTGCCAGTTGGTACATGGCAATTTGGTTTTGGTAACCAACAACAATGTCAGGAACATCGGTGGTGTTGAGAACGGTCATCATCTTGGTGTAGATTTCAGAGTAGCGTCCAGCAACTTCTGCTTTGACGGTGATGCCATATTCATTGCTGGCATTGAAATCATCAACGATTTTGGTCAAGATGGCTTCGCGATCACCACTGTGGTTGTGCCAGAAGGTAACTTCTTTGGCGGGTTCAACGTTGGCCCATTCGCTCTCTGGCTCTTCGGGTTCAGTTGGTTCTTCAGGTTTATCTGGTTCAACTGGTTTGTCGGGTTCGACGGGTGTGTCAGGTTTCTCGGGCGTAGGTGCTGGGGTTGTTTTACAAGCTCCAAGCACGAATGCGGCAACGAGCAACATGGCGATAAGGGTAAAAACTTTTCTTCTCATTTTTTCAAAACCTCCGTTTGAATTATGAATGTTTTCAACAGGCATTTAGATTAGACCTGTCAACTCACTATTATACTCTATCCCTTTAGTCCAGTTGTAGCAATACCTTGTGTAAACTGTTTTTGAGTAAAGATATAGAGGATGATGATCGGTATCAAACTGATCACAGCGCCAGCCATTAAAAGCTGGGTTTCCGTGCCTGCTTCAGACACGAAGTTATACAAGCCAACCATCAATGTGCGCCATTTACGGCTGGTAACGATGAGTGGCCATGAAAAAGCATTCCATGCACCTGTGAAAGCGAACAAGATCACAGTCACGATTGGTGCGGAGCTAATCGGCAATACGATTTGGGTCAAGAAGCGCATGTGACCCGCACCGTCGATGCGGGCTGCGTCCCAAAGCTCATTGGGTACTTGTTGGAAAAACTGCCTCAAGAGGAAAATACTAAAAGCATTCGCGATAAAGGGTATCGTGAGCACCCAAAAAGTATCATTCCAGTTCCCAATCGGTATGATTTGGCCTCGAATTAAGAAAAGGTTCGGGATCAGGGTGACTGATTCAGGGATCATCATGGTCGCCAAAAACAGGGTGAAGAGGACATCCCGTCCAGGGAATTTAATTCGGGCGAATGCATAAGCGGCGAGGACCGAAGTTACCAAGAGACCAATAATGGTACCGATTGTAACCACTGTACTATTGAGGAAGTACTCACCAAATTTGGCTCTACCCCATGCTTCGGCATAGTTTTGCCATTGCGGAACAGCAGGTAACCATCTGATCTGTAATGTTTCACCCAAGGTCATCAGGGATGAGGAAACCATCCAGAAGAAGGGGAACAAACTAACAATCGCGCCAAAGATCAAAACAAGATAAATACCGACCTTACCCAAAATTTTAACGATGGGATGGGTCTTTTTGATTGTGCCTACCGGGTGATTTAGAGTAACTGTATTATCCATAGAAAACCCTTTCTGCCATAATCTTGTTTTGAATGAAAGTGAGGGCAAGAATGATTAGGAAGAGCACCATTGACATTGCCGTCGCACGACCAAATTGCGTAAATTGGTAGAAGCGTTCAAAAATGTAAACGCTTGCGGTTGTTACAGAATCACCAGCTGAGGGTAACTTGAGCACATAGATGTGGTTGAAGGCTTTAAAGGTACCGATCAGTGAAATTAGGGTGAGGTAAAAAGTAATTGGCGAGAGGTAGGGGATAGTGATGTTCTTGAAAAGTTGCCATTTGGTGGCGCCATCAATTTCCGCAGCTTCATAAACCTCTTTAGGGATGTTACCCAGACCACTCAGGAAAATGACCACGTTATAGCCAACGAAAGACCAAATACCGTAAATCATAATCACGATCAAGGCCAGGCTGGGTCCCGCCCAGAAACCTTCTACATTCATTCCAAGTAGTTTCAATATTGGTGTGCTTTCGAAGCGCCATTTAAGCGGTGAGATACCAAAAAGGCCAATCAATCGGTTAGCGATTGAGTACGCTTCACGGTTGAAAATGATTCGGAAAATCACCGAAGTGGTAACCGCGGGTGTAATGTAGGGCAAAAAGTAAAGAAGTCTAAAACCTTCTTTAAACTTGATTTTTTGGTATAGCAAATAGGCAATCACCATGCCAATGATAATCTGGGTTGGCACAGTACCTAATGCATAATAGAGGGTATTAACCAAGGATTGGAGGAAGCCTTTATCTCCAGAGTGCATCATCAAACTCCAGCCTTTTGTAAACAAGAAAACAGCTGGAATAAGTAAGCCCAGGAAAAAAGCCCAACTATACTTATTGATGTTTGATTTGGCTTTCTTTACAATTCCTTGCACAACAAAAGCGAGTATCAACAAGATAACGCCACCTAAAACCCAGTAGAGGTTTTCCCAGGCACCAAAAATGCCCAGGTAATTCCTAAAGCCAATATAGGGTCCCTTTTTCACATTCCAGTTAAACAAGGACATGTAAAAGGCATACCCAATGGGGAATAACCCGAAAACAAAAATGATTATGGCGGCTGGGATGACGAAAGAATAGGCGGTTACTAAATCGATAACTTTTTGAAACCCTAGTCCGAGTTTGGGAGCTCGTGGGGGTTGAGCAATAGGTTCTGACATGTCTTCTGGTATTGGTATATCCACTAACACCTCTCTCCTCTAAGCTTAATGCTTGAAAAACACATTGCCTACTAATTTTACCTGAAGAATCGAAAAAATTCTTGAATCAAGGAAATTGATAAAAGGATAAATTCGCATTCTCAGAATGTAATTGTACATCATCATTTCAATAAAAAAGACGAAATCCAATTAATTTGACCAAAACTTTACGTTTGATTCTTTATTCCTCTGCAAAGTCAGCTTATTCAAAATGAAGATAGACAATAACCGGGTCGTGATCGCTAAAGGCGTCAAGCTCAATTTGACTCGTATTAAGATGGACAACCTGAAAACTTTCTATCTTTTGGTAAAGCGTTTCGCTCAGGAAAATCTGGTCCATCATTTGCCCATTACCTTCATGAATATAGGTGTAGCGATTTTTCTCAGGAATGGTCATTGCTGTATTTTTTAGTTGTGTGCCCATCAGCGTCTTGACGGTATCACTCCAGTAAAAATCGTTAATATCGCCTAAAACAACAATTTTCGCATTCGGTTCAGCATTGAGAATGCGTTTTACAAAACCATTAATTGCCTTAGCTTGGGCTATCCGCCTATTTTCTGATGGCACTGGCGGAGGTTGAATTTCGCCAAAGAGAGGGCCATCCTCGCCTTTAGAACTGAAATGGACACCAATGACAAAAATGGATTCACCTTGATACTCGAATTGAGCGATTAATGCCTTGCGCGAATTACGGAAACTGCCATTTTGGGGCCAAATACGACCAGGGTTATGGCTAAGCATGGCTCTACCCTCATTAGACCGCACTTCGGTTTCTGTTCTTGCACCAGCGCCAGGAATAGGATTAAACGTCAAACCCTTATCATCACGATACAAAATGACAACCCGCCCATTTCCACCTTTGATGCCCCCATCCGAATTTCTTTCCGGATCAATATTGATGACCTTGTATTCAGGTCCACCTTGGTCAACGATTGCCTGGATGAGATTTCTCAGAGTCTGTTCCGCACTCACGGTTTTGCTGTTCACCGCCCCATCATTATCTAAAACTTCTTCTAAAACCAAAATATCTGGTGAGCCAAGTCCATCGACAACATGACGTCCAAATTGAGTAAAGCGACTGGGGTCATCAGTAGCGGAAAAATTCTCAACATTGTAAGTTGCGATTGATAACGTTGGCTTCTGCGGTACATCGACCTTAGCTATTTCATGGTTAGCTGGCTCGAAAATTAATTTTTCGGTGGGCAATAGACGGTAATTTGTAAAGTCATAACTAATAATGCCTCGAATTGGCGCTAGGAATCGCGTGCACAATAAAAGGTTTGGCATTTGAATAAAGCTATCATCCAATAAGAGTCTTTCCGGATTATAGTCATCTTCACGAATTACAATAACGCCACTATCAGAAATTAAACCTGCATTCTTCCCATTATCGGCCAATACGCTTACTTCTTTAAACCGGTTTGTGCTGGTAACCGCAACGGCATCCCGCACTTCGACATACATGCCTTCCAAGCTTTCAAAGAAATCCATGCCGTCTTCTTGTGGGTCGAATAAGCCTTTATCCTTACCTACGTAACCATTGACGTCGTTTTCAATGACTTGATTCGGGATGGCGCGCCCACCTTCGCCTAACAAGACAGGCTCCGGCAAAGCGTTAAAACGGTCGATGACTTCAAGCTCAGCATCAATTAATCGTGTAATCGTCAAAGAATTGGATTGGTTTATTGATGGGTTATGCTCTTGGACCCGGGCTTCTTTAATGAAAATGCGGTCTCCTTTTTTGATAACCATTCCAATGTCATAGGCTACAAATATGCCTTCAGAAGTCCGCTCATCATCATCTGTAATCAAGTCTTGCAAGAAAAAGCCTTGCCCACTAACCGCGGTCACAATGCCAGTAACACAGCTCACTTGTTTGCCTTCCAAAGGTGAACGATGTCCTGCGCCTTGGATCGTGTGAATACGGGTTATTTCACCGCTTGAGCATTTAGTGAGAATATCTGAGCCGTCTTCTTGTATGTCCAGTCTTGGTTTAGCACAAGAAGTGATGAAAAGAACGCATATGAAGACGATAAGGTAAAAGGGATTTCTCTTGATGATTGTTTTCATGCCTTGATTTTACATGAATAGCGATAGATTTAGGCGGAACGTGGTATATTAATCAGAGAAATAAATGAGCATAAATAAATAAAACGACTCCAAGCTTGATTATCTCAAAAATGAGAGATCAAGTGGTATTTGTTCGTGAGTTTATGTTTAAAAAAATATAAAAGTATTTCGCTAAAGGAGTATTTGATGAACGAAGAATTTATTTTGATCACTGGTGCAAATGGTGAAGTTGGACATGGCTTGATTCAACATCTGGCGAAAGTCGGCCATAAGCAAATTATCGCTTTTAGCCGCAGTCCCCTTTCGGAAGAATTGAAACCTTTGGTCTCACACCCCATGGCTATGGACGTCCAGGACTTGGAAGGTTTGACGAAACTCTTCGAAAACCACAATATCACCACCGTTTATCACCTGGCTTCCATTTTGAGCACCAAAGGTGAACATAACCCGGTTATGGCTCACAGCATCAATGTTAACGGCACGATGAACCTATTGGATCTGAGTGTTAAACAAATGGAGAAAACCGGTCGCGCTGTGAAATTCCTCTACCCCAGCTCTATCGCTGTTCACGCGATTCCCAGCTTGGAAGTCAAAGCTGCTGCTGGAAAGGTCAAAGAATATGATTACGTTCAGTCAACGACCATGTACGGCATCAATAAGCTCTATTGCGAAAACCTTGGCCGTTATTTTAGCAGCCATTACAAACAACTGACTTATGCACCCGAAGATCGCCCCTATGTTGATTTTCGTGCAGTGCGCTTCCCCGGTTTGATTAGCGCTGATACCATGCCTACCGGTGGCACCAGTGACTACGGCCCTGAAATGATCCACGCCGCTGCAAGCAACAAGCATTACAACTGCTTTGTACGCCCAGACTCCACCCTTCCTTTCATGGTGATGCCTGATGCGATCAAATCTCTTGTTATGCTACACGCAGCAGACCGCAAAAGACTGACCCAAACCGTTTATAACGTCACCAGCTTTAGCCCAACTGCGCAGGAAATCTACGAAGTTACCAAAACTGCTTTCTCGAATGCGGATATCGATTTTGTGCCTGATGTTAATCGTCAAGGTATCGTGGACAGCTGGCCGGCTGATATCGACGACAGCGCAGCACGCAAGGATTGGGACTGGCAGCCTGATTACGAATTTGAGCGCGCGATTAACGAGTACCTGATTCCCGCTATTCGCCAACGATACGCCTAATTTTGGAGTAGCATGCCTCTTTACGAATACGAATGTCAAAGTTGCCATCAATTCTTTGAATTGTTGAGACCATTTAGCCAAGCAGACAAGCTGGTTGAATGTCCTCATTGTGGCAAGACGGAGCACAAACGCCTGCCCTCTTTGGTGATGGCATACAGTGCTGGCCGTAGTTTGACACAGAGCTCTGCGAGTTGTGGCTCTTGCACGAGTCGCAACTGTGGGAGTTGTGGATGAAAAAAGCTCGAAAGTATTTCGAGGGTAAATATGTGATGATAACTGGAGGCTCCAGCGGTATCGGTTTGTGTCTGGCACGCGAACTGGTGCAAATGGGAGCCTCCGTTTGCCTTTTGGCACGCGACCAAGCAAAGTTGGACGCCGCTTGTGAAGCATTGCAAAGGTCAAAGGTTCATGAGGGACAGGCCATTCACACCCTTTCTGCTGATGTTGCTGATGCTGAAACGCTTGGTAGCGTTGTGGCAACACACCTTGAAAATTACCCCTTACCAGATGTTTTGATAAACGCGGCTGGTGTAGCCCGACCAGGTTATGTTGAAGAACTGGACCTTGAGATTTTCAAATGGACTATGGACATTGATTTCCACGGCACAGTCAATATGACCAAGGCTCTTTTGCCTGCTTTTCTTGAACGCGGAAATGGGCATATTGTAACTTTCTCGTCCTTGGCTGGCGTTTTAGGTGTGTTCGGTTATGCGGCGTATTCGGGTGCCAAGTTTGCCGTGCGTGGTTTTAGCGAGGTGCTGCGCGCTGAAATGAAACCGAGAGGAATCAAAGTTTCCATCGTTTACCCACCGGATACCGATACCCCTCAATTAGCCTGGGAAGATCAGTTTAAACCTTACGAAACACGTGTTTTGGCTGGCTCTGATAAACCCATCAAAGCTGAATTTGTCGCTCAAACTGTTTTGAAAGCCATGGCTCGCGGTAAATACGCTATTGTTCCAGGACTGGAAGCTAAGTTAACCTATCTTTTGGGTACAAGATTAGGTGATTGGATTTACCCGCTCATGGATTTTCTCGTAGCGGGCGCTATCAAGAAAAAGAAAGCTCAAAACAAATAGATCCTCAATGGACCTCAATCAGCTTCTCAATAAGTGGCAAAACAACCAGGCTTTCATGGAGAATGTCAGTGCCTGGCATGTTACGCCGCCCATTAAAGCCGATTTGAGACCTTTTCCACCTGGGTTGGATAGTCGACTAGTTAACGGTTTGAAGCGTTTGGGTATTGAAAATTTATATTCCCACCAAGCCGAAGCCTTTGACAGATTAGGAAATGGTCAAAACATTGTCGTAGCTACCGGTACAGCCAGTGGTAAGACTTTGGCATACAACTTACCTATTCTGAATCACCTGATTCAAGAACCTAAAGCAACCGCCCTATACCTGTTCCCTACAAAAGCGTTAGCACAAGACCAATTGAGCGGCCTCAATGACTTGTTAGAAGCTGGTGGTTTGCAAAGTAATATTATCCCGGCTATTTTTGACGGCGATACACCTCAGATTAAACGCAAGTCTATACGCAATACAGCAAATATTATAAAGACTAACCCTGACATGTTGCATCAAGGCATACTGCCGCATCATACTGCGTGGCACCGTTTTCTCTCTAATTTACGCTTCGTAATGATCGACGAAATGCATAGCTACCGCGGTGTTTTCGGTTCACACTTCGCTAATGTTTTACGGCGACTAAAGCGGGTGTGCGCTTTTTATGGCGTTTATCCACAATTTGTCTTGACCTCCGCAACAATCGGTAACCCACTGGAGCTTGGTGAGGCTCTAACTGAAACGCCAATGCACCTTATCGACCAGGATGGATCCCAACATGTCGAAAAGCAGTTCATTATCTACAATCCGCCCATGGTTGACCAACAATTGGGCATCCGAAAAAGCGCAGTTCTCACTGGTGTTGGCTTTAGCAAAGACCTGATAGATAATGAAAACCAAACCTTGGTTTTTGCTCGCACGAGACGCACCGTTGAGATGATTCTCACCTACCTTAGGGACACTCTGCCCTACCAAGACCGGGAAATGGTTCGAGGTTATCGTAGTGGCTACCTTAAAAAGGAAAGGCGTGAGATCGAGCGAGACTTTAGGTCGGGAAAGCTTAAGGCAGTTATCTCCACTTCAGCTTTGGAACTTGGTATTGATATCGGAGATTTGGATTCGGTCATTATCGTTGGCTACCCTGGATCCATTGCCACAACCAAACAACGGGCTGGCCGTGCCGGGCGAAAAAACCAAAATTCAGTCGCGATGCTTATTCCTGCTCCCGACGCCTTGGATCAATACTTGGCAGCCCATCCTGATTATCTTATTGATAAGAATCCAGAAAACGCGCTCATCGACCCCAATAATTTATCTATCCTCACCCAACATGTCTTATGTGCAGCATTTGAATTGCCTTTTATAAATGATGAACCTTTTGGCCAGGTGGACCCCTATCTTCTAAAAAGCATCTTATCGTTTTATAGTGAACAATTTGTCCTCAATCAACAGGACAACAAATATTACTTCGTAAGCGATGACTACCCAGCTGCTTCGGTTTCCTTGCGCTCTTCTAGCCCCGCTGTGATCAACTTAAAAGTAGGAACCCCTCAAAATCATCAGCTAATTGGCGAAATTGATGCTGCATCAGCTGCCTGGTTCGTTCATCCTGGCGCGATATATTTACATGATGCGGGTGTGTTTGAGGTCAGATCGTTAAATATCGAAAATGGAGAATGTCTTTTAGAATCGGTTAACAGCGACTTTTACACTATACCTAACCTTTCTACCAGCATCGAGAATTTTTCAATCATCACCCAGCAAGAGCATCAAACCTATCAGAGTTCTTATGGAAACCTCTCACTCAAATTTGAACTCAATTCATATAAAAAGCTTCGCTGGCATACCAATGAAGTGCTTGGCATTGAACCGCTTAGCTTACCACCTGGAGAATTGGAAACAGTTGGATTTTGGATGAGCCTGAAACAGTCCTTTATTGAGCAATTGAAAGATGAAGGCAAATGGACTGCCACTCAAAACATCTATGGAGCAAATTGGAAACAAATTCGCGAAAAAATCATTCTACGGGACGCAAATCGATGTCGTGCTTGTGGGAAAACCTTTGAAAGTGGTCAATTACACGTACATCACATCCAACCTTTCAAGTCCTTTGCTGATCCAGAGCTAGCGAACCGAGCCAGCAACCTGGTGAGCCTTTGTCCTGGATGCCATAGTTTAGCCGAAGTCAATGTGCGTATTCGCAGTGGGCTTGCTGCTGCCAGTAATGCCTTAAGAAACCTGGCGCCATTACTCATCATGTGTGATCAAGAAGACATTGGTTCGCTATCCGAAGCCAAATCCGTTTTGGCAGATGGTATGCCTGCCATTCTTGTCTATGACGGCATGCCAGGCGGGCTTGGTCTTTCGCGAAAACTTTACGAGCATAAGGATTTTTGGATAGCAAGTGCCGCTGAAGCCATTGAAACCTGCCCTTGCTCTGATGGCTGTCCGGCTTGTGTTGGTCCAGTTGGTGAGCTGGGTTATGGGGGAAAATCTGAAGGAATAGCCCTTTTACGGGGTTTGAAATGAAAGATTGGCAGGATCTGAGCGAGCAGTTACGCAAATTGGGTGTCAAACTGGGTATGCCAAATGAACCGCATAAGCATGCCAAAACACATTATCCAATTGAAAAGGTTTTAAATTGTTCAGAAACGCACACCCCAGCAGGAACTATTCTTTCCGTCAGACAAACGTTTGATTACTACTACGCGCAAGGCAACACTAAATTAGCGCCTTGCACCCATTTTCATCGTTTGCTCAAATGGGCAAAAATCCCTGACCATGATCTGGTAAACCTCAAAAATCTTGTTTTTTTGGATACAGAGACAACCGGTCTTTCCAGTGGCACCGGCACAATGGCATTCATGGTCGGTATAGGCAAATTTATTGACAATCACTTTTTGTTAGAACAGTTTTTTCTGCGTAATCCAGCAGAAGAAGCCGCTTTTTTGCATGCCTTATCCCTGTTTTGTGCGGATATGAAGGCTGTGGTTACCTACAATGGCAAAGCATTTGATATTCCCATTTTGAACACGCGCCATATCTTACAGCGTATTCCTAGTCCTTTTCTGGATGTATATTACATCGATCTTTTAACGATTAGCCGACAATTATGGCGTTTACGGTTGACTCAATGCAATCTTGCCAATATTGAGCGCAACATCCTGGAATTCCAACGAAAAGGCGGTGAAGTACCCGGCTATTTAGCACCTGAATTCTACAAAGACTACTTGCGCACCGGCGATGCCCGCCCACTAAAAGGTGTTTTCTATCACAATCAGGAGGATGTGGTCAGTCTGGCTGCTTTGTTTAGCCTGATCGCAAAGATACTCGAAAACCCATCCAGTGAAGATCTTATCCACGCCAATGACATGTATTCTGTCGCCCGTGTTTTTGAAAGGTTAGAGGATAATGAGGCGGCACACTTGCTCTATTCGCGCTCCTTACAGACGGAGACAGATCAAGAACTCTCGGTACGGTATTTACTCACCCATGCTCAATTTTTAAGAAAAAATAAGGACTTGGAAGGGGCTGTTTCACTTTGGACACAAGCTGCGGAATTAGACAATGTCGAAGCCTTAATATGCCTGGCTAAACATTATGAACACAAAACGAAAGATCTTCAATCAGCCCTTACAATGACCCTTAAAGCCTTAGAAATTGTTGAAATCAAATGTGATAGTGCAAATGCTTTTTTAAAGAAACTCTACCACCGAAAAAAACGGATTGAAGATAAGCTGACTAAAGGGTCCCATATTTAAACGCTATCGTATCTTTAAACGTCAAACAATTATTTAAGAAATTCAATTAATAATCTGCGACAGGCATTGAAATACGACTTGCTCTATTCTTTAAGGTTAAAAAAGAATGCTTGACACTTTCCCAATATACCCCTATAATTTGATTGTCTAAAAAGTTTTTATGTATCAAAATCAAATGAATAAACTTTCAATTTGATTCAATTTAAATAGTACCTAAATTCAATTTAGATAGTACCTAAGAACCATCTTTAAAGTGAGGTGGCGATCAAAGAAAACCGAAGATATCATCAGTATCCTTTAGTAACATAGCTGGATTTTCCGGCCAATCTTTTTACATATCATTAATTGTACCCTCAAGTACCAGGAGGTGCCATTCCATAGACATGATCAGAACGTTCTTTACCAACACACAATCAAACAAAAAATAAGGAAGGATGTTAAATGAGAAAAACTACACTAACCAAACTGCTCTCCATAGTCATTGTTATTGGCATGTTATTGAGTATTGCGCCGATTTCAGCCTTTGCAGAGAGCGCCGTTTTGCAAGAAGTGCCGGTTCAGTCAATTACGCCGAACGCTGAAGTTAAGCTTTCAGGTGTTATTACAGATGGTGGCATCGATGCTGATATCAGACATGGCTACCCCTTGTACGCAAAGATCACTTTGACAAGTGCAGGTGGCGAAACCGTTCTTTACTCCGATCCATTTACAGGTAAATATGAAGCAATGGTTGAAGCTGATGTTGAGTACACCATAAAGGTTGAAGCTCAATTATCTGGTTATCAAGTGTTTACGGAAACATTCACCCCCACCGCTGCCTTAACAAAGAATATCGAAATGATGATTCTTGGTGCATGTACCGCTCCTGGCTATGCACCAGATTTCCCCTTTTA
>CAZAFJ010000007.1:0-87264 GCA_964484715.1 uncultured Anaerolineaceae bacterium | reverse complement strand
CGCCAGCGCGGAAAGCTTCGGGGCTGGTGCCCACGCCTTGGGTTTCCATGACGGTAGGACCGTAGGGGCTGAGATCGTTGACGCGGGAGGCTTCGATGCGTTCCACGTCGTGGCAACCACCACTAAGCATGACCACCATCAGGTCGAGTACGTAACCGGGGTTGACACCGGTGCCGAGGATGCTCACGCCATTGGCTTTGGCCAGTTCGTCGAGTTCCTTGGCGAGTTCGGGGCTTTGTGCCTCGGGAGTGGACATTTCTTCAGCAATAGAAATGCAGTTGATGCCAGCTTTGAGGATCTTGCGCAGGTCAGGCATTTGTTTTTCGGTCCATGAAGTGGTGGCAATGACCACGAGATCGACTTTTTCTTTGTCGAGGACGGTTTCGGGTTGGTTGGTAACGATGACGCCGGTTTTTTCGACGCCTAGGATGTCACCGAGGTCCTTGCCGTTATAGCCTTCGTAGCCATCTACAGCAGCAACGATTTTGAGTCCGGATTTTTTGAGCGCGAGCTTGGCCATGCCACTACCCATCGCACCTAAACCCCATTGAAGCACACGAATTTGTTTCATTGAATATCTCCTTGTAGTTGTTAATATCGCGGTCGTTAACGCGTATGTTTATAAAAGAAGAGTCTGACAATCTGTGCGTTTTTCGCGGGTTGGGTGTTGCGCATCGTGAATGCAACAATTTTGTGAGGGTCGTACTGAGGCAGAAAATCACCGCGAAAGACTGCCTGACTTGATGTTAAATAGCGTATAAAACCACATGGGGCATTTTAAGCCCAATGATTTTATTTATTAACCTGATTTCGGTATCAAACTGGTCTAACCGAAGCCACTACATTATACCTGTTGTCGCCTTATTAAGGTAGAGCGCGTCAAAACAGGGGAATTTTGTAATGTGTTTGCACGAGTCTTTCGTGTTGGTCAAGATCCGGGTTTTTGAAAAGAACACATTTTTTGTTGGGTTGGTGAATAATCGACTACAATTATGGACGTGGAAAACAAAGAAATCCGTTTAACCGCGCTTTCAGCCTGTGCTGGTTGAGCGTCTAAACTAAGCGCAGAAGCGCTGGCGCAGGTTCTGCAGCCAATCAAACAAACCTATACCGGACTGGACTTCCCCAATTTGCTCGTGGGACTTGGTTCGCCGGATGATGCCGCCGTCTGGAAACTGGACGAAGATCGTGCGGTGGTCTTAACCACCGACTTTTTCACGCCGGTTGTGGATGACCCTTATGCCTATGGTGCCATTGCGGCTGCCAACAGCATCTCGGACGTCTACGCCATGGGTGCCAAACCCATCCTGGCGCTTAATATCGCCGCTTTACCTGCCGACCTACCTCTGGAATTTTCGCGCGAAATCATGCGTGGTGCTGCGGAAAAATGCCGTGAAGCGGGTGTCGTTATCGCGGGTGGTCACACCGTCACCGATGCCGAACCCAAATTTGGCTTGGTGGTGATGGGGCTTCTGGATCCCAACGGCATGCTGACTAAAGATGGTTTACAGGTCGGCGATAGCTTGTTCTTGAGCAAACCTTTGGGGATTGGTCTGGCGACAACCTCTCTGAAACGTGGGCTTTTGGGTGATGAGGCACTTGCCATCATCACCGATTGGATGGCACGCCTCAACAAAGACGCAGCAGAATTGGCAGTTGCAGCAGGCCTGAAATCCACCACCGATATCACCGGTTTTGGGCTCCTGGGGCATGCTTCCGAGATGGCTGAATCAAGTGGCGTGGGTCTGGAGTTTTGGTATGACCATTTGCCGATCCATGACTGTGCCAAGCCCTGTCTGGAAGCCTTCACCTATCCTGGTGGCGCTTTTAACAACCGCAATCACTTCGGTAAGAACGTGACTTTTGACCCGGGCTTGACCGAGAATCAAGAGATGGTAATCTTTGACCCGCAAACCAGCGGTGGCTTGTTGATGGGCGTGCCGGCGGATAAAGTTGATGCTTTTGTGACAATGGCAGAAGAACGCAAAGTCTCGGTTTGGGAAATCGGCAAGGTCGTTGCTAAAAAAGGCTATCAGGTCCTGGCAAGTAAACCAGAGTAGCTTATCAGCATTATTAGAAGATCTTCCAACCCCTAAACGCTTGATGAGATTAGGGGGTTTTTTTCTTGTTTTATCTTGCGGGTTTTCAGACACAAGCTTATTACATACAATCCCAAACAGATGAAAATCAAAACATAAGCGATGATAAAGTAAATAAAGTTCGTAGGCATAGTCTAGTCCTCTACTCCGGAGATCTCGTCGAGCGTGCGATTCGCCAATTCCAGGCGTACACGGTGCCAGATCAAAACCGCAAACAAGAGTGTGAATGCTGCGATACTCACAGCCATGGTTTGATACATGGGCGAGGTCATGGCCATCGTTTCGCCCGTTTCCCCGAAAATGGTGGGGTGAATGGTACGCAATAAGCGCGCCGAAAAGAAGGTTAAGGGCACGCTCACAAAACCAACGATGGCATAAATCGCAGCAAGGCGGGCAGATTTACCAGGCGAATCAATCGACCGGCGCAGTAATAAATAACCAAAATAGGTGAAACCCATGATGGTCATGGTGGTCAGGCGTGGATCCCAGGTCCACCAGGTATTCCAAACTGGTTTGGCCCAGAGCATACCGGTCAACGTGGCGAGCACTGAGAACAAAAGCCCCAATTCCACCGCAGCGAGGGAGAGCGCGTCGTGTAGCTTTTTTCCTCGCAAAAGATAAAGGATGCCTCCAATCGCGGCGATCAGAAAAGAGACCATCCCCAGCCAGGCTGAACTGACATGGAAGTAAAAGATTTTCTGAGGCCAGCCCATGGTCAGCTCCAGCGGTGCGTAAAACAGCACCATCGCCAAAGCCGCTAAAACAGCCAAAGGAGCCACAATGCTTAAGACACAGAGTACTTTATTCTTTGATAACATATTCAAACACCATCGTTGAGATTGTCGTAATAATGACCGCATAGGCGGCCAGAAGCGTAAACCAAATGCTGAAATCCGACCACGGCAGCCCTTCAAGAATGCCCGCGCCAGCTTTGACCACGGCCATATTTACCGGCATGAGCAAAGGGAAGAGCAAAATCGGTAGGAGGAGTTCGCGCATGCGGGTTTGCACGCTAAGCCCCGCCAAAAGCGTTGCCATCGCGCTATAAGCCCAGGCCCCTAGCAAAAGTAAACCGATAAACCGCAGATTGAAGAGCGAGAAATTGTAGAGCAGGCTGTAAATGGGTAACAAGAGAATCGTTAATAAAGCCATGATCAACCAGTTGCTGAGCATTTTAGCAAGGTAGACCAATCCCAAATCCGGCGCGCCAAGCAAAAGCGCGTCAAAGCAGCCTTGGTCCTGCTCAATCGCGAAGCTGCGATTGACGCCCAGAGTTCCCGCGAAAACCAAAAGCACCCAAACGATGCCAGTGGCCAGGCTGGCTTGTGCTTGAGGCGCGAGCCCCAGGGCATAGTTGAAAATGAAAAGACTCAGAATAGCGAAAGCCAACATCGCGCTGATGAGGTCTTTGCTGCGCCATTCCTGGATAAGGTCCTTTTTGATGAGCGCCCAAAGACTGCCGAGCATCTTTTTCATGCGCCCCACCCTTCCGATTTCACCAGGTGGTCTTCTTTCGCTTCCTGAAGAACCTTGCCTTCATCTACGCGCAAGAAATGGTCTGCGATGGGCAGTATTTGGCTTAAGTCATGCGTGCTAGTGAGGATGATGTGGCCTTTTGCCCGCTCTTCTATTAAAACGTCGCGAAGCATTTGGCTGCCATTTTCATCGAGCCCAGTAAAAGGCTCATCCATGAGCAAAATTTTAGGTTGATGCAACAAACAGCGTGCGATGGCAAGGCGTTGTTTCATGCCTCGCGAAAAACCGCGCACGACTTGTTTGGCATTGGCGAGCAAACCAACCCGCGTCAAAAGTGTTTCCATTGCCTGAGCGCTTACATCGCATTGGTACAAATCAGCATAAAAACGCAGGTTCTCGGTAGCGCTTAGGTTTTCATAAAGCCAGGGTAAATGGGCGAGCATGGCGATGGCGTGTCGGTTTTCGTTCTTGCTGGGTTGCCAAGGCTGTCCATCCAGCCAAAAGCCCCCCTCATCAGCGCGGATAAGTCCTGCCAGAAGGCGCAATAGGGTCGTTTTTCCAGCCCCATTTTTACCCATTAATCCAATTAGTTCACCAGATTGCAGATGAAAATCAGCCTGATTCAAGACTTTCGTTTTGCCAAAACGCTTGCTCAGTCCACGTGCTTCAAGCCGCATTGCTTTCCTCTGAAACAGCTTCTTCTTCTACTTCATCACCTAGATTTAGTTTATCCATTTTCAACACAATCGAAGGTTTGGTCAAAGCCAATGCACTACCCAGAATCATCAAAATCGAGCCAATCCACAGGAAATTGACCAAGCCGTTGTCAATCAGTTGGATGGTTGCTGTGCCCATGGAGGCATTGTATTCCAAAAGACGCGTGTATTGATCCCCGCGCAAGGTTGAGCGTTTGCTAGGGATACTGATCCATTGATTACGTTCATGATAAATGTCTTGCCCTGGATTAAGCTCTTTGATAAATCGTTCGCCTTCATAAAGCTTCAGATGAGCGCTCACGCGGGTATATTCTGGATTGGAAGCATCCTGACGCAGTTCAACAAATTCCACAGCGTAATTGCCTAAGGGCATTTTGTCGCCGGGGATCATTAAGCCCTGAATGCGATCGGAGAAGTGTGCCATGCCCACCACGCCGAGCGCAATCAACAAGAGCCCGGCATGCACCAGCCAAGCGCCAATTCGCGCACGCTGCCCCCAAAAGGACTTGCACCCTTTCCAATCAAGCACGGATTGATAGATTAACACCGCTATACCGAGCGGTATAATAAAGAGGAGGACGAGGACAATCGCCTTTTTGGTCACAAAAATGAAGGTTAAAATCGTCAAAACCAAGGGGAAAACCAAAACGGTCCATAGCCATTGGTTACGCGCTTTGAAGGCTTTGAGGCTCCAACCCAAAACCGGACATATCGCGGTTAAAAAGACTAAAAGCATGAAAAGTGGCGTAGTTGTTCGGTCAAAAAAGCTGCGGTCAAAGGTAACCGCGGTCTTGCTAAACACCCCGCTGAGCATAGGATAGACCAAACCGTACAAGCAAATCACCATCAATCCAAGCAACAAAATATTGGTGTAGAGGATTAAGGCATCGCGTGTGAAAAAGGATTTGAAAGTCCAGCCACTATCCAGCTCACGCCATTGGGTCAAGAAAGCGTAAAAGCTGACCAAAAAGCTGAGCAACATGAAATAGCCTAAAGGTTGCGAAATCTGGCTCTCGCCAAAAGCGTGCACTGAGCTGATCAGCCCCGTGCGGGTCACGAAAATCGCAAAAAGGGTCATCAACCAAGTGATCAAAACTAAAGCAAAATTGAATCGCTTAAAACTGTGCTTGTGTTTTTCGATAAAAAGACTATGTAAGAGCGCGGTACTGGTCAGCCAGGGCAAAAGCGAGGCGGTTTCAACCGGATCCCAAGCCCAATAGCCACCCCAGCCCAAGACTTCGTATGCCCACCAACTGCCCAAGGCAATGCCCGCAGTGAGAAAAATCCATGCTGCCAAAATCCAGCCCCGGGTTTTTTCTAAAAGTGCGTCAAGCCCTTCGCCACGCAGCAACTTCGAGATGGCCACTGCAAAAGGCGGTAAGAAAAGCGCAAAGCCCAAATAGAGGATAGGCGGATGAATGACCATGCCGGGATGTCGCAAAAGCGGGTTGAGTCCAAAGCCACTTAGCTCGCCATAAAGCCTGGCGGTGGCATTTGGCGCAAAAAGCGCTTCGGCGAAGCCGTCGTCTTGCAAGAGCCAAACCCGTCTAAAAGGATTTTCCGCGAAGAAAGACAAGCCACTAAACATCAGCGTGTTTAGCGCTAATATAATGAAGCCCCAGGCATCCAAGGCATGTTTTTTGCGCAAAAGAGCGATAAACAGCACCAAATGCACCGTCCAGCTCCAGAAAAGCAGCGAACCGGCTTGCCCACCCCACAGTGCGGTAGCTTTGAGGATGGTTGGCATGGCTTCATGGATGACCGAAACCACATAGGCGTTTTGGGCATCCTGGCTTAATAGCATAACCAGCAATGTGACGACTGAGATACTATGCAGGGCAAAAGCCCCAATGGCTAAGCGTTTAACACCAGGCAAAAGCTGATGATTGCGTCGAAACACTTGCACGATTGTGAGAATCGTCGCCAGCGTCAAGCCCACTAGCGCGAGAGCAAAACTAATCAAACCGATGTAAAAAAGAATCATAGTCAGGTCCTATCCGCTTGTGTCCATTCTACTTGCCATCATCCGGCTGGCTTTGCCCAGGCAACTCGGCTTCATATTTTGATGGACATTTGAGCAAGAGTTCACTCGCCTGAAAAACGCCGTCCGCACCTAGTTTGCCAGTGACAATAGCTTGGGCTTCGTGTTGCAAAAGGTCTGGTCGCACGCCTTCGTAATAAACACTTATCTTGGGTAAGCTAGGATCTGCAGCAGCTTCTGCGAGCACTTTGGCCATGCCACCCATTGCTTTAATAACCTTGTGATCGCCAGGAATTTGAACGATGTCAAAGCTGAGCTGCAACTTTTCAGCATCGTACTGAATACTCTCGCCGATGACTGCTCCACTCAAACGCAAGCTCTTGCCTTCCAATTCAGCTGCACGGGATTGTATTTCTTCAACCGTCATAAAATACTGTGAGCTGGAGCGCGTCGCGGAGATTACCAACCATAACAAGGCAGCCAGGATGACAAAGCCACCAAGGATGACTTTTAGGTTTACTTTCTTTTTGGGTTCTGTTTCAACCATATTTTCACTTTTTGATTTCTATTGATTAGCCAGGAGCAAACATGGTTTGAGCCATGCGCCTGGAAACCATTTTAACCTAAATCGGAGGGCTTTGCCCATTTGCAGAGGCTTTAACACCTATGAAGCTATTAATTTGTATTATTTGTTAAGAACTGGAATTATTCTGACTTTTTTGCATTTATCCACCCCTATTTTTCATATCTCATATTATAATTTCAGCACTTTACCGTTACCAAATTTGAAACTTTCGACTTTTTAATACTCGACCTAAGGAGCCGATATGAACCAGCGCACATTTTTCATCATCTTGTTTGTTTTGGCGGCATTGTTGACCGGTTGGTTGGTCTATGCCACTCGCCAAGGCGCCCAAGCTGAACCTATTCAAGAAGTAACCACGAAATACTGGCAATCTGGCCATGCAAACGCTGAAGCTGCTGCTTTCAACCACTGGAATGAGGATGGCGAAGTCCCAGCTTACTGTGCCAAGTGCCATAGCAGCTCTGGTTTTCGCGATTTTATTGGCGCGGATGGCACTGAGGCGGGTTCCAATGAAAATCCCGGACGCATCCAAGACCCCATCAGCTGTCTGGCTTGCCATAACGACCAAGCTCACGCGCTGGATGCGGTTACTTTCCCCAACGGCGTTGAAATCACTGGCACAGGCAACGCATCGGCATGTATGACCTGCCACGGCGGCATGGGCTCCAGCAAAAACGTGGCCAAAGCGATTGAGGGTAAAGACCTAGAGGAGATCATGGAAGGCCAAGGCTTGCTCGCGGCGCATTACCACATTGCCGCCGCGATGAACATGGGTTCGGAAGCCGGAATGGGCTACCAATATGAAGGCAAGAGCTATGTTGGCAAATTCCATCACGCGGATTTGGTTGACAGCTGCACGAAATGCCATGACCCACACTCTTTGCGCACCAAAAAAGGTGATAACGACAAGACCTTGTGCAATACCTGCCACAGTGAAGTGCAAAGCTTCCCGGATTATCGCAAAGTGACAACATCCAAGAAAGATTGGGATGGCGATGGCACGGTCGAGTCGGCTTATGACGAAGTTGAAGGTGTGAAGGCGGTTTTGTGGCAAGCAATGCACCAGTATGCCCTCAATACCACGGGTAACGCATTGGCATTCAAGACCGAACAGTACCCTTATGTCTTTATTGACACAAACGCAGACGGCGTTTTGGATGAAAGTGAAGCAAACTTTGGTAATCAATTCAAGAGCTTTACACCCCGTCTTTTGCGCGCGGCTTACAACTATATGTTTGTCGTCAAGGACGCAGCTGCCTACCTGCACAATGCGGAATATGCCTTGCAATTGATGTATGACGCCATCGAAGACCTCGCCGGTGAGAGTGGCGTGAGTGTAGACGCCCTTATCAGACCGTAAAGGAAGGTGGGATAAAGTATGGGAAAGATGCGACCGCTCGTTAAACGAGCCCTGTTCTTCTTTGTTTACATCACCCTGGTGCTTTTGCCAGGTTTGGTCATGTTGTTTTCTGGTAAGCTACGTGGACCCGACTATATCGTTAAAGACTTAGCGGTTTTTCTTGGATATACTGGCCTTTCGATGGCAGGTATCCAACTGATCGCGGTGGGGAAAATCCGCTGGCTGGCAGACGCCTTCAACATGGATAAAGTCTATAACAATCACCATTGGTTGTCTCTGGCTTCAACATTCATGATTTTTGCGCATGTCATCTTGCTGGTTTTTGACAATGCCAAGGTCGCCCGATTTTTGTTGATGTTCGGCCAGCCCTGGAAGTTCGCCGCCGGAGTGATTGGACTTTTGGGCTTCATCTTGATTGGTGTTACCTCGGTTGCACGCCGACAACTAAGGCTGGATTACCGCGTTTGGTTATATGTCCACGATATTCTGAGCGCCATTTTGTTAACTTTTGGCATTATCCATCTTATCAAGGTGGATTATTACACCCAATTCCCTCTAATGAAGGCTGTTTGGATTTTCCTGATTGTGCTTTATCTTGGGATGATCATCCACATTCGTATCCTGAAAGCCTTCTTCTTGCGTAAGATTCCTTACAAGGTTGAGTCGGTCATTCGCGAGAATGAAACAGTCTATACCCTCAACCTGTTACCGGATGGGCACAAAGGCGAAAGTTTTAGGGCGGGTCAAGTGGCTTGGATCAGCGCAGGTGATAACCCCTACGTGCTCAGCCGTAACCCCTTCTCCTATTCGGGTAGCGATATGGCTCCCGGAGGCGCTATTCGCTTCTCGATTAAAGAAGTTGGCGATTTTACAAGCTCGATTAAAGACCTCAAGGTTGGCGATCGCATGTATATTGATGGCCCCTATGGACGCTTCAATTTGGACGCCCCTAAAACGCAAAAAGGCTTGGTCTTGATTGGCGGCGGCATTGGTGTGGCACCAGTTATCGGTATGGTGGAATCCTTACGCGCAGCCGAGGATAAACGCCCGATCTATGTCTTCTATGGCGACTATTCTGAACGCACGGTGCTTTACGCGGATGATTTTGCCAAAGCTGGCGAGGTGCTGGACTTGCACATGATTAACGTGCTCGAAAATCCGATGGACGATGACTATCCCTATAAAGGCTATATCACCGCGGAAATAATGCGTAAGGTTTTGCCTGAGAACTATAAAGAATTCCTTTATTTCGTTTGTGGACCCGCACCGATGTTGCGCGCGATTGAGCGCAATTTCAAAGAGCTCGGCATCCCGATGAGCCAAGTCCAGGAAGAAAACTATACGATGGCTTAGTGCGTTTGTCAGCTTAGGTTGTCGGTCACATAACATGAATCAAAAAGAGGCACTCTATTTCAAGTGCCTCTTTATTCTTAAGTCGTTGAGGACTAAATCACCCAATTACCATTTTTGAGCAAGGGAATTTCAGCGCCGTCAAAGCTATAACCGGTAACGTCGACATCTGCGCCACCGACCATAAAGTCGGTGTGCACCAGGCTTTGGTTGGCACCACGCGCGACGAGGTCTTTCACGCTGGCGTCAGTACCGCCCTGCATGGCATAAGCATAGCTTTGGCCAATTGCGAAGTGGCAGCTGGCGTTTTCATCATATAGGGTATTGTTGAAAACCAAGCCCGTGTTTGAGATGGGTGAATCGTGTTGCACCAAGGCAACCTCACCAAGGCGTCGTGCGTTTTCATCTTGATTCATCTGCTTGATAAAGACTTCTTCGCCCTTATCAGCCGAGAACTCGGTAATCGCGCCATCTTTGAAGACAAAACGCATACCATCCACCAGGTTGCCGTTCAAGTTCAAGGGCTTGGTGGCGCGCAAAATACCATCCACTTTGTGGCTGTGAGGTGTTGAGAAAACCTCTTCGGTTGGCATGTTGGCAAAGAAGGGGATGCCGTTGGTGGAGTCTTTAGAACCACCCACCCATTCATGTCCCTCGGCGAGGTAGACCATGAGGTCTGTGCCAGGGCCTTGGTAATGAAGTTTTTCGAGCTTGGCGTTGTTGAGGAAGTCGCGCTGTTTGTGCAGATTGGCGTCATGTTGGTGCCAGGCAGCCACGGGATCTTCCTGATCCACACGTGTGGCATAGAAGATGTTTTCCCATAGTTTGTTGACTGCATCTTGATCACTCAGTTCAGGGAAGACGGTCTTCGCCCAATTCACACCAGGAACGCCACCGATGGTCCAACGTGTTCGACCGCTCATGCGATAACCCTGGACGCCGGTTTCTTGCATAACACGCGAGGCTGCTTTGCCATAGCGTGAAACGCGACTGGAATCGACATTTCTAAGCAGGGTGGGATCTTGCGAGCGGATGATGAGGTGTTGGTAGTTATCATCGTAAAGGTTTTTGAGGTAGAGTGCTTTGTATTCAGGATAAACATCAAAAATATCCTCGCTGCCATAGAGGTAGCGAGCCAGGTTGAATTGGTCATCTGAGACTTCGACAACGACATCTTTAGCGCCAAGTTCATAAGCGCGCCTTACCGCATGGCGAGCTACTTGGATAGCGTCTGTAGTGATGGAGATGAATAGCCCCTCGCCTTTTTGCAGGTTGATGCCTGCGCGAACGAGGAGGTCAGCATATTTGTAAAAGTTATGGTCAAGGTTCATTATTTACTCCCATTTATGTTTTAGATTAAGGTGATTATACCCTTAGGGGCCAAGGATTCATGCTTGGAAGACATATTTAGGATTTAATGATGTTTTAATAGACTAACTGATAACAGCCCTATTAAGCGCACGCCAGGTTTCTTTGATGAGATTCTGGGCGCTTTTTCCGCTATTGCCCCGATTAAGACAGGCTTCAAGCGCCTCAACGAGCGCTGGGATGTCATCTGTCGGAACTATCCAACAATCATCTTTCATGCCTTTCAAAAAGTCATCCGCGACAACTTCAGTGACCACAACAGGCAAAGCATAGCCGAGTGCTAACTTAACCGAACCGGATTGCGTGGCATCACGATAAGGTGCAACAAAGCAATCGGAAGCCTCAAAATATTGGCTGGCTTGGTCATCTGGGATGTATTCAGCAACGATTTTTACATTCTCGCTTATTCCTAAGGAGTCAATTTGTTTGGTGTATTGCCCAAGATCTTCCCAAAACTCGCCAGCCACTAAAAGTTGGGCTTTCACTTGACGTTCTTTGAGGGTAGCCATGGCATCAAGAAGCAGGTCCAGCCCTTTATAGGCGCGTACAAAGCCAAAAAAGAGGACAACAGGTGAGTTGACATCCAGCCCTAGATTCTTTCTGGCTTCAACCTGGCTCATGCCACTGGATGGAAACGCTTGATAAATTGGGTGGGGAACTGTCTGAATAGCAATATCATGCCCCAAAAGAGCTTCAAGTTTATCGGCTTCACGTTGGGTCATGGTAATGAAGCTGTCAGCGTGGCTAAGTGCGTAGTGGGCCAGTTTTTTATCCAAGCGCTTAGCTTCATGGGGATGGGTATTGTGAACCAATACTTTAAAAGGAATTTTGGCTTTATTGAGCTTTTTGAAAAGGAAGTGGTAGGCCGGTGCCCAAATACTGACCCACCATTGAAAGATGACCAAATCCGGCTTGAGATCTTGTATTCTTTTAAAAGTTTTGCGCCAGTCGCATGGATTCAGGGAGCTTAACAGATAGCTGGCATTGGGTTTAGGACGGTTGGGACTCAGATCTTTATCACTCTTGCCCGGGTAGAGAAAGGCAGGATACTGCCATTTGTATGAAACAATATCAACGCTATGACCACTCTGCTTGAGCTCTTCTGCCAGTGCGGTTGTGAAATGCGCAATACCTCCACGATAAGGATAAACCGGACCAATAAGGACTATTTTCATTTTCTCGGGATTAAGTTCTAAGTTTTCCATGGCGACCTCATTCAGATTATATCCATATTAAGTCGCTTTTGATATGTTTTCCCAAAGTTTCTGGCGCGTGAAAGCCATAAAAGGCGCCACCTATTGGGATTGATTACCACCTATTCCCAAAAACCGACCATCTGTGGGAAACTTATCGTATTCATGTCTGAATTTTCCTATACTTTAGGCATCGAAAGGAGGTGCCCAGTGCAAATTGAAATCAAATTAGACAGCACTTGCACAGAAACAAAAATCATTATTGTGGCGCAAAGCATGGACGATGAAGTGAAAGCGATTGTCGATCTGCTCTCTGCCCAAACACCTCAACTTTTGGCTGGTTTCCGCGGAGACCAACTGGAGATTCTTGACCCAGCCAATGTTTCGCGCCTGTATGCCAGCCAAGGAAAAGTGATTGCTGTGACCGAACACGGCGAGTACATCTTGCGCCAACGCCTGTATGAGTTGGAGGATTGGCTTGAGAAGCATGGTTTCATACGCATTTCGAATTCTGAAATCATCAACCTCAAGAAAGCCAAAAACTTTGACCTCAGCCTGGCTGGCAGCATTTGTGTGCGCTTGTCCGATGGGACAATCAGTTACGTCTCACGACGTTACGTCAACAAAATTAAACAAGTATTAGGACTATAAGGAAATAGACATGGAAAACAAAAAGAAAGTTTTAGGAAGAATGCTTTTGGGCATTCCTTTGGGTATTGCGATTGGTTTTGTCATCAGTATTGTGGCTTCGGCGTTCTTTGGAGATGGCAGATATTACAGCGCACCACCGAGTTTGATTGAAAGTATGGGTGGGGAATTGAAAGCGGTGATTTTCCAGGTAGGCATGAGTGCCTTGATTGGTTTGGTTTTCGCTGGTGCTTCAGTTATTTGGGAGATGCACGAGTGGAGCCTGGCTAAGCAAAGCGGTTTGTACTTTCTGATTATCTCGCTAACGATGATGCCTGTGGCGTGGTACGCGCATTGGATGGAACGCTCGCTGAAAGGTTTTCTGAGTTACTTCGCCATTTTTGCAGGTGTGTTTGTGGTGATATGGCTCATCCAATACTTTTTCTGGCGACAAAAAGTAAAAAAGATTAACGAAAAGCTAAGCTAATTTTGATTAGCAAGATTTGCATAGGCTGGGAACTTTTCCAGCCTTTTTTATTTTTGCGCGTAAGAAAGAACCTGATTCGGGCTACCAGGAACCATGTTTAGCACTATTTCGCCATCGAGATTCAGGAAATCATCTCCCGATTTTAAGAACACGAAGTGCGAACAGTAGACTTTGTCACCCAATCGATGCATATTCATAGGTTCATAACCACAAATGATCGTTTCTGCATTTAGTGTGGTTGATTGGGCATCTTTTTCTGCCCTTTCGATTTTCGCGCGAAGCTCACTTTGTCGTTTTTGCATGGTTTCGGTGATATCGTCTGGGATTTCAAGCACTTCTGAGGATGCTTTTAAATCTTTAAACAAGAGCTCGAAGTTGGATTGGCTTTGATTGTGGATGCTGTGATCCCAGGACATGCCAAGTCGCTCAGCCATGATTAAGGTCAAGGCACCGGTGAAATAGGTCAAACGGCGGATATCAAAAAGCAGTTCAGGTTGGCTTAGTTTTTGGAGATAGTTTTGAATTTGTTTTTGATAAGCTTCGGACGAAAGTTGTTTTAAAGCTTTCAAGCCGACATATTCAGCCGTCCCTTCAAGCGTTTCGGCGTAACAAATTTGCTTTACAAAGTGTGGATAAGCTTCAAATTGTCTTAGGCGAGTTGCGGCAAACTGTTGAAAATATGCATCCCTCTTAGACACGTCGTCAGAAAAAGCCCGCTTTAGAAGCTCAGTTTCAAGTTTTCTTAGCGCGTAAAAATGGGGGTCTTCAGGCGAAAGGAGTAGTTCAAGATCGTTAGGAAAGCGCTGTTCCTGGTGTTCACGCTGAAAGCAGTGAAACATTTCATGAACCAGCGGGTACAGCTTGATTGGATCAAGGTCGATTTCTTCATGAGCTATGTTCCAAATCGCCAGATACCCCCATCGAATTCAATGCTCGTATTCCCCCTAAAACGATCGTCCCAAGGGAGGGTTCGGTCCAGCAAATAAACCCAATCGTTATTATATAAAGCGAAAGGATAGCTATGAAAGCCAGGCCAAAAGCTTTCGTAATCCAGGGCATCTAAGGTGGTATGGATATGCTGTACTAGCTTTTGGGGATTTGGTTTCAGGGTCATAGTTATTCCTCGCGTTCCACAGTTCGATTACTTTCTATATTTTACCCCAGTAAGAAACCACATGTTTACTCGTATTTACCAATTTTTCCACATGATATGGCTTGTTCTTGTTCCATGAAATCAAAAAGCTCTTGGATATTTCAAGAGCTTTTTTGTGTTCTGTTTCTTGTCGATTATCTACCAAAATCTACGTCCGCAGGCATGCCGGGTTTGAGACGCAACTGTGAGTTGGGCACAACAATGCGCACTGCATAAACCGTTGTAGCGCGTCCATCCGCAGTTTGCACATTGCGCGGGGTAAACTCGGCTTGATCAGCAATTTTGACAACCTTGCCTTTAAAGACTTCGTTGGGGAAAGAATCAACCTTGATTTCAACTTCCTGGTTGAGCTTGAGCTGACCATACCAGGTTTCAGGCACATAAATAATCAAATCCAGCTCGCTCATTTCAGCAATCGTCATCACACTGCCGCCCGCCACGGCAATATCGCCCAGTTCAACATTGCGCGTGAGGACGATGCCGTCGATTGGCGCCTTAATTTGAGTGCGGTCTTGTTGGAGCTGGGCTAAGGCTTGGGCAGCTTTAGCTTGCAGAAGCCCTGCCTCGGCTTGCTCGATGGCTGCTTCAGCCTGGATCACCGCGTTTTGGGCTACTTTGACCTGGCCAGATTCTTCACCGGTTCGCAGGCTCATCAGCAAATCTTGTGCGCTGTCATAGCTGCTTTGCGCCACCGCTACTTCAGCGCGTGCTTTGAGGACATCTTCTGCCGCGGATGTGCTAAGCGCGTCATTGTAAAGCTTTAGCGCGTTGTCAAAAGTAGATTGTGCCAAGTCTTGTGCGCTTTCTGCAGCTTCTTTCAGGTGCTCGTCTGTGCTGGCTTGGGCTGTGGCAAAGGTCATATTGGCGATAGTAAGCCTCGTTTGCGCTTCAGCAAGTTGAGCTTCGAGGCCCACAAAGCTTTTGGCACCGGCTTTATCCAGTTCTTTTTCCAACATTTCCTGGCGTTCTTCAAGCTTTTCATGGGCTTTTTCCACTGCTTTTTCAGCAGCCTCTCGTTGTTCAGGTTTGCTGTAATACCACGCCGGCTTGAAATCTTCTGTCAGGTCTTGGTTCCAGGCAGATTGACGGTTTTGCAAATCGTCAAAACGCGCGCCGTCCAAAGCGAGTTCATATTGTGATTTGACATAAGCCAATTGGGCTTGGGCAGCGTTCAATGTCGCCTCAGCAACGCCAACAGCGGCGTCAGCTTGATCTGTTTGGGCTGAGAACACATCATCTTCAATAGTGATGAGGACATCGCCTGCTTTGACTTGGCTACCCTCTTCAACATTGATTTTGATGATTTTGCCGCTTAATTCTGGAACCACATTGACTTTCAAAGCCGACAGTGTGCCAGAGCCGGTTAGGATCTCTTCGCCATTCCCCTCACATGCCGTCAGGGTCAATGCCA
The DNA here is from genome assembly GCA_964484715.1 of uncultured Anaerolineaceae bacterium. GTDB lineage: Bacteria > Chloroflexota > Anaerolineae > Anaerolineales > Anaerolineaceae > Mesolinea. The sequence continues at coordinate 71,457 of CAZAFJ010000007.1, read as the reverse complement.
GCGTTAAGAGAAGTGTGAGAACCAAGATTGCTTTTGTGTGTTTTTTCATATGGATACCCTCCATTTCAATGATTGCTTAGAGATGCTTCCGGAATGCGAATACAGAAGCGATAAAGTAGCCAACGCTCATGATGATCATGGGAAGCGTGGATGTAAAGAGCAAGGTTGTCGCATCAACACCGCGAACGATGATGCCCCTTGTGATTTCAAGGTACTGGGTTACCGGCAATAGTTCACTATACCAGTAGGTAAAGTTGGGCATGCTTTCCCGGGAAAACATCAAACCAGAGAGAATGACTGCGGGAATGATGACGACAAAGACCGAAATGTAAACCGCTTGCATCTGGGTTTTGGAGATATTTGAGATGAGCACGCCCATTCCCAGCGAGCCCAAAATGAAAATGGCGCTTAAGCCGACCAATTCTGCCATGCTGCCGCGAACAGAGACGCCAAACAGGAAATCACCCATCCAAATCATCAACAAAAGATTGAGCATGCACACCACCAAGTAGGGGATGATTTTGCCGAGCATTAATTCCCAGCTGCGGATCGGCGTCACGATAAGCTGTTCCATGGTGCCTTGCTCACGCTCGCGAACGATAGAGAGCGCGGCTAAAAGAATGGCTTGCACTTGCAAAATAATGGGAATCAGACCCGGAATCATGTAAAGCCGCGCGTTACCGGTTGGGTTGTAAAGCGTTTTAACAGTGGTGTTAATCGGCATGCGTAGATTATTAGCCTGGCCACTGACGTCGATTTTTTTCAGAATAAGGTCCTGGTTCGCCATTTCGCTTATCGCGGTGAGTTTGAGTTCGGCGGTGGTCACATCGGTTGGGTTACCCGAGCCGTCCAAAAGAATCATCACGTTCGCACTTCCGTTTGTGAGCAGTTCACGCTCAAAAGACTCGGGGATAATAATCCCGATGTCCATCTTATCGGTTTCAATTTTTCTGACCATTTCTTCTTCGTTTTGCAGGTCATGAGTTAGTTTAAAGTCATTGCTGGCTGTAAAACGTTCCACATAGGCGCGACTGCTATCGCTTTTATCGAAATCAACAATGCCCATGGTCACGCCGGTGGAGGTACCAGTAATCCCATAACCCAGCAAGATAAGCAGCGAGGCTGGCAAGGCTAAAATGAGCAAGAGGGTAAGTGGGTCACGCAAAATATGCCGCACTTCCTTTCGCATAATGGTCCATAATCGTTTCATACTTGCCTGTCTTTCTCTTTCTTCATGCCAGTTTTATTGGTCCAAGGCGCGCTGTTGGCTGACCAGACTGGTAAAGGCGTCTTCCAGGGAGGGTTGAATGATTTCGATGCTTCTGGGTGGTAAATCGGCGCGCATAAGCAACCGTTGGATGGCATTGATATCGCTCTCTTTTCTCACGGTAACGTGGAGTTGCATACCTTGAATAGAGACATTGAGAACCCTGGGATCAGTAATGAGAACTTTTTGCGCTTCCAGCGGGTCAGCAAGATCAAGTTGAAGCAGAACGCCAGCTAAGGAATCCTTTATCGTATCGGGACTTGCCAAGGAAATAATACGACCTTCGTACAGCATGGCAATGGTGTTGCAGTAATCTGCTTCGTCCATGTAGTGAGTGGTGGCGAGCACGCTGATGCCCTCACCGGCAAGACGATAAATGAGGTCCCAAAATTGACGTCGCGCGACCGGGTCAACGCCCGCAGTGGCTTCGTCGAGGAAGAGCATCATTGGCCGATGGATAATCGCGCAAGCCAGTGCCAAGCGTTGCCGCCAGGCGCCGGAAAGCGAGCGAGTCTGATAGCGTTGAATATCCTCAAGTTCAACCATGTTTAGCATTTCATCCACGCGCTCACGGCGTTGACGGAAAGGCATATCATTGTAAATAGCTGCATAAAAATCAAGGTTTTCGCGCACTGTAAGGTCGTTGTAAAGGGAAAACTTTTGTGACATATAACCGATGCGCTTTTTGACTTCCTCAGGCTTTTTACGCACATCAAAACCCAAAACATGCGCCGAGCCACTATCCGGGCGCAAAAGGCCAATCAACATACGGATGGTCGTGGTTTTGCCAGCACCATTTGGTCCCAAAAGGCCAAAGATTTCGCCTTGTGGGATGTAAAAACTGATGTCATCCACAGCCCGAAATTTACCGAAAGTCTTGACCAGGTTTTTGACGTCAATCGTGTTCTCGGTCATCTTGCTTCGTCCTTTTGGCCCTCTTTGGCTTGTTGCTCAACAATGGAAACAAAAACATCTTCCATCGTTTTCTTGGCACTGCGCAAAATTTGAAGCTCCATTTTTCCTTGTTTTATGCCACGTTCAAGGACCCGACTCACCTGTCTTTCCTTGTCTTCGGGAACGCTAATACGTAAACGGTCTCCCACTGGATTCCAGCTGAGAATGTTTTCGGTCTGGGCAACAATATCGCGCATTTGCTTACGCGGCTTGGCTTTTACTTCGATGATATTGAAAGGAAGCGCGTGGGTGAGCGCTTCTGGGCTGCCTTCTTTCAGGATTTTCCCGCCATAAAGGATGCCAACCATTGAGCAACGTTCGGCTTCGTCCATGTAGGGAGTCGAGACCAGCACGGTGACGCCATCTTTGACAATCGTGCTAAGCAAAGCCCAAAATTCGGCACGGCTAACGGGATCGACGCCGGTCGTTGGTTCATCCAAGATGAGCACGCGTGGGTTATGCACCATTGCACAAGAGAGAGCAAGTTTCTTTTTCATGCCACCAGACAGCTTGCCGGCGGTACGCTTGCGAAAGTCGCTGAGATTGGTGAGTTCCAACATCTTATCAATACGGTCTTGTTTGTCGTGTTTCGAGACGCCTTGGATATCTGCAAAAAAGTTGAGGTTCTCAATGAGGTTCAGGTCCGGATATTGACTAAACTCCTGCGGCATATAGCCAATTAGCTTGCGAATTGCTTCAGCTTTTCGGCGCGTATCAAATCCCAAAACGCTGGCTTTGCCACTGCTTTGGCGTAAGACACTGGAAAGGATACGCAAAAGTGTTGTTTTGCCCGCCCCATCCGGACCGATAATGCCATAAAGGCTCCCTTGAGGAACACATAAATTAATCGCGTCGATAGCTTTCTTGTCTTTTTGTCCAGGATAGCGTTTGCTAATGTCCTGGGTTGTGATAGCCATGTTCATAATCTACCCTCACTATAAGGATAAGTAAAAAGCAGATTAATTACAGGTGCAGGCTGGCTAAAAAAGGCGTGACAAATGTCATCAACTACTATACCGCTCGGTATATTTTACCATTTCCATCCCTATCCTTGACAAGATATCACTACTTTTAGACATTTTCTGACCTATTAAGTGGCTACGCGCATTGTTATAGGAATTTAAAGATACTTTTGCGTTGATAACCAGATTAAAAGTTTAGTAAGCCTCAACTGGCACACAATGGCCAGGTCATGAGGATAAAGATTGTTGGCTTTCCAACTTTTTGCACCATACTTGATGGTAATGATATAGCAATGAAATGATTTAGTACTTTTGTTACAAGCATACACGTAAATCGATTCCATCTCGCACCATGTTTTTTCCCAATACAAAGACAAAATGGAAAGTTTGATCCACATTACAAAAAATGCTCTTCTTTGTAGCTACACGCCGTTTGCTTTGGGAAACGCATTGAAAGATGACATTATAAAAAACAAAATTCTTTCTCGGAGATATGTAAAAATAAAAGATGATAAGATCCGCTTATTCGGAATATGTCATTTTGAGACTCTCCCTGCTCCAGACTGTTTTCGTGCACTTTCTAATAGCCTTAATGGCTACGCGCATTAACGTTGTTACAAACCCGCATATTTTTTCTTGTCAAACCACAGCATTTATTCACATCACTAGGCAATCATATCCAGATTCACCTTGCAAATTTTTTCCTTAAAAGCGCCATTTGGGAGGCAAAATAATACACACTCCATAACCTTTTTATCCACATAATAAGTGGCTATGCGCATTAACTGTGGCAAGTGGTTCCTCGCAACTTACCTATCTTGCCGACAAAACAAGCTAAAACATCTGATATAACGCTCAAAGACTTGTCCAGTTACATGAAAGCTTAGATCCATCCCATTTACAACTTTGCATCAGCTACACACATTATTAAAATGGTCATCCTCCAGATAAGAAAACCAGCCATCCATAGCCCTATTTTCTTAGCAAGTCCTCTTTTCATTAATGGCTACGCGCATTAGCTGTGTTGTTTAGCTTGAATTACACATAGTTTTACATCAAATTTCGGCATAATATTGACACCTACGCGCATGATTTTATCGGTTTAGGTTGTTTTTATCTAACAGTTGAACATCAGCGCAACTTTTCTTGCAGAGTAAAAAAGTGTGCCCATGGGCACAGATGTCGCGGCTGGTAAACTTCTGAATACAGTTATTGGGTGAATGCCTGTGGGTTATCCTGGCGGATGTAAAATTATCGGGTTTAGGTAGAACATGGTTTTCTTTTGTAATAAAGGGGGTTGGCAGCAAGGCAAAAGCTTTCCTGGGCTTTCAGGACTCAGATCTTTCTAAAACAATTTGGCTTTTAATTAAATTAGTTAGTTGGATTTACTGCTTTTTATAGTTTTCCAGGGCGATGGCTTCATGGCGCTTGATAAAGGCGTCTTTGCCATCAGAATAGGCTATGATGTCATCAGGGAATTGCTGTGCAAGTTTTTGTTTCAACGCGGCATATTCAGCAGCTACTTCGGGGTGAGTTCGCAGGTAATCCCGAAAAGCCAAATGACGATTGATGCCCAGCAAGTTATCTTCCCCAAATATATGCAGATGGTGACTACGATGATAAACGCCGCCTTTACGAAAATAACGCCTTCCAGGGATACCGTTTTCGCCCATGGGCTCATATCCTATCGCCTCAAATTGCGGGTTAAAAGCGTCCACCAAAACGATATCACGCACAATCGGCAAGATGTCAATCACGGGTTTTGCAGGGAGGTTGGGAACAGAGGTGCTACCAATATGGTGGATCTCAATCAAAAGATCACCCAAAACAGACCTGATTTTTTCGGCCTCCTGCTTGAAAAGTTCAGGCCATCGAGGGTTATAGGGGACAACAACAATATTTCGCATCATATGGATTTATTTTATCGCATTGTGGGTAAGGCAAAATTTAGCGCATGCTTTCGAAACGCTGTTTCATCGCCGCAGTGAGGGTCTCCATACGGTTCAAAAGCAGCTTTGCCTCGCCTTTATCGGTATCGCCCAGGATAGCATCCGCAACAGGCCCAATCTTGTCATCATGGGGTAAATCATCCAGCCCCAACAAAACACGGCGCAAATTGCGAGCAGACTTTGTAACCGGGTCAGCGGGCAATCGAGGAGAGCGTTTTTGCTCTTTGCCGGTTGCTTTTTCCAGAAAAGATTGAATATCCTGGTAGGTGCGCCCTTCATAGGCAGCGTAAAAGGCAACCGCATCAGACCATAACGCTCGGTCATGCGCCATAATCTCGCGCAAGACCCTTTCGGGCATTTCGGAGCGATCAGCAATCTCTAAATCGGCTTGATCCAGCTCGAAAAACTTCATTAATCGACCAAAATAAGTACGCTCCATTTGCAAGGTACGTTGCAGAAGGTCACGCGTTTGATCACTCAGGCGCAAATCAGCAATCTGCCTGAAATACACCAGCTCGTCCTGCCCTAATTCGGGTTTGATCCCATTGTGTTCGAGCACAAGTCGGGCTGCCGCACGTGCTTTTCCTACCGGTGTGAGCGCTTTATAAGCCATGTTTTCGGCGATTTGCTTCTCAAGCGTAGGCTGATTGTCAATGAGTGCCAAAACGTAAGGTTCGCCGTCTAACCCATCACGTACGGCTTTGATAGCCGTCGCCCAAAAACGGCGTTCACCGGTAAGCATATGAAAAATGTCACGCCCCTCATGGCTAAGAACCTGTCCGGTAACCGGTTTAATTTGTCCGGTGTCATGCAAGGAGTCACCCAATTCAATCAGTTCTTCCAGCTCCTGTCGAATTAAGCGATCTGATTCGGCAAGTTTGAGCCATTTTTGAACCGTACTTTCCCAGGTGACACGGCGATCATAAAAAGGTTCGCGTAAAACATAGGGTAAAAGCAAGCGCGATTGAAAGCGATCAGGCTGAATCATGCTCAGAGGTACGCGGTAAACACTCTGGCGGTGGTTGACCATTTTTGGCGCATTCTCATCATAACCAGTAGCTTCAGTTGTGCTCGCGTTAAAAGCCTCTGAGGTCATGTCTATTAAGTTTCCGAAACTTTTCTTTTCATCTTTTGCCATAATCAGGTCCTTATCAATCTAAAAACAAATTGTGCCCATGGGCACACTTGCCTATAAAAGTTAGTCTAAGCCAAGCTTCCCTACCACCGCATCAACCAAGTTGGAAAAACAACGATAAGATTGCGAGCTTTCTGGTGCCCAGGAAAACACGTCATAACCGGCTGTAGTCGCCGCGGATATCTCCGCCAAATCCTTGATATAAGGCAGCAAGAGATGTCCGTACATCTTTTGCAAATCATCGATCACATCCTGCGACTGGCGGCGTACCATGCGGAAACGTGAGGGAATGATGCCTAATACTTGCAGGTCGGGATTGGTCGTGGCGCGTACGTTTTCAACCATGCGGAGGATGTCCGCCAAACCGATCAGGCTCAATCCATCCGGTTCAATGGGAATGAGCACATGGCTGCTGGCAACCAGAGAGTTCATCGGCAGCATGCCAGCGGATGGCGGGTTATCGATGATGATATGCGCGTAATCATTGACGATAGGTTCCAGGAAGTAGGTCAGCTGAAATGCGGCCTCTTCGCGGGTTTTAAGTTGCGCTTCGAGCCCCTCCATTGCACTTTTGTTGGTTCTAAAGAGCTTGACTTTTTCTTCACGTTTGCGTGGAATAAGAGAGTCAATAATCAGTGAATCGGTCGCGCTATAGCCATTTGCCAAAGCGGAAGGATAGTTGTTTTCAGCTGTGATCACGGGCACAAAAGCCTGGCTAAAACCACCCCCCATGGCAGTGATCGTCGCGCTGAGTTGATCGTCCATATCAATCAGCAAAACCGGCTTGCTGCCTGGCTTACGGGATTCGCGTGTGGCAAGGCCCGCAGCCAAGTTGATGCTGATGGTGGATTTTCCTACCCCACCTTTACGATTGATCAAAGAGATAATGGCCATAACGCATCCTTATTTTTTCACAAATTTGACTGTTTGTATTTTACCTTAGTTTTGGTAAAATACAAGCCAGAGATGGCTTATGAATCATTATTGCGACTCACTTGCGCAAACTCACGAGTTTTATTAAAGGACTTGACTTAACTCTTTTGCAATGCTAATCTATTATCAAGATTTCGGATGAAGGTGAATCATGATACATTCCAACGAACTTTTAGATGTCAATCTGCTTGAGCATCCCTTTGAGCGTTATAGCGACACGCGCTTTTTTTATCCAGGCATTAGCGAACAACGCAGAGTCTTAGAGGTGGCTTACAGCTTCATTGCTGATCAAAAAGACCCCTCCAAAAACCTGGGCGTTATCGCCGGACCCAGTGGCGGTGGCAAGAGCCTGCTCGCCATGAAACTAGCCCAAGCCCACATGCGCTTTGAAGGCCAAGGTGAGCTACTCGGATTATACATGAACACCAACACCCTCACCGAGCCTCGCCACTTTTTGATGGCGATTGTCGACCTGCTCGGCTTACGTGGTTCACGCTCCAACGCGGACCGTATCGACAGCATCCTGGACTACCTCAAAACCTCCCGTGAGCAACTTCTGCTGGTGCTGGATGGCCCCCCCGTCGACCAAGATTACCTGGACCAACTGCTCAACTGGTCCATCGAAAATAACAAGAAAATCAAGACCCTCATCTTTTTGCAGGATCTCAACAAAACCACCAGCAATATTGGCGCTTTGAACCAATATCTGGGACTCTACTTCCCCTTCCGCAGTGCCAGCACGGTCGAGATTGCCGCGATGCTTTTCGCACGCATGCAAGCTGCCGGACACCCCAATCCCTTGGACTTACTGCCCCAGGAGAAGCTGTTTGAGATCGCCGAACAATCCCGCGCCTCACTTTCTGAAGCTTTACGCTTGGCATCACTTGCCTTAGAGGAAGCGGTTTTAGCGAAAAAAGAGGGTTTAATGTTAAAGAAACTTCCACTTTCGGCAATTTAGGGGTGTCGATTTCCACTTTTGACCCTTTCTTTAACAGAACATATTTTCTATAATAAAGGCAAACAAAAAGGAATTGCCGAAAGATAGAGAATAAAATGGACAAGGAACTGATAGACTGGCAAGAGCTTCGCGAAACACTCGTGACTGTCGCTGATGATAGATTACGGGTTTTGCTCGATTCTTGCGATGTCCAATTTGATGGCCAATATCAAATCAATGCCGGGCAAGCTGAATATGCCGGGCTTTGTGCTTATTACCCCTTGCTTGAAACCCTGATCCATGAAAAACTGGGAAAGCATGTTCGATTGAACCTCGTTTCTCAAACTGTGCCCATGGGCACAGAGATGAACGCTGCTTTAGACGAGCAAGCCATCAATGTTAAACTTGGCGCCAGCCATGTCAGCGATGCGATTATGCGACCTGAGTCGATCGCTGCGGTGCCCTCTTATCTACTGCGTTTTGTGCCCTACGTTGGCGCTAATGCCGTGATGATCGCAACCGCCTTGCGCCAGGCTTTCTACCGTGCTTCCCGGGAGACCGGCGCCGACCAGCTTTACCCCAAGCTTGGCGATTCGGTCAAAATTGAGGTCAAATCCTTGCTCAAATCGATTGGTGGTGCCATGAGCCGCGCGAGCTTTTTCCGCGTCTTCCAAAACGGCGACATGGATTGGTTTGTCAAACGTGGCGAGCCGACCCACCGTGTTGAAGATGGTCAAGTGCGCCGCGAAGCCAACACCTATCACTATCGTGGCATTCTGTTGACACCCGGGGATGCCAGCGATCTTTTCACCTGGCTCGTCGAAAACATGCTTTCTACCAATCCGCTTGGCGTCTTGACCCGTTTGCTAGACACGCCTCGGGATGAAATTTTGACCTTCCCTTTCCGTGTACCGGATGCTAGCAAAGACCTGTCTTTTCCAGAGCCAGCTTCCGTGCATACGGTCATCGAGAAAGCCCTCGGTAATCAACCCTTAGACCCAACTTTAGCAGGACTTGGGGATCGCATTGCCAATCATTTGGTACGACCAGAAAGCTTTTTAGCCGTGCCCTGGTACTGGTTCCACAAAGTTCTGCCCGAATTGGGTGTCGATTTAGGCATGCTTTATCTTATGTGCAAAAATTGCTGTTTTGTTGACTGGGCGCACGGCAAGGACCGCAATAGTTTTTGGGTTCCAGGTGGCATGAAAAGCCTGCAAGCTTGGATCAAAAGCAAGACGCTCCCCAAACATATCCCCCACGCTGAACCCAGTCAACGAGGCCGACCACGACAAGAAGCCATCAATCAAGAGTCCGAATACACCCGAAGCTGGCGAGAAGCGAAACGTCAACTGGCCAGTGATTACATCTGCCGCATCGAAACGCGCCAATCAGAAACCGGTACGGACTGGAAGCTGCAAATCAACGATGTTCAACTCACCGCTGCTGATGAAAGCCTGAAACAAGCCATTTACGGTTTCATATACGCCCCACCTGCGGACATCGACGAGCTTCCGATGGCTGAAATCATGCAAACACCAAGCTTCCAAAACGCGCTTTTAGCCAATGCAAAGGCCAATCCAAAGCGATTATGTCATTTTGAGACTCTCGTAAAAGCAAGTATTTGTAAGTTTGAGACTCTCGAAACAGACTTAATATGTCATTTTGATACGCTTGTGGATGGTCTAAATTATTATTTTGAGACTCTCATCACGGCAGATATTTGTCAATTTGAGACGGTATTAAACATACTCTTTAACTTAAAATACAACTCGTTTTATAAACAAAATACTATAAACCAACCACATACTTCTGACCTTGATGGGCACGCGCCTGAAAAAAGAGGCTCTTCTCCTGAATTACTTCAAAAAGAGGTGGTGGATGAAGAAACAATGGATCCTGATTGGAATTATCAAGCCTTGTTTTCTGTTTTGGATCAAAAATATCAAGGTCAAATCAAAGCCTATGAGCTTGAAAAAGAGGCTGTTGCCTGGGCTATTCAAGCTTGCTTTACGATGAGCATCAACAATCCCTGGAGCTTGGCTGTTCGCCGCACGATGGATTTGAGAAAGGGTCCTGGAGGACCCGCCGGGCGCCTGGCAACGCTGCCCATGGCGAGGTTCGTGGAGATCGTTCAATCAACCTCCTACCGCATGGAAGCGGGTTACTTCAATCCTATGACTCTGAGTCAGGGAGATGGTGAAGACTTGCTGGATTTAATTAATGCACTGGATAATGTCGAGGATCAGAAACGAGCCTTACGGCGCATGAAAGATACATTCCAATTCTAAAACTTTACTTCAAACGGACTGGGGGTATGAATGATTTGCGGTTTTAACTCGCCTTGAAAAAGGTTGAGACTTTGTTTCAAGAAATGAATGCCAACAATTAACAAAACAACCAAGATGATCACGATTCCGATTAGAACTAAGAGCGTTTTATAGTTTCTTTTAGCTATAGCTGGCGGTGTCGGATTTTGATATGGATTATCGTCAATTTGACCTGAGTCGCCAGCTTGCGCAGACTCAGTCGATTCTGAAAAACCTGCCTGCGTAACAGGGGTGAATTGTTCTTCCGCCTGCGAAGAGCCACTTTCCGAATGTGTTAAAGGTAGCTTGTCGTTCATTGTTCTTGTCCTAATCTATTAATTGATTGTATCGGAAAAAGACTTTGTCCCCTAAAAGTTGTATGATGCTACCTGTAGGCGCGATGTAATCCACGCCACTGGAATCAACCCAGACTTAAGCGAGAATAGGGTGGGGTGGGCAATTAATGCGCGTAGATTAACTTCACCGCGTCAGAATAACAACCCAATTGAAAAAGATGCAAAGGGCTAGAAAAGGAATCTCTTTTTAGCAGGGTCGGTTTTGGTATGGTGTTTGTTTAATTGATTGGTTGCGATATACCCAAGGCTTTTCGCCATTCTGGAGCTTTGCCATCGTCGCCCCAATATTCATCCACACGGCTTATTTTGCCATTTTCAAGCTTTATAAAAGCGCAAACATGAGATGAATTCCTGGCCTCATCCCATACCCGTGTAACCGTAATCAATAAATCGCCCATTTCTTCAATGCGTTCGATCTCACCTTGCCAGTTGCCGGGGTAGTCACAATTGGCGCGCACAAAACCTGCCACATCAAACGCCTCATTGGTGTTATGCCAGTGCACGACCGCATCGGCATTGAAAAAATCGGGCAAAAGCGCTTCATTTTGCCTTGCCACCGCTTGCCAATAAGCTTTAATCATATCTTTATTTCTCATATCCTAATCTTAATCAGAAATTTGATTGAAAACAATAAAAAATAAAGATAAGTCGTATAGCAAACCAGAACAGAGATTCTACAAAGCTGATACAATTAAGCTATCATGGATAAGTTTGAAGTTAAAGGGACTCACAACACAGCCATCGTTTTTGCACGGGACCGAGAAGAAAAAGCGATCGAGCAAATTCGCACTTTAGTCTTGCAACCTTTTGTAGCAGGTAAAAAGGTGCGCATTATGCCGGATTATCACTTTGGAGCCGGCTGCACCATTGGCTTTACCGCCGACCTGGGAGATAAAGTTGTCCCCAATCTCGTCGGCGTTGACATTGGTTGTGGCATCCTGGTCACTGAATTGGGTTATGACCAGCCCGACCTTTACGCCTTGGACCGCTACATCCACACCAACATCCCCAGTGGTTTTGGCAGTTATAAAACACCAGTTAAAGAGTTTGAGGATGTCTATCATCTTCATTCCGCGCGCCACGTTCCCACCCAAAAAGCACAGACCCAAATCGGCACACTGGGTGGGGGCAATCACTTTATTGAGATAGCTGTTGACGATCGTGGGATGCATTATCTCTGTATTCACTCCGGTAGTCGCCACATTGGTTTGCAGGTGGCGCTGTATTGGCAGAAAGTGGCGCGTGACTATTGCGACAAGAATTGCATCGACGTGCCCCGCGACCTTGCGTATCTGGAAGGTCAGAAGCGAAAAGAATACCTCCACGACATGGATATTTGCCAACGGTATGCTTCGCTCAACCGCAAGGTGATGACTGAACGCATCCTGGGACATCTCAATTTACCACCCAGGGGTCAGTTTGAAACCGTGCATAACTATGTCAACCTCAAAGACAACATCATTCGCAAGGGTGCGGTCTCGGCCCGCAAAGGCGAGCGCATTATCATCCCCATCAACATGCGCGATGGCTCGATTATCGCGGTTGGCAAGGGCAATCCGGAATGGAACTTCTCCGCGCCTCATGGCGCAGGGCGCGTATTGGGGCGTAACCAGGCGCGAAAAACACTCAATTTGCAGGATTTTAAGCGCACAATGCGGGATGTCTTTACTACGACGGTCAATCGCGATACCCTGGATGAAGCCCCTGATGCCTATAAAAGCATGGAAGACATCATGGAGCAAATTGGCGATACGGTCGACATTGAGCGGATTATTCGTCCTATTTACAATTTCAAAGCCGGTAAAGAATAAGAAGACCAAGCGGGCAGTGGCGTGTTCAAATGTGGCGTTTGCCGAGGGCAAGCGTGTATAATTACAGCCTAGAAATACCTTAGGAGGATTTCATGAATTATGCCCTTATTATGGCAGGTGGTGCCGGCACGCGCCTTTGGCCTGTCAGCCGTGAGCACATGCCTAAACCCGCGTTAAGACTTTATAGCGATGAAAGTATGTTTCAAATCGCGGTCAAGCGTTTAGACCCACTTTTCAAGCCCGAAAATATTTACATTGTCGCTGGTAAGGACCATAGCTATGTTTTGGCAGAGCAAGTCCCCAGCATCCCGGCGAGTAATTTTATTGATGAACCTATGGGACGCGGTACCGCGCCAGCGATTGGTTTGGCTGCAGTGCATCTTGCCCATCATGACCCCGATGCAGTCATGGCTGTGCTGACTGCGGATCATCATATCGGCAACGAAGCGGTGTTTCGTGAGACGATTAGCCATGCAATCGAAGCTGCAAAAGCCGGTTATTTGGTCACCCTGGGCATCAAACCTACCTGGCCTTCGCCGGAATATGGTTATATTGAGCAAGGCGAGTGGTTGAGTGAGTTTGAGGGCTTCAGAGCCTACAAAGCCGAACGGTTCGTTGAGAAACCGTCCAGTCAAAAGGCACAAAAAATGTTGGAATTGGGCAACTATAGCTGGAACAGTGGCATGTTTGTATGGAAAGTTTCAACGATTTTAGAAGAAATTCGTGAGCAGATGACCGGTTTACACAGCTATCTAATGCGCATAGCCAAATCTCTGCAAGAGGGTAACTATGACGAAGTTTTGGCCGAATGTTGGCCAGAAATCGAGAAACAAACCATTGACTATGGCGTGATGGAAAATGCCAAACGTGTGGCTGTTATTCCCGTCGATATGGACTGGTTGGATGTGGGTAACTGGGCTAGCCTCAAAACCCTCCTGCCGGCAGATAGTAAAGGCAACAGTCTGCGCGGAGACATCTTTTTGGAAGAGTCGAGTGGCAATCTGGTGATGGGTGGCAAGCGGCTCATTGCGGGCATTGGACTGGAAGACTTGATTATTGTCGACACCCCCGACACGCTCTTGGTTTGCCATAAAGATCAGGTTGGCAAGGTGCGCGATATGGTCACCAGACTCAAAAATGAAGGGCGAAGCGATTTAGCCTAAGACAATACTCAAAATAAAAGCCATTCACCTTGATTGATAAAGTGAATGGCTTTTTTGTTTTAAGTTTGCTTTTAAGAAACTTATTTTCCTTGTTTTTTCTGATGCTTAAAGAGTTCTTCAACAGCCAAGGAGATTTTGGTCACTGAGGCATCACGCGTCGTAGGGTAGACGAAGTAAGTATCGTCAATCGTGCTGATGTCGATGCAGTCCAATTGTTTGTCGATATAGTTATATTCGATGTGAATGGCGTAGTTTTCAACCACATCCCGACGGACCTCAAAATCCTGCCCAGCATGGCGGCCTTTTAATACAAATCCGTTCATGTCATGTTGCAAACTGCCCTTGCCCATCTGCACTAATCCATCCGAATTGGGCAGCGAATCAATCAAAACCTCACATTCAAGGGCGTAAGTGCCGGCTTCAACTTCAGCGCGTACGTTTTCGCGTTGCCACTCGTACCAGTCCGGCGCGTGGCTAAACACTGTGTCGCCTTCCAAAGCATGCAAAACGCCTAGTGGGTTCATTTCCCAGGTCGTGCCACAAGCCTCGCAATGTAATTGCGAACCAGAACTAGACATGCGGTATTCCGTTTTGCAGCGTGGACATTGGTACAAAACGCGATGTAAGCCCTCGGTGCGGTCTGGGTCATGGATTTCAATGCCGTTTTCTCGACGCCAGGTGAAATCGTCATACTGCAGCGCTTCAGCAAGGCGGGTGTCGACATCCTCGGCGCTCAATCCGGCCAATTCGTCTTTGTCGAGCACCAGTTTGAAGTCGGCTTCAAGGGGGACGCCACGTGATTTTTGGTTCCAGTTGGGTTCATCCACATGGTGACCATGCATCACCAAAGCTACCACAGGCACCTTGAGATGCTTGACCATCTTGCCAAAACTCTCGGGCAACTCACTTGGCGTGCCAATCAGCGAGTAGCGCGCTTCGGGGTAGTAAACCACAATTTGCCCTTTGTTGAGCAGATGTTGCGTTTGGCGAATGATCTGCACGTCATTAACGAATTTGCGTTTGGCAATGCAACCCACTTTGCGCATAATCCACTCACGTCCGATGAATGCATCCAGTGCCACGACGTAATTGGCACGATGGGGGAAGATGGCCGCGGTCATCACTTTGAAGTCGGTAAAAGAATTATGGTTGCAAATGAGTAAATAGGGCGGTTTGATGTCTTTGAGGCGTGGGTCGCGATGGATTTTGACCTTGTGTTTCCAGACATCCGGGAAGCTGAGCAACCAGCTAAGCGGCGTCAGCCAACGCACTTGAGGTTCAATGCGTGTGGCGAAATCATAACGTGGAAAGTCCTCGATGGCGACGTCGTCCAGTTTTTGGTTGTAAAGCCCCATCACATTATTGCTAAAAATACCCATAAAAATCTCCAAAGTTTTGTGGAATGAAAAGCACAAAAGCTGATAATAGCTTGTGTGCCCAAAATAATCAACCCAAAATGTGAGGAATGGTTGCGATTGTGATGATGAGGATATCGTTTAGAGTTTAACGTGATGGGCTTGAACCGCGCTTTTTTCGTATTGGGAAGTTCACCTGCGCCAAGACTAACGCCACCAGCATTAGGCCACTGCCGAGCCATTCCTGGGGGCTCATGCGTTCGTTCAAAATCAAAATACCACCCAAGACCGCAAAGACAGCTTCGAGGCTCATCACCAAAGCGGCGATGGTGGGGTTGGTGCCGCGTTGGCCCAGGACCTGGAAGGTGAAAGCAATTCCCGCAACCACAATGCCCGAAAAAAGGAGAGGGTAAAGTGCTTCTTTGATAGCCGGCCAGGCGATAGGCTCGCGAATTATGGCTACTGTCAGGGCGATCAGACCACAAACTAGAAACTGACCAAAAGCCAAACGGATTCCGTTAACCCGCTGAGTGAAATGATCCACCGACAAGATATGTAGAGCCCATAAAAACGCGCCAATCAGGATAATCAAGTCGCTGGTTGCCACACTAAAGCCACCCTTGACCATCAGTAAATACAAACCACCCACCGCAATAGCCAAGGCAATCCAAACCTGCCAGCCCACTCTCTTTCCCAAAAACAAGCCAATGAGTGGCACGAGGATAATATACAAGGCGGTGATGAAGCCCGCTTTACCCGCTTCGGTGTTAATGAGCCCAATTTGCTGAAAACTCGACCCGGCAAACAAGGCGAGCCCACATACCAAACTGGCCATCAGCCAGCCTTTTTGAGTTTGGCGGTCCAGGGCTTCGACGTTTATGCCGTCACGTTTTTCTTGCCGACGCACGAAAAACAACAGTGGCGAAACGGTTATCGCGCCTAATAAAAAGCGGATGCCATTGAATGTGAAGGGACCGATGTGCTGATTGCCCAACCTTTGTGCGATGAAGCCAAAGCCCCAGATGATGGCTCCCATAAACAGGAAGAGCACGTTGGGGAAGCCACGTTTCTTGGCTTTGTCTTCTGTGGCGGAAAATTCAGGTCGTGCGACAGTCATAAAACTCAGTCCATCCAAATGGGGTTTGAAATCAAAACAGGCATGGCAGGCAAGACGCCAAACAAACTACGCCACAGCTCCAAGCGTAGGAAACCAGGCTCTGGGGGCGCAAAAAAGCCTTCAAATTCGCCTTCTGTACTCACAATTGGGAATTCATACACGCCATGCGTGCCAATCAGTTTTATGAGGTCTCCGATCTTGGCGTCTTGTAACTTCACTGATACCGGCATATCCTTTTGCCAGGGGGTGCTGTCGCCCAATCCGGCTTCGCCATAGTGCATTTCAAGGCGAGGAGATTTGGCTTGGTAGACCATGTAAGAGCGTCCGGCGCGTAAGGCTGCCAGAATATCGCTCGCCGAATTGGACTGCGCGTAGACAATGGTGGAGGGCACGCCAAGCGCGATGCCAAGGTCATTGCGATGGTAATCGCTTCCGGCGATGGCGGGTACTTTTCGCCCGGATTCAAGCAGTTTTTGCCACAGATCAATCGCCATCAGGTTGCTGGGGCGCATGGGACCATTCCAGATTTCAATCAAATCAAAAGGCAATTGATGGAAATCGAATTTGAAGGGCAAACTTTCGTCAGCAGGGTGGTTTATCGAAATCAGTGCGCCACGTTCATGAGCGCTTTCAAACCTTTGCTTCACGCCCTCAAGGTCATTCGTGAAAAATGGTTGGTCATAAGGTTTATGCAGACCCAAAAAATTGGCATGGCCTTGATAGTGGGTCCATTCCACGCCTGGGATGACGGTGAGTCCAGGCACTTTTGGGCTATCTTCTGGGCGCAAAAACTGATTGTGGTCGGTGATGATCAAATAGTCCATTCCAAGCCCTTTAGCTTGTTCGGCGAGGACTTGGTGGCTTAGCAAACCGTCGGAAGCATGGGTATGGGCATGCGTGTCACCAATCAGCCAACGTGGCTCCTTGAAAATAAAACGCAGGTCATACTGAATATCGATCCCAGAAGGTGCAACTTTATAAGCCCCGGCAAGAATCTGCCATTCTCCGGGCTTTAAGGGACTCGGGGTGTAACCAGGTGTGGCATCTACCTCACTGACGAAGAAAAAAGTCTTATCCGAGCCTGAAGCACCCACCTGCGCGCCATCCGGACCGACCAAACCCAGGTCCACCACGTTCGTTTTGCTCTTAGGGTAATGGTAAGTCAACTCAAAACGTTCAACGTTTTCAGGCATGCTGAAGGGCAACGTTAAATACTGCCCTTGTTGCGAAGCTTCAATATGGAAGTGAAGCTGAAGGGTCTCAGAACGCGGCACTGCGTTTTTCCCCAGGGTGCTCACCGAGCACGAAGTTGAGCCAAATGGGCAGATACTTCTGCCAGAAAGCCCAGGTGTGGTCGCCTTCATCCTCGATGTAGGTCAAGGGCAAGCCTAAAGCCTGGGCACGTTGCGCGAAAATGCGGTTGGTGGGCAAAAGGTCATCATCGCGCCCAATCGAGGCGTAAAGATGGGGATATTTTTCAGGCTCTTTTGCCATTTGCTGCAGGAGGAAGCCAGGATCATAGACGCTGCCGGGCACCTTTTCCAAGCCGCCAAAAATCATGCTCATTTCTTTCATGAACACAGGGTCAACCGTCTTGCTTTGGGGACCGTGAAGAATTTCGGTTGCCAGCAATCCTGAAAAGCTGGCTGCTTCACTGTAGAGGTCTGGTCGGCGCAGGGCAGCCAAAAAAGCGCCATAACCACCCATTGACAAGCCCGCAATCATTGAATTTTCACGGCTCAAGTCCAAATTGAAACGTTCGCCAATCCATTTGGGCAGTTCCTCAGTCAGGTAGCTAAAATAGCGTTGGCCATTGTCCATATCGGCATAAAAACTGCGTCCCACGCTGGGCATAATCATCGTGATGCCATAGGTTTGGGCAACCCTTTCGGCGTTGCCATTACGCACCCAGGTGCTGCCATCGCCACCGAGACCATGCAAAAGCCAAAGTACCTTGCGCTCGCGCACTGGTCGGGGGTCTTCTTCAGTGACCTCCGGAAGAATCATATTAAGGACCAAATTGGTCTGAATAAATGTTGATTTGTGGTTGATTTGCAGTAAAGCCATAACAATCTCCTTCTAAGGATTGAAAGATATCATATTTGGGTCATCAATGTAAGGTGCCTGTGGTGGTTGCGAGTCACCATGGATGATTTCGAAATTACTCAAGAATGAGGTTGCGAAGCTAAGGATCATCATCAAAAGAGGAAATAGCGCGATGATAAAGAGGGCAACCTGGTCGGGTTGCGAGCCGGGCACCTCGCCGGATTCGTAGCCATACAAGCTTTTGAGGAGCAAAAAGGCAGCGCCGGTAAAGAGACTGTTGAGACGGTTCATAAAACCCAAAGCATTGCTGATGATGCCTTCACGGCGCACATTGTGTTTGGCTTTGTCCTCGTCCATCACCCGCGCATGGATGAGATCCATGGTGGTAATCACACCTGCGAAACCAAAACCGACCAATGAAGCGCAAATCAGCGCCATCACATAGCCACGCGCGAAATAAAGCGGGATGTAGGACAAAGCCAGAGCCACCAATGCCCATCGCCAAACCTTTACCAGGTCATGACGTTTCAAAAAGGCTGCCCAGACGGCCACAGAGGCAATCGCCACCACCAAAACCAGACCCATGAGGAGCGCTTGTCGCCAACCACTGATACCCAAAGCATATTTGGCATAAAGCGGCAAGCCTGCCATGACCATGGACATCGCTGCGCTGTAGAAGGCATTGCTCACGCCAGCCACCCAAAACTTGCGGTTGGTAAGCAGCGTTTTGAGGCTTTCCCACACTTTGGGCTTGGCTTCATCCTCGCCGATGGGTTCTTCACGGCTAGTGAAGGACATGTAAAGGATCACCGCGCCACCCAGCACGCCATAAATAATTGCGGTCATTGACCAACCGATGGCGTCCACCACAACCGGGGTGAGCGCGATGCTGATAATCATGGCAACCAATTGGAAGGCTTGGCGCAGTGCATTCGCCTTGCCACGGCTGAGGTCGGTTTTGAAGAGTTCAGGGAAGAGCGCACCATAGTTGGCGTTAATCACCGAGTCGAGCGTGCCGGTGAGGATGTAGAAGAGCATGGCGTAGATGAAAAGTTGATTGGCGCTTAGCCAGGCGGGTGGCGAGAAGAAAAGCACCAGGCACAGCACCAAAAGCGGCGTGCCGATGACCAACCAAGGACGTCGCCGCCCCCAGCGCGTGCGCGTGCGGTCAGAGAGGATGCCGTAAATGGGGTTGTCGGCAGCATCAATGAAGGCATAAATGAGCATGATGAGACCCCATTGTTTGGCGGTAACGCCTAAGCTATCCACAAAGAAGGCAAAAGCGTATGTTTTGAGCAAGTTAATGGGGATGGATGTGCCAAACATGCCCACCGCGTAGTTAAAAGTCTTCCAACGGCTGGGTTTGGGTTCTGATTGAGCTGATTCTGGCGATTCAGTGCCAGGTTCCAAGGGTTTTGTATGAGAAAGGTCAATGTCCATAATGCCACTCCTTCGGCTCGGCTTACAATCTAATTATAAGGGCAAGCCGGGCAAATGAGGGTATGAAAATGTAAATATTTAGACGTGAGGCATTGCGCATAGGTTTGTCGTTCGGTCATTGTCTCCCGCCCATGGCCTATGTTGGAACTAAGGCACGTGGACAGGAGGCCACGTGCGAACAAGGAGTCAAAGGGAAAGTTAGAACATGTCTATTGTTCGACCTTAGCCTCCGTTCGGTGTCACATACTGAGAATCAAAAATAACAACCTTAAAAATCACCAAAACCGTTGACGAATTCGCTTTTTTAGCGCTATACTTAATAGGTTTAATTTTTAACAGACTTTCGCGAGGAGCTGAACGATGATGATCTTACCCGGCTTGATCGACGCCCATGTGCACCTGCGCGTGCCCGGTGGCGAGCACAAAGAAGATTTCATTTCTGGCAGTAGCGCTGCCCTCGCTGGCGGTTTTACCACGCTTCTGACGATGCCCAACACCAATCCCCCGCTGGTTACATTCGAAAATTGGCAACAAACCCAAACACAAGCGGAAAACCAAGCCCTTTGTGATGTCCATCATTTTGCAGGTGCTTCGGAAGAGCATTTGGACCAACTTCCTCAACTTTCCGAACATGCTGTTGGCTTAAAAATGTACCTTGACGCAACTTTTGGTCCCCTGCGGCTTCAAAACCAACAGGCTATTGAAAAAAGCTTTGAGCTTTGGCCTGCCACGAAACCAATTTGTCTGCATGCTGAGCTCGATTCGGTGCGGGTTGCCATAGAGCTTGCTGAAAAGTATCAAAAGCACATCCACATTTGCCACATCGCGCGCAAAGAAGAAGTCGAAATGGTTGCAAGAGCCCAGGACCGTGGCTTGAACGTAACCTGCGAAGTCACCGCACACCACCTTTTCTTGACCAAGGATGATGCGGAACGCCTTGGTGCTTATGGCGACATGCGACCTCTGTTGCAAAGTCAGGAAGACCAGGACGCCCTATGGCATCACTTGGGCACGACGATTGGGGTGATTGCTTCTGACCATGCCCCGCATGCCAAGTTCGAAAAAGAGGGTTTTTCCAGCCAGGAGGCCTATCTCACCGCGCCTGGGCCGCTTAATGATGAAGAAAAGCGCCCTATACCGCCCGGTATACCGGGCTTGGAGTCCACGCTGCCCCTCATGCTGACGGCAGTTTCGGAAGGCCGATTGACGATTGAAACGCTTATCGACCTGCTTCACACCAATCCCAAACGCATTTTCCATCTCCCTGATCAGCCTAACACTTGGGTTGAAGTCGACGAAAATGCAAAATTCATTTATCCCGACCATCCGCTGTACACAAAGTGTGGTTGGTCTCCTTTTTCGGGGATGCGCATGATTGGAAGAGTGCATTGCGTGATTCTCCGTGGTAAAGAAATGTACAAAGACGGCATTATTAACTGTCAAAAATCTAAATAGCGCTAAAAAGAGGAGCCTATGACAATGCAAGACCTAAAACCCATTTTCAAGATAGACGAATTCGAACGCAAACCACGCTTTACCAATGGTTTTTACAAAAAAGACATCCTGAGTGTCAAACAATTTACAAAAGATGATTTGAAATACATCTTCACACGCGCAAATGAAATGCTCGAAATGGTTGAACACTGGGGTACCTGCGATTTGCTCAAGGGCTATACCCTGGCTTGTGTGTTTTATGAGCCGTCGACACGTACTTCTTCAAGCTTTATTGCCGCGATGGAAAGGCTTGGCGGCAAGGTTATTCCAATCACTGAGGGTATTCAATACTCTTCAGTTTCTAAAGGCGAGAGCTTGATTGACAGCATGATTACCCTCGAACAATATTGTGATGTCATTGTCTTGCGCCACCCTCAAATTGGCTCAAGCACCATGGCGG
Organism: uncultured Anaerolineaceae bacterium; assembly: GCA_964484715.1. Lineage (GTDB taxonomy): Bacteria > Chloroflexota > Anaerolineae > Anaerolineales > Anaerolineaceae > Mesolinea. Next base: position 49,832 of record CAZAFJ010000007.1, on the reverse strand, counting down.
CCAAACATGTGAACGTGCCTGTTATCAATGCTGGTGATGGTGCTGGCGAACATCCCACCCAGGCTTTATTGGATCTCTTTACGATCAAACGCGAATTAGGTTGTATTGATGGTTTGCGGGTTGCCATGGTGGGCGATCTGCGCTATGGTCGCACGGTGCACTCGCTCACTGAGCTTTTAAGCCAGTACGACGTTTCCATGCGTTTTGTTTCGCCCGAAACGCTGCGTCTGCCGCTCGAAAACATGAATATGCTTATCGATAAAGGCATTGACGTGCGTGAATCACACAAAATCGAAGACGTCATCGAAACAGCGGATGTGCTTTATGTGACCCGCATCCAAAAAGAGCGCTTCCCTGACATCACCCAATATGAAGAAGTTAAAAATTTCTTTGTGGTGAACGAGGATCTATTAGCTCGTGCCAAGGAAAAAATGGTTGTAATGCACCCCTTACCGCGTGTAAGCGAAATTGACTACCGTGTGGACAAAGACCCCCGCGCGGCGTATTTTAGACAGGTGCAAAACGGCCTTTACATCCGAATGGCGCTCTTGGCAGCCGTTTTAGGGCAAGCATAAGACGTCATAATTAACTAAAAAATAAACCTGCCATAATGAGCAGGACAACAACTCAGGTAGCAGAGAGCGAGGAGAAAAATGACCTTCATCGAGAAATTGACCTATGCCATTGAAACAAATCAATCCCTACTCTGTGTGGGTTTGGACCCCAACGAGAAAAGCCTCCCGGACGGTGACAGTCTTTATGAACGCTTGATTCTCTGGGCGGGTGGCATTATTGAAGCCACAAAAGACTTGGTGTGTTGCTACAAACCCAACATCGCCTTTTTTGAACAATTTGGTCTGGACGGTTTAGAAGCGCTTGAAATCATCTGTAACGAACTCATCCCAGCCGATATCCCGGTTTTACTGGATGCCAAACGCGGCGATATTGGTTCAACCGCCGAAGCCTACGCCCGAGCTTGTTTCAACATCTACTGCGCGGATGCGGTGACGCTTTCACCTTATCTGGGTTATGATGCCATCAAACCCTTTACTGACAACAAAGAAAAAGCCGTTTTTGTGCTCTGCCAAACCTCGAATCCTAGCGCAGCAGAAGTCCAACAACACGGCACCCCAGCTCTTTTTGAACATATTGCTAAAATCTCACAAAATTGGGGCGATGCTGGACAGGTCGGCTTGGTGGTTGGCGCGACAAAACCCGAAGCTCTCGCCAAAGTGCGCCAACTTTGCCCTCAAGCCTGGATTTTAGCCCCTGGTGTGGGTGCTCAAGGTGGTAATTTGCGCCAAGCTTTGGTGAATGGCTTGCGGGACGATGGCTTGGGTATGATTGTGCCCGTTTCGCGCTCGGTGATGAACGCGGAAGATCCTCATGCTGCCGCCTTGGCTTTACGTGATGAAATCAATGCCCTTCGTGAAGAAGTCCAGAATGCACCGAAACTGGGTTATGTTATTGAAAGCCTATCTACACGTGATGCTCAACTAATCGAAGGCCTTTTTGATACAGGGAGCGTCAAATTTGGCGAGTTCACGCTGGCGAGTGGCAAACAATCGCCGATTTATCTCGATTTGCGACGATTGGTAAGTTACCCGTGGCTTCTTGAACTCGCTGTTGAAGCCTACGCAGAGCAGCTAGAAGCTTTTGACTTTGACCTCATCGCCGGCGTTCCTTATGCCGCGCTACCCATTGCTTCCGTATTAGCCAGCCAACTGAAAAAGCCGATGGTCTATCCCCGCAAAGAGGTTAAAACCCACGGTACTGGACAATTGGTTGAGGGCGTTTTTGAGCCTGGCCAACGGGTTGTGGTTATCGAAGACCTGATCACTATGGGTGGTAGCCTGAAAACTGCGGCTGAAAGCCTGAATGGTGTGGGTTTGGTCGCTGACCAAGCCGTGGTCTTGATAGACCGTGAACAAGGTGGTATGCAAGTTTTGGAAGATGCCGGTATCAAAGTTCGCCCTGCTCTCCGTTTTAGCCAGGTTTTAGATCATTTGCTTAATGCTGGCAAAATTGACCAGGCTGCTTATGATACTGTGAAAGAATACTTGAAAAATGGCTAATTTATCAGTTGGTTTGCTGGGTATCAAACTCAAAAATCCCTTAGTGGTTGCTTCCGGTATTTTAGGTACCAGTCCGGCGGTGATGGAACGCTGTGCGCGTGAAGGCGTCGGCGCGGTCACCAGCAAAAGTGCCGGCACTGATCCCCGTGATGGCCATGCTAATCCGGTGACCCTTGCCTGGCAAGGTGGGGTGATCAACGCGATTGGCTTGACTAATCCCGGTTGTCATGCCGAAGCGAGCATCCTCAAAGAGACCAAAAAGCGACTCCAAGCTCTGGATGTACCCTTGTTTGCTTCCATTTTCGCGCCAACCGTCGAAGATTTTGGTGAGGTGGCACGCGTTATCGCTGAAGCCGAACCGGATCTGATTGAGGTCAACATCTCATGCCCTAACGTTGCTTCTGATTTTGGTACACCCTTTTCGGCGACTGCCAAAAGTGCTGCCGAGGTGACCCGTCAGGTACGCCAGGCGGTGAACTTGCCTATCAGCATTAAGTTAGCGCCCAATGTTTATAACCTGAGCGAAATTGCCCGAGCGGTGGCTTACGAAGGAGCAGATGCCATTACGGCGATTAATACCGTGCCTGGCATGCTCATTGACGCTTATGCCGCGAAACCTATTTTGAAAAACACAACCGGTGGCTTGAGTGGTCCCGCCATCAAGCCTGTTGCCTTGCGCGCGGTGTGGGAAATTGCCCAAGCGGTGGATTTGCCTATCATTGGCACGGGTGGCATTAGCACAGGAATTGATGCGGCTGAAATGATTATGGCTGGGGCAAGTTTAGTTGGTGTGGGTTCGGCTGTTGTGGATGGCGGGCCTGCGGCTTTTGCCCGCATTGCCAAAGAACTTCAAACTTTTATGGATGAGCAGGCTTATCCAAACATTGAGTCGATGCGCGGTTTGGCGATTAAACGAGGTGAATAGCATGTGTAATCATGGACTGATGCAAGCCTTTAAACTGAGCAAAATCGAACAAGAAAATCCCACTACTTTTACCTTATGGTTGGATGGTGTCTTGACGAATGCCCAACCCGGGCAATTCGTCATGGCTTGGCTCCCGGACGTCGGCGAAAAACCCTTTAGCCTGCATTCTGCGGATCCTTTAGCTTTGACCATTTCAGCTGTTGGACCGGTTTCAAAGGCGATAACTTCTTTGGAAGATGGTGCAAGTTTGTGGATACGGGGACCATTGGGTGAGGGATTTCAATTACAAGGTCGCAAACATCTTTTGGTTGGCGGTGGCTATGGTGCCGCGCCGCTTTCTTATTTGGCACAAGAAGCCCTTTCTCGTGGCGATGAAGTCACTGTTTGCTTGGGTGCGCGGTCAACCAATGATTTGCTCTTGGTTGAAAGCTTGCGCAATATGGGCGCACAAGTCTTGGTGACGACTGAAGATGGTTCACAAGGACGTCAAGGTTTGGTGACTTTGGTCGTCAATGAGCAATTTGAGCACAACAAACCGGATTGCCTTTATGCTTGCGGTCCCACAGGCATGTTGAAAGCTCTTTTTGAGCTTTGTAAAAACCATCAGGTTCCCGCCCAGTTATCTTTTGAGGCAATTACACGCTGTGGTGTAGGATTATGTGGTGCTTGTGAGTTGGATGAAACGCTTTGCAAAGCGCTTGGCTTAGCGACTGGGTGGCTGGTATGCCATGATGGACCAGTAGCTAAGTTAAAGCCATAAGTCATTTTCAAAAAAATCTTTAACAGGAGTACAAGGTGGCAGAAAACGATCTCGTTCTACCTCTCGGTGGGGATGGAGTGATTAACTTGCGTGTGGGAGCCATTATCATGAAAGACTCCAAACTCTTGATGACGGGCAATAATCGGGATAATTACTTGTACTCCGTTGGCGGAAGGCTCCAGTTTGGAGAATCCGCTGAGCAAGCTGTCATTCGTGAAGTTTTTGAAGAAACAGGTTATAAACTTTCTATCCAACGATTAGCTTTCACCCATGAGAACTTTTTTCTGGGCACGATTGGGGGAAATAAGACCAAGCGTATTTATGAGCTTTCATTCTATTTCATCATGAACGTGCCTGAAGATTTTGACCCAGTTTGCCAAAGTGAGACCAACGAAGGTTTGAAAGAGCATTTGGTTTGGATTACTGCGGATACTAAGCTGCTTTATTACCCCATCTTTTTTAGGGATTTTTTATTAAATCCATCCCAAATAAAAACACACTATGTAACCCGAGAATGGTAAGCTAAGCTTTCAGTGCTAAGCTAAGAGCCCCGTACAGTCCTGCGTCACCCTTAAAGCCGGAGGGCATGATGTACTCGTCCAGATCCAAAGTTGGCTCACCATATCCTGCCATTTCGTCTTTAAAAGCGGCTCTGATCATCGGAAACAAGAAGTGCCGATCCATCACACCGCCACCTAAGATAATCCTTTCAGGCGCTAAGGTGTAAGCGTAATTGCGCAAGGCTTTGGCGATATACTGTGCTTCAAGCTGCCATGCTGGATGATTATCTGGTAAATCGGTTGCTGGCATCCCCCAACGTGCGGCGATGGCTGGCCCCGTGCAAAGCCCTTCAAAACAATCACCATGGGCGGGGCAGACGCCTTCAAAATCATCATCTTGAAGGCGAGGCAGAGCAATGTGCCCCATCTCGGAATGCGCGTAGCCATATAATAGCTCGCCATTGACCAAGGCGCCACCGCCAATCCCGGTTCCGATCGTGAGATAGAGCAGGTTTTGAATACCTTTACCCGCACCCCAACGTGCTTCAGCGAGCACTGCGCCGTTGACATCGGTGTCAAAAACAATAGGCAATTCGCCGCCAAAGGCTTGCTTAAAAAAGCCCACAACATCGAAACCAGACCATCTAGGTTTGGGTGTTTTGCCAATTTGGCCATAGTTTGATGAGCCAGGTAGGGCGGAAAGGGGTCCAAAATGGGCGATACCCAATCCATGCAAATTACCAAAACGTGGGCTGTTTTCCTGGATAAATGAAACACAAGATGCCAATGTTTCTCGCGGCATTTTTGTTTCCAAGCGAGTTTTCGCCAAAAGCTGAGCCTCTGAATCGAAAAGGGCGACCAAAAACTTCGTGCCTCCACCTTCAATGGCGGCGTAGACTGGGGGTTTACTCATATCTCAATTCTAAACGATATCAACCCGAATCATTTAAGTTTCCAGGTTTTCAGTAAACGGGGAAACTAAACCAAAGGTTGTAAACCATTCAGCTTACTAAAAATACGCGTTAGGTTATGCATTGGGATAAAATCGCCCCAACAATTGCATCCAAGACCCACGCCTCGAAAAACACTCGGCGCGCAAGCAGCCCCCTTTAATCCGCCTCCCTTGGATAGGGGGAATTCTTGGCTTAGCTATCTTTACGTAGAAATTGTACATATGAAATAATTGCACTTGGATAAAACCAATAATGATTACCTATGGTTCAGTTGCGAAAGAAAAGATTCACCCTCTCCAGGGCAGCAGTTATTGTCGAGTCTTTTTTAACACGAAAGTAAGCTGCACGATGGGAGAGGGTAAGGGTGTGGGTCTTTAAAGTATTTTGGTAAATCATTTTGAATAGAGGCCATTAATCTGGATGGAAAGATTGATTTTAATAAAATAGATATCGGGGCACTAAAAAGGGATAATCTAGTCTTAAATGATATCAACCCGATTCATCATAAACCCATGGGCGAAAAATAGAAAAAGCCTGAGTAATCAGGCTTTTCAAACATTCAGTAACACTAAAGCTATTCGTATTTCAATGCATCCACTGGCACCATTGTCGCCGCGTTCAAGGAGGGGAAAAGACCGCTAATCAAACCGACAATAGTCGCGAATGCGATACTGAAAATGGGCAACCAGATAGGAATAATCGCATTGAGTTGCGAGCTTCCGCCACTGCCACCCGACGCCAGAAGGCTACTACCGAGCGCGTTAACCACAGCGCACGCTGCCCAGCCCAACAAAACACCGCCAACACCGCCCAAAAAGCCGATGCCAGCTGCCTCGCCCAAGAAAATGGCGAGAATGTTATTGTTTGTTGCGCCGATGGCTTTCATGATGCCAATTTCACGCGTTCTTTCGAGAATCGCCATGGTCATTGTGTTCGCAATACCGATTGCCGCCACCAAAAGTGCTATGGCGCCAACACCACCAAACACGATTTGCATGATGGCATAAAAACTGTTGATGCCTTCTACGGCTTGTTGGGGTGTGTAGGCTTGATATCCCAGGTCTGAAATTTGTTTGGCCAGGTCAACGACTACTTTGGGGCTTTCAGCTTGCACGGTAATCTGGTTATAGCCTTCCTTGTTGTAGTCAATACGTTTACCGGCCATCCATTCGTTCCATCGGCTCATCTCATCGTAGTTAATGTACATGCTCCAATCCGCCTCAGAACGGGATTCTTTCAAAATCCCGACAACTTCAAAACTTGCTTTCCGAGTGGTGACGTTGCCTTCACTATCCCATTTTTGAAATTCGATGGTCAGTTTCTTTCCGAACAAATCCGGCGTCTCAGTTTTCTCAGCGCCAGGCTTAGGGTTGGGATTATAAAAGTTGTTTTTGTATTGTGCGCCGAGGATAATCTGTCCTTTTTCCAGTGTGGTGACACCTTGGGATGTTTCCAAGCCCAAATCTTTAAGGCTTTCCAGATCGGTTGACATAAGGTTTCCCCAACCTTCTAATTTGTCATACTTTAACTGCGCTCCACCTCGTAATTGTTGCTTAATAATGACTCGTTTTACACCAGTCATGCCTTTGAATTGCTCGATCACTGCCGGTGTAATTTTCTTGATGTCCTCTTCTTTAAACTCGTAACGAACACCGGGTTGTGGTTTAGGATAACCTGGGCTGACTTGAATGCTGGTCAGGTCATTGATGCCCCAGAGGTTTGATGTGGCCGACTTTTGCAGACCAGCGCCAAGTGACACGAGGGTCACAACCGCCGCGGTACCAATTACCACGCCAATGGCGGTGAGCAAAACCCGCCCTTTGCGCCTGCTTAGGTTATCAATAATCAGGCTAATGAGGTCTGAAAATCGCATGATGCTCCTTGTCTAGCCACCGTTGTAGAAGCCACCGCCTCCACCTCCGCCACCATCCATGAAGGGGTCATCCATGTTGTTGCCTGGTGCTGAGGTGATACCAAAGAAAGCCTTTAGCGCGTTCCACAGGGTGGTAAAGAAGCTGGTCTTCTGTTGCGGTTGTTCACCCGGATTGGGAAATGGCGCCATGGGGTCAATCATGACTGGGTTGCCATCTGGATCCAATACAGGATTGCCTTGTTCATCCAGTTGGGGGAAAGGCTCTGGCGTGGGCATCGCTTCTTCCACATTCACGGTTAATTGTGTTTTGTAGGTCTGAATTTGGTTAAAGTCATCCGTATAATTAATCGCTAAATCGATCGTGGCTGGACCTGAGGCACTGGGCATAAACTGAGGGTCAAAAGTCTGGTAACTACCTGGGTCAATTGATCCAAGGAATAAAGAGTTTTCCATGACCATGCCTTGTGGGGATGTGGCTGTGATATTTCCCAAAACCACAGCTTTTTTACCAAGATTGGTAACCTGAATGGGCAAAGAACCACCAGAATTCATGAAGATGGAACCCTCAACCGGCCGGTAGAAGGTAACGTCAAGCTGCGGAATACTGTGCACCAATAAGGTAATTACTGCGTCATCCACCAGGCGGTTGCCGGCTGGATCGCTGTAAACGAAAGAAATCTTGAAAGGATAAGCACCTGGTGTTGCTGAAACGTTGACGATGAAGGATTGCTCTGGAGTCATCATGGCGCCTTGCACCATGTCACCCAAAAGGACAACGTTACTGTTACCCAAAGGCGCAAAATTGCTGGTATCACCCGTGCCGCCACCGACACCATGTGGGTCTGGGGTACCATCAGGATTTGGTACGGCAGAAACGCCACCGCCAAATACCACACTTACAGCACGCGCGTCAGCGTTACCGGCATTGGACACACTCATCTTGAGCTTAAAGTTTGAACCCGGTTGCAAGGGGCTAACATCTGTTTCATAGGAATGAATAATCATCTGAGGACGATTGACAGGCTTAACAGTCGGTGTTGCAGTAGCTGCTGTCGAGCCGCCAGGTTTTTGGTTAATCGAAATGGTGAATGTAAAGGTGTCTGAATAAGACATGCCTTGGTCATCACTGTATGTGGTCTGGGCGGTAATAACGCCAGAATAGTTCCATGATTCCAATTCGTTAACCTTAAATTTGTGGCTCACACTTTCATTGCCTTGGTTGTCAGCGTCAACTTCCCAAATAGTTTTCACACTGCCATCTAATGGATAAAAGGTCGAGCTGCTAAAAGTCATCACAATATTTCGGGCATGGGCTGTTCGACCAGTAGTCGGATCATTTTGACCGTTGTTCCCAAGAACAAAGTTGAGTGTAAACTCACCATAGGGTGAGACGCTCTTTTTGCCATCCTCGCCCGTTGAATAGTCAACGATATAGAGCAGGGGACGTACCGCAACCTGAGAGACCGGCGTTTCTTCCACCGGAGGGTCTTGATGTAAAGCAGCGGCAAATGCCACGTTCGCTTTGGGTTTTAACAACCCGGGCGTTGCAATTAAGCCAACGATGAGGAGAACTATAAGAGTCAGTTTTAGTGTTTTTTTCATAAAGACCACCTTTTTAGCCTTGTTGCTGAATGGTTTTTCGATACATTTCTTCCGTAACCTCTTTACCATCAATCAAGAAAATGGTGTTGGTTGCGTATTGAAGCATGCGCGGGTCATGCGTGGCCACCAAGATGGTTTTGCCTTCCTCGCGCAGCTCTTTGAGTAAATTCATGATGATGATACCACTTTGGGTATCCAGGTTGCCGGTGGGTTCATCGGCAAGGATGAGATTAGGATTGTTCACCAGGGCGCGTGATACCGCCACACGTTGTTGCTGGCCGCCTGATAGCTCGGTCGGTTTATGGTCCATGCGCTTGCCAAGCCCCATATGGGTCAAAAGTTCTTTGGCGCGTTTCATGCGCGTGGACTTTTTGATGCCGCTAAAACGAAGCGGAAAGGCAACGTTGGCTTGGGCGGTCATAGTGGTAATGAGATTAAAGCTTTGAAAGATAAAGCCCAATTTATCGCGTCGGTATTGTGCCAGTTGGTTTTCATCCATTTGGTCAATCCGTTCGCCATCCACTAAAATGTGGCCAGAAGTGGGCCAGTCCAGGCCGCCAACCAAGTAAAGTAGTGTACTCTTACCTGACCCAGAAGGTCCCATGAGCACATTAAAAGAGCCTTCGGGGAGGTCCAGATCGACGCCATCCAGCGCGCGGACTTCCTGATTGCCCATTTTGTAGATTTTATAAAGGTCAGTTACTTTGATAAAAGATGAATGACTCATTGTGCCTCTAGAAATACATGTTGAAGCCACTACCAGAGAGGCCACTAAGAGCGGATGAAATCAAGGTCGGTAAGCCTTGGATGATAAGCATGATGGCGACAACAAGAACCGTCACCCAAACCGCTTTGGCACGTTTGATGCCGGAGAGGTAGATGACCCCAATGATGAGGATAATCACGAACCAAAGCCAATAGGCGTCAATTTGCCCGAGCATTCCCTTAACCAACATCAAAAATTTGGACTTGGTGTCGGTGATGGTCATGGCTAAAGCAGTACCGGTAGGTAATTGTTTGCGGGTAAAAATGAGAATGAGTTCAACCACTTGACGGAAAACAAGTGGCATCATCGCCCAGGCTACCAAGTTGCTCGACTTGATGCGCGGTGCACGACTCCCTGCCAGAGTCAGTGAGAGGTACAAGACGCTACTAAACACCATCCAGTTAAACCAGATGCCCAGTAGTTTGGTGATGGTCGGAAAAAGATACATAAAAGTCGCCGAAGACATGTTTTGCTGTGCTTCGCGATACTTTTGCATCTGATCCTCAGACCACCATTCAGAACCCTCGGGCAAACCTCTGCCAGAAAGGGCAACTTCCCGTTTGATTGGCGCGGCAGCGATAATGACTAAAATGCTGATGATGGAAATAATCAATAAGGGAATTTGCCAGACTGCTTTTTCGTGTTTGACGATTTTCTTAACCGTGCTACGCGGCTTAAAAAAGATGCCAGGAACCCATGCCCAATGAGGGGCACTTTTTTCTTCCAGATTGTTTACTCCATTCGTCACTACTGCTTCGCTCATAGGCATGCTCCAAGTTCGGTTATCACCGCATAACAATAGACGCTTTAAACCGCCGAATTGTTCCAGGTTTTATTATAACGCTTTGTGAAAAACCTAAAATCGGACCAGGGTCTTATTTTTCACCCATCTGCTCCGCAAGATTTTCCGCATTATGACCATTTCCAAGTCTACTGCAATATTATTCATAAAATATTTAGGACAGTCTTTTTTACAAAATATCCCAGTAAAACCTTTTGTTAGTGGAAAGTAACTGCTTAGTCTCATTTATTTGTTGAAAAGGCTTTCACCACGCCGAATCCATCTTATAATCAGATTAATCTACAAATCACAAAAGGAGAAAGCTTGTGAGACAAAAACTAAAAACTCAAATTGACCAGCTCAAAAGCAAAGGCGCCACATACGCCGATGTTCGCTGGTATCCGCATGAAGATCAAAACGTGCTCGTCATGCATAATGGCAACCTCAAATCCCTCGCCGCTTCATCAGAATCTGGCGCGGGTGTGCGCGTGCTTTACAAAGGCGCTTGGGGCTTTTCTGCCTCCTCTGACCTGGCTGATCTCGACACCTTATTTGCCAAAGCCTATGATAATGCACGCATTGCTGCTGAACGTGTCACCTTTCCCATCCGCTTGGCTGAAAAAGATGCCATCCAAGATACTTTTACCAGCCCCAACAAGATCAACCCCTTCAATGTTCCCCTTGAAGAAAAAGTGGATTTTCTCAAGAAGCTTGACCAGGCTCTGGATCAACCTGGCGTGATGCAACGCCTTTCTGTTTTGCGCTTCATCAACCGTCAGCAAATTTACATCGACTCCGAAGGGTCCGAAATTGAGAAAAACATCATTGATGTTTACACCGACATGAGAGTGATGGGCATGGACAAAGATGGTGGCATGCAATCCCGTGGTTACGCACCTGGTCGTACTGGTGCAACCCGTGGCTGGGAATCGATTGAAGCTGCTGACTTTTTCGGCAATGCTGAACGTGTCGTGCGCGAATTGAACGAACTTTTGGTCGCACCCGATTGTCCTAAAGACAAAATGAGCGTCATCCTGATGCCTGATATCATGTTCTTGCAAGTGCACGAAACCATCGGTCACGCCTTGGAACTTGACCGCATTTTGGGTTATGAACTCAGCTTTGCAGGCGGCTCTTTTGTGCGCCTTGAAGACTTTGGCAAGTTGCAATATGGCTCTGAAAAGCTCACCGCGCGCGCCAACGCGCTTGAACCCAATTCCCCTGGTAGCTTCGGCTATGACGACGATGGTGTTCCCGCTCAGGACAATGTCTTGATTGACAAAGGTCTTTTGGTCGGCGCGATTACTGGCCGTCAAATGGTGGAAGAAGCCAACGCTACCGCCAAACGCATCATCTTTGAAGGCTCCAGTGGCGCCAATCGTGCTAGTAGCTTCTACCGCGTGCCCATTGAGCGCATGACAAATATCAATGTTGACCCAGGTGAAGATGGCAGTCTTGACGACATAATCGCCAACACGGAACGCGGCATCGTCCTCGATGGTGATAAAAGTTGGTCGATTGGATCCAATCGTGAACAATTCCATTTCGCCAATCACATTGGTTGGATGGTGGAAGATGGCAAGAAAACCCATGTCGTCAAGAACCCGACTTATCGTGGTGAGACTGTGCCTTTCTACAACTCTCTGAGCGCGGTTGGTGACGAAAGCACCTGGCATGTGCATTATGTGGACAACTGTGGCAAGGGCCAACCCAGCCAGATTATGGAACTGGGTCATGGTGTGCCGATTTGTAAATTTGATGATGTTACCGTAGGAGATTAAGATGAAAAGCAAAGTAACAACCCTTCTCAAAACCTTACGCGCCTACGCGATTGAAAAAGGCATCCGCCTGGCGATTGATTTTCACCAGGAAGACAGCTATCTGATGCGTTTTGCCAACTCGGCAATTTCGCTCAACACCAATGAAAAATTAACGCGTCTGGACCTGACCGCTTATGATGGTCGCAAGCGCGCTGAATTTAGCATGATTGCTGACCCCAACGATGTCGAAAGCATTAAACGCAGTATTGATACCGTTGGCGAGATGGTCAAACACGCTGCGCCTTTGAACTATGATCCCACTTTTCCTGTCTATGAGCAGGAAATTAATGACGATAGGGCCTACTGTCCTAACCTGGCCAGACTGAGCAACGAAGAACGCTTGGACTACTTCAATACCGCAGCGGGTGATTTGGAAACGGATGATCTTAAACTCTCCGGTAATTTCGCCGATGGCACCACCATCAATGCTCAAATCAGCACGGAAACCGAGCATGTGCAGTACTTTATCAGCACCGATGCTCAAATTTTGGTGGTCTTGAGCTCCCTGAGCCTCAAATGGGAAGTCAACGCCGAGCAAAGCGCGCAACGCAAACGTGACCTCGATCCTCAAGCCATGCACGAACAACTTGCGCTTCTGGTGAAATGTTACCAGGAAGGCGAAGCCGTACAATTGCCTGTGGGCAAGTATAAGGTCGTTTTTGGTCCCGCCGCGGTTGGCGAGGTGATGGACATGATGGTCAACTATGCCATGGATGGCGCGATGTTTAAGTATGGTTATTCCTTCTTAAGCCCCGAAGATATCGGTAAAAAGCTGTTTAATGAACGCTTGACCCTGGTGGATAACCCCAATCGCGCGGAAGTTTTTGGCCAAATGGCTGATTTTACTGGTAAGTTGCGCGAGCCTTTTAACTTTGTGGAAGCGGGCGTTTTCAAAGGCTTTAGCTGGGGACAGGACGCTGCTGATGAGTATGGTGAGACAGCGACTGGTCACAGCGTGCCTCACCTGAGCGTTGTGATGAGCAAAGGTGACAAGAAAGTCTGCAGTCTGACCGAGCTTTTAGCCATGCCACGCGAAGAAGATATTCTGTATATTCCTTACATCCACTACATGAATATGGTCAACCCCAGCGCGGGAATGTTGACGGGTAGCTCACGCTTTGGCGCGCTCTACTTGAAGGCGGATGGGACGGTGCAGGTGCCTTATAACGTGCGCCTGACCCAGAAGTTTACCGACTTCTTTGGCGATCGCATTGAATGGATGAGCTCTTGTGAGAGTGTCTATAACACCTCCAGCACCTATTCCCGACGCAACCCTCGTGCTTTGGCGATACCTAAGTATATTTGCGTGAAGGATATCGAAATCTCGCACTCCAATCCCTCTTACTAAGTCTTGTTAAGAATACGTCTCAAAACCCCTGGGTCATCATAGGCTCAGGGGTATTTGTTTGTGATTAATTCATCTTGCTAGAATCTTGCGGGATGGAAAGCTAAAATCCTGCGGGATGGAATATGTCCTAAATCAAATGACTCAGGAAAATGCGCTGAAAACGAGCAGAAAGTGTGTGTACACACAATAATTGTTTGAATTCAGATCGATGAATGCCTAGCGGAGGTCTAGGGTTTTTAGCAATGCCAACAAGCCTTGGTTTTGGTCGGGAAGTTTGGTGCTCACCCTTATGTGATGGGGCATGCCAAAAGAACTGCAATCACGCAATTGGATACCATGCCTGAGGACTTTCTGACGGAAGAGGTTAGCCGGGATTTGGGTCTTGAACTCACCAAAATGGCAGGCGCTGGGCAGAATTAGGTAGCCAATCGTGGCTAAATCTTTAAAGAAGGTCGTGCTAAGGTCTTTCAGTTTCGCTAATGTGTCTTGGTAATAATCGAGTGAATCCAGGATAGCTAAACCCCCCGCCTGGGCGTAGACATTAACGCTCCAAGTAGGCTGCAAAGATCGCATCTTTTTAATTAAAGCGGGATCCCCAATAGCGTAACCCAATCGGATTCCAGCCACTGCGAAATCCTTGGTCATCGAGCGCAAACACAGTACATTGCCATTCAAAGGCTTTCTAAAAAACACACCGTCCACAAATGGCAGGTAAGCCTCATCAATCACCAACAGGCTTTGCTCGCCACATGCTTCAGCAAGGCAGGCTAAAACAGACTCGTCCAAAACCTTTCCAGTCGGATTGTTGGGGTTACACAAAAAGACCAGTTTGGGTTTGTTTATCTTAATATAAGCAATGGCTTCATCGACAGGAGGTTCAAAATCAGGTTCTTTGGCAGCAATCTCATGCACTTTCGCGCCTAAAGCCAATGCCACGCGTGCATACTCTCCAAAAGTCGGTCCGATAATCAGCACTGCTTCCCCAGGTTCCAAACTGGCATGACTCGCCAGCCAAATCAATTCCGAAGTGCCATTGCCCACCAAAACCTGGTTTTCTTCCACACCATTCAATGTCGCCAGTGCAGAGACCAAAGCATGGCTGTCCCGTTCGGGATAAGTGCTGATGTCCACGGCTTTCAAGGCTTCTAAAACCTTTGGACTGGGGCCAAAAGGGTTGCTATTCACCGAAAAATCGAGAATATCCTCAGGCGCAAAGCCATATTCGCGCAATTCACGCGGGTGCAAACCCCCATGGGGTTCAGAATAAATTGGCAAGTTCAACAATGAGTCCTCCGGTCAAAAGCCAGTTTATCACGCCGCTGACTAAAATGATGCGATTGGCGCGTTTGATGTCATTCGCATTGGGCAGCTCAGATCCTTCCGATAAAACATAAGCGCCAGGCTTTTCCATCTTTTTACCGATCGCGCCGGCAAGAGCAGCCATGGTCCATCCCGAATTGGGGCTGGATGTTGCGGCGTGGTCTTTGAGCATTGTGCGCCAGGCATTAGACCCATCTGCGCCACACAAAAAACTTGCCACAACCAAGGTCAAACCTGCCAAACGTGCTGGAAGCCAATTGAAAACATCATCAAGAATAGCTGCTGTTTTACCAAAATACTCATAGTTTTCATTGCGATAGCCAATCATCGCGTCCGCGGTGTTGACAAAGCGATAAGCCCAAGCCAAAGGCAAGCCACCCAAGGCAAAGCAAAGTAAGGGTGTTACAAAACTATCGGTCAGGTTTTCAGAAAGCGATTCGATCACCGCCGAACTGACCTGTCCTTCAGAAAGCTGACTGGTATCACGGCTGACCAAATGCCAAGCCACCAATCGCCGCGCTTCGTCTAAATCGCCCTCTTTAAGGGCTTCATAGACCTCCATGCCAGCCTTAATCAATGCCCTTAAAGCAAAGGTGGGTTTCAAAAGCAGCCCATTGAGAGCACCCAAAAGCCACCAAGGCAAGCGGCTGCCAAAAACAAGCAAAGGCACGAAGGGTAAAGCAAAAACGATCATGCCCAAAAAAGTTAACAAGAAGCCCAGCCAAAAACGGCGTTTGGGGCTGCCATGGTTCCACTTTTGACTCAATGAGCGTATAAAATGCCCCATCAACAAGACGGGGTGCAGCTTATTGGGCAACTCCGCGAAGAGTAAATCCACACAAAAAGCCAGTAAAAGAGCGAGCAAGTGCGCTGACATGAGTTAGCCTTAATCGTTTTCCTTTTTAGAGTCTTTCTTAAATTCTTTTCCTTTGCTTCGGTCCCAACCCAAACGCGCCAACCAGCTATGGCGGAAGGCATCGTTTTCAAAAAGTCCGTGCAAATAGCACCCTAAAACGCGGCCGTCTTGAGCAAAAGCACCGTCGATAATCGAAACGCTTTCGTTGTCGCGAAGCGTATATCGCAACCAAGGCTGATCCGTTTCCGTCTCGCCGGCATGCACTTCATGACCTTTGAGCTCAGTGCCGCTGAGTTCGGCCATCCAAGAGGGGAGCGTCGTTTCATCAAAAATGATGCCCAGACTCTGTTTGGTTTCTACTTTTTCTTTGAATGTTGTTCGAACGGGTAATAAACCTAAAGCTTTTACCTCTTCATGTTGCGACTCGATATGATTTGGGTCGGCGATGGTTTGGCCCAGTATTTGGTATCCGCCACAAATCCCTGCCACAGTGCCCCCATTTTCAACGAATTGTAAGATAGCTTGATCCAAGCCTTGCTCGCGCATCCAGTCTAAGTCAGCAACCGTGCGCTCACTGCCGGGGAGGATGATGGCGTCCGCCTTTTCTAAATCAAATCGCGTTTCCATGATGTGAACATTGACCCCATTCTCCTGAATTAAGGCTTGAAACTCCTCAAATTTAGCATGGTTAGGCGCTTTGATGATGACGATATCAACCGTCGGCTTATTTTTTATCCCAGGGGAATGCATTGTGCTCTCAATTTTTGACCTTTCTTCACTCATGCAAGTCTCCTTAATGTTTGTTTTTGAAATACAGATAAATGCTAAGGCTGTACCAACACACAAAAAAGTGAAAGGCGCTGGCTTCGACTAACGATCTGTTTGAGAGCAATTATCATCAAAAACCCCAACAAGTCAACATAAGTATTCAAGAAACCGCCTAATATTAAAAGGGGTTTGCATGTGAATGTTTTTTGAACGCTCATTTAGTGCTTAAACCTTTTGCAAGACATGTGACAATAAATGAGATTGGACTAAAATTGAGCTATCACAATTGGCTAAAAAGCCGCTTTTTTCATAAGGAGAAAAATGAAACTCAACGCCCCAACTCAACTCGCTTTCCTAATCGCAGTCATTCTTTTTGTTGCTGGCATCCTCTTTACCTTCATTGCCAAACTTGCCGCATTGGTCATTTTCCCCATCGGCGCTATCCTGCTCATCGCTGCTTTCGTTGTGCTCGCCTTGGGCAACATCCTCAAAGATTTCTAAAATAAGATTATTAAGTGTAAACAGCGCTACGAGTAGCGCTGTTTGTTTTTAAGGCTCAAATGTAGGAGAGTATTAAACCTTTTGCGAGTATTGACTTCCCGCATTGATCCAAATCCCTACATCTGGCGCGATGCGATACCAGCCCTCGCGCTCTTCATAGACATTGACAATTTCATCACGGATCAGGTTGCCGGTCACGCGGTGTTCTTTGCCTGGACCAGCTCGCTTGTAAAGTGCGGGGACAATCACACGTGTGCTGAACAATACCGCCCCTTTGGTCGCAAGTACGTTCAAACGGCGAAAGAGGTTGCTCTTGCCCTGGCACCAAACAGCGTCCCTTGGGTGCAAACGGAACCAGCCTTTGTGCACTTCGTAGACAGTCACCACTTCGCCCAAGCGCAATTTGCCAATAACTGGCTCAAGACTGCTGGGTCCAGTGCGCGTGAAAAGCGTGCTGACAAGGCATTGCGCTTTGAAGAGCCCACGGTTGGCTGTCGGTTCTGGGTTTCCTGGTGGTTCTGCTAGATTCGGAGGCATATCAACCCTGTTAGAAAATCGGCCAAAGTAACGCTTGAAAGCATCCTCATCGCCATTCCATCGGTTATAGTCCATGTAATAGCTTGTTGCGCCAATGCTTTTACCTCTTTCTGTGGTTTGATGAATCAGGTAATTGCTAACGCCGTTCGGTAAAGGCGGTGGTCCGGGATGCTCAGGTGTGTAATAAGGCTCAGCATTTGGCTTTTGGTAATGAGCCAGCCACCAATCTAAAGCAGGAAGTTGGCTGATGATCAGGTTACGATCCACCCAACTGGCGCGTGAATAGGCAATCGGCAAATGCCCAGTACGATCATGACAGATTTGGATACATTGCACAGTTGTTTCGGTGATTTTGGCTTTTTGGTTGATGTCATTGACCTCAAGATCCAGTGCGATGCGGTCATGATCCCAATTAACGCTGCCTTTAAGAATGTTAAAAAGGTTATCCATTTGGGAAAGGGCGTCGGTGCCAAAGTAAATCACATGGTAAGCAATGCGCTCGACCTGGATGCGCTTCATTTCTTTCCAATAATAGTTGAAGGCTGGGTCGACATAATTGAAAGACATGCCCGCCCATGCGGCAATGAAACGCACAGGTTCCTCATGCTTTTTGACGGCATTAAAGTCCATTTTACGCTTGAGGTCCTGGCTGGACTGCCATTTGCTGATATCAATTCCGAAGGGTTTTGTCATAAAACTCCAAACAGGCTTAAAAGCTCTTAAACACCTCGCGAAAAAAGGTGCATGGGTGTAAACAAAAGGTGCAATTTGAGTGCCAGACCAAGAATAGCTTTGCAAAGCATAAAAAAGAAAGCTTGCGTAGCAAGCTTTCTCTCAATACTTTTTAGATTTATTCTAAAACTTAGCTTTATCCCTTTACCGAGCCAGCTGTTAGACCACCCACAATTTGATCCTGCAAGACCAGATAAATGATCATAATTGGCAGGGCGGCAATCAGCGCGCCGGCGGCAAAGACACCCCAGTTCTTGGTGTACTGCCCCGCGGTAAAGATCTGTAAGCCTACCATCACGGTTTGTTTTTCGCCCGTGGTCAACAAGGTGCGTGCCAGCAAAAACTCGCCATAGGTGCCAATAAAGCTCAGGATGCCAATCACCACCAAAATGGGGCGCAGCAAGGGCAACAAAAGGCGACTAAAGATCTGCCAGTCTGTGGCGCCATCTACCTTGGCCGACTCGTCAATATCGCGCGGAATGGTGTCCATATAGCCTTTCATCAGCCATATGTTCATGCCCATTGCGCCGCCCAAGTAGACCAAAATCAAACCCCAATGGGTGTTCAAACCCAAAAACTTACCCACGCCGGGTAGGTCGCCCATTTGCTTGATGATGGTGTAAAGCGCGACAACTGCCAAAAGATTGGGGAAGCTTTGCACCAGCAAAATTGTTTTGAGCATGCCTTGGCGTCCTTTAAAACGGAAACGCGAAAAGGCGTAAGCCGCCAGGGTCGTGAGTGCTAAGGTTAGCAGGGTAGAAACCACTGAGATGAAAATCGAGTTTTTCATCCAGGTGAAGAAGGGGAAAATAGGGTTATTGACCAGCTTTGTGAAGTTGTTGAAATTCGCGTTGGGTGGGATGAGTTGTTGATTGGCGAGGTCATTCACTGGGTTAATCGATGCCGACACAATCCACAAAACCGGAAAGATACTAAAGGCCACCAGGACAATTGCCAACAAAACACGCAAAATGGTTCCAATGGTGTCCATTGTTTTCACGTTGATTGGTTTTTTAGACATTTTCACTGGTCTCCTCCCACATTTTTGTAAATCGGAATTGGATAAGCGACATAAACGCAATCAGGACGAACAGCACCAGTGAGATTGCCGAAGCGTAGCCGTATTGCGCGCCTCGTCCGCTGGCAAAAGCCAGGTTGTAAACATAGCTGATGATGATATCGGTATATCCTGCCGTGGTAGTTGCCGTTGGAATGGGCGGCCCACCTCCAATGAAGGCGTAAATCAGATTGAAGTTGTTGAAGTTGAAAATAAACGAGGCAATCATCAATGGCCCCACACTGACCAACAAAAGGGGCAGGGTGATTTTGGTAAAGCGTTGCCAGCCGTTGGCGCCGTCAATTTGCGCAGCTTCGTAGACATCCCCCGGGATACCTTGCAAAGCGCCACTGGTCACCAACATCCAGTAGGGGTAGCCCAACCAGGTGTTGACAATGAGCAAGGCGGCGCGTGCCAGCCAGGGATTGGTGTACCACTTTGGCGCGATACCCAGGACTTCAATCAGCATTTTATTGATGATGCCCATTTCCTGGTTGAACATCGCCCGCCAAATCAAAATCGTAATCAAGCTGGGGATGGTGTAGGGGATGATCAACAAAGTTCTTAACAACTTTTTACCCTTGATTTTCGGCCCACTGTAAATAATAGAAATCAGCAAACCTACCGAGAAAGTCAAAAAGAGGCTCAACGTTGCAAAAGCGAAGTTCCAGGCGACAATCGTGGCCAAGGGCCCACGCATGCCGGGGCTTTTCACAAACTGCACAAAGTTGGCAAAACCAACCTGCGCTGTGTAGCCGGGGATGAGCTTCTTGCTGCCGCTGGTCCAGGTACCCTGGATATCTTCATAAACCGCTCCCGATTTTTGGTCGGTAAAGGTGTTGTTCGCCGAATTGTAGACATAAAGTTGCGAGAACTGCCCCACCGATAAATCTGGCTTAATAAAAATAGGCGTTTCGCTACTTCCAAATTTATAGGTCGTTAGGTTTTTATCAGTTGACGCTGCGATAGAGCTCAGTTTTTGGTAGCCATCAATGCTGGCTGGCGCGCCTTCGGCATCAATTTCACCAATACCGTGCTTGCCAGCCTCTACCTGGAAGGTCTTTTCAGGCTCACCACTTTCCGTCATCCGCGCCATCATGGTTTGGCCAGCGTCATCTTTCAGCCATAAGAGGTAGTCATTGCTGGATGATTTATAGGCAATCCATTTAACAAAGGCGCGACTATCCTCAGGCAAATAGGTTTCGCGCTCAATTTGTTGAATGGCTTGTTCTTTGGTGATCAGGTGGCCATCGCCATAGTTGGTAAAGCCGTTGTAAACAGTGTAAAAAATTGGAAATATAGAAAACAAAAGCCATGCGGCAAGACCAAAAGCCATCCATTTGAACATATGTGCCTTTGGCACAAAAAAGGCAAAGCTGATGATGGCGATAATCAGCACAAACACAATACCCAAGGGGGTATAGCCCATCTGGAAAAGCTTAAAAGCAAAATAGGCTAAAACCAGGTCAAGCGCTATGATGACGATAATGCCAAACCATTGCCCAAGAAACGAAATCGTCTTGCTAATGAATCTTCCCGTACTTTGATTGGATTGATCCATTTTATGAGCCTCCTTTCGGGGTTGTAGAAAAGGAGACCGGTCAAATTAACCGGTCTCCTTTAGTCTTAACTATTCGGGAAGAACAATGTCAAGCAAGTGGGTGTTCGGATCCCATTTGAAGGTCACTTCGCCATCTTTCGGGACGGTGAAAGTGATGTTGTCGCCACCAGCGACGCCATCAGCACCATAGTTGGTGTCCCAACCGCCATCCAGGGCAACTTTAACTTCGTAATCGCCGGCGGGGATGGTGAAGGTGCCAGTGAACATACCATCATCACCCTTCTTCAAGGCTGTTTCGGGACAGCCAGGGTTCCATTCACAATCGAAGCCCGCGGCTTTTTGCCATGAACCGGGGAGGTTCACCATGCCTTCGGTATTGAAGGCGATAGCGGCAACAATCGCTTCCTGGGCAAATTTGTAAGCTTCTTCAGGGGTCTTTTCACCAGTGAAGATGAAGCCTAAAGCGTTACCCCAGTCACCCCAAACCTTACCCATTTCGGGGATGGCGGGCATGGGCTGGGCGTCTTTACCGGCTTCGCCGATGGCTTTCAGGTCAGCGTTATCAACTTTGGCGAGTGCGGGCAAGAAAGCAGGCGCGCGGGGTTCAGCTTCATAGAGGCTCATCATCACTTCTTCAGTGGCGATGAAATCGGTTAGGAAGGCTTGGGCTAACGCAATGTTCTTGGACATGCTGTTGATTGCAAAACCTTGCACACCCATGAAGGGCACACCACCATCAGGGAAGCTGGCGATACCGTAGTTGGTGCCGGCTTCTTTGAGGTTGTTGATTTCCCATGGGCCATTCATAATGAAGGCCACTTCGCCGTTGAGGAACATGGATTTTGCGGTGTTGTTATCAGTATTATCTGAGAGAACACCGTCTTTAACCCATTGCAGAGCCATTTCGCCGAATTTGATCATACCTTCAGAACCAACGCCAACATCTTGGGGGTTATAGTCGCCATTGGCATCCAAACCGAAGATGTAGCCACCTTGGGAGGTCATCCAGGGGTAAGCGTCATAGGAAGTACCAGCCAGAACCATACCAAACTTGACTTTCTTGGCTTCGATGAGTTCTTTGGACATGTCATAAACGCCTTGCCAGGTGGTGGGAACTTCGGTGACATAGTCTTTATTATAGAAGAAGCCCAGGTTTTCAGTCGCGTAGGGCATGCCATAGAGCTTGCCACCAACGGTGAAGGCTTTGAGGGCTTGTTCGCTGAAGTCTTTGGCTTTGGCACCCAGATTCATTTCAGCCACCAGACCGGATTCGGTCAACTGAGGCAATTGATCGTGTGCCAGGATGATGATGTCGGGGCCTTCGCCAGCGGGAGCAGCCACGAGGAATTGCTCGCGGATACCGGCGATGTTTTCGACGACCAGGTCAACGTTGTGGGCTTCCTTGAATTTGGCAGCCAGCTCGTTGAGCACGGGGGCGCGTTGTTCGTCAGCCCAAATGCGCAAGGTGCCAGCGGATTCAACCGGCGGTTCCTCAACCTTTGGTGTGTCAGGGCTGATTGGAGTATCAGTGCTGGGTTTCGTACAAGCACCGAGGACCATCGCCGTAATCAGGACGATGGCGATTAGTAAATATCTTTTTCTCATTTTTCTCTCCTTTTGAGATGTCTTAATGGGTATAAACCCGTATTATTATTCCCCGTCGGGCAAATTTTGGCTTGCCGGGGCGAGGATGCTTTCGATGGATTGACTGACCTCAAGATAGTGGTCAAGTTTGTCACTGTCGATGAGTGACATCAGGGCATTGATTTGATCATTGTAAGCTGGTTGAACCTGGTCAAAAAGGGCTTGACCTTGTGGGGTAAGGAAAAGCTGGAAGCTACGTCGGTCTTCAGGGTGTCCAACGCGTTTGATGAGATTGTCTTTAATCATGCCTTGAACGATGCGGGAGGTGTTGCTTTTCGTGCACAAGAGACGTTCACAAAGATCCATGTTGGTTATGCCAGTTTTTTTATTGAGATGGGATAGGACGAAAAAGCGGGGAATGTTCAAGCCAAAACGTGCCAGGAAAGCCTTTTCATGGTTGTCGATGTGAAGGAATATGGCTTTTAATGAGTCGAAGAGCTGCTTTTTTGTGGATGTCATCCCTAACTCGCTTGTTTACTCTGACAAAACATGTTCACGTATCAACTATTTTAGTCGCATCTGCAACTTATTTCAAGTTAATGTAAGGTGGATGTTATTATAGCATGAGGCTGGGTCCAGTTCTTGAAAAGTATATGTGAACAAGGCTCTATTCATGAGCTTTTCTCAGGTTCTTTTTTTGGTTAATCAGCTCACGAGACCTTTCTCAAAAGAAGATAAAAAGCTCTCAATCAGTTACCTTAGAGAAAAAAGTAGGAAAATGCATCATTTTAGTAGGAAAATAAACCAAATTCATTTATTCTTGCTTAAGAATTGGTATATTATAAACATCGAATGTAAAACTTGCCTTTCAATAAAGTTAATGTGTTGGAATCGCTTTCAGATATTGAGAATATCGAGTTTTACTTTCACGAATCTTTGTTCGCTTCGTTCTTAACCAGCTTACTTTCAGTAAGCCCTGCCAGGTCGTTTGGCAGATTATCCAATAACTCATATTAACAATTTTAAGGAGAGAAATGAAAAACAAAACACTGTTAATTTATAGTTTGCTGATGATTGCCTTTCTGATAGGCACAAGCTACACACCTTAAACCGCATTGGCTGAGAGGAAAATGCAGGAAGAACAGGTTGCTCAACCTGAAGATATCTTAATTGACTATAGCAAGGACATTTTGCTCAACGATGTGCCCATACAATCTGATGCTGACGTACAAGACGGTGTCGCCTTTGGAGAGGACTCCGCGAAGCTAGATGGCGAGAACCAATTGCTAAGTCAACCTGCATTTGGTTTTTATAGTGCTGTTGGCATCAATTTCGTGCCTCATGATAGCCGAATTACAAGGTATAACGGAGCTAAGGGCTGTCTGGGGAGTGGCTATGATGGAGACGTTCGTAAAGTTTACTCACTAAACCTAAACATGCCGGAGGATGTGAGGGGTAGTAATATCTACTTTACATACTACAATAACGTTGCGGCCCCTGCTAATGGACCTATAACAGTAACTCTGTTTAGAAGGTATTACGAAGACTTAACTACAGAAGTTTTAAAAACATATCGGTTAGAACAAACAGGTCAAGGCGAAAAGCATTATTCTTGGGAAATTGATGATCTCATTTTTGATACCAATTACTGGTTCTATTGGATTGAGTTCCATCTTCCTAAAGGCACGAATGAGCGAGAGTTTTGTGGTTTCCAAATAGCCTATAAAAACCATTCAATCTTTCCAATCGCCTTACCCTTGGTGACTAACAGATAAACTTTAACCAAGTTTTAGCTTAAGAGCGGTTTTGTGAAACCGCTCTTTTTGATATAATAGATACAGTTTCCATATGGTTGCAAGCCCCCATTCTTGCTGTTATAGATCAGAGCAATAAAGCTATTTATCCGGACATAATCAAGCTTTTTACTCTAAACCCAAGCCTTATCGATTGTTCAGGTAGCAAGTGTTCTTTTCCATGATTGTGGGAATCATGATGACACAAAAAAACAAACAAACAATAAAAAACAACCCTGTCGAAGCTTTAGCTCAGGATGCAAATTTCTTTAGACAATTAGCTGAACAGCTTCCATGTTACGTTTGTGTTTTTGATGAGCGAGGCTTATTAACATACATTAACCCAGCCATGGTCAAAGGTATAGGCGCGCCAGATGCGGCTTTTTTGATTGGAAAATTCAATTTGCACGATTGGCATGGGGAAGACTTTGATTCATATAAACTCCCTAAAAAGCTGCAAAAGGCCTTAAGTGGCGAGATTGATTTCGCTATAAATATTCCAGCACCTATTCATGAAGGCAGATATGGGTACCAAACATCGGTGTCACGTCAGTTTGCCAGCGTTTGCGCGTTTCCTATTAAAAGGGAGGATGGTTGTATACATGAGGTAGGGATTCTTTTCTTCCCGCATACCATTGAATATGCGGATCCAAAGGTGATGCGCTGTCGCGTTTGGATTGACAGGAATTGGATGGAGCCTTTTGATATGGATAAACTTGCTGAAGAATGTTCGGTGAGTAAAAATCACTTGAGCAAACTTTTCAAACACGTTTTAGGGCTAACGCCATTCCAGTATTATCGCCGGGTTCGGATGGAAAATGTACGCGAGAAATTAAAGGATACAAGGCTTTCCATCCGCCAAGCTTTTGAAGCCTGTGGCATGAAATATAACGGCTCAATCGCGCATGAATTTAAAAGGATGTTCAGCAAGAGTCCTGGTGAATTCCGCAAGAGCTTGTAGTTTACTCGGGTTTGAGACTAAAAAGGTGTTTTATTGCCCCACACAGTCGGCGTATCGTTGAGGGTCAGTTCGTCAGGTTCAAGTCTGGTCTCCTGACCAGACTTTTCGCGAAGCGAACAAAACTTTTGAAGGGTTATCGGTAACTGGACAGTGTCCAGGGTAAAGGTCGGGGGACCTTTACCGAACGGGCGGAAGGTACGCAGGGCGGGATGTCTACGGATGGGCATAGCGCGCTCTGTGAGCGCAGACAAAAGAGGTCTGCACGCAAGCAGCACCGGCGCGATCGGCAAATGCATGATGAGAAACCGGCGAGAATGAGGAAAACCAGCGCGACTACAATTACCCCCGATTGATGATCAAAACAAAAAAAACGCTGCTGAAATCAACCAGCAGCGTTAGTCTTAGATACACAATCCAAATGGTTTAAACCCCGCGTTCGCCGCGTGAATAAGGAATGCCCAGCGAAGCTGGCGCGCCGATGCGCTTGCGTCTTGCCGCCGATGATCCCCAAATAAGGGCGATGATCGTTAGGGCGTAGGGCACCATCTGCAAAAAGAACACCAGGTTGTGATTATAGAAGAAGGGGTTGCGCATACCCAAAAGCATCATTGGTCCTTGCAGGTCCAAGGTAAAACGACGCAACATACCAAACAAATAGCCGCCTAAAGCAGCCCGGGTGGGATTCCAATGCGAGAAGATGACCAATGCCACAGCAATCCAACCCTGACCAGATGTGGTCAGATGGCTATACCAACCTGGCGAGACGGCAACACTAATCGTTGCCCCAGCCAAACCAGCCATACAACCGCCAACAAAAGTATAGAGGTAGCGCGTTGCATAAACGTTGACGCCCAGCGTGTCCGCTGCAGCAGGGTTTTCGCCCACTGCACGCATATCCAGGCCTGGTTTGGTCTTGTTGATGAAATACCAGGCGATTGGAATCGTCAAATACCCAATATAGACCAAGAGGTTCAACTTACTAAAGAAGATTGGCCCGATGTACGGGATTTTAGAAAGCAGAGGGATTGTCAGGTTGGGAACGGTAGCGGTGGTCAACCCGGTGAGGCCCTCGCCGAGTACCAGGGCTAAGCCTGTGCCCAAAAAGGTGAGCGATAGACCGCTCACGGTTTGATCAGCCTGGAAATGGATCGTCACCAGAGCGTGCGCCAGGCTTAGGATACCGCCGGCGACAATCGCCACAAGCAAACCAATCCAAACATTTCCCGTAAGATGCGTGGCTCTAAAGGCAGCCATAGCACCAAAAAGCATCATACCTTCAACGCCCAGGTTTTGGATGCCAGAGCGTTCGGTGATGATTTCACCAATCGCGGCAAAGAGTAAAATCGTGCCGGTTGAAAGACCCGAGCGCAGGATTTCAGCAAAGTTCATCATGCTGCCACCTCTTCTTTCACTTTCTCAGGACGGATGATTTGGAATTTGTACTTGAGCAAGACATCACTGCTGATAACCAGGAATAAAATGATGCCTTGGAGCAAGAAAGAAATACCTGATGGCTGAATTTCACGACTGGCGACAATCAATGCGCCAAAGAGAATCGAAACCACAATCACTGCCCAAGGGTTGAGCTTTGCCAACCAGGCAACGATCACACCCGAGAAGCCATAGGAAGTGGAGATGCGTTCTTGCAAGCGGTGCACCACACCACTCACTTCGACCATGCCAGCCAAACCAGCCAAGGCGCCAGAGAGCATAAAGACCAAAATCGTGTTTTTGGCGATATCCGCGCCGGCATAGCGTGCCGCACGAGGGTTATCACCAATCAGATTGATCATATAGCCCCAGTTGCTGTTATTGAGAATCAAGTGCACAATCAGCGCGGCAATGATGCCAAACAGAACGCCGGCGTGCAAGGTGATTCCCGAAAACGCTTTCACTTGTACGGCGTAATCGGCTAACCTCGGTAGCCAGGCAGCTTTGGGAAAGGTCTTCGTCATCTGAAAGCCAGCATCGCTCCATTTGCCAAAAATCCAATAGTTATTCCAAAACACAACGATGTAGTTAAGCATCAAGGTGACGATGATTTCGTTAATATTAAGCTTGGCTTTCAGAAATCCAGGGATAAAACCGTAAAGTGCGCCACCAATCATGCCCAAAAGTCCCATCAGAATGAGCACGACAAAGCGTGGGGTGGTGTCCATAGGCACCAAAGGGACCAAGGGCACCAAACTGGCGAAAAAGGCACCCATAAAGAATTGCCCTTCCGCGCCGATGTTCCAAAGCCGCATTCTAAAGGCTAAACTACATCCAAGACCAATCAAAATCAGTGGTGAGGCTTTGACCATCACATCTGAGAATGAACCCAAGGACCCGAAAGCACCCTTGAAAAAATAGCCATAGATGTAGAATGGGTTAGCCCCGATAGCTTTCAGAATAATACCGCCGATGATGAAGGCCAAGAGTACAGCACCAAGTGTGGTGACCAAGGGCAACCATTTAGGGACGTCTTCTGTACGCCTTACCAAACTAATTCTAGGAAGGCTCATTTCTCACCGTCCTTTGGGTATTTATCGCCCAAGACTTTGCGCAGAACGCGTTCTTTCTCTTCTTCTTCAGAAAGGGGGCGATCAGGCAGCTCAGGGGTCTCGGGTTTATCTTCTGGTTCTTGCCCCTCAATTTTCTCAAAGAATTTTTCAATTCTCTCATTGACTTCTTGGTCAAAAATTTCAGGGTCTTTGATTTCTGGCAGTTCTGTTTCCTCGCTTGCAGCTTCAAGATTCGGGGTATCTTCAGGCTCGATTGGGGTTGCCATGGCCATGGCGTCTTGGGTTTCTGCTTGTTGTTCAGGCTCTTTAGCCGGCTTTTCTTCAGCCAGGGGCTCTTGATCAAGTAGGTTGTGACCGGGTAAATCTTCTTTGCCATCCATGCGGAGGCTACCGGTCATCATGAGGCCAATGGTTTGAATGTCGGCATCTTCATCTTCCATGATGCCCACAATTTCACCTTCATACATGACAGCGATGCGGTCAGAAAGGCGCATGAGCTCATCCAATTCTTCTGAAACGAGCAAAATCGCGCAGCCATCATCCCGCCGACCAATCAATAATTCCTGAACGCCTTCAATGGCGCCAACATCCAAGCCACGAGTAGGTTGCATGGCGACCACAATTTGGGGCACGCTGGAAAGTTCGCGCGCCAAAATCAGTTTTTGCAGGTTGCCACCGCTCAGCTTGCGGGCTTGGGTTTCGACATCTGGCGCGATAATATCGTAGGCATCTTTGAGGCCTTCAGCATGCGTTTTGGCAGCCTTATAGTCCAGTCGCCATTGTTTGCTGATCGGTTTTTCGCGATAGTTTTTCATGATCACGTTTTTAGTGATCGAGAGATTCGGCGCCGAGCCAACCCCGATCCGGTCCTCAGGGATGTGTGAAAGCCCTTGTGCGATGGAGAAGCGTGGGGACTTGTTGGCGATGTTCTCACCGTTGAGGATGATTTTGCCCTGGCAGGAACGCAAACCGGTGACACATTCCACCAACTCGCTCTGGCCGTTGCCGGCGACGCCAGCAATACCCAAAATCTCGCCCTGACGTAATTCGAGATTGATATTGTGCAGAGCGGGCAGGTTTTTGTTGTTCAGCGCGCTCACGTTTTCGAGGCGCAGGATAACATCACCGGGTTCTTTGTCGCTACGTCGTTGATTGAAGATGATTTCACGACCAACCATCAGGGTGGCGAGTTCTTCCCGGCTCATGCCTTCAACGGGCACGCCTTCAGCGGTGGCTTTACCACGCCGTAAAATGGTCAATCGGTCGGCAACAGCGCGCACTTCGTTTAACTTGTGGCTGATAAAGGCAATCGATTTACCTTGGCGCGCCATGCCGCGCAGCGTTTCCATCAGCTCCTCGGCTTCCTGAGGTGCCAGGACGGCAGTGGGCTCATCCATAATCAAAATTTGCGCGCCACGATAGAGAATCTTAAGGATTTCCACGCGTTGCTGCTCGCCAACCGAAAGTTGCCAAATTTTAGCCGTGGGGTCGATGTTAACACCCACCGATTCAGCCAGTTGACGCACTTCCTCATCATACTTTTTAAGATTGAGGAAGAAACGCGGATTGTCCAGCCCCAGAATGATATTCTCGGTGACAGTTTGATTTTGCACCAGCATAAAGTGTTGATGCACCATGCCAACGCCTTTGGCGATGGCATCTTTGGGCGAATTGAATGTAACCGATTCGCCGTTGATGATAATTTGTCCGGAAGTGGGGCGATAAAGACCAATGAGCACATTCATTAAACTGCTTTTCCCAGCACCGTTTTCGCCCAGGAGGGCATGGATCTCGCCGGGATACATCTTGAAATTAACGTGGTCATTCGCCAAGACGCCAGGAAAGCGCAAGACGATATCGCGCAATTCCACAACCGGCTCCACTTTTGCGGAGTCTGCTTTGGGTTCTATATAGCTCATGAGATGTGATTCATTGTGATAATCAAGAGATGGCCCAAGGTGAGCCATCTCTTGAAACTAGGTTAGATTAGGGCAGTTCGGCAGTGATGTTGTGATACCACCAGTACATACCCACGCCACCGGCGCAGGGGGCATCGGGGCCTTCGAAGCAGTCAAGGTCCACCTGGCGCAACACTTCGCCTTCTTTGAGGACGTCATTGCCTTTGTTGTCCTTGATGGGGCCTTTGAAGATGTCAAAGCGGGTCATCTTGCCAGAAAGGAACATGGCCAGCTCATCACGCACGAGTTGCAAGTCGGCTTCGGGCAGGTCTTTCAAACCGGGCATCAGCTCTTCACCGGGCATGAAGCCAAAGAGACCCAAACCACCGGTATCAGCTTCGTAGTACATTGCGCCGCCTTTGTATTCACCGGCTTTGGCTTGTTCGACGAGGCCTTTATAGATGGGACCCCAATGGAAGTACATGGAGGTCAAACACTTGGGATCAGTACAGTTGCCGGAATAGTCATAGGTGATGCCCCATTTGCCTTCAGGAGCAGCCGTGGCAGGTGCGGGCGTATCGGCACCAGTCATAACCACTTGCGCGCCACCATCGAAGAGGGACTTAGCTCCTTCTTGTTCGAGGATGGGATCGTGCCAGGTGTTGATGAAGCGCACGTCAATCTTGCACTCGGGGCATGTTTTTTCCACACCGATAGCGAAAGCATTACCCAGACGCAGTTCCTCAGGGATGGGGAAGGTGGCCATATAGCCAACACGCGGGTTGCCATCAGCCATGGCGCGTGAACCGGCGAGGATGCCAGCCAGGTACTTGATGTCTTCCATGGCGCCCATCAGGTTACCAAAGTTGGTATCGTTGGATTTGTAGCCAGAAACATGGATAAAGCTCTTGTCGGGGAATTCCTCGGCGACGGTCAAGGTACCATCCATGAAGCCGAAGGAAGTGGTGATGACCATGTCAAAGCCCTTGCGAGCCAAGGCGCGTGTCACGTTTTCTGAGTCGACACCCTCAGCCACATTCTCGACATATGCGGTATGCACGCCTTCCATGTGATCTTGCATCCAGATGCGGCCAACATCGTGGGCTTGGGTCCAACCGCCATCATCGTGGGGACCAACATAGACGAAACCGACGTTGAATTTGCCTTCAACAGGGGCGGGAACCTGGTAGGCACCGACCTGTTCACCTTCGGCGGGAGCTTGGGGTTGTTTGCCTTCTTCCACGGGTGTGGTTTGACCACCGCAGGCGGCGAGGCTCATACTAAAGACTAAAATAAGGCTTAACAGTAGGAAAAACTTCTTTTTCATTTCTCTCCTTAAAACTTGGGTTGACCAAAAGCTTGCAAGTATAAAGACAGACTTCGCATGGGTTTAATCAACCAAAACTCCCTTTCAGGGTTGAAAGGCTTTGCGATACAGCTATTTTACACGATTGTGAGAAAAATGAGGGAAAATAACTTCTAATTTGCAAGAGTTCTGTAAAAGTCACATAAGCTCTCTATGGTAAGGCTCATTCGATTCAGGAAAAGTTCTTACGGATAGAGCCTGTCTTCAGGGCTTCTTGGCGTAGCGACTGAATCAATGGGATATGGCGTTGGCGTTTGGTTCTTTGCTGGTGGAATTGTG
The DNA here is from genome assembly GCA_964484715.1 of uncultured Anaerolineaceae bacterium. Classification (GTDB taxonomy): domain Bacteria; phylum Chloroflexota; class Anaerolineae; order Anaerolineales; family Anaerolineaceae; genus Mesolinea. The sequence continues at coordinate 18,712 of CAZAFJ010000007.1, read as the reverse complement.
GGAAGGGTCGTATGTCGGGGTAAAGGTGTTCCAGTATAATAGACGGGCGTATAGTTTTTATTCCAATTATGTGTTGCCCGCAAGGTTTCAACCTGACTCGCATTAATTTCTTTGCCATTAACATCAAACTGAATCGATCTACCAACAGAGATAGGCCAATCGACGCCAGCAGCTAGTGTATATGAAACTGAGTTACTAAATTGCTTTATTAGCGCATTTTTAACAGGTAATTTTATGCTGTTTACAAAAATATAAACGCCATTTGTTTCACAATCCATATGCCAAACCATGGCTTCATGGTTTGAAGTTCGTGGTTCAAGAATCGCGTTATCAGGCGCGGTAATGTTTTCAACGGAAAGGAATTCTTTCCACCACCAACTTTCATGGACTTTTATAGTTGGCAGATCCTTTTTCGCTGTAAAGGTTACTGTATATTGGATGGGTTTGTCAAAACCATCAAAGGTTTCGTCAAATAAAAACTCAATGCAAAAATCATCATTACAGGCTTTGGACCATCTGTTGTCTTCGCTTTGTTCGTATGACGTGTAATGATCGCCTTCGGAGTAATCAATTATTGCTGTTGGAGAGGTTTGTATACGTGGTTTACACGAGATTGTTGAGCCTAAAACTAAGAAGAAACTAAAGACGATAAGTATGATTTTTTTCATTATTCCTCACTTTACAAATGAGTTGTCTTGAATAGCAGGGAAGTAAATTGCGTTGGTAGCAGGATGTATGTTTATGACCAGTAACTGCCATGTTGATGTAAGAGAATCGCTCACCTCTATCAGGGCTTCGCAATGTCCTTGGGTAATGGTACTAAAATCACCGGAAAGAAATGCGCCATTGATTGAAAGGTTACAAAAAGGCGCGGAAGTAGGGTGTAAGTTAATTTGGAGATTGTTGAAATCGCTTTCATTATCATAGATGTAGCTAGGAAGATGCAGGAGTTGTTGGTAATAGAAACCTCCTAAAACATCTTTAATGGGCAGGTTTTGGTAGAAATATGGTGCTGTATTGTAATCGATGGTGTTTTGAAAAAGTGATCTGATTGCATAATGAAGATTTTCATTTGCATAATGAGAATAAAACTCAGAGAACGTGTCTTGTCCGACACGATTGAGCATTACATGAGCAATCTTTTCAAATCCCCAGTGTTCATCATCATACCAGGGCGATTCATTTTCAGGGTCACATAAATCGAAAAAGGCAGCTGCGACACGGCCTTCTACCGTATCACCATAATCAAAATTGGGTGTATCTCTCGTGGAGAATTCCAAATCAAAATACCAATCTGCATTATAACCACAAGGGCCAAGTCCACAATCATAACATTCGTCTCCATTTACGAGAAGCGGAAGAAACTCAGCCCATCCTTCCCCGAAGGCACAAACGGCATCGCTGGCTCGGTTAATAGAATGATTTGCACAATTAGGTGAAGATGGAATGTGATCATTGATATTGTACATTATGTGATGCGTTAGCTCATGAACGACTACATCCGGGGCATTTTTTCTCCTGTCAGCAATAAAGGCATATTCCCCGGGGATATAACAGCTCACCGGACATGATCTGTGAGTATTAATATTCTCTTCCCATCGCACACTCATAAAACCGGGATCAATGCTTGGATTGGTGTTATCTTGAATAAAATCACGGGTTCGCTTAATGTCATTCTGCATCCACAATGCAGGTGCCCAGTTATCATTTTGAGAAACAGTTTTGTCTTGTCTATAAGTGAAGCTCTCCGCATTATAGATAATATCAGTACTCCAATTATAGATAGCCCCATCCAAGTTTAAAACTGCATAATTGTAGTTTGCACTTAAGAACATCACATATAAATCCAACCTTCGATCACCTGTCGGACCGTCAATGTCAAAATTAAGTTCTTGGAAATAAAAGTTGCCGCTTGCATCAGTTATGGTTTCTTGAAGAATATCATTAGCGCTACTTCCTCCGTCATCAACCTCTATTAACTGGGCAATAATATTAGAAGCGGGTTGCAATTGTCCATGTCGGTCGTAATAGTAAATCGTTCCTATCAAGGTAACGTATCCAGGGTCAGGTTGAATTGTGTCGTTATACGAATTAGCTTGAACACCATATGCAAGATTAAGCCCACTCAATGCTAGGATTAAGGCCGTTAATGAAAGAATAAAGCGAAATTTACGAGCCATATTATCACCAAGTTCCATATTTCTTTAGAATAATTATAACAAAGATTTTTTAGTTAAAAAAGTTGGTTAATCATGGTAGCAATTCTCAGTATGGAGGATTGCTTTTCTCGTGGTCGGGAGACCACGATCGAACATTTGACAAAAACGAGCGTTCAAGCACTGCCTCTGTGTCTGGTTCTTTTCCCGACATGGTCTTTTGACCATGCACATCGCAAAATGCGAATTGCTGGCATCGTGGGCTTAAGAACAGGTAAAATCATTGACCTTTAAAAATTAAGATCCACATTTGAGACATTCCTGCATTGTTAAGTGGTATCATCTTAAGCATGAAACGACCAACAGAGCCTGGCTTAATTAAACTGTTTCGCTACTTCGCGGTGATTGGGGTTTTGTATTTCTTCGCGCGTTGGGTGTATGAGATGAGTCTCAACGAGAATCAAATTATCATTACCCAGGTCACGATTTTTTTGCTGGTACACGCCTTGCTTTTGGTCTATTTGCTCATCACTTGGCTGGAGAGGCAAATGAAGGAATATTATCTACCATTCATCCTGGTTGTTTACACCGTCGCGATGGCGTTGGGGAGCATGGCTTATCTCTATGTGCCTGACCGCACCATCATTGGTTTTATTACCAGTTCATTTGGTTTGGTTCCTATTTTGATTGTCCCTTTGGTTTTTATTGCCTGGCAATACGATTATAAACACGTGCTCGTTTACACTGTGTTTACCAATATTGCTGATTTGGCAATTGCGATGCTGATTGTTAAACGGGTGACCATCGAAAACTTACCCATGCTTTCGATGCCTGTGATTCGCGGCTTTGCTTTTATGATGGTTGGTTTTGTGGTGAGCCAATTAAGTGGCAACTCCAGACGCCAAAAACACCGCTTGCTTTTGGCGAATATGCAAATGAGTCAGTATTCAAACACCTTGGAGCATCTGGCGACCAGCCGTGAACGCAACCGCCTGGCACGTGAACTTCACGATACAACCGCGCACACGCTGAGTGGTATTTCAGTCAACCTGGAAGCCCTGAAGACCATCGCGCCAAAAAACAATCCCGAAATGACCGAGATGATTGAAAGCTCACTTAGCGCGGCACGCACAGGCTTGAGCGAGACGAGGCGCGCCTTGCACGATTTGCGCGCGCAACCCCTTGAAGACCTGGGGCTTGAACTCGCTCTGAAACAATTGGTCGACTCCGCCATTGAACGCGCTGATCTTAAGGCAATGGTTGATATTGATTCTCCTTTGCATTTACCGCCCAATGTTGAGCAGGTTTTCTATCGTGTTGCCCAGGAAGCCCTTGAAAATGTTGTGCGCCATGCTAATGCTACTCAGCTTATTTTTACCTTGCATCAGAAAGATGATGCTTTGGAATTAATCATCTTTGATAATGGACAGGGTTTTGGTGAGAAAGAAGAAGAGGGTCATTATGGTATGCGCGGAATGCGCGAGCGCGCTTTGACCATCGGCGCGACGTTGACGATTATCAGCCATCCGGGTAAACACACCCAGGTTGGATTAACTTGGGAGCGTTTTATATGATAAAAGTACTTATTGCTGACGATCAGGAAATTGTTTGCGAAGGCCTAAAGCGTATCTTGCAAAGTGACTCCGAAATCAAGGTCATAGGCATCGCTCATAATGGTCAGCAGGCTTTGGACCTCATTCACCATCAAACACCCGATTTAGTGCTTATGGATCTACAAATGCCCATCATGAACGGCGTGCAGGCTATCCGGCAATTGCGTAAGACTCATCCTGACCTGCCAGTATTGGTACTCACCACTTATATGGATGATAAATGGCTTTTTGATGCCATTCGGGCTGGCGCGACGGGGTACTTGCTCAAAGACCGCCCCCGCCAGGAATTATTGGAAGCGATTAAAGGCACGGTTTCTGGCGAGGCTTATTTGGACCCGTCGGTGGCTAAAAAAGTCATGGATCAGGTGGCAGCTGCTCCTGAACCGATTAAGGACGATGTGGGTATTGAGATTTCTCAACGCGAACGCGATATTTTAACGCTGTTGGTCGAAGGGCTTTCCAATGCGGATATCGCACAAAGGCTCTTTTTATCCGAGGGCACGGTGCGTAATTATCTAAGTGGTTTGTTTACCAAGCTGGGTGTTTCTGACCGTACGCAAGCAGTCGTTGTGGCATTACGCCGAGGTTTGGTGAGTTTTTAGTTATGCGTGTAGCCATTATTGGTGCAGGCCCGTCGGGTATGATGGCGGCGATCGAAGCGGCGCGAGGCTTGGGCAGAGGCTTGACTGAGGTTGTCCTTTTTGAGGCTGAAGCCAAGGTGGGGCGCAAGCTCTTGGTGACCGGAGCAGGCCGCTGTAATGTGAGTAATGATGACGTTCAGGCTAGCGCGTACCATGGACCTGATGTGGCATGGACGGAACAGATACTGGAACGTTTCGCCGTTGAGGACCTTGAACGGGCGATGTATCGCCAGGGCATTCCCCTAAAAAAGACTGATGACGGATGGTATTATCCACTTTCAGAAAGTGCCGCCTCGGTGGTTTCGATTTTGGAAGAATGTTTGGTGGGGGCGGGCGTATTAATGCGCGTAGCCACTAAGGTGCTTGATTTTTCTTATCAGAATGAGCTCGGATTTACTTTAAGCCTTCAAAATGAAATTAGTGGTGAGATGAGCCATGAGCATTTTGAGAAGCTGGTTGTGGCGAGCGGTGGGAAGTCTTATCCTGAACTCGGCTCAAAAGGCCAGCTCTTTCCAAAATTAAAGGTTATCGGACATACTGTAAACAAGATGAGTCCAGCATTAGGACCCATCGATGTCCGTTTGGGTGCTTTTACCGCTCTCCAAGGCTTACGTTTTGATGCACACACAGCTGTTTTTGATGGCGAAAATTGCTTGGGCCGCAGCTTCGGTAATCTAATCTTTACCAAAAAAGGGCTAAATGGACCCGGCGTGATGAATTTGAGCCATTTGGTGAACCAAAACCGAACCAAGCACCTTCAATTGGAAATTAATTTTATCGGTCCCTGGATCGAAGAACTCGCCGAAGCGGCTACAGATGAAGGCAACCAATCCAGTTTACGGGCTTTGTTGTTACGTTATTTTGCGCCAAAAGCGGTTGATTTCTTCATTACCCAATCAGCACTATCTGCGGATAAAAAACTAAGGGACTTAAACGAAGCTGACTTTCAAAAACTTTTATTCACGCTTAGCATGTGGCGTTTTGATATCACTGGTGCGGGAGATTACAGCAATAGTCAAGTCACTGCGGGTGGCGTAGCAAGCGAAGAAATTAACCCTGGCACCATGGAATCAACCATCCAGCCAGGGCTGTATATTATTGGCGAAGCAATTGACCTTTATGGCCCTTGTGGGGGGTATAATCTACATGTGGCTTTTGCTACTGGATATATTGCGGGCAAAACGCTCGCTGAATTGACTAACTAAACTTAAGGAGACCACTATGACCATTCCATTCATCGAACCATTCCGCATCAAAGTTGTGGAAAACATTAAAATGACCACGCGCGAAGAACGCGTTGAAGCTTTAAAGAAAGCAAAGTATAACGTTTTTGCTTTGCCTGGTGCGGATGTCTTTATTGACCTGCTCACCGACTCTGGGACTGGCGCAATGAGTGACGAGCAATGGTCCGCCATCATGCGTGGTGATGAGGCTTATGCTGGTTCGAAGAGTTATTATCGTTTCGAAAAAGCGATTAAGGATATTCTGGGCTTTGAATACGTTTTGCCCACCCACCAGGGACGTGGCGCAGAAGGTATGCTCTTTGGCGCATTGGTTAAAGAAGGCGATACGGTTCCCAACAACCGCCACTTTGACACCACCATGGGGAACTTGCAAGTTCTGGGTGCAAACCCAGTTGACTTGCCTGTTGCAGAATCTGCGGATTCTGAACTGATTGCTGATTTCAAAGGCAATATGGACTTGGAAAAACTGGAAGCCCTCATTCAACGCATCGGCGTAGACAAAATTCCTTTGGGCATGCTCACGATTACCAATAACTCCAATGCTGGGCAACCTGTCTCGATGGATAACATCCGCGGTACGGCTGAAATTTATAAGAAATACGGTATTCCTTTCTTCCTGGATGCTTGTCGCTTTGCTGAAAATGCCTGGTTTATCAAAATCCGTGATCCAAAGTATAAGGACGTTCCTGTACGCGAAATCGTGCGCGAGATGTTCTCTTATGCCGATGGCTGTACCATGAGCTCCAAGAAGGACGCGATTGTCAACATCGGTGGCTTCGTGGCATTCCGCGATAAGGAACTGAAGGGTAAGATTGGCGCACATTTGATTGTTCACGAAGGCTATTTAACCTACGGTGGCTTGGCTGGACGTGACTTGGATGCTTTGGCGGTTGGTCTCTATGAAGGCACCGACGAAGAATACCTCAACTACCGCGAAGCCCACACCCGCTATTTGGGCGAGGTTTTGAAGGCAGCCGGTTTGCCCGTTTATATGCCTACTGGTGGCCATGCGGTTTATGTGGATGCTGGCAAGGCATTGCCTTGGATTCCTAAATCCGAATTCCCCGCAGTAGCTTTGGCGAATGCCTTATATATTGAAGGCGGCATCCGAACAGTTGAGATTGGCAGCCTGATGTTCGAACATGTTGACCCCGAAACTGGCGAGAAAGTTTACGCGCCATTGGAATTGGTGCGCTTTGCGATTCCGCGCCGTGTTTATACCCGCAGCCATCTGGACTTTATTGGCGAAGTTGCCAAGAAGGTTATGGACAACCCCAAGGATATCAAGGGCCTGCGCGTGACCTGGGCACCCAAAGTCCTACGCCACTTTATGGCTGAACTCGAGGAAGTTGAATAGACTTCGAAGCCAATTTTTCAAACAATATGTTTTCAGACAAGCTGGGTTTTTACCTGGCTTGTTTATTTTTGCTAGCGAAAATGTGGGTATTCCTTAAGTAGTGTAAAATTGTTCAGGACTTATGCGTACAATACGATTGATTCGAAAAGGATAAAATTATGCGTGTCGTCATTATTGGAACAGGATATGTTGGGTTGACTACTGCCGTTACCTTAGCCTATTTGGGTAATGAAGTCACCTGTGTTGACACAAATGCTGACAAAATTGCTTTGCTTCAACGAGGCATCGTTCCAATTCATGAGCCTCATCTTGACGATGTCTTTGCCAGTGTGCGCCAAGGCATGCAATTTACTAACGACTATGCCCAGGCAGACATTCCTAATGCGGATGTAATCATCATCGCGGTCGGCACGCCATCCCTCCCTGATGGAAAAGCGAATTTGACTTATCTTAAGCAAGCCGCCAAAGCCTTGGCTGAACATTTGGGAGAAACATTCACATTAATCGTCAATAAATCCACCGTCCCTATTGGTGCGGGTAACTGGGTTGAAGGACTCATCCATGACTATTACCAGGATCTGCATCCAGACGAAATGAAACATAATTTCAATGTGATCTCGAGCCCTGAATTTTTATCACAAGGTTCCGCGCTTCACGATTCTTTCTATCCTAACCGCGTAATTATTGGTTCGGAACACGGGCCAAGTATCGAGCGCTTTAGCAAGCTTTTTGAACCAATCCACCTGCAAAACTTTGAACCCCCAGAAGGCTTACCTCGTCCCGAGGGCTTGACTGAAGTACCTCTTTTTGTCTGCAATTTGATTTCGGCAGAAATGCTTAAATATGCTGCTAATGCCTTTTTGGCGACAAAAATTTCCTTTATCAATGAAATCGGTCATCTGGCGCAAAAGGTTGGTGCGGATATTGACGCCATTGCTAAAGGGATTGGCTTGGACCCGCGTATCGGCAACAGGTTCTTGAACGCCGGTATTGGCTGGGGTGGCTCTTGTTTTGGCAAGGATACCGCCGCTCTGGTTGCCATTGCCCAGGAAAAAGGACTGGATATGTCCATTGTCCAAGCTGCACGTGATGTGAATTACCAACAACGTACATGGGTCGTTGACACATTGCAAGGAAAACTGGGCGGCCTTGATGGTCGCCGGGTTACTTTGCTAGGCTTTAGTTTCAAACCTAATACAGATGACCTTAGGGACGCCCCGTCTATTGATATCTCGCGCGAACTCGTCAAACGAGGCGCTATTGTGACCGCGCATGACCCCATCGCGCTCGACAATGCCCGCGCTCAGTATCCTGACCTGGGTGTGGTTTATGAAAACGATCTCAGTAAAGCGCTTGAGTCTCCCGAGGCTATCATTTTGATCACTGAATGGCCTATTTATTCAACTATCGATTGGGCAAAGGTGCCAAAAGGCGTGGTTTTGGATGGGCGAAACTTTTTGGACACAGAAACCTTGTGGCAACTAGGTTTTGATGTCATCCGTTTTGGCAAGTAAACCTTTGCAAAGTTTATGGAAAGTTAGAAATAAACACATATAATATCCAATATGAGTCAACGCCTAAAATCACCATTAACCCTGGTTGTAACTGAACCGCATCGTTGTTCGGTGGACATGCGCACGCGTGTCTTGAGCCGCATGCCAATCTTCAAGGGATTGGATGAACAGCACATGGCAACGCTTTTTGAACACTTTCTTCACAAGGGTTTTGAGCCAGGTGAAACAATCCATTGGGAAGGTGATCCAGGCGAAAACCTTTTCGTTTTAGCAGAAGGCAAAGCCAAGCTGACCCACAACGATGGCAAAAATCGTGGTGTTTTGATTGACATTCTGGGTCGCGGCGAAATTTTTGGCAACCTTTCATTGGACCCTGATATTCCTTATGCGCACACCGCTCAAGCCTTGACCCGCTGTTGTGCTTTGGCGATTAAGGTGGATGAATTCAAATGGATTCTGGATCTCTCGCCTCAGTTGGCACTAAAAACTGTGCGCATCCTGGCTGAACGCGCGCAGATTGCCAATCAGCGCTTCCTATCCGCAGGTACAATGCCCGTTGAACAGCGTGTTGCCCGAACTTTGGTCGAACTTGGTCGAAAGATGGGGAAGCAAACTGAGGATTATCTATTAATTGATGTGCCTCTTGCACGCACGGATCTGGCAGAGATGGTCGGCACGACGCAAGAATCGGTTAGCCGCGTGCTTAGTCAAATGCACGCTGATGGCATCATTTTTAGTGGGCGTCAGTGGGTTGGTATACGTGATCTGCAAAGGCTGATGTCTTTAGCCAATTAATCGCATCCTAAGATAAATCTAAATTAAAGTCATAAGCGCCAGCAAGTACTGTCAATGCTGGCGCTTATGCATCGGTCAAACCTTATTATACTACTTTCCAGCCATCATCAAATCGACATCTAATTGAACTTCGCCAATTGGTTTCAGATCATAGGCATCGACAATCACTTTGGCAACATTAGGTGAAAGGAAAGCGGGCAGTGTTGGGCCAAGTCGGATGTTTTTCACGCCAAGGCTTAAGAGCGCCAAGAGGACGATAACTGCTTTCTGCTCGTACCAAGCGATGTCAAAGCTCAGGGGCAACTCGTTGATGCCAACACCGAAAGCTTCAGCCAAAGCCATAGCAATCAGGACCAAAGAGTAGCTGTCGTTGCATTGTCCCGCATCCAAAACACGGGGAATGCCGTTGATATCACCCAAATTGAGTTTGTTGTAGCGATATTTCGCACAACCGGCGGTAAGGATGACAGCATCCTTGGGCAGCGCCAAAGCCACGTCGGTGAAATACTGGCGTTCTTTATGGCGTCCGTCACAGCCACCCATAACCACAAAGCGTTTGATTGCGCCGCTCTTGACGGCTTCAATCACTTTGTCAGCCAGGCTGATAACAGTGTTGTGGGCGAAACCGATCGGAATGGTTCCGGTTTCAAGTTCTTTGGGTTCGGCACAAGTTTTAGCTTGCTCGATAATCGCCGAGAAGTCTTTTTGGCCGCCATTGACGCGATCCGCGATGTGGGGCACGCCGGGATAGCCCGCCATACCGGTGGTATAGATGCGATCCTTGTAGCCTTCCTTGAGGGGGATGATGCAGTTGGTGGTCATCAGAATGGGGCCACCAAAGCTGTCAAACTCGGTGCCCTGTAGCCACCAGGAACCACCATAGTTACCGACCAGGTGCTTGTATTTCTTAAGTTCAGGGTAGGCATTGGTAGGCAGCATTTCGCCGTGGGTGTAGATGTTGATGCCGGTGCCTTCGGTTTGTTGGAGCAGTTCTTCGAGGTCCAAAAGATCGTGACCACTGACCAAAATACCAGGGCCGGGTTGAACGCCGATATTGACGTGGGTGATTTCGGGATGGCCAAAGCGGCTGGTGTTGGCACTGTCGAGCAGAGCCATGGCTTTGACGCCAAATTCGCCGGTTTTTTGCACCAAAGCGATAAGATCATCAATGCTGAGCTCATCATTAGTGGTGGCATCAAGCGCTTCTTGCACAAAAACCAGGATGCTGTCATCTTTTGCGCCGAGCACATAAGCGTGGTCTGTATAGGCAGCAATACCCTTGAGCCCGTAAATAATGAGCTCACGCAAGGAGCGCACATCTTCGTTTAGATCTGGATCGTCCATAATGCCCACCGTGTTGGCTTTGGCGAGCAAGGTTTCCATCTCGTAGTTTTCAGGATGCCAACAGGCTTGGTCTGGGCCTGGATTGTCGCAAGGTTTGCCATGCTTTTCAGCACAAGCAGCCTTGACTTTGGCTTTCAGGTCATCGCGTAAGACAATCGCTTGCTTGATAAGCTCAATAAAGCGCTCACCATCGAAGTTTGCATTGGTGATGGTCGCAAAAAGCGCTTGGGCGACAAACAGTTCAGCCTCGTCGCTCCAGGTATCGTGGTTTTTGCGTCCAAGCACACCCCAGAATGAGATGCCTTTGCAGAGGTAGACCAAAAGGTCCTGCAAACGAGCCACGTCACTGGGCTTACCGCACATACCGCGTCGGGTACAGCCGGTATTTTTCATTGTTTCTTGACATTGGTAACAAAACATATCCATGGTAAAGTCTCCTTTTCTATGCTAATAATCATAAATGCATTTTGTTTTTTGATAGTGATTAAAATCAATTAACTGCAGGCAATCTCAAGACTTTTGAAAAAAGGACGTCATAAAGTGGCATACTTGGTATAATCGACCAACAACTGACTAAAATAACCATCGTAGAAAGCGTGACACATGCTTTATCAAACCCACTTAAGAGTTCATTTAGACAACATTCGTGATAACCTGCTTGCCATTCGTGGCTTGGTTGGCGATAAAACAAAAATTCTCATTGCCGTCAAAGGCAATGCTTATGGCCATGGCTCGGTTCAGGTTTCCCGGGTTGGCGAAGAAGCAGGCATGGACTACCTTGGCGTAGCGACCGTGGCCGAAGGTTTAGACATCCGTCAAGCTGGTGTGCGTTTACCTATTCTCAAGTTTTCCCCTGCGTTTCCAGATGAAATGCAGGCTGCGCTTGAAAATGATCTCGCATTAGCCGTTATCGAACGTGAAAATATACAACTCTTGCAAGAAACAGCTAAGAATATGGGTAAACAGGCGACCGTCCACCTTAAAGTGGATACCGGCATGGGACGCATCGGTGTCCAACCTGAAGAAGCGCCTGATCTAGCGACCTTTATTGAAAAGCAATGTCCTAATCTTCACCTGGAGGGGCTTTTTACCCATATGCCTGTGGCAGATCTGGCCGATTTAGACCCTTTCCTTTACACCGAGAATGAAATTATCGAGTTCAAAGACATTCTTGCTCAGGTGAACCAAGCGATTGGTCGTGAGATTGAAATTGCCCACTGTGCAAACTCCGGTGATGTGCTCGCGCATCCCAACTCCTGGATGGATATGGTGCGTCCCGGTATTATGATTTATGGCTACTATCCAGATACCAGCACCTCAAAAACGCTCTATCTTAAGCCCGGCATGAGCTTTTATAGCCGGGTAAGTTTCGTGAAAAAGGTTAAAGAGGGCACGCCGATCAGTTATGGCCAAACCTGGGTTGCGCCACGCGATACCTATATTGCGACAGTTCCGGTCGGATACGCTGACGGCTACAATCGATTGTTTAGTAACCGCGGTCGCATGCTCATCAATGGGCGGTCATATCTGGTTGCCGGACGGGTATGTATGGATCAAACCATGCTTGATTTGGGTCCCGAAACCGATGTGAAAGTTGGCGATCAGGTTGTTTTGCTGGGTCAAAGCGGTGATCAAGTGATTAGCGCTTATGAATGGGCAGATAAGTTGGGCACGATTACATATGAAATTACCTGTCAGATGAACCAACGCGTTACCCGGTATTACGACTAAGCGCTATCATCGCCTGGAACCATCCTATAAACATTTTCATGTTGCCTTGCCAACAACTCGTTATATCCTTTGTCATTCAAGGACAGTTTGTCCTATAATTAAGCTGAAATGCTATCTTTAACAGTCAACGGAAAAGCATACGAGCTTGATGAGGTGCCTGGAGAAAAACTGAGCACCCTTTTGCGCGAACGCCTGGGCTTAACTGGCACCAAAGTCGGTTGTGGCGAGGGACCTTGTGGTATTTGCACGGTCATCCTGAATGGTAAAGCCACACGCTCCTGTTTGACCCCAGCCACAAAAGCGCAAGACGCAAACATCATCACCATTGAAGGTTTGCGCGCCCTGAGACCTGAACACCTCCAAGCTCACCGCGAGGATTTGCGCGCGCTACACCCTTTGCAACAGGCTTTTGTGACGCATGGCGCGATTCAATGTGGCTTTTGTATGCCCGGGCAACTGATGCAGGCTTATGCCTTGATACAAGAAAACCCAAACCCCAATCGCGAAGAAATACAAGCCGCCATGAAGCCTGTTTTGTGTCGCTGTGGGTCTTACGAAGGCATTATCAGTGCTATTCAGGCTGCCGCAAAAGCGATGCGCGAACAAGTCACTTTGCCCGACCGCATCATTCCACTTGGCGAACAAAACCTGACCCATGTCGGTAAGGCTTATTACCGACCCGACGCGATTGCCAAGTCGATGGGTAGCGCCAAATTCACCGATGACTTAAGCTTTGATGGTATGTTGTTTGCGCGGGTTTTACGTGCCAATGTCCCATCAGGCATTTTGCAAAGCTTGAACCTTGAAGAAGCACGGCAAATGGATGGCGTGCATGCAGTTTTGAGCGCCCAAGACCTGAAACACGCCAAAAACCATGGTATTTACACCGCAGATTGGCCTATACTGATCGGTATAGGTGATAGGATTCGCTATATGGGCGATGCCTTAGCCCTTGTCGCGGCAGAAAGTCAATCACTCGCCGACCAGGCTCTCGCCAAGATCCAAGTTGAGATTCAGCCTTTGCCGGTCATCTCTACGCCGGTTGAAGCACACCAGGCTGATGCAGAGAAGGTTCACGAAACAGGAAACCTTATTAAACACATTCATACCCATAAAGGGGATGTAAATACCGTTTTTGAGCGAGCTGAAACCAAACTTGAAGCCAGCTTTAGCACCCCAACCATGGAACACCTTTTTATGGAACCGGAATGTTCCATTGCCGTACCCCGCGAGGATGGGGGCATGGATCTTTATGTGGGTTCGCAAATCCCCTTTGAAGACAGGCGCCAGGTGGCTGAAGCTCTGGGTTTGCCCTTGGAGATGGTGCGCGTTAAGGGGCAGCGCACAGGTGGCGCATTTGGCGGTAAAGAGGATATTGCCGGGCAAGTTCATGCCGCGCTTTTGGCGCAAGCAACGGGTAAACCCGTTAAGCTGCTCTTTACGCGGCGTGAGAGTCTTTTGACTCACCCAAAACGGCATGCTACGCAAATCAACTTGCAAATCGCGGCAGATAAAGACGGCAAACTGCAAGCCATTCAAAGCAAGATTTATGGCGATGGGGGAGCCTATGCCAGTTTGAGCGCCTCGGTTATGACCCGCGCCACAACCCACTCTTGTGGACCCTATATCGTGCCCAACGCGCAATCGGATTGCTGGGCGATGTACACCAACAATCCGCCCTCGGGTGCCTTTCGCGGTTTTGGCGTGATGCAAGCTGCCTTTGCCATTGAATGCGCCATTGATATCCTTGCTGAAAAACTTTCCCTTGACCCAATTTCCCTTCGCAAAATAAACGCGCTGCGAGAAGGAACAGAAACCAACACAGGGCACCTGCTCGAAGAGAGTGTGGGGCTTTTGGATTGTCTCGAAGCGATTGAAAAAGAATTTAGCAAACGCGGCATTAAAGAGCCTTTCAAACCCAGATATGAAATTATCGATGGCGAAAGATGGTTGAGTGCCTGGGGTGTTGCGGCAGGTTTCAAGAACAGCGGGCTAGGAACCGGTGCGCAAGATATCGGTGGAGCGACGGTCACGCTTTTACCCCATGCACGTTTGCAAGTCAAAACGGGTGCTGCTGAAGTGGGGCAGGGCATGGTCAGCATTTTGCAACTTGTCGCTGCTGAAGTTTCTGGAATCGCTGTGGATAACATCAACGTCTTTGTAATGGATACCGAGCTCACACCCGATAGCGGGCCTACAACTGCCAGTCGCCAAAGCATGATCACAGGCACCGCGGTCAAACTGGCAACTGAAGCGCTTAGAGAACGTGTTTTGGCTTATGTTTCCAATCACCTTAATGTTCCTGCAACTGAAATCGTTTTGGACGAAACCGGAGCCCATAGCCAGACGCAATTTATCTCTTGGCAAGAGATTTATCTGGCTTTGAAAGCAAGCCCAGAAGGGCTTAGCACTGAGGCTCATTATGTCGCGCCAGCCACCAATCGCCTGGAAGATGGCGGTCCCATTCATCTGGCTTACGGTTTCACAGCCCAAGCCACACGCGTTTTGGTCAATCCAAGTACTGGCGAGATAAAAGTGCCGGAAGTCATTGTTGCCACAGACGCGGGGCGCGTTCTCAACCCCTTGGGCTTTCAGGCTCAGGTTGAAGGTGGCGTGGTGATGGGCATTGGCCACGCCTTGATGGAAGATTTTGTAGTTGAAGAGGGTATCATCAAATCTGACCGCATGGGACGTTATCGGGTGCCACGCATCACCGAAAGTCCTTTGGTCACCAGTCTGATTGTCGAAGCGCCAACCAGTCAAGGGCCTTTTGGCGCCAAAGGCATTGGCGAGTTGGTCTGTGTGCCAACTTCACCTGCCATTGCCAATGCAATATATTATGCCACTGGTTTTAGAGCGCAAAACCTACCGATAAAAACCGAACAAATCAAAGCCTGGCTTGCCAAAAATGGGTCAGCGCATAACTCATCTACATATATATAAGGAAGATACAAGAAAACCTATGCTCTATGTAAACACTGGCAACAGCCACGATCCAAGCTTGAACCTCGCCGCGGAGGAATACGTCATTCGAAACATTGCCCCCGGTGAAGATATTTTGCTTTTCTATATCAACGGACCATCCATTATTATTGGGCGCAACCAAAACACCGTGCAGGAAATCAATACCGATTATGTTGAAGCCAACGGCATCAAAGTGGTACGTCGGCTTTCGGGCGGTGGGGCGGTCTATCATGATGAGGGAAATCTCAATTTTTCTTTCATCGCGCCACATTCCAAAGACAATTTCCACAATTTCAAGAAGTTCACTGAACCAGTAATTAAGGTGCTCAATAATATGGGGGTGCCCGCTGAACTGCGTGGGCGCAATGATATTGTGGTGCATGACCAGAAAATCTCCGGTAACGCGCAATATGTTGCCGGTGAGCGCATGGTCAGCCATGGCACGCTTTTGTGGCAAGCTAACTTGACCCGAGTGGGCGAGGCTTTGCGTGTGAAAGCTGCCAAAATTGAGAGCAAGGGTATCAAGTCCATCCGCTCGCGTGTGGCGAACATCACCGAGTTTATTGACGGCGAGCCCATGTCCGTTGAAGCTTTTCGATCACGGATTATTGAAGGTGTGTTCGAAGGCGCTGAACTCCAAACCTACGTATTAACGCCTGAAGATTGGGAAGCTGTTGAGAAATTGGCATCAGAACGCTATCGGAATTGGGATTGGAATTATGGACGCTCGCCAGCTTTTGACATCCAACGCGAAACACGCTACGCGGGTGGCGAAATTGAAGTTTACCTGGACGTTGCCCAGGGAGAAATTAAAGATGTAAAATTTTATGGTGATTTTTTTGGGCAACGCGGGGTCGATGAGCTTGAAACCCTGCTAGTGGGCACACGTTACGCGCCCGAGTCACTCGCCAAAGCGCTTGAAAAAATCAACATTAGCGACTATTTTGTGAATTACAGTTTAGATGAGCTTATTGCCTTGCTCTACTAGGGTAGGGCGGCAGGAGAGTAGTATGGACCAAAAACCAGACCCAAATGAAAAAGAGTTTGACCCCAATTGGGCAAAAAACCTTATGGCGGAATTAAAAGAAAGCCTGTCTGATGTTGGCGACTCTTTTGAGAAAGCCTGGCATGAAGGTAAAAACGATCCAAAAATTAAAAAGTTTGGTGAGGATATGAAAGAAACCTTCTCCAAAATGGCAAGAGACATCGACGATCTCTTTAGCAAACGCAAAGACGACTAATTATTAGCGCTACAAACAGTCGCTTTTAAGTCCCTTTGAAGGGAGATTGCAGTTTTTGGGCTGCCGCGCGTTTGCTTTCATCACCGCGTTTATCATATCGCCTGGTAGTGTCAGCGCTGGCATGCCCGGCAATCGCTGAAACAGTAAGCACATCCACATCCGCGCTGAGCATATCGGTGATGGTGGTGCGGCGAATATCGTGGGGGCTAAAAGCTGCCAGTCCGGCTTGTTTTTGTCTGTTTTGCAGGATTAGATAAACCGCCTGGGGACTTAAACGCTTGAGCGATACTTTCCCACCTTTTGAAATCCGTGTAAAAAGCGGTCCAAGCTGTTTGCCGCGATATGAAAGCCAGGCTTCAATGGCTGCAATGACATCCTCCGAAATGAAGACCTCGCGTTGTTTGGAGCCTTTGCCAATCACCCGCAATTTGGCTTCGCGCACGTCAAAATCTGCCAGGTTGAGCGCAACCAGCTCCTGGCGGCGCATGCCGGTGGCGTACAGGACGCTGATGATGGTTGCATCGCGCGTTGCCAGTGGTGGATTGTTTTTTTGATCAAGACAAACGCGTACAAGCGCTTCTAATTCGCTTTGCTCGAGTTTTCTGCCGCGCGGGATGCTTTCGTGGCGTAGCGAACGCACAGAAACGGCTCTGTAATAGTCATTATGGTCGATGAAGAGCTCTAAACGGTAAGCTTCTGCCAAAACACGACGTAAAGCGACCAAGTGTTTGTTGACGCTGGCTTGGGCATAGCCAATGTCCAACATGTGGGCAGGTAGACTGTTGCTGTGTTCGTAGCGCAAGTTGTGCCAGGGGAACTTTTTGGCATCGCTTGTTTTGCCATCCGAAAACATATAAGCCAGGTTGTTGAGTGCGGTGGCTTGGGTGCGCGCGCCGGATGGACTAAGCGAGGCAAGATAGGCGCTGGTAGGGCAGGGTAAGCCGTCTTCCAGGATGAGTTCTTCTGGGCTTAAGGTGTGAAATAGGGGTTTAGCCATTGTGTTCCTTTGGAGAATATTATTCTCGTAAGTTATTATACTGTAAAGCAATGACAAAGAGGTCTGGGATTTTCGGGATGTGGGCTGTTCTTCCAGTTTTTGCCGGGTGTTTTCGTTTGGCACAGGAAAGCGCATGGCAAGGATGCCACGCGCCAGTAGATCAGATAACACAGCGCGATGTTAGCTTAATGACGTTGGTAAACCACCAACAATAGCCTGTGGGGTGCAAACTACATCTCGCTATTCATAAAAAAGCGATTCTCGCCCAAATTCTATTACTTATGAGATTATCACTTCTCGATAGTTATAAGCCTGCCCGATCCAAATCACAATAAGCCTAAATAAATAATTTCTCCACTCTGACTTTTCCTATTCTCCAAAACTAATAAAGACATAATGCTAATCAAGATGATTAGCATTATGGGAAGTTTGCCTATGTAAGTCAAGATCGAAGATTAACGCAGAAATCGCTGAGCGAGAAGGCTGGTTGTCAAAAGCTTTGGCAATGAAGGAAATTATTAATGTCAAATTAATCTTCTTGGTTAGAAGATTAATTCAGTCTAATGGCTAAATTTACTCTAATAAATTACGGTAATTGTGTAATAACTAGAGATTAATTTGCCAGAAGCAATCCTTCCGAATCTGTAAATTTACCGGTGGCAATCTTAATAATATCAATAATCACACCAATTCCTAGCAAGCCACCAGTGAAGAGGTATAAGATTCCCTTTCCTGTGTTGCCAACGTAAAACTGGTGTGCGCCCAAACCACCTAAGAGGATAGCTAACAATAGAGCAGTTGTTTTATCTTTTGAGCTACTCGTGGGGGCATAGGAGTTATATTGGGGAGCCCGCTGTTGATAAGGGTTATATGGGGACTGATTTGGGTTTTGATATGACATTACATCCTCCTAAAATAATTTGTTCAGTAATTTTACCATGATAACATGTGGTTTTAGTTGATTTAATTAAAGTAATAAAAAAAGGATGTGGAGAATTTATATTAGTTTTGAGATGAGGGCTCAGAGGTGTCCCACCTAATGTTTGTGTAGATTTATTTCCGTCGTGGAAAATCATGCACACGCAACATCAGCACCGTGCTCAAAACTGTAAAGA
>CAZAFJ010000006.1:0-100349 GCA_964484715.1 uncultured Anaerolineaceae bacterium | reverse complement strand
GCTTACATCCTGCCCGGCCTCGGCGACGCTGGGGATAGACTGTTTGGGACTTAGAGCTTATTGTCTCGGGATTTCCTCAAAAGCACCGCCACCCTTCACAAAAATCCGTCCTGTAAAGACAATGGCTGGTGAATTTCGCTCATCCCAATATTTAATAAAAAGTTCATACTTTCCATCTTGCAATGCGATGGTTGAAAAACTGCCTGTATACCCCAAACCTTCCGATGTAACATTTTGAGCTTCAAAATATTCCGCAATATTGGGCATACTAAAGGTCTTTGCGGTAATTTCGTGAGCATAACCATCGGTTTTTAGAATAAAAGAAATGTTTCTTTCTAAGGATGAGGGAAATGTTCTATCAAAAGCCCATCCGTTGAAATACACTACATCAAGGATTCCTGCTGGAGCGTTGATACTATCAATACTCCATGCGATATCTTGAGATAAGTTCTTGGTTTCAATTTGCACTTTTGATAAGCTATAACCTGTCAAGATGAGAATAAGGCGTGTTGAAAACAGTAACAAAACAAATCCAACCAGGATAAAAACAATCAGTCCTTTTAAACGCGGTTTCATTATCCTACCTGGCTTCCTCTATCAACCCCAAATTCAATGAGAAAAGGTTATCCAAGATTGTCCTTAGCACATTGATGCCCGAATAACCGTCAAAATCCACCTGTTCACCAAAGTAATAGACTGCTTGCAGAATGTTCCGCATGTAATATTCTTCAAGCACTTTATCCTCCGCCTCGATGCCATGGTTTTTTCTTTGCATTTCTGGCAATCTAAACCCGTGGTCTGAAAGCAGAATAATGCACGATTCAGGATCATTGGTTAAAATCTTATTCACCAATTCAAGAATCAGTTTACTGGAATATTTTAGCTGACCCAAATAGATATTGGTGTCATCCCAATTCATCTGGTCATTTTCATCAACCTTATTACCATGTTCATCCACAAACCATGGGAGATGAGGGAAACTCAAGTAAGCAAAGGTGAATAAACCAGACTCTTGAAGCTGGCTTGATTCCGCGCCGTATTGAAACATCCCCAAAACTTCTTGCATCCGATTTCCAACGATAGTCTTCAACAAAGGATAATAGACAGAGCGGTCAATCATCAAAGACATGAGGGACTCCGAACGCTGAAAATCACTGGTGGGATTAAATGCGTATTTAAAGTAAGAGCCGGGTGTGCTGATAAACTTTTGATCATTGATTAAGTTAATGTCATAACCCAGATCATGCAATGTATTGAAAAGGACAGGAGACTTCATCATCTGATCTTTGGCTTGATCGGTACTTTCCTCAACAACCGTGTCCAAATTCATCAGGTTTGGAATCTCAATTCTGGTAGAGATAGTGTAACTACGGCTTCCTTTAGATACATTGAAACCCAGTTGGCTAAGATCATCATAAAATTTTTGGTTATCAAAACCGGTATATCTCTCTAAGCCTTCATGTCCCGCGTACTCGTCAAAGATGAACAAGTAAATGTTCGGCAAATGGTCTTGCGTATTGTCCAATTTATGACCTGGTTCGCTTCCTTGTGTGGCAGCTAAATCCATCCTTTGTTTCAACTGTCTGTTTTCTTGTATTTTGCTCACAATGCTTGGTGCGACATTGACAAGCAATAAAACAAAGATGACAGACCCAAAAATGAGGGACAGTTTTCTGGCGACGTTTTCTTTAACAAGGTAGTGAATCAAATACCAAAGCAAACCTATGGCAATGATGAGGACAATGACGCCGTGCCAATAATACACGGATGGCGTAAAGCGTTTAACCACATTGAGGATTGTATGAAAAAGGCTTAAAGGCAATATGATGAGCATTGTCGCAAATGAGGCTTTGCCCCACGCTCTAAAGCCAAGTATGCTAATTAGGAGAACCAAGAGCCAATGAGCCGACACCAAGGCAAGCGATAACCAAATTTCTTTAACACTAACATAGCTAAAATTCTTATTGGTATAGTATGCCAATGGAAACAGGGCGACTACATAAGATGCCAAAACACTCAGCACCAATAAAAGCTTCGTGCCTTTTTGCTTCGCTTGTGTTTCTTCAATCTTCATCTTTTTCGTGTCGCATTTTTTCTTTATTGCGACCTATTCGCTAACTTTCTAAGAACACTTAGTTTCGTTTCATCAAGAACATCGTACGTTCAGAACCCTGCACTGGTTGTTCATCCAAAATGCTATAGTATTCAGAAAAAGCTTGTTTGAAACCTTCCAAGGTATAGTCAGGGAAGATGTCTAAACGGGAACTAAGCAGACGCTCCACTTGCGAATCTTGCTTGGGGACAAATTCTATAATCAAGTGTTCGCCAAAGTCCGCAAAACTGCGCGCCACCTCTCGAAGAGGCACATTATTTGCAATAGCCATGTGATGAATCAAAGCCAACGCCATCACCAAATCCACAGGACCGCGGTCTTTCAGTGAGTCGCGCTCCTGATTATGCCAACCAATCGACGGAGATGGATTGGTCAAATCCATAATCAAGGGAAGCATAAACTTTTCTTTTTGCTTCTTAACGATAGCATAGTTTTGTTGCACCGCACCTGGGTCAATGTCAAACGAGACCGTTGGAATGCCCAAATCGCTGGCACAACGGCTAAACTCACCCGTGTTACCACCTAAGTCCCAGGCGGTTTTTGGATTAACTTGCTTAACAAAATCAGTCACCAAAGCACGTTTAGCTTCGAAGGAACTTTCAGTATAGTTATTATCCTGATAGTAATCAGTCCATTCGGTGCTAATTGTTGGCACATCAAGACCGCGTACGGCTGAAAGCAAACTATCGATAAGGTTGTAAGTCGCTTGCTTGGAAATCTTCCCGCTTACTTCTTTCTGAGACACCTTTTGGTCAGCATACTTTTGCTGGCTTTTCGCATGAATATGGATATGAGTTGCGAGGCCAAAGTTTAACTTTGTTGTCTTTGGCAATAGCTTCGCTGCTAAATCCAGAGGAATTCCATCGATGTAATCTCGGGTCAATCCACCCAAACGGATGTCTGTTTTAGCCATCAGAGCCAATGGTGCCAGGAAATGTTGACAGAATTGTTTGTAGGCCACCCAAGGCAAACCTTCTTGGTAGGTTTCAAAAGAAAGGGTATCAATAAAAATAGGTTTCCCATCAAGAAACTGGATGTTATATGCGCTGGCATCCTTGAGTGACATACCATATTCTAAAGCTCGCCGGGCAATGGATAAGGTTAAAATAGCCGCGTCTTTGTATTGATTAAAACACCATTCGTAAGGATAGGATATAAAACTCAATTGCGTTGGCTTAAGGACCTTATAGGCTTTTTCAGGTAAAGGTGCCATGTCGAGTGGCATTTCTTCATGCGCGACAATCGCTTTGGCTTTGCTCAGTTGTTGGTATAAGCCGGAGGACATAAAAAGGTCCCAGTCTTTTTGATAGGCATGATTGACCTGACGGTAATAGTGTCCACCTTGTTTGAACATGAACCCACTCGGGTCACGAAAAGAAGCGCTCACTTTTTCTTGCATACTAACCTCACTCGTTATGATGTTGTTGTTAAGGACAAAATGAAGGGGTTCATCTTATTCCCATTCATCGATGTACCATTCCAGGTTTTATTTGACAACTATTCTTCAGTTGCAGGAGTTTCAATTTCTTCTGGTTCAAGCTCTTCTGGTTCAATCTCAGTCGGATCGATAGCGGTAGGATCAAGTTCCTGCTCGCTAGCCTTTTTACCAGTAAAGAATGCCTTAATATTTCTCCAAAAAACCCCAATGGCAACACCAGCACCCATGACTGCAGCCAAAACAATCTGTATAATCAGACTGCCGGATCCTGGGTCAAGATACTGTTGTGGCTTTACGAGAAAAGAAAATAAATGTGTCATGTTCACCTCAAGCTCATCGCTATTGTTAAATACTTTTGGTTTATTCTAACATAGCTTGAACAGTCTACACTTCTCAATTTTACGATTATCTCGTTTACTAGGACATATGGCCTAGATAGGAATCTGTCTTACTCTTCCGTTGACAGATTTTTATCACAAACCTATTGCCCAATCTCAGAAAACTCGTTCCCATGTTTGGCATAAGCCTTATAGTGTTTTACGATTGAAGGTGTTTCACCTGTCTCCCAAACTTTTACAAACACTTCATAGGTCCCATTGGGTATTGCCAGAACCGAAAATGAACTATTGAAACCCAGATCATTTGCGGTGATTTTCAACTCTTTAAAGTGGTTTGCAATTCCATTATTATCATATGTTGTTGCCGGAATTTCATAAGCATATTCCGCGTTTTTAAGGATTATGGATACATGTCTTTCCGAATTGTCCCGATAATTCGTGTTAAAGGCCCAACCTTCAATAACAACCTCTTTCAGCAGGCCTTCCGGAGAAGAAATTCTATCGATATGGAAATTCACATCAGGAGACAGATTAGTAAATTCGATTTTCTCTCCTTCTAAGGTATTTCCTGTCAATAACAAAATTATCTTTGTTGAAAAAACGAACAAAGCTACCCAGAGCAATACTGCAACAATGATAAAAAACAACTTCTTTTGTTTCATTTTTCCTAATTCGCCTCCTCAATTAATCCTAAACCCAGGTTAAGTACCTTGTCTAAAACCGTCCTAACAGTGTTAATGCCAGAAAACCCTTCAATATCAAGCTTTTCTCCAGAAAAATAAACGGCATTAAGAATATTCCTCATATAGTAACGTTCCAGATCAGTATCCTCCATCTCTTGACCAAACAATCGGTACATATGCGTAGGGTATCTGAAACCATGATCCGACAGCAAGAAGATAGTTGAGTCTGGATCATTCTCAATCAGCGCTTCCACCATTTCAAGTATAAGTTTATTAGAGTATTTCAATTGCCCGAGATAAATCTGGGGGTTTTTCCAGTTGTCCCGGTCACCTTTATTGGTTTCTTTGCCATTTTCATCTACGACCCACGGCGTATGTGGAAACATAAAATAGCCGAATGTGAAAAGCCCCGATTCTTGCAATGTGCTTGATTTTTTGGCGTAATCAAACATTTGTAATATCTCTAAAAACCTGGCATCCGAAGATTGTTTCACCAGCGGATAATAAACAGATTTTTCCAGCAATAATATGAATAAACTTTCCTGACGATGAAGCGTTTTTTGTGGCAGGAAAATATATTTAAACTTCTCAGGTGGTGTTGTAATGAAACCTTGATCGTTGATGAGATTTAGATCATAACCTAATTCAGGGAGCTTATTAAACAAATAAGTGTCTTTCAACATCTCATTCTTTTCAGATTCAGTGTAATAACTGGCATTGAAATTCAAGTTCAATAAATTGGGGATTTCCGCCTTGGTCGTCAATGCATATGTGCGACTGCTTTTTGAGGTATTAAAGCCTAGCCTTTCCAAACTTGCATAGAATGCGCTATTATCAAAACCTGTATATCTATGCAACCCGTCATAGCCAGAGTATTCATCAAAAACAAAAAGGTAAATGTTTTTTAGCTCATCCCTCTTTTGTTGTCCGCTATTTTCACTTGGTGAGGCGACCATCAATGAGGGGCTTTGGGATCTTTCCTTTTTTATTTGAGAAAGGACAGTAGGAAAACAATTAATTACTAGGAGTCCAAAAAACAATATACCAATTATTAAGGTAAGTTTTCCAGCGACTTTAGAATCTATCACCTTTTTGATAAGATAAAAAAGAAAGACAATAAAAGTGATGCCAGCTAGAAGTCCATGCCAATAGTAAAAAAATGGGAAAACTCGGTTAATAGCATTCAATCCTGTATGAAAAACGCTCAAGAAGGTAACAGACAGCAAAGTAGCCAAAGAAGCTTTATGAACATCTCTAAACAGGATCAGATTAATAAGCAAAACTAAAAGCCAATGACCACAAACAATCCCCAGTGAAAGCCAAAGGTCCTTTTTACCAAGCATGTCATAATTTTTATTTGCAAAATAGACGTATGGCAACAAAGCAACAAAGAGAGAAGATAGAATACTCAGCGTTTTGTTAAGACCCGTTTTTTGATGTTGCGTTTTAGTTATTGCCATAAAATGTTACCTGATAGAATACATATGAAATAGTCTCAAAAGCGTGGTTGTTATTTTCTTGGCTCTTCGATCATTCCCAATCCTAAAGAAAAAAGCTTATCGAGCGACAATCGCAGTGTGTTTATTCCCGAGAAATCCTCAAAATCAACTACTTCGCCTTGGATGTACACAGCATTAAGCGTGTTTCGCATGTGTAAATATTCTAATTCCGGATCTTCCATGGGTATATCTCTATATTTTTGTAAGCGTGAAGGGTGACGATATCCATGATCAGACAAAAGGAGTATGCATGATTCTGGGTCATTCTCAATAATTTCTTGTGCTAACTTTAAAATCATCCTGTTTGAATATTTTAGTTGACCAAGATATATGTCAGTATCTTCAAAGTTGTCATGATCTTTTTCATCGAGCAATTTCCCATTTTCATCTACTACCCAGGGTTGATGGGGAAACATCAGATACCCAAATGTAAACAAACCACTCTGCTGAATCGTACTTGCTTCAGTCGCATAAGCGAACATTTCGTTTACTTCCAACAATCTTGGATCACTTGTTGTCGTTCTAAAAGGATAGTAAACAGATTTCTCTATTAACAGAGATAACAAGTTTTCATCTTGTTGAAAGTAACCCTGAGGAACAAATTGATGTTTAAAGTAGGTTTTTGGCGTCGAGATAAAGCTTTGGTCATTAATTAAATTGAACTCGTAACCCAACTCTTTTAAGAGTTTTAAAAGAAAGGGGTCTTTCATCGCGTTATCTTTTTCTTGCTCTGTGTACTTCATCGCACCGATAGACAAATTAAGTAAGTTTGTAATCTCTGTCTTTGATGAAGTTGAATAGGACAAGCTGTGTTTTGAAGTCTTAAATCCAAGATTTGACAGCTTGTCATAAAATTCCTGGTTGTCAAATCCTGTATACCTTAATAAGCCATCGTATCCAGCATATTCGTCGAAAATATACAGATAGATATTAGGCAACTTCCCGGCAACCCGATCTGTTACATTCAGCTCTTGGTTGGGTAAATCGTTTTTTTGGTCTGCTTTTATCTCTTCACGATTCTTCTGGAAAATAAAAGGGCTTGCATTAATTAGAATGAGCATCAAAAAAATCGCACCAGCAATAAGACTCAGCTTTTTACTGACATCAGGTTTTACATATTTCTTAATCAAAAAGATGAGAAGGACGTAAAAAGTAATTGTCAGCATCATTGCATGCCAATATTGAAAAGCTGGCACCATTCTGCTTATATAACCAAATCCAGACTTGAAAAGGCTTAAGGGTAATATGATAAAAACCGTTGTCAGCGACGCTAAATTGAAATTTCTCATTATCAGGAAATTGACTAGAAATACGACTAGCCAATGAAGAGCAACGCCACCTAATGCCTGGGAAAAATCGTGAGTGTTTATCCATTCCAGGTTTCGATTAGTAAAATAAACCAAGGGAAAGCAAGCAACAAAGAAAGAGCTTATAACACTCACTAAGCCAGAAAGAATTTCCTTTCTTGCAGGTGCTTTTCTATGAGGTTCTGCTTTTAATTTTTCAAAGACTTTCACGTTAGTCTCCTGTTGCGACATATTTGATATAAGAATATTTAGTTATCAATGCTTTATCATCATCCGCAAAAACTTCTTTAAAATCACTTCCTTCTTTGATGAAGTGCCTATTGGTTGTTGTAATTAAAGCTTCTTTTCCTGTTTCCCAAACCTTCACAAACATTTCATAAGAAGCATCTTGAAAAGCTATGGTCGAAAACGTATCTTCAAACCCTAAACCTTCAGGTTCAAGATTAAGCTCAGAAAAATGGACGGCAACATCACGTCTTACAATCTTTGTTGTCTTAATCTCATAGGCGAAATTATCTGCTTTAAAGACGATTGAAATATTTTTTTCAGTATTCGGCTGATAACCAGTATGCAAAGCCCAGCCGCGAATGTAATATGTTTTCAGCAAGCCACCTGTTGAAGCGAATTGATCGAAGTTGAACATCACATCCGCCGATGTGTCCGTGGTGTCAATATCTTTCTTCTCCAAATAATAGCCTGTTACTAATAGCACAATCCGTGTGGAAAATAAAAGAAGGATCAATCCCGTTAAAGCAACAGCCATTATGATTTTGCTTCTTTTGCTCATGTGGTTAATCCGCCTCCTCAATCAATCCAAGGTCTAAGCCAAAGAGCTTATCCATCATTGTCCGCAAAACATTGATGGTCGAATAGCCTTCGATTTCAAGCTTTTCACCACCAAAATAAACCGCGCTCAGAATATTTCGCATATAAAAAGTTTCAAGCTCAGGATCATCCATCTTTGTGCCGTATAGCTTTTCAAGATGAAAAGCCTGCCTGTAACCATGGTCGCCCACTAAGATAATATAGGATTGGGGATCATCTTCTATGATTGTTTTTACCATTTCCAAGACCAGCCCGTTTGCATACTTCAACTGGCCAAGGTATGTGTTCGCATTTTTCCAATTTTTCGATTCACTTTCAGGAAGCGGTTCCCCGAATTCATTAACAACCCATGGATGGTGCGGAAACATAAAATATCCAAGAGTAAATAGCTTTGATTCTTGAAAACTACTGGAGCGCCCTCCGTAATCAAACATCTTTTTGACGGTTTCAATTCGGTCAAGCTTAGGTTGGATCTGGATTGGAAAGAAAACGGATTTATCTATTAGAATCTTAGCTAAATTTTCCTCTTGTTGGAAAATGCCATGGGGTTCAAACTTATATTTGAAAAACCCTTCTCGGGTTGAGATATATTTTTGATCATTAATCAGGTTGAAAGAGTATCCCATAGACTTTAAGGTCGTTAACAAATAGGGAGACTTCATTGCCTCAATTCTTTCCTGTTCAGAAAAAGACTTTGCTAACAAAGATAAATTCAACAAATTGGAAATTTCTACTTTTGACAAAAGGGTATAGCTTCTACTTGACTTTGAGACATTGAAAGAAAGTGCCTCAAGGTCATCGTAAAACTTTTGGTTATCATAACCAGTAAATCTTTCCAGCCCCTCTTGACCACTAAACTCATCCAAAATAAACAAGTAAATATTTGGTAAATGTTCAGTATCCGATATGAGATCTCCAACTTTATTGGAAAGATTGCTCTCCACGGCTGTCCTTGCCCGTTCCGCTCGAAAAGACTGAACTAAGGACGGGACAGTATTCACCAAAGCCAAAATAAGAAAGATAGCACCGATGATCAGATTAAGTTTTCGAACCAAACTAACCTTAAAATACCAATGAATGACGAGCAGAGAGATAATAAAAATAGTCAAAAAGAGGACAATGCCATGCCAATAGTGAAAATTTCTCATCACCTTTTGAATAGCATCCAGTCCTATATGATAAAGACTTAAAGGCAACACTGCAATAATAGTCGCCAGGGATGCTTTCTCAACAGATCGAAGAATCGCAACATTAATCAGAAATAGGATCAACCAAAGAGCAATTACAAGACCTGCAGAAATCCACATGTCCTTTTGACTCAATAAATTTAAGTTTCTATTGGCAAAATAGACGAATGGGAATAAGGCAACAATGATTGAAGCAAAAATGCTCATTAATTGTCCGCTTATTTTACTTTTAGACTGAGCACCGATAGGGTTAGTTGTACTATTTTCAATAATGTCCATAAGCTTTATAAAATCGTTTTACATCCTAGTTTAAATGTAGCGCTACAGTCACTAAGAATGAGCTAGTCATTCTTAGGCAAAACTTCCTCAAACTTGACACCTTCTTTTATAAAGGTTTTATGCGTGTTAATAAACTTTGGTTCTCCACCTGTTTCCCATATCTTAAGAAATAATTCATACTCACCTTTCTTGACCGCAATTGATGAAAAAGTACAACCAAATCCCAGGTCATTGGCAGTCAAGTTATATTCAGTAAAATAAGCTTTGACATCTTCCCGGCTTTCCATATTTGCTGGGATTTCATACGCACCGGTTTCTGATTTCAAAACAACTGAAACATGTCTTTTAGAACCAGCTTGATACTCCGGATTAAACGCCCAACCTTTTATGAAAATTGATTTAAGTAGTCCTTCGGGAATTGAAATGTGATCAATGTGGTATCTCAAATCAGGTGATAAAGCAGGGATTTCAATTTGCTTAAGTTCTAAATTTTCTCCCGTCAAAAACAGAACTATTTTTGTCGAAGACAAAATCAAAGCAATGCCTATAACAACAAACACCAATAAATATTTATGACTCTTATTCATCTTATCATTCCGCTTCTTCAATTAATCCCAAGTCCAGCTTGAAAAGCCGGTCTAGCATAGCTCTCACTGTATTTATTCCTGAAAGGCCTTCTATATCCATTTTCTCCCCGGCGATATAGGCAACATTTAAGATGTTTCGCGCGTAATAATTCTCCAAGTCTCTATCTTCAATAGTCAATTCCGCATTCATTTCCATGCGAAAGATTTGTCGTGAAGCGTGATCCGACATCAATAGAACACATGAGTTTGGGTCATTTTCCAGTATCTCTTCGACAAGTTTCGTTATTAATACATCAGCATATTTGAATTGCCCCAAGTATATGTCGGGATTGCGCCATTCTCTTTGCAAACTGACACTCAAGTCATTTCCATGTTCATCAACCACAAAAGGATTATGTGGAAACATGATGTAACCAAGCGTAAATAGGTTGGACTCTTGAAGCTTACTCGATTGGGCACCATAGTTAAACATCTCGTGAATCTCTCGTAACCTTGCGCCCTTCACAACGCTTCTGAATGGAAAATAAACTGATTTGTCAATGAGCAGGGTTAACAAGCTTTCATCAACTTGAAAAATGCCTTGAGACTCAAAGCGATATTTAAACAAAGCGTTTGGCGTTGATATAAAGTTCTGATCATTAATCAAGTTGAGATCATATCCCAAAGATTTTAGCAAACGAAACAAGTATGGATCCTGCATCAAAGTGTCTTTTTCTACCTCGGTATACTCAAAGCCATCAGTTGACAAATTGAGCAAATTTGGTATTTCCACCTTGGTTAAAGCGACATAATTCCTACTCGTTTTTGATATATTGAATCCGAGTTCGATCAATCTATCGTAGAATTTCTGGTTGTTGTATTTGTAATAGCGCTCTAATGCTTCAGGTCCACTGTACTCATCAAAGATAAATAAATAAATATTGGGCCGCTTTTCACGCGTTGCACCATCAAGGTCGACTGATGTATGCACCAAACTTGGTGTATTTCCTTGGGTCTTCTCAGTCTTGATTGCTTTAAATGCAGAGGGAGCCAAGTTATAGACACTCAATGCTAAAAAGATTGCGCCAAAAATTATGTTCAGCTTAAATGCAGATTCTTTATTTAGGTGATGATAGATGACAAAACAAAAAACACCAAATAAAACAATAAATGAGAGCAAAGCATGCCAATAGAAAAAACCAGGCACAATCTTTTGAATGAAATTTAAGCCCCCATTAAAGAGGCTCAAGGGCACAATAGCCAGAATTGTTGCCAACGAAGCTTTATGCCCATTGCGAAAGATGAGCAAACAGATTAGAAATACAAGCAACCAATGCAAACTAACGATACCAATAGTCATCCATAAATCATCAGATCCTAATAAGGAATAGTTTCTATTGATTAAAAAGAAAGAAGGGAATAATGAGACTAGCCATGAGGCCAAAATACTGAATACATAATGAAATTGTTTAGGTTTGGGTACAAATTCTTGGTCGTTCATCTTGTTGTTATTACTCATTTTTTTACATCATCAAAAGAGTTGGTCTCTCGCATTTTACAAAAGAATTAGTTTATTCTAACATAGCTTGTCCACTACTCAACTTGTTTTTTTCTTTACCATCCATGTTAGAGTAGGAATAATAATCAGGGGATAAGTTGTTTAGGATTTATTTTTCTATCATGTTCTGTTGATTTTTTACGCTACTCGTAAGCTTATCTAATCAGTCCCAAATTTCAAGAGAACATCTCATCAAAAACCATCCGCACAGCATTAATGCCAGAACGTCCTTCAATATCCAATTTCCTCCCTCCCAAATAGAAAGCGTTTAAGATATTCTTGCTATAGAACTCTTCTAGCTCTGGGTTTTCATGCTGCATACCATACAACTTAAGCATATGTCCTGGTTGCCGGTATCCATGATCCGATAAGAGAATGATGACGCTTTCTGGGTCATTCGAGATAATACCTTTCACTAAATGCAAAATCAACTTATTTGAGTACTTTAATTGCCCAAGATAGACATCAGAGGTCTTCCAATTATCCTTATCACTTGGGCTTAGCTCAAAACCATTTTCGTCAACCACCCAAGGAAGATGTGGGAACATTATATAACCAACCGCGCACCTTATTTATCTTGGAACTTCTATCTTGCCATATTGGAAAGAACCTATTCGGTTTAATAGTTCAAGACCAGGATGAAAGCCACTGATAGGTAAAACCATTACTATTGCTGCCAAAGAGGCTTTCCCTAACTTTCTAAAAAGAAGTAGGTTAACAAGAAAAAGTACGAGCCAATGCAAAGAGACAAAGCCAAGTGTTATCCACACTTCGCGTGAACCAACTAAAAGGATATTCTTGTTAGCGTAATATACAAATGGAAATATTGCTACAAAATACGAAGCCAAACACTCATTACACTTAAGATCTTGTTTTCATCTATTTGCTTTGTTTTCCACAATTACTCAATTTTAATGTCAGTAGATTTTTAGGCCTTTATAAAAACAACACGATTTATGAATCTATTTTCTTTTCTTCAAAAATACTTGTTCGTTCAAAAACTTCTCGGCAATCTGTCGGTCGACTTTGCCCATGGGATAATTGCGCAAATCGCCTGGCAAGACCCATGCGAACACCTCGGTCTCGGGATTGCCCCGAGGGCGGGCAAGCGATTCTCCCTCTTTCAATGTCGCCAAAAACGCATGTAGGGTGATTTTGTAATGGGTATAAGCGTGCTTGTAGACCCCAAAAGGCTCTCCCACCTCAATCAAAACGCCGAGCTCTTCCAAAATCTCGCGTTTTAGCCCATCTTGCAAGCTGGCGTCTTGCTCTTCCTTTGTCCCACCTGGGAATTCCCACAAACCGCCTAAAAGATCGCCTTCAGCGCGTTGGGCAATGAGCACTTTGTCCCCATCCCGAATGATCGCAGCCGTCACAATAATATGCGGCACCCTGGGCTTTTGCTTTTGTCGTGGCAACACACTCACCATTCCATTTTCAAAAGCCAAACAAACCGAATTCAATGGACAAAGCTCACAAAGCGGATTTCGAGGCACACACACCGTCGCACCGAGATCCATTAAAGCCTGGTTGAAATCTCCCGGCCGATCAGAGGAAAGGGTTTCTCGCGCCAAAGTCGAAAACCGCGTTTCGGTTTCTTTTTCGCCCAAAGCCCCTTCCACCGCGAACAAACGCGCGTAAACCCGGCGGATATTGCCATCAACAGCGGCAACCGCCTCGCCAAAAGCAATCGAAGCAATCGCCGCGCTGGTATAGGGTCCCACGCCGGGTAAGCTCAACAAATCTTCCATCTTCCCAGGCACCAAGCCGTCAAACTTTTCGACAATCATTCGCGCACTACGATGTAAGTTTATGGCCCGACGGTAATAGCCCAATCCTTCCCAAAGGCGTAAAACCGCCTGTTCATCCGCCTGAGCCAGCGAAATGACATCAGGCCAAGCTTCCAGAAACTGTGCGTAATACGGCAAGACGGTATCGACCTGGGTCTGTTGCAACATAAACTCAGACACCAAAACATGATAGGGCTGGGGATCAGAACGCCAGGGGAGCACCCTGGCGTTTTTGTCATACCAATCTAAAAGCAGGTTTTGAATAGACACAGCTAAAACTGAAACCCACCCTTCAGATCAAGCACCTTGATGTTGTAGTCATCCACATAATCGAGTAGTTCATTTTCCAAATCGATCCACTCATTGGATTCGAGCAAATGACGCGCCTTGGTAAGCGTCGCCATCGTGCCACCCACCAACATCTGCGGATGGTCGCCATAAGCCGTCAACCAAGCGTCAGTCAACACCAAGCCTAATTGGTTGACCTTGGCTAAATACTCGCCCAGCACAAACTCGAAATAAGCTTGTTCATTACCGCGTTTGAGATTCCAGGTTAAGACGACTTTGACTGCCATTTTAGAGTGCCATTAGTTTCGGGTCCAAGGCGATAACACGCGTTTCTTCTGTAAATGAAGAAGCTGTCGCCTTATAAGACTCCATAGTCTCCAGTTGGGTGATTCCCATCTCTTTGAGGAACTTGCTCAAAGGTTCCAAAGGCAATTTGGAATGTGGGGTTTCATAATGCATCGGAATGACGATGTTGGGTTCAAGCATACTAATCAACTCAGCTGCTTTCGATGCGTTCAGAGCACCGCCTTCACCAACTGGAACAAGCGCGATGTTAATTTGTCCGAGTTCTTCAACCGAGCTTTGTTTTGGGATGTCATTGGCTTGTCCGAGGTGCATAATCGTCATACTGCCATAGTCGAAAACATAGAGCGTGTTGCGCATGGCTTTTTGGTCTGTGCTAAAGGGCGTGGTCTGAATGCCTGTAATAAAAACGCCACCACGCTCATATTCGCCAGGTCCGCTAATCACAAAGGGTTCAGGGCGAATAACGCTCACATTGTTGTGCGCTAAATCGTTGCAGCTCACTGTCGCAATATCCGCTTTGAGTTTGAGGGGGTTGTAGCCAGCGATTTTTGAGTCAAAAGGATCCGTGACCACCGTGGCCATACCGCGTTCAACAAAGCGGAAACAAGAATGTCCATACCAAGTAATTTCCATAAGTCCTCCGTGCTTCGTAAACTTCCAGAAGCCTCTTTATTATATCAGCTGAACGAGGCTCATGAAAGTGAATTCACCAGCCTGAAAGCCTTCGCCCCCTACAAAAAGCTGCCTATGCGCAGCGGTTTTAGCTAACCGCTTTCAAAAAACCGGGAGTTTTTAGGTTGTATTCCAAGAGGTAAGTCAAGTGATGTTGAATGAGATGATTGAGTTCTTTTTCGACATCAGGTGCGATAACGCGCCCCTTAATCTTTGACCAGGGCGAACGCTGAAAGTAGCGTAAATACTTGAGCGCGTTCAAGCTTATCCGCCAGGCATTGGGATCAGCCGAGAAGCATTTTGGACACACAACCCCACCCAACTTGGGTGAATAGTATTGGGGCTCGGGTTGAATTTGTGCCTCACAAGCCACACAGCGATGCAATTCAGGCCTAAAACCAATCAAATCCAACAAGCGCAAGGCGAAATAGTGCACAACCGTCTCTGCGGCAAAGCCCTCATCCAGGCGTTGCAATCCTTCCGCAAGAATTTGGAAAAGCGCACGGTTAGGACCTTCTTCATAGCTAAAACGGTCAACCAATTCCACCAAATAAGCTGCCTGGGCGGTCAGGTTTAACTCTTTTCGAATGGATTGAAAGGTTTTTTGGGCTTCAGCCTGGGCAACCACTTCCCAAGTGCGTCCTTTAGCCAGCTGCAAAGATACTAAAGTAAAAGGCTCCAAATGGCCGGCTTTTCGGCTTTTGGGTTTGCGCACGCCTTTAGCGATCGCTTGTAACTTGCCATGCTCCAGGGTATAGAGCGTCAGAACCCGGTCAGCCTCGCCAAATTCGCGATGCTTTAAGACAATCGCCAGGGTCCGATAGGAGCGCGAAGCGCGTTGGTCCATCTTATCTCAACTCAAATCCAAGCAGGAGCCTTACTCATCCGTTTTGAGGTTTTCAGGTCCAAATGAACGTGGCAAAAGTGAGGTAAAGGGTAATTCAGCACGCAAATCGCCGGTGCCATCAATAATGAACACAGAGCTCATATCATCCACAAATTCGCGCATAACCTGCCGGCAAGCACCACACGGCGAACCACCATTAGGCGTGCTTACTACCACGCACATTATTTTGCGATTCCCTTCTGAAACAGCTTTAAAAATGGCCACGCGCTCAGCACAGATACCCGAGGGATAAGCGGCATTTTCGATGTTGCAGCCGCCATAAATCTTACCGTCTTCGCCCAGGACTGCCGCCCCGACCGGATAGTTCGAATAAGGCGCGTAAGCTCCTTGAGCATACTCAACCGCAACCCTTTTCATTTCCTCAACAACGTTTGGGTCAATCCTGGCCATTTTTCTCCCCATCACTTTCTTCATCAGCACCCATGCGCACCTTTACCGTTAAAATACGGCGAGCGTGCACTTGTTCAATCGTAAACTCGATGCCATCACTCAAAACCTGCTCACCGGGTTCAGGCACACGACCAATTTGACCATAGAGATAACCGCCCAAAGTATCGGCATATTCATCTGAAAGGTTCGCACCGGTAATCTCATTGAACTCATCGATTGTGGCACGCCCTAAGATGAAATACTCCGTTTCACTAATTTGGGTAAAGAGGTTTTCCTCGCCGGTATCATATTCGTCACGAATTTCACCTACGATTTCCTCGACGATATCCTCAAGGGTGACCACGCCAGCAAAACCACCATATTCATCAACCACCAAAGCCAGGTGCACACCGCGGGACTGCATTTCGGTCAGCAACTCATCAACCTTCTTGGCTTCGGGGACAAAATAAGCCTGGCGCAAAAGTTTACGTTGCGAAGCAATTGTCTCATCGCCATCCACCACGGCTAAAAGATCCTTGGCATAAAGCAATCCGACGATGTTATCAATCACATCCTCATAAACCGGCACGCGTGAGTGACCGGCGTTAATAAACTCCTGCCGGGCTTGACTAATTGTTGTGTCAATATCCAGTGCCAAAACGTCCATGCGTGGCACCATAATTTCTTTGGTTAGGGTTTCTCTGAACTGGAAGATGGAATAAATCATCTCGCGTTCGCCCTTTTCGAGCATCCCTTCGGCTTCTTCAAGTGCCACCCAATCGCGCAGTGCCTCATCTGTCACCGCCGGCTTGTTCAGCTCAGCGTGTGGTCCGAGCAACATAATCATCATCCTGGTCATTGGTCTGAACAAAAGATGCAAGAGTGAAGCAATATATTGCCAGCCATAAGCGGCTTTTTCTGGCGCGTTCAAAACGGCGTGTTCGATCAGATATTCAAAACAGCTAACCAAAACCAAAACACCAACCGCAATCAGCAACATCCACCCATAGTGGAGCTCAGCCCAAACAATCCTCAAAAGGAGCACGCTCAAAGCGCCCAAAATCAGATGCGCAAAAGAGATAGCCAAGCGCAAAGAGGTGCGCAAGCCTTGTTTTTCGGCCACATGAATAACACGTTCCGCTTTATGCGGTTCATGCTCGAAAATAGACAACAAATTAGGCAATTGAACATGTGTAAAAGCGGCTTTGGCTCCTGCGCTGAGCAAGTCAAAAACCAGCGCGAAACCAAAGAGTGTCAATAGCCAGGGGAGATCGTTCACATTAATCCTTTCTTTCTTTCGCTCTGGCCGGAGCACCAATCACAAGGGTACCATCCGGCACATCCCGAGTAACCACAGAACCAGCAGCGGTTGTGGCGTTTTTACCAATGGTTAATGGCGCGACAAGCATTGTGTCACTGCCAATAAAAGCATTATCCATAATTTCGGTGTGGTGTTTTGTTTTTCCATCATAGTTACAAGTAATTGTTCCCGCACCGATATTGACATCTTTGCCGATGTTGGCATTGCCAATATAAGAGAAATGGCCCATTTTTGTGCCCTCTCCGAGCACCGAATCTTTCACTTCGCCAAAATTACCCACATGCACATGGTCCTTGAGCACCGCGCCCTTACGCAAATGCGCAAATGGCCCCATGCTAACATGGTTGCCAACCGTAGCATATTCAGCAACAGAGTATTCAATTTTACAGTTTTCACCCACTTCAGTTTCTATCAAGCTGGTATTTGGCCCGATAATCGAGCCTTTCCCAACTCGGGTTTTACCCATCAAGATGGTGTTGGGATAAAGAGTCACATCTTGAGCAAGCTCAACATCCACCCCCACCGTGGTTGTCCAGGGGTCAATAAAGGTCACCCCCTGGCACATCCAAGCCCGATTTACCCGCATACGCAAGGCACGCTCAGTATCCGCCAGGTCGACTCGATCATTGATGCCCAAGCCTTCGCTGCGATCTTCCAATACATAGGCACTTACTCGCTTGCCTTCAGCGACCGCCATCGCTACCAAATCGGTGATGTAATACTCGCCTTTGGCTGATGGCTGGATTTTTCCCAGACTTTGCCAGAGCCATTGGGCGTCGATGCAATAGGCACTGGTGTTCTTCTCGCGTACCAAAAGCTGTTCTGGCGTACAGTCCACTTCTTCAACAATCGCCTGAACGGAACCATCTTCAGCGCGGATCACACGGCCAAAACCACGCGGTTCTTCAGACATAACCGTAGTAATGGTCATAATGCTCTGGGTGTCCTGACGCAACTGAATAATGCGCTCAATACTGGCCTGTGTCAAAAGTGGCATATCGGCAAAGGTGATCACAATTTGGTCCGCCTTACCTTCTAAAAGCGTTTGCGCACACATCACCGCATGACCCGTACCAAGCTGTGGCTCCTGAATAGCAAACTGCACAGCACCCTTAAGTCCCTCTTGAATGGCTTCTTGAACATCTTCAGCACCATGGCCAAGGATGACCACAGGGGGCAAGTCGGTCACATTTCCAAGCGCGGATAAGGCGTGGAGCACGAGTGGCTTGCCTAAAATTGGATGTAGGACTTTGGGTAAAGCTGAACGCATGCGTGTACCATGGCCAGCAGCTAAGGTTATCGATGCAATTGTCATGAGTTTCTCCGAGAACAATAACGACAAGCTGGCGTTGCTATACGCACGCTGCTTGTCGTGTTGATAGAATGATATGGATCGTCAGATTCAGTGTCCACAATAATGTCTTGGCTGGGGTACATGGATTCGAACCACGACGAACGGATTCAAAGTCCGGTGTGCTACCATTACACTATACCCCAGGGACGATTATTTTAGCACACTCTTTTAAAAATGCCAACCCTATTTTGGTTTTTGCTCACACGAGTTTTTTAACCTTTCCCATTCAATAAAACGTCGATTTCATAGCCTGATCGCCATTGAGTCAATTTCAGTAAGCCGTTGCAATACACTTAAATGAAAAAGACCTCTTGCGAGGTCTTTCTTTTGTTTTGATTGGTTTACTTGAACCAAACGTTGACAGCAAAGAGGGTGAATAAAATCCACACCAAGCCAAAGATGGCAACAACAGTCAATCCTGCTAATACGGCGTACCAAGTGTATCTAATCGTCTCTGAACGGGTTATCGCAGGACTACCCTGGTATTTTGGTGTTTTGGGTTTGCTCTGTCGATAGTCACTTATTTTCGAAACATTTCTATCAAACCAGGGCATGCCCTCAACATTCATATCGCAGATGACTCGGCCGTCATCATCGGCATATTCTTTGACCATCTAGATATCCAACACCTTGCCTTGTCCTGTATAGAGATGGCAAACGACCTCGTGGTCTTTCTTCATCTCGATGACTGGGGGCACTTCTGTCTTACAAATAGGCATGACATGCGGGCAGCGGGTATGGAACTTACAGCCCGAAGGTGGGTTGGCAGGTGACGGGATGCTACCTTCAAGGATGATGCGTTTCATCTTGAGGGTGGGATCCGGCACAGGAACCGCACTGAGCAATGCCTGAGTGTAAGGATGCAATGGGTTCGCGAAGAGGGTTTCCTTCTCGCCATATTCAACAATGTCACCAAGGTACATCACGCCGACATAGTCAGAGATGTGTTGCACCACTGAAAGGTCATGCGAGATGAAGAGGTAAGCCATGTTGTTTTTGACCTGAAGGTCTTCGAGCAGGTTGATGATTTGCGCCTGAATCGAAACGTCCAAAGCAGAAACGGGCTCATCACAAACGATGAAGTCGGGTTTCAAAGCCAGAGAACGAGCGATACAAATGCGTTGGCGTTGACCACCAGAGAACTCGTGGGGGTAGCGATCCTTGTGGTAAGGTTGCAAACCACAGCTGAGCATAACCTCATCAAGATAATCGTGGAATTCGTTCGAGGGCACGATATGATGCTCGCGAACAGCTTCACCGATGATCTCGCTAATGGGCATACGAGGAGAAAGGCTCGAATAGGGGTCCTGGAAAATCATTTGCATACGAGGGCGAAGCTCTCGAATGCCAGCGCGATCCAGCGAAAAGACATCCACACCATCAAAAAGCACTTTACCTGAGGTTGCAGTGTTCAGGCGCAACATGGTCTTTCCGACAGTGGTTTTACCACAACCAGATTCGCCAACCAAGCCGAGCGTTTTACCGCGTTTGATTCTAAAAGTGACATCGTCAACAGCTTTGACATGTCCAACAACACGTTGCAACAACCCCGCTTTGATAGGGAAATATTGTTTAAGGTGGTGAACCTCTACAATATAGCTATCGTCATGGATTAATTCGTCTGAAAGAAAATCGTATTCCATAGTTAAGCCTCTTTTATCCCTTCAGCATAGTGGTAACAAGCGACCATATGTGTTGGGCTGGTGTAAATTTCTTGTGGGTAATCCCCATTACAAATACCCATTCTTCTGTCACAGCGATCTCTAAAGTAACAGTAGTTAGGCATGTTGATTGGGTTAGGAACTGCACCGGGGATGCTATACAAGCGATCTGACTGCTTGTTGATTACAGGCTTAGACGCCATCAAGCCGATGGTGTAAGGATGTTGTGGGTTCAAGAAGACTTCTTCTGCAGTACCTTTTTCAACAATTCGGCCAGCATACATAACCACAA
The DNA here is from genome assembly GCA_964484715.1 of uncultured Anaerolineaceae bacterium. GTDB lineage: Bacteria > Chloroflexota > Anaerolineae > Anaerolineales > Anaerolineaceae > Mesolinea. The sequence continues at coordinate 79,596 of CAZAFJ010000006.1, read as the reverse complement.
CGTAATCAGCCATTTCCGCCACAACGCCAAGGTCATGGGTAATGAGCATAATACTTGAGTTGATGCGGTCCTTCAAGTTGCGCAACAAGTCCAGAATTTGGGCCTGAATGGTCACATCCAAAGCAGTGGTTGGCTCATCAGCGATAATCAGCTTAGGATTACAAGCCAAAGCCATAGCAATCATGATGCGTTGGCGCATACCACCAGAAAGTTCGTGGGGGTACATCTTATAAACGCCTTCTTTGTTGGCGATACCCACCATGTCAATCATTTCAATGGTTTGCGCTTTGACTTCTTCTTTGGTCATTTCTGGGTTATGCAGTGCGATGACTTCGTCAATTTGATCACCCGCTCTAAAAACGGGGTTCAAACTGGTCATAGGCTCTTGGAAGATCATTGAGACTTCAGCGCCACGGATGGATTCCATGACCTGGGTTGGGGTCTTCACAATATCATAAACCTTGTCGCCAGTATCAAAGCGAATGGCACCTTTGACAGCCTGTCCCTGAGGACGTTGCACAAGCTGCATCAAAGAGAGCGCGGTTACAGACTTGCCACAACCAGACTCACCCACGACACCCACGGTCTTACCGCGAGGAATTTCAAAGGTCACACCATCAACGGCACGCACGGTACCGATGTCGGTAAAGAAGTAGGTGTGCAAGTCGTCAAATTCAACCACGTTGTCTGGGTTGACCATCTCGGTAATATACTCAGATGGATCAACGTTTCGGCGATTGCGTTGTTTTTCGATCGCATTGGTAATGCGTCGGTTTTCACGAGTGATGCGAGCTGATTCACGGGCAGTAAGGTGAATACTTTCTTTTACCCGGTTCTCTTCGGCATCCGTTGTTTCATAGATTGATAAATCTTTTTCTTCAGCCATCTTTAGCTCCTATCGTTTCATCTTTGGATCATAAGCATCGCGCAGACCATCGCCGACAAAGTTGAAACCCAACACAGTCAGCAAAATGAGCATGCCAGCAGGGAACCACATAAACCAGTAGGTCTGCATGACGTGAGCTTCTGATGCGATGTTGATGATGCTACCCCAAGAAGCCTGGGGATATTTAATACCCAAGCCAAGGAAGCCCAGGGTAGCTTCTGAGATGATAATGCCACCAAGTGAAGCCGTTGCAGAAACGATCAGCAAGGGCATAACGTTTGGAATCAAGTGGCGGAAAATACGGCGACTGGTGCGAATACCGGTGGCTTCAGTAGCGACCATAAAGTCTTGCTCACGCAAGCTCAAGATCTGACCACGAACCACGCGGGCAATACCCGTCCAGCCTAAGACACCAAGGATGGCCATTAAGAGGAAGATACGTTGTGTAGATCCAACCTGCAAAGCATCCATCACCGAACCAAAGATAATCACAATTGGGTAGAAAGGAATACTGTTGAAGAGGTCAACAAAACGCATCAACGCGGTATCAACTGCGCCACCAAAGTAACCTGAAATACCACCGATGATGACACCGATGATCATTTCAATGATGACGACCACGAAACCAACCAACAAGGAGATGCGACCACCGTACATCAAACGGGTCAACAAGTCCATACCGTTGTTATCCAAGCCTAAGGGATGTTCAGGGCTGGGATGTTCATAGATACGCACCAATGAAGTGGGTTGGTCGCGCATGATGTTGAAGTTTTGGTTGACAACAATAATCTTATAGTGAATTTCTTCGCCATTGGGGTCAGCGAAAGTGAATTCACGTTGGCGATCGTTCATGGTGTCGCGAACAATGTTCTTAAACTCGATGGATAAGAAGTTTGCTGTATCCAATGGATTCACGATAATCTTGGACATCGCAGCAAAATCTTTCCCTGCTGCGGTGCGTACCATAGCATCATCGCCATCCATTTCGACTTTATACATTTCATCATTGAATTCGAAATCAGGTCGACCAGCTGCAATGGCTTGGGCCACAGCAAGTCTAAAGGCATGGGATTGCACGGTTTTGACATCAGATTGACTGACTGCATCAAAAACCTGTAAGGCTGCCACAGCAATTTCTTTTTCAGTTGAAATGGACTTTTCTTTGCGACCAGTAATGATGTAATGGGTTCCCTCAAAGTCGAAGCTATCATTTTTACTGTTCTTATCGTAAATAGCTTTGAATTCTTCAGTAACGTTTCCGCCGACGATAAGGTTGCCAAGTGGATCAGTCTTTGCAAATTCTTCCAACTTAACGATTCGATTGAACCCATCCAGCACCTCTACATAATAGAAGCCAGTACCGTCAGAAGTAAATTGGATTTCGCCTTTGCCTTTGGCAAACAGGTAAGCCGCACGATCAGCAGGCGTAAAGGTTTCACCTTCCGCGATGGTAAAGCGTTCTTCGGTGTTGTAAATGGCACCTGCATACTCTTTGGACATGGAACCAACGCCCTTAAAGACCTGGGTTTGGGTATAAGGAACAAAGAGTGGACCAATGAACGAGAAGATGAACATGAAGGCCAGGATGATCAAACCAACGACTGCCAGTTTGTTGCGGATAAAGCGCTTGAAGACCAACATGCCAGGTGAAAGCACCTTAACACGTCGGGCATCATCCAATGCCATTTCTTCTGATTCAGATTTTGGCGTTGTTTCGATTTTGGTCAGTTCCTCAAGTGGTTCGTCAACCGGGCCAAAAACATTCAAAGGTTGTTCAGCTGGCTCGTGAGGCTCATGAGCCATTTGTGATTCATGGATATCTTTATTTTTGTTATCACTCATGATACACCAACCTTAATTAATTCTAACGCGAGGATCAACCACTGCATACATAATGTCTGCTATCAAAAGACTAATTTGTGTAAGCAAAATGGTAAACGTTGTATAGAACATCGCAAATGGAATGTCGCCAAGTTGCATAGCGCCAAATGAGATGTAGCCGATGCCTGGAATGCGATACATCGTTTCAGTGATCATTGAGCCACCAAACATACCAGGGATAAGATAGCTCATATAGCTAACCAATGGAATAAGCGTGTTTCTGAAGGCGTGTTTGTTAATAACCACCTTTTCAGAAAGGCCTTTGGCTCGGGCAGTTCTAATATAGTCAGAGTTCAAAACCTCAAGCATATTCGTTCTGGTATAGCGCATCAACCCACCAATGGAAAGCATCATCAGGGTGACAATCGGCAAGGTGAGGTTCTTTGCCATGTCTAAAGTCTGTTGGAAAGGCGTCATTGTAGAGAAATAACGACTCGTCAATCCATAAAGTGGGAATATTTGCAATTTAATCGCGAAGATATACTTCAGCAATGTTGCAAGGAAGAAGGTTGGCAGCGAAAGACCTGCCAAAGCAAAAACGGTGATTGCATAGTCTGTTCCGGAATATTGCTTCCTTGCAGCCAATATACCGAGGGGGATAGATATGATGATTTGAACAGCGAATGTAATCACGTTTAAGGCAATCGAGTAGGGGATGACCTCTTTGAATTTTTGTGTAACAGGCACATTGTAAATCCAAGAATCACCAAAATCGCCTTTGATAGCGTTGCCGAGCCAGCCAAAATAGCCGGGGATAACGCCAACGTTCAAATGGTAGACTTCGTTCAGTTGGTCTAACCATTCTTGATATGTCTTTAAGCTTGCCGGGTTAGCAGCTCTTTGTCTGGCAATTGTCTCTACGTATGAGTTCGGCAAGCTGCGGATTGTAGCATAGACAATCATCGCTCCGAAGAAGACGATAAATATTCCAAGGAATACTCTTCTTATTATAAAGTTACCCATAGTGTTTCACTTCCTTCAAGTTGAAAAAACGAGCTTGCTCGTTCAGGGTTCATATAGGTGAGCCCACCCGTAGGTGGGCTCACACTCAAAGTCATTTCAAAGACTTGTCCATATCTCCTGTGAGATTAGGGCATCATCTCGATCAGTTGGATATCATTCATCCAGCCCCAGAAGGTGGTGATGTCGGGGGTGATGGTTTCCAAATTGATGCGTTCAGTACTGAAGACAATACAGTTCTGGCGTTGGTAGGTGGGGATTTCGACAGCCCAGTCAACCACGGTGTCAAGAGCCTGCTTGTAGATGGCCTTGCGGTAGTTCTGGTCTTCAGACTTGCGAGCGTCGAGGATGTATTGGTCTAACTGAGCATCACGGATGTGATAGTGGTTAGAGTCGGTTCCACCTTCACCAACAACGTTGGCGCTGTGGTAGACCTGGTACATGTCGGGATCGATGGTTGAGCCCCAGGCAGCAGTCCACATTTCTTGTGAACCAGCGTCCAAGGCACTCCAGAGCACGTTGGCGTTGGAGGGGTCATTGATAACCAAGGTGAAACCGAGTTCAGCGAGGTCTTTTTCAGCGTCGGTGAGGACAGCGAAAGCAGGATGCTCGCCCTTACCCTGACCAGGAACAATCACTTCGTAGGTATCTTTTGCACCTTCAGGAACACCAGTGATCTTACCATTTTCGATGGTGTAACCAGCTTTTTCAAAGAAGCCGAGAGCAGCAGCTTTGGCAGCTTCAACTTTTTCTTCGAGGGTCATTTCGGCGGTGTAGATGGGGTTGCCATCGACGTCAACCGAGAAAGCGATTTGATAATCGTCATCGGTGGGTTGAGGAGCAGCCCAAGAAGTGTTGGAGATTGGGTAGTTGATGACGGAGGCAGCTTCACCATAGTAGGTGTTGACTGCAACGTCGCGGTGGACAGCGTAGATGGTCGCAATGGCTTTGCGGAGAGCCTTAGAGGCATCGGATCCGGGTTCGCCACCAACGTTGACGGTGTCAGCGTTGATACCAATGTAGCCGTAGCCCAAGTTGTCAACTTTGCTCAAGGTGATAACATCACCGACGAGTTCGCCGTTGCTGTTATAGCCCATAACTTCTTCGAAGCGGGTGCGTGAGCCGGAGAGTTCACCGGCGTCTGCGTCACCAGTCTTGAGAGCTGAGGCAACTTCGTTGGCGTCAGTTTCTTTGAATTGGATTTCGCGGATCTTGGGGCAGCCCTTGTAATAGTATTCGTTAGCTTCAAAGCGGACGATACGGTTGTCGTATTCAACAAATTTGTAGGCGCCAGCGCCCATGGGTTTCGCAGTCAGGCTCTGTTGTTTGCTCAGATCGCCGTAATCAAAACCGAATTTGTTGTTTTCGTAGTCATATTTTTCGCGGTCGCCGTAGTAGTGCAATGGGGTGATGGAAACACCGAGCACGGAGTAAACAGCGGGGGCAGAGAAGCCATTGAGAACAACTTCGATGTTGTAATCGTCAATCTTCTTGATACCGGCAATGTTGGGCACGCCTTCGCCGCCGGTTTCTTCGTCCTTGGGACCCCATTCTTTAATGAATTCGGTGGTAGCAGAACCCTTGACGTCTTTGTTGTCGCCAGCGGCTTCTGTATCCCAGGCCATGACAACGTCGTTTTCGTAGGCAGCCAAGATGTCAGCATAGTAATCTTCGACGGTGGGGAATTCAGTTTCGAGGTCAAAGCTCTTGTCAGTGTTAGCGGGTTTGAAAACTTGTCCAGCTTCTTCAGGACAATCTTCGCCTTCGGCAACTTCTTCTTTACATTCCAAACCACCGAAGCCCCAGAGAGCCATACCGAGAGCGACTTTCAAGCCATCGCTTTCGCGAACTTCATCGGGGGTCTTTCCGATTGCTTCCGCATAGTTGTCAATGTAGCTAGCAGCAACATAGTCAACGATTTCTTGGGTGCGGGCAATACCGAATTTATCAACTTCAGCCCAGTAAGCATCCTGGAGTTCTTTGGTCCAGGCATCGCTGTCTGAATGTTCGTGATCACGGCCAGCTTCAAAGATGTCTTTGGCATATTGTTGGTAGCGTTCCAAAACGGCAGACGGAGTCTGGGTCAGGTACTCTTGCAAACCAACGATGGGATATGAGTTGAGGCTGGTGGAACCAACATAGGAAGGATCCAAGTAGGTGTAGTAGGTGAAGATGACGTCATCAGCGGTCACAGGTTCGCCGTCTGAGAACTTCATACCAACGCGCAAGCGAGCTTTGTAGGTGGTTGTGTCGGTAGCTTCGTCATAATCCACGTCCAAGTTTGCGGCACCTTTGTACATATAGTCCACATTGTTGTAGGGGATCACTTCGCCTTCGATGGCGTTTTCAACAATCTTACCCAAGCGGTCAGTGGTCATCAGGCCGATTTGGGTCATGCTGGCAACGTCGGCATCATAAGCGGTTTCTGAGAAGAAGGGGCTGAACTTTTCTGAGAAGTCTGAATAAGCAACAACAAATGGTTTATCGATTGTTGGAGCGGTGGGGAGGTCTTCTCCGTAGGGCTCATCTTCGTAAACGATGGGTTCGGGGGCTTCTTCGACTGGTTCTTCTTCAACAGGTTCCTCTTCAACAGGTTCCTCTTCGGCTGGTGGTTCAGTCGGTTCTACAGGTTTTTCTGGTTCTGTAACGTCAGGTTTTACGGGGGTTTCTGGTTGAGTGGGTTGTGTACATGCTGCGAGCATGCCAGCAAACAACACTGTAACAATCAGAAGGGACAAAATACGTGCAAATTTACTCATTTTTCTCCTATTCTCCATTTAGAATTTGCTTCATTATAATCCATGTGTCTTAACTCTGTCAATTGACATTCCATTTTCGAGCGCAGGGCACAATCAGGCATGCAACAAGATGCCCTTTTTTTTGAAAGTTTTGTTTTATTCTTTTTTATTTTGTTTTTTATCTGCTTTTATCGTGTCCTTTCAGCTTTGTGGCTTCTCAATTTTGGTGATTTTGAGCTTTTTGCTCAATACATGAGCGTAAATGGCCAAGCAAAGCACGATTATTTCACCAAGCAGGAAGAGTAATTCGATCCATACGCTTGTGTTTCTAAAAAGAATAATAAATATGAGCATGCCAAGGGCGGTGATGCCCGCGGCAATAGCCGTGGTGAGGCTCATATTCTTCACACGGTCAAAGCTTAGCCCGATATGCTCTTGTCGAAACTCTTGCTTCTTTGATGGCATTCTAAAAACACCAAAAGCCCAATAAAGCAATGGAAAGAAAGCGATAGCATAAGGCACAGCTACATATAATACGCGTCCGCCAGCATGGTTTAGAAAACCTAAACCAATGTGGATCAGGAGCACAGCCACAAAAAGAAACACTTGCGTAAGCCTAAAGCGACGCAAGCCTTCTTGATCTAAATCCACTTCAAAATACTCACCAAGATAAACTAAACTATGTTTTTCCCGCCCTTCTTCGTCATAGTCAATGACATTTTGGTAAGCATTTATATACTTTTTACGGCTCACGATATCTATCTGTTGAATCACGATGGGCATCCCGTGATATTTTCACGTAGGTAAAGATGCCCATCATGCCTAAGAACAATCCACAAACGAGGAATATGTAAGCTAAGAAATCATAAAACAGGCTTGAAGGCAATATTTTTGCCATGCGCAAAGCAGGTATGATAACACTCAGCACCAGCAAAATGCCACCACTGATAATCATTTTCTTTGCACTAAAACGAAACATTGCCTAAGCCCTTACTTTTATTCTTCTTCAAAGCTTTGAATAACCGGTTCTTCTCTAAAGAGCCAGCAACACACGGTGTGTTTATTTTTCAGGTCAAACTCTGAGGGTCTGATCTGGTCACATAAATCGGGGATCATGTGAGGGCAGCGTGGGTGGAAGCGACAACCTTTGGGAGGGGTCACCAGACTTGGTGGCTCTCCTGGAGGAACGTCTTGGAATTCATCCACGTTTTTAGGGTCAGGGTCCGAAGTCGCGGCCAGCAAGGCGTGGGTATAGGGGTGTGCTGTGTGGTTAATTAAATCAGCCTCTTGCGCCTTTTCAATCACCTGACCCGCATACATCACATAGATATATTCAGAGAAGTAGCGCACAGTAGCAAGGTCATGGGTAATATATATCACCGCGAGGTTGTGCTGTTCTTGCAGGGAACGCAAGAGTTTAAGAATCTCAACACGAACCGAGGCGTCCAGCATCGAAACCGGCTCATCTGCCACTAAAAGGATGGGGTCCAAAATCATGGCGCGCGCGATGACGATGCGTTGTTGTTGACCACCACTAAGCTGGTGAGGAAATTTTTCCAAAAAGTCTTCAACCGGTGTCATACGTACTTCTTCAAGTACTTTGACAACACGCTCATAGCGTTCCTGTCGGTCATTGATTCCGTTTACTTTAAGAGGTTCTTCCAAGATGGTTTGCACATTCATGAAAGGTGCCAAAGCGCCATAAGGGTCTTGTTGCACATAACCAATTTTACGGCGTACATCCTTGAGTCCTCTTGCCTTCAAATCGTTGATGATTTCGCCATCAAACTCAATTTCGCCACCGGTAGGTGTGTTGAGACGCAAGATGGTCTTCATCAGGCTGGTCTTACCACAACCCGACTCACCAACGATAGCGATGGTTTCGCCGCGTTTCAGGTGCAAATCAACACCATCCACAGCACGAACAAAGCCCGCGTGTTGAAAACCGCGTTTGCGCAATTCGAAGTAGACTTTTAGCCCTCGAATGTCAAGAACAAAGCCATCATCAAGGTCATCTGTGACTTTGATTTCTTCAATTTCTTTTTCTTCGATGTGTTCTGTCATACTAATCACCTTGTCCTTCATAGAGCCAGCAATCAACCCAGTCATCACCAAAGCGATAGGTCTCGGGTTCTTGTTCACATTTTTCAAAGCGCTTTGGACAGCGATCTTTGAAGCGACAACCCGTGGGTGGGTTAATCAGTGATGGTGGCTTACCATGGATAAATTGGGGTTCTTCGCGTTCACGCAAGCGAGGCACACTGGCCATCAATGCTTTTGAATAGGGGTGGCGCGGGTTGCTAAAGAAGCGATGCGACTCGCTTACTTCAACGATCTTGCCCGCGTACATCACAGCCACAATATCCGCTAACTCAGAGGATGTGGAGATATCGTGAGTAATGAGGATGAAGCTGGTTTCCAGGTTGGCTTTAATGCGTTTGAGCAGGTTAAAGATGTTGGCTTGGGTCAAAACATCCAGCGCGGAGGTTGGTTCATCGAGGATGACCAAGTCTGGACCTGTTACCAATGCCATCGCGATAGCGACACGTTGGCGCATACCGCCTGAAAGCTCAAAGGGATAGCGGGTCAAGAAGTCCACCGGCACACCCACATTGCGGAACATAACCGCAGCTTGTTGCAAGGCTTCTTCCTTTTTCATGCCATAATGAACCAACATCGGCTCGGCGACCTGGTCGCCAACGCGCAAAACAGGGTTCAAAGAGTTCATCGCCGCCTGGGGCACCATGGAAATTTTGACCCAGCGAATTTGTTCGCGGTACTCTTCGTCATCCAGTGCCATGGTATCCACATCGCGTAGCCAAACTTCGCCCGAGTAGTGGGCAACGTTGCGGGGTAGCAAGCGCAAAACCGCTTTGGCTAAAGAGCTTTTACCACAACCCGACTCACCCACCACGACAACGGCCTTGTTGGTCACCAAGTCAAAGTTGACGCCGTCAACCGCCTGCACAGGACCACGCACTGTCTCAAAGTGGAGTTTCAGGTCTTTGATGCTCAAGAGCAAATCATGCTTAACATCACCAACCTTATGGGTTGTTTCAGCCATGTGGCTCATCAGTTCGGCTTTTCGTTTAGCCTCAGCAATAGCTTCTTTATGTGAAAATGGTTTTTCTTTTGCCATCTTACATACCTCTCAATCTTGGGTTGAAGATTCGGTCAAGCGCGAAGCCCAACATAGCGAACCCAAGACCCGTAATCATCAGGAATACAGCAGGTTCTAAAATCCAATAAAACATGCCCTGGTATAGCGCACCGTAAGAGCGCGCGTCGTTAATCACCTTACCCCAAGTGGGAACCGTGGGGTCACCCAGACCGAGCAGGGCCAGCGAGGCTTCCAGGAAGACATAAGAAGGAACCGCTGAAACCAAGCCTGGAATCAACATGGGAATAATACGGGGGATCATATAGCGGGTGATAATGCGCAAGTCGTTGGCACCATAGGCTTTGGCAGCCTCAATGTAGGTCGATTCCTTGACCTGCAAGAAAATCGCCCTCTGTGACTTGATCGCCCCGGAGAAGATATTCAGAAGAATGGTCACCACCAAGAGCGTCCAAATACTCCTCGAATAGAACGTACCTACCATAATAAGGATCGCCAGATAGGGTATGACCATGTTCACTTCGGTAATGCGCTGAATGAGTTCATCCAGCCAGCCGCCAAACCAAGTACCGATTGCGGCAATGAACATGGTAATCAATGAGGTTCCCAACGCGGCGGTCAAACCAAAAGCCAAAGCAATTGGCGCGCCCCACATCATGGCAACTTTAAGGTCACGGCGCATATGGTCGGTACCAAAGGCGCCAAAAACGCGACCGAACAAAACCATTTCCACATTGACGTCTGTTTCTTCTTCAAACGTGGTGGTTTTGATGTTTACTTTATAAGTACCCTTATTGGTTACGGGTGGGTCAGACTCGACAACTGAGAAGATACCTTCCATCGTATTAGCCACCAGACGCTTGTGCAATCGGTTCAGGCTGGTGCGTAATTTCTCGTCTTGTTCAAAACGGATATTTTGCTTCTGGGAAATACCAGTGCTAATAATCTTTATTTCTTCACCACTTGGTGTGGTCACCGTAATGTCCGCAAAGGGATTTCTCTCTTTGTAGTTAGTATCAAAGTAGAGGTAGATATCCTGAGGCAAAGCATTGTAGTTATAGTCAAAGGTGTAGGTAAAGACAATCGTCTTTCCACCTTCAGCGCGAGGGGTCACTTCTTTTGTAAAGTTTGGATCCTCTCCAGCTTTGGCATCCAAAGAAACTGGCAACTTGTCTTTCCTGAACCAGTTAATCCAGGTCGGTCTGGCATTTCTTGGGTTCTTATAGACCACAGCCTCGCTTGCACGCCACATGCGAATCGCTTCGCCATAGGGGATTTTCCAAATCGTGTAAATTGAGAACAAAATCAACCCTAATACAACGATCAGGCCAAAAACCGCGGATGGATACCGGGCAAAATCTTTTAATGATTCTTTTAATCGTTTCATCTTATTTGCCTCCGCCCAATTTCACTCTGGGGTCTACCATGGCATAGAGGAAGTCCAGGAAGAATACAGTAATACCCAGAAGGTATGCTTGAATAATCGTCGTTCCAACGATAACTGCCGTATCGTATTTACTTACGGCTGTGTAAATCGTGGTACCCAGCCCTGGCCATAGGAATACCGTTTCGGTCAAGGTCGCACCCGTCCAAATACCGACCAAAAGCAGCGCGAAACTGGTAATAATATTGGGCAAAGTTGGACGAAGAATGTAGCGTCTTTCAATCGCGCGAGCGCTCAAACCTTTTGCCTTGGCCATATCCACATAGTCTTCACTTGAATAAATCAAGAAGAAGGTTCTCCAGGAGTAGGTGCTGATGAAGAAACCGGAAATAAACAAGGACACAGCCGGCAAGATGAGGTGCCTCAGCACACTCAGGAAATATCTAAACTTAGTCGGAGGTGGTGGAGCAGCTACCATACCACTGAAAGGTAATAGCTTTAACCACGCCGCAAAAATCAAGATAAGAAAGATGCCATAGAACCATGGTGGAATAGAGGAGGTTGGAGAAAGAGCAACAATAATCTTATCCCAAACACTACCGTAATGGCGCGAAACAGCCAGCGCCATAAACAAGGTTACGCCAAACAAGAGCAGCTGAGACGTCCCCATTAAGAGTAATGTCGCGGGCAAGCGCTCCAGGATAATGTTTTTTACTAAGCGCGAACCATGGTCACTCACCATAAAACGAGCGCGACCAAAGTTGAGCGTCAGCGCGTGCCAAAGGTGCGTAAAAGAGCGACGCAAAAAGGGTTGATCGAGTCCTGCTAAGGAAATGCGCTCAGCCATCATCTCGTCAACCAGCTTTTGCCTGGCTTCAGGTGACATGTTGGACTTGGCAACCAAGGCCGAAACCTCCATGTTAACCTCTTCGGTGATAGCTGACTTTAAAATGGTGTCCACATAACCACCCATGTTCGCAACAAGGATCGTGATGTAGACGCCGATGATAATAGTGATAATTTGTAATACCAGACGAAGCGAGAAGAAGCGGGCAAGCCGCTTGGCGGTCTCACGTGTTGCTCTTTTGGCGTAATTGACGGTATTTTCGGTTGAAATGTCTTCTGTAGTCATATGCGGCAACCTCCCTTACTTGATATAAGAAAGGGGCAAGTTAAGGAACTTGCCCCTTTTGGGAGCTATTTATCCACGCAGTTTACTGGGTGGTAATGAACTCATGAGTGCCAAAGGTTGGCTGTGCAACAACGAGGGGGATAACCGCAACCTCGATCTTGCTAGCACCAGCACCAAACAGCTTGGTGTCTTCGCCAGTGAATTTGATGACGTATTCGCCATCTTCAACGCCTTCAGCCTGATCAATCTTGACAACTTTATTGGCAGCATCGTATACAAGGAATTTGACCATGCTGATGTCGGTCAGCTTGTAAGGAATGCCTTGGAAGGAAACGTGAACTTTGAATTCAGCTTCTTGTCCACCAACAACTTCTGCGGGACCTTCGATTTCGACTTCGGCAATCATCGGTGCAGCATATTTGCTCCAGCGGTCAGCGTAGTCGGGATATTGATCGAAGTGAGCCATAACAAGTGACTTACCGTTCAAGTCAACAGACTTGAGGAAGTAAGCACCCGTGCCCTGCCAGTAGTTGCCGTAGGTGTCATAGTGAGCCTTGAGGGCTTCGTAGCGGGCAGTAGCTTGTTTCTTGTCGATGTATTTACCGAGGGTGGCTTCGTAAGGAATGGTGCCATCGGCAATCAGTTTGTCAAGTTCTGCGCCAAGGATAGCGAGGCTTGGACCACCGATAAGGCTGGTCTGTTCAATTTCTTTTTCCTTGGATTTAACTTCAGTGTAAGCAAGTTTACCAGCAGCTTCAGCCGCGTTCATCATTGCAAATGTGGAGAATGAACCCTGGCCCTGTATGTGGTTGAGCCAAATGGCGCCGATGTCGGCAGTCAATTCGGCGTCGGTCGCGAAGGAGTTGGAGTAGCCTTCAATGGTCAATGGATCGGTGGAGACGATCTTGACGCCACGGAAGTCTTCCATAAACACTTCGAAAAGACCAGTTGCTTGTTTGTCAAAGATAGCAGATTCTTCTTTGGCTCGGTCGAAGCTCATGATGTAAGACATGATAATGTCAGCCATTTCGAGCGTGCTACCATCGTGCCATTTAACATTTTTGAAGAGGTCTTTGCGGAAAGTCACGACTGACTTAGCGCGAGCGGTAACTTCTTCGCCGCCACTCTTTTCACCAACGGTGATGAATTCTTGTTTCGCGGCATCCCAGTCAGCCCAGGCATCTTCAGGAACAACGATCTTGTCAGCAAATTCGAGGGTAACCCAGTCCAAAGTCTTGCGGACGGGCAAACCGGTTTGGACGGTCACAGCAGCTTTTTCAGCAAAGAAGGGGTTGAGCAAGCCGGTGTAGGGATCGTAGGTGAGAGCATAAGAAACAGACATGCGTGCAGCACCCTGATCAGAAGTGGTGTTGGAGCCTTGAATGGGGTTCCAGGGACCATTGAAGAGGAAGGATTGGGTTGCCCAGCGCATGGTGCCACCCTCTTGGTCTTTGAAGCGGAGGGTGAAGGGGGTAATTTGAGCGCTTTCAACACCGGCAGCGAGGTCGGTAGTAGCAACAACGCCTTCGCGATAGGGCACGAATTGCTTGGAGTCAGCAACCATGACCTGCAAGGAGTCTTGCAAACAGAGTTCGAGGGCGCGAGCCATCATATCGTGGCGTTCTTCCATGGTTTTGAAATCACGGCGATACAGGCGGTCACCGAGTTCCTGGAATTCAGGATCGGAAACGTTCTGTTGGAAGACACCCAAGCCCTGTGTGGAAGTGTTCAGGTACATTTCTTGGAAAATGTTGGATTGGTCACGGTTAAGGACTGAAGCGCCCCAACCACCGGTGTACATGTGCCATTCACCATCTGAAGGATCACCAACGATCCAGATAGGACCGAGGTCGCTACCGGTGCCTTCTTGGCGTTCCACGGTGAAACCAATTTGTTCCATTTGATCAGCGAGGTAGTTACCCCAGGCTTTACGGGTACCATCACCATCGTTTCTGATGAGGAAGACGACTTTCAGGGGTTCGCCTTCGCGCATATACTTGCCATCTTCGATGGTAACGCCCATGCCTTCAAGTTCTGCATCGATAATTTCTTTAGCTTTATCGAGATTGTAAGCATATTCGTTTTCAAGTCGGCGAGCGGTATCTGCGAGATCAGCATAGTCACCAAAGTTGGTCATGATTGGGAACCACTTGGGTAAAGCACCACCAGCATAGTATTCCTGGTTGATGTAGTTGCGATCAATGATGTAGTTGAACGCTTCGCGGATCTTGCGATTCTGGAAGGGGTTGAAACCAGCCTTGAATTCAGCAGGGTTGAATTGAATGGTGTAGTAGGTACCGTTTGATGTGGAGTAAGGAATACCAGACTCATTCAGTTCAGCCAGGTTGTTGGTGCCGAAACCATTGACATAAATATCGATGTTGTCAGCTTTCAATTGTGCGAGCACTGAAGGGGCATCAATGACTGAGACGACGATTTCGTCCAACCATCCACCTTTGCGGCTGGTGGTTGTTCCGCCCTGTTGTTCTCCGCTGCCACCAGGTTTACACGCGGACAAAGCCAGCGCGAATACCATGACCAGCGAGAACATGATATACGTAAAACGTTTCATACAAAATCCTCCTTTATAGGTTTGGGGTGAAAAATATTGGGTTTGGTTGATATGTAACGCATGTATAGGTTCTCCACTAACCTAAATGTATCGTTATTTGACTACCTGCCCAGAGACTTACCCAAAAAATGGGTCTTAGCTTAAAAATATTAACATAGGGGTCAAATCCTGTCAAGCATGAGTAGGGTCAACTCACATAAATCAATTAATATGATGTTTCTTATATAAAAAGCACCTTAATCTTGAACTTTTCCCTCCCTTACACCCGTTTTATATCCAGAAAAAACTTTGCCAGAAGCTGATAACGCTTCTGGCAAAGAATGTCTCTGTTTTCTATAAAGACCACCATGATTTTAGGCGCTTTTGACGGTCATTTTGACATAAAACTATTCAGGAATTCAAACTGAGGATAAGGTGGCAGAACCAAATCCGCCGACGCCAACCATACCTTCACTTGAGGTGCCAAAGCAATCGCTGGAGCGGAATGGCTTATGGCTTCATGACCATCTTGGGCCCCTTGAGTACACAAGTAGTCATAACTTTGGGAATTCAAGCCGGCGATGTTAGTACCAATCCAATGATTGTCACTGCTTGGGATTTGTCCACTCACATAAAGCTCACAAAGGGGTTCGTCTTGTGGCCCCCAATTGATCAAAGCCATGTCAAATTTACGGCCGAAGAGTGGCCCATCAGGGCCAGGTGCATAAAGCTCCGCCGCAGGCATACTTTGATGAGTCACCGCAATACCGCAAGTCTTAAGAGCCTCGCTGATGAGCCTGGCGATTTCCATACTCTGCGCGCCTTGCCCGGTGAGCAGGGTCAGCCTTAACGCCGTCCCATCTTCCACATTCGGCACGCCCTGGGCAACCCGAACGCCATCCGCGGCGCCTGCCAGCGTCCATCCGTTTTCTTCCAATTTAGCTGCAACGTCAGGCAATTCAGGCCATCGGCCCAGTTGGTTCAAATCTACACCGTCAACCACGCGCGCTTCGAACCATTCTCGGCCCAAAAGCTTGGTGAGTAAGGATGCGTCCTGCAAACAAGCGCTAATCGCTTGGCGGGTTCCCGCTTCAGCCAGCAAGTTCTGACGGGCTTCACCTGATATAGGATGAGTATTGAAAACCAGTTGCTCCACCAAGTCATAATTTTCAACAACCAATTGGTGGCGAGTTGCTAAATCTAAAAGCCTGGCGTCTTCAAGCGCCTCAAGTTGATAGCTTTTGTCCAGAATTTGGCATTCCTTGGCGTCCAGTTTTGCTAAGGCTTGCTCAAGCTCAGGCACAACCAGGAAGTTTAACGTTTCAAATGGGCTTGCTGAAGAGGCGTCACCACTAAAGTGGGGGTTCTTTTCAAAGCTGAGTCTGGATCCTTTCTCCCAGGTAGTCATGCGCCAGGCACTCCACCCGGGCGGGGTCAAGGCGGCATGGTCAGTCTCTGGTAGAGTCGCATCAGGCAATGTCTCAAGCAGATGCGCCGGCAAAGGTTTCCATAAGAATGCTTTCTCATCGTGAACCTTAAAACCAGGGATACCAACCCAGCGCAAGGTCGTTTCATCCAGAGCTTCCAGGGTGGCTGTTCTATCCATCGCCCATTGCTCGGTCGGCAATTCAAGACGCCGTGCCAGGTGATAAGAAAAGAGCACGTCGTTTGCCGTCAAGGCTTGCCCATCCGACCATAACAAGCCGGGTTTGAGCTTATATATAATAGTAGAGCGCAATAGTTGA
Source organism: uncultured Anaerolineaceae bacterium (assembly GCA_964484715.1). Classification (GTDB taxonomy): domain Bacteria; phylum Chloroflexota; class Anaerolineae; order Anaerolineales; family Anaerolineaceae; genus Mesolinea. The sequence goes on along the minus strand of CAZAFJ010000006.1, from coordinate 63,201 downwards.
TGCCCTGCATCGGCTGCCCAATCCATCGCTTCGGACCCACCCGCAGGGAAGATCTTAAGCCCCGGGCGCAAAATTTGCACCGTGCCATTCGCGGCGAGAACCGTCATGCCTTGTTCAAGGTCAATAGTTTCTTGATTCGAGACAATCGCCTGATCTGAGCTTTCCAATAACCAAGCCCGTCCTTCATCAGGACCATACAGTGCAGCAAAGAGGCTTTGCTTTGCTAAAGAATTCCGCCCATCATAGCGATAAAGACTCGCCGGTTCCTGGGCAATACAAACAGTAAGCTCTTTTGGTGGCTCTGCAGTCGCTGTGGCAATGACTTCATTTTGTAAAGGTGCTTCGGTTTCAACTGTATCCGTGCCCAAAGGCTGCGAAGGTAAATCCGTTACATTCGGTTGGCATGCCGCAAAAATCAAGGCCAACATCAAAAGTGTCAACATCGTTTTCAAAAAAGGGCTTTTACTCATCATCGTCCTCTTCAAAGATATCATCCTGGGGTCGGCCAAAACGCAAGCGCAAATATGAGTCATAGCGATGGGGATGGATCTTTCCCGTTTCGCTCGCCTCACGTACCGCACAGCCAGGTTCATGGCTATGCGTGCAGTCATTAAATTGGCAATAGGGAACCAAAGGTGCAATTTCGATAAAATAGGCGTCGAGTTCCTCACCCTCAATATCCCAAAGCGCGACCGTGCGTAAACCGGGCACGTCCGCGATATAGCCACCTTCTGGCAAAGGAATGAGCTGGCGTACCTGGGTGGTATGCTTACCCTTGCCAACACCGATTTGGCTAACCTCACCCACCTCCAGCTTCACACCGGGGATGGCTGCATTGATTAAACTACTTTTACCCACACCAGAGGGACCTGCCAGCGTGCTGATTTTACCTGCAAAGCGCTCACGCAAAGCCCGCGTTCCCTCACCGGTCTGGGCACTGGCATAGATAACCGGGTAGCCGATGTCTTCATACATCTTAAACATCTCTTTTGCCACGGCCATTCCCACCAAATCCACTTTATTGACCACAATCACCGCGGGAATATGCGCGCGTTCGGCAACCACCAAAAAGCGATCCAACATGCGCAAGCGTGGCTCAGGATTAGCCACCGCAAAAACAAAAAAGGCCTGGTCAGGGTTAGCTAAAATAATTTGTTGGTAATCGTAATTGACACCCGAAAGCTGTCGTGAAAGCACGCTATGCCTTTCAAGCACTTCATCAATGCGCCCGCTTCCGTCTTCTTGGGGCTCGACCATCACCTGGTCACCCACCGCCACTAAATCACCTTCGGCTCGACCGCGGCGCAAACGCCCTCGCACACGGCACAGGTAGTCACCCTGTTCTGTGCGCACGGTCATATACCCTGCCTGCGATCGAATCACCAATCCTTGAAGAAGGTCTTTCTTAGCGCTCAAAGGCTATTCCTCTTCTTCCTTGAGGATATAAGGGCGTTCTTCCCAGGGCAAGGTGCCTCCGGGTTCTTCAGCATCCGAATAGTAAAGCGAAACAGCACGCCTAAAGAGTGGTGCGGCCATTTCAGAACCTTCGCCGGCATATTCCAAAACAACAGCTACGGCAATATCCGGTTTGTCCGGGTCCTGGTTATCCGTAAAACCAATAAACCAGGCATGGGGGATGCCCAGCGCTGTTTCAGCCGTACCCGTTTTACCCATAATGTTGCCGCTAAAGCGTGTAAATTGAAATTCGGCGGTTCCGCTAGGGTTGCGAACGACCTGGCGCATACCCTCTTTCACAGCATCCAGGTTCTCTGGCAAGGTATCTACTTTACGAATGAGTTGAGGTTCAAAGACATAAGTAGGCTCTTCGCCCATAAAGCCAATGCGTTCTATGAGACTAGGGCGGTTCAGATTGCCACCGTTGCCAATCGTGGCAGCGAGGTTGGCGGCTTGTAAGGCACTAACTTGCAAGGTGCTCTGCCCAATTGCCATCTGGAAGTAATCAAAGGCGTTCTCTGGGTAATTGACAGCACCTTCAAACTCTTCGATTTCGATGCCGGTTTTTGCGCCCATCCCGTAGGTATGCGCTTCGTCTGGAATAGAGGTCGTGTAACCATCATTCCATAAGGTCAAGCCGATATGCCAGAACCAGGGGTTACACGAGCGCATTAAGCCTTGTACCAAGGTCAAATCGCCATCCGAGGCAAACCCGCGCTTATAGGTCCAGTTATCACCTACCCAGCCATCATACTCCGTCCATTGGCTATCACAGCGGTAAATACGGTCTGGTGTAAACACGCCGGTTTGTAATGCCGCAATCATCGAAATGACCTTAAAAATAGAGCCGGGAGGATAAACGCCTTGTGAAGCACGGTTATAAAGCGGTTGGCGAGCGTTTTGGATTAAGTCAGATACCTCATAATGGGTATGAATAAGCGGATTAAAAATATTAGGGTCAAAACCAGGGCTCGAAACCATAGATAAGACCTTGGCAGTATCACGCTCAAGTACAACCACCGCGCCTATCTTGTCGCCCATAGACTTTTGCAGCCAATATTGCAGACGGCTGTTAATCGTGGTTGTAATCGACTGTGCGGGCTTAGCTTCGGTTGCGGCAATTTTGGTCACGATATGACCTTCAGCATTTTTCACATACAGGTCCGCGCCACGCTGGCCGGCTAAATACTTTTCGCCCCATTTCTCAAGTCCACTGGCACCCACGGTTTCGTCAATTTTATAGCCAAGCCTTTGGTAACGCTCTTGGTCTTCGGCTGAAATGCCGAGCATATAACCCGTTACATGCGGTGCAATACCATTGTCATAATAAAAGCGTGATTTAAAGGGTTTCAAATACAAGCCGTCAAAACTATCGATTTTATTACTGTTTGCGGTTGCAGTTTCTGAGGAGATGTCTCCAATCGTCACGGACCAATCAGCGTTTGCATAAGCGTATTTAGCTTTTACCGCTTCCTGGCTTTGATTGGTGAGTTCCCCTAGAAAAGCGACCAGGTTATCTTCCTGATCTTTGTTTATCTGGCCAGGGACAATGGTCAATGAAACCGCGTCACTATGCGCCACCAATGGGTAGTTATTGGAAGCATCGGATGAGTAAATGTTCCCACGAGTTGGAATGGTCAATACAAGTTCCAGATAATTCCCATCAGTTAACTCAGGCAACATCATGCTAGGTTCCCAGTTAACCAGCCACTTGCCATCCTCCAGGGTCAGGTTCATCAACGTATCGCGTTCGAGTTTGCCAATCAGGTTAGTATCATAATGAATGCGATAACTCACTTGGGCATGATTAGTACTCAATAAATTAGATAAGGGCTCAAAGGTCGCCGTTTTCAAGGTAATATCGACAGCGGTTTTCTTGTGTTTAGCGGTGAAATCTTCAAGACTGAGAGATGATTTCTTCGCCGTACTCAAGCGTTCATACATCGCTGGATAATCTTCTTGAGACCACAGATTAAAGTAAGCCACCGCAGCTTCTTCAGCATCAGGCAAGTCATCACGTGAGACAACAGGGCTGGGTAAAGTTGCAGTCGGTTCAGGTGTTGGCGCGTCAGCAGTAGGTGTCGCTTTTGTGAGGTCACAGGCACCCAATAAAAAACTAATCAGTATTAAGACAAGAATAATTCGTTTCATAGTATTTAACCTATAGCTCTTGAAAAAGCCGTATTATCCAAAATGGTCGGGAAATAAGCACAAGTCATGCCTGTTTCTTTTTGGCAGGCTTCAGGCAAGTCAGATGGCAAAGGAAGCCCAAGTTGGTCAAAGAGGCGATAAAGATGGCACAACGGTAATCCCATAACATTAGCGTAGCAGCCTTCGATTCTTTCCACAGGATGGAAGTCAGGGTCCTGGATGGCATAACCACCTGCCTTATCGCGATAGCTGCCTATATATATGTAGGCGTCTTGTTCTTCAGCAGTCCATTCACGCATGTAAACGGTGGTTTTGCAAATGGATTGCAGCGTGATGTCCCGCGATACATCATGCACGTTCAAAGCGGTGTAGACCGTGTGGGGTTTCGCACGCAGCTTATTCAAGGTCTCTTGAGCCTCTTGATCATCAGCGGGCTTACCCAAAAGTTCGCCTTCAAAGTCCACAATCGTATCGGCAGAAAGGATGACTTCCCCAGGATTGGCAAGCACATGTTCTGCCTTTGACATTGCCAAAGATAAAACATAGTTTTGGGTGCTTTGATTGCCTTTTTTAGGCTCGACAAAACTACCTGGTCGGGTTTCAAAAGGCAAACCCATCAGGGTCAAAAGCTCCTTACGTCGCGGAGAAGCAGAAGCGAGAACAAGCTTAAACTGTTTTTTCATCGTTGAAATTGATTCTAACATGAATCATGCTCAGAGCTTTTCGTGCCTATAAGCCCGGCTTAGCTTTATTCGCCTGCCTTGATTTGGAAGACGTCAAAGTCGGCAGCCAGATGAGTGTTGGGGAAAATCGCTTTTGCCTCAGCCAGAATGGCGTCATCCCGATAGCGACGCGACACATGGTTGAGGATCAATTGCTTAACGCCCGCTTCTTTGGCCAACATGGCGCTTTGTTCAGCCGTGGAATGGCCAAACTTCAGCCCCATTTCTTGCTCTTCTTTCAAATAAGTGGCTTCAATGACCATTGCGTCGGCATCTTTGACATGGTCCAAAATCTTAAAAGGTTTACCAATATCGCCAACAACAGCCAGTTTTGTGCCGGGACGTGCTTCGCCTAAAACCATATCTGAGCTAATCACGCGCCCATCCTCCAGCGTCACTGTTTTGCCTTGAACCAAATCCTTACGCCAGGGTCCAGGTGGAATCGCGAGAGATTCGGCCACATCCGCGAGAAAAGGCCGGTGGGGGAACTCTTCAAAGACATAACCCAGAGAAGAGGAACCACGATGGTCTACAGAAAATGCCGAAATTCGGAATTTTTCAGCGTTAAAAATGAGCCCGGGTGTGACTTCGATCAGATTGAGGGGCATTCCCGGGTCTTGCCCACGTAAAACCACACCAAAGAGCAAATCGTGCACCCGATCAAGGGTGTGACGTGTGGCATAAATATTCACTTCATCGATGGCTTCCCAACGCATAAAAGTGGAAAGCAAACCCGCCAAACCCAAGATATGATCCAAATGGCCATGGGTTAACAAAATGTGATTCAAGCGTTTAAAGCCAACACCAGAACGCAGAATCTGGCGCTGAGTGCCCTCGCCGCAATCCACCATGAAACGATACTCATCGTGCATGACGACCAATGAAGACAAACCCCGGCGGATTGAAGGCGCCGAGGCGGATGTTCCTAAGAAAACGAGCTCAAACAAAGTTTAGGCCTTCCTCTAGCCCTTGCCACCGGTCAGTTGACGCAAAACACCAAAGGCATTTAGCCCGGCTCGCAAACTATCAGAGCCCGAAAGCGGAAAGCGACCTTGGTTCATTTCCATTTCAGTGACCAGATTTTTCGCCACTTTAATACCCACAAGAGCGCCAACGATTGCGCCAGCAATGATGATTGCAGTTTTTCCAGTTTGATTCATACTATTTTCCTTCCGGGGACATTCGGTCTTTAACACTCTTGCCGACCTGTTTTACTTTTGTGCCAAACTCCTGCACAGCCAACACCGGTTTCACCGAGGCATCGGCAGCCGTGCGCATGGCTTCTTCAGCCTGAACAACACCACCCAAGGCCTTTTTGCCATAAGTCGGCAAGGTTTGGTTTAGTTTATACAAGCCACCAATCGCTTTGATCAAAATAAAAACCAACAAAGCACCAAGCAACAGAGCTAAAAACAGGACGATAATCAGCGTGATTTGGCCGGCTTTGTAACCCGCACCAGGGTAATCCTTGACCGCGAGCACAATCGCACCTGCCAAAACAATTAAAAGAACCACGCCTGTGATGACAATCGGCAAAACAATTTGTCGATTGCGTTGTTGTTTCTGTCTTTCCTGCGCTTCAAAATGGAGCACATCAACTTTCAGCTTTGTTGTTTCATCCATGGACTTATTTTAGCATGATATGCCCAGCTTTTCATCTCTGTTTAGGCAAAAAAGTCTTCCTTATAAATTTCCCAAATTTGCAGGGCTTTAATGTATAATGTGAGTAATAAAAAAATACACGCATGGGTTCTGATTTTACAGATCAAAAAGTGCCCATGGCAGCGAAATCGTTCGGCGATTTGTATGGCAGTTTGATACTGAGTTTTATCTCAGTTTATGTTTTGGAAAAGAAATAAGCGAATGCTGACTAAAACGCTTGGCACAAATTCATATTTTGGGATTCGAGGACGGTCAAGACCTTCTTGAATCGCATACTTTGCAGGCTTTTTAGAATAATTTAGCGTTCAATTTGCGCAAGCAATCCCCAATCTGCCCACATCCCGCAGTTTTTTGTCCTTTTCGCTGTTATGGAAACGCCCATGACTGTTTGATGGCTATGACAAAAGAGATTACTGCGATTACCGCCCAGAAACGTAATCCCAGCCGGCTTAATATCAGCCTGGATGGAGAATACGCTTTCTCGTTGGATCGCATGACCGCCGCTTGGCTAAAGGTTGGTCGTAAGCTGAACACCGAGGAGCTCAACGCGCTCAAAGAACGCGACGAGCAAGAAGTCGCCTTCAACCGCGCTTTGCACTACCTCAGTTTTCGCGCCCGATCCGAATCCGAGCTACTCAGTTATCTGAGCGAAAAAGGCTTCTCTGACTCTATTTCTCAAACCGTCATGGACCGTCTCAAAGATGAAGGCCTCATCAACGACCATCGTTTTGCCGACGACTGGATTGACAACCGGGTTACTTTTCGACCCCGCAGTCAAATCCAATTGCAGGCCGAATTACGTCGTAAGGGGCTCCAGGAGGATGTCATCCAGAACGCTCTTCAAAATGCAGAGCTCGATGACCATGCCTTGGCAACCGAAGCCGGCAAGAAACTGGCAAGACGCTACGCAGGGAACCCCTGGCAAGCCTTTCGCCAAAAGATGATTGCCGCACTCGCGCGTCGCGGTTTCAATTATGAAACCGCCAACAGCGTCACCCGTCAACTTTGGGACGAAGCACAAACACAGGACTCAGGGCGTACTAAATAAATGGAGCAATGAAATGTTTGAAAACCTATTTAATTTTGACCCGATCGTTTGGATTTGGATCGCCCTGGCGCTCATCATCGGCGCAGTTATTGGGCTACTTATCTTCAACCGCATCCGCAACGATCGTGACCTTCGTCTAAAGCGCACTGCTGATGACATCATCGCCGCCGCTAAAGAAGAAGCCCGCCAAACCCAACTTGAAGCCAAAGACGACGCCTTAAAAATTACCCGCCAAGCCGAAAACGAACTTCAACAACGGCGTAGCGAACTCAACAAAGAAGATGACCGCTTGGTCAAACGGCGTGAGGAGCTTGACCGACGCTTTGACCAAATGCAACAACGCGAAAGCTCCCTTAACAAACGCCAAAGCAGCATCGACAAACGGGCCAACGAGATTGATGGCTTATATGCCGAACGCTTGAACGAACTGCAACGCGTGGCCGAACTTAGCACCGAAGACGCGCGCAACATCCTTTTAGAAGAGGTGGAACGCACGACCCGCAATGATATGGCGCGCATCATCCGCCAAATCGAGAACGAAGCCCGCGAGACCGGCGAAGAAAAAGCCCGCGAACTCATTGCCGACGCCATTCAACGCGTCGCTTCAGATAAAGTCGCTGAGGTAACCACCTCATTGGTGACCCTACCCAACGAAGAAATGAAAGGTCGCATCGTTGGCCGTAATGGCCGTAACATCCGATCCTTTGAGCAGGTCACGGGCGTGGACGTGATTGTAGACGATACGCCAGAAGCCGTTACTATTTCTTGTTTCGACTCTGTGCGCCGCGAAATCGCCCGACGCACACTCACCCGCTTGGTCCAAGATGGTCGCATCCACCCTGCCTATATCGAAAAGATTTTGGCTGAAGAACGTGTTGAGATGGAAAAAGACATCATCAAGTCCGGTAACGAAGCCGCCTATGAAGCTTCGGTTCACGGCTTGCACCCTGAAATTATCAAAAAGCTGGGTCGCCTCAAATTCCGCAGCTCATATGGCCAAAACCAATTGGCACATGCCGTTGAAACTAGCAAAATCGCTAGTGTTTTAGCTGCTGAGCTAGGCGCGAATGTGGAAATCGCCAAAGCCGGTGCGCTCCTACACGATCTGGGCAAAGCCATGGATCACAACACCGACGGCACCCACGCCCAAATCGGTGCCGAGTTTGCCAAACGCCACGGCGTGAGCGCGGCGGTGGTTAATATCATCGCTTCGCATCACCATGAAGTCGACCAGACTTCGGTCGAAGCTGTGATCGCCGAAGCCGCGGATGCCATCTCGGGTGCCCGCCCTGGCGCGCGCCGTGAGGACCTTGAACAATACATCAAGCGCCTCAAAGCACTTGAAAACATCGCCAACCAACACAAAGGCGTCGAGAGCAGCTTTGCCATCCAGGCCGGACGCGAAGTGCGCATCATCGTCAAACCCGATGAGGTCGACGATTATGAAGCCCACCAGCTGGCAAAGAACATTGCCGATGAGATCGAAGAGACCCTGCAATATCCTGGGCAAATTCGCGTGACCGTTATCCGCGAAACCCGCTCAGTGAGCTACGCAAAATAAAACGTTCGAAAGCCCCAACACTTTTGGGGCTTTTTTTGTAAGCAATTTAGAAAATGGAGGTAAAGATGAAAACAAGTTTAACTTGGTACGGACATGCCAGCCTGGGTTTACAAGTTGGTGAGTACCAACTTTTAGTAGACCCCTATTTTACAGATAATCCCGCGGCGGCAATCAGTGCCAAAGATGCCCGCGCCAACTACATCCTCATCACGCATGGCCATGGCGATCATGTAGGTGACACCTTGGAGATCGCTAAACGAGATCATGCCACCATCATCAGCAACTTTGAAATTGGCAACTGGTTCGAAGCCCAAGGTTACACAGTGCACACCCAACATCTGGGTGGCGGTTTTAAGCATCCCTTTGGCTATCTAAAACTAACCCTAGCGCTACATGGCTCTCAGTTGCCGGATGGTAGCTATGGAGGCAACCCAGCTGGCTTTTTACTGACCACACCTGATGAAAAAAAGATTTATATGGCCGGTGACACTGGTCTGTTTGGCGACATGAAGTTGATTGGCGATGAAGGTATTGACCTGGCCGTCATCCCGATTGGCGACAACTACACCATGGGCCCGGATGATGCATTGCGTGCGGTTAAACTTATCCGCCCTAAGGTGGTCATTCCGGTGCACTATAACACCTGGCCGCTCATCGCCCAGGATCCTGAGGCTTGGAAAAAACGCGTTGAAGCTAAAACAGAGACTAAAGTCGTCGTACTCAAACCTGGCGAAAGCATCACGCTGGAAGACTAACTTCAAGCTTTGATATCCCGTTAAACACAAAAGGAGGCGCATGCCTCCTTTTTGTTTTCAATAAATCAAAACTTATGCTCTGCGGGATCGCAACATGTAGAACAAAAGACCCAAACCAGAGAGTAAGATGATGCCACCCAGGATGAAAAGCAAGGGTGAGCGGGTACCCGCTTCAGCCTGGCTTTGATTCCCTTCGGGTGTGGCTTCTTGTGCGCCAAAGTCGATGGTCATGGTTTCACCCGCCACAATACTGATGGTGTGGTTGGTAGCAGTAGTATTGTTAAATCCATCGGGCACAGCAATCGAGATGTTGTATTCCCCAGGGGGTAACTGTTCAAAACACATTGGGTTGGTTGTAGCGGGATCGCCGGCAACCGTCGTTCCTACACGAGAAACGGTACCTGTTCGGTCATTGATGCTAACTTCGCCACCATATAAATAACTTTCGCCTTCAGTGCGCGTGCCATTACCATCCTGATCGTGGAACAAAACGATACAAATCTTGCCAACATCTAAAACAGCTGTAGGGCTTGGCTCAACTTCCGCAGGGGGTTCAGTTTGAACGGGTTCTTCGGGGGGATCCTCAGTCACTTGCGCTGGTTCTGGCGTAGCTGTTGCAACTTCAGCAGGGTCTACCACTTTGATTAGCAAATTCCTGCCGATAAAAATGCTGCAGTTCTCATCAAGGTTGTTCAGGCGGATTAGTTCTTCTACGCTTGTATCAAACTTTTTGGCAATAATTTCACAAGCGAAATCACCATCCTGAATCGTGTAGATAATGTGCCCCTTTTCATTTGGCGTTGGGGTGTGAAAAACTGGATCTTGGGCAGAAGCTGGACGGATGGATTGTCCAACCAAACTAATCAGCCCAAAGAATAATGTAAAACTTAAAAATACAGCCAATGGCTTGAAGATAGAATTCTTTTTCATAGCAATCTCCTGTCTCTTGAATTATATCATTGACTGAAAACTATGTATTTTTGCAAGTTGTCAACAAAATAGCAGATCACCACCTAAGCATTGCGAAACTACCTTATAATTAAGGCAACAAAACCGGAGGAATGACATGAAAAAAGTATTGTTCTATGCCATGCAAGGTGAAAAGATGTGTTTTCAACACATTTTGCTCAACGCACTCGATTTGAGTGAAGCCGGATTGGAAGTCAAGATTATTTTTGAAGGCGCGTCGGTCAAGTTACCATCCGTGCTTGCCGAAGAAGGCAACAAACTTTACCAAAAAGCCCTCGACAAAGGGCTCATCGCTGGTATTTGCCTGGCTTGTTCACACGCCCTCGGCGTTTATGAAGCCAATCTGGCCACTGGCCTGCCCATGTTGGATGACATGATGGGTCACGCTGGCATGCGTCCCTTTACCGACCAGGGCTATTACGTCATTAGCATGTAGCTATTCGTCAAGTCTGGAAAGCTAGGCGCTAAGCTAATCAAGCCCAAACAATCAAAGTTAAACCTAAGTATGACCACGAGACCCTTCTTAAAGTCACTTATTGCTTTGCTATTGCTGTGCTTTTTTCTAAGCGCCTGTTTTCCAGAGGACCCTTTACCAGAGCCAAGCCCCACGCCCGCGCCAAGCGAAACCCCCATTCCCAGCCCGACCATCGACTGGTTCCCAGCTACCGCAACCAAAACTGAGCCCACACCAAGCCCACAGGCAGAACAAGCCACCCCTGAAAATCCTGAGCGTGGCGAGCTTCTTATTGAAGATAATTTTAGTGACGACAGCCTCTGGGAAACGTTGAACAATACTGACGTCAAAGTGAGTTATGAGCCCGAAGCGCTTTCGATGGTCATTACTGGAGATAAGGTCGAAGGCATCAGTCTAAGCCAACACGTTTTGCCCTCTGAGTTTTATCTGACCTTTACTGTCGAAACCTCAATGTGTTCAGATAACGATCAATATGGCATCATCTTTTGGCGATACAGCAGTTCGGGCACCTTTAGGTTTTGGGCGAACTGTTCAGGACAACTCATGGTCGACCGCGTTTTGCCCGACGGCACGTCCCGTCTGGTCAATTGGCAAAGCGCGCGCAAACTTGCTCCCAGCGCACCTTCACGGAATGTTTTCGGCATTCAGGCCCATGCCGGAGAACTCAATTTTTATGTAAACGACACTTATCAATTTAGCCTTAAAACCAGGCCCGATTTACAAGGCGCATTAGGCGTCATCGCCCGCTCTGCTGGCAGCACTGCCCTAACAGTGCGATTTTCTGAACTAAAAGTTACAAAATGAGGCGTCCAGATGCATCTTGCCACGACTCGACTTGTAAGTGATCATTTTTAAAATGTATCCATCTAGTAATACTGCAAAATATTATCAGCAAAGGTGAGAAAGCTGGTGTTATGAAACACTATGAAATAAATGGCAAGCAATATCGTCTCCCAAACAGTCTTACAGATTTTCAACGTCAGATCTATGTTCACTTAATTGATTGGAAATGGACTAACCTCGGTTCTGAACCTGGCTTCTTTAAAAACCAGCCGTATGATGCCATACTCTCTGAAGAATGTGTGAAACAAGGTCATCCACTATATCAGCCTATTTTCAATCGTTTCAAAGAGCATCAGCTCAAATTCCCGTTTAAATCCCACAAATTTCTCGGACACATGGCAAGTTCTCAGGCCGCCTGTGCAAATTTATTCTTACCACTGCTTGAAGACCCTCAAATCGGAAGCCTGGTCTTACGTTCAGTCAAAACAGATCTTTCTCACATTGCAACAGACCACTTAGACCGGGGTTTTCGAATAGAATTTTGGGACGAGCCTTATAACATTTTGAATGACCATACCAAGGTAAGTGGAACCGATGCAGATATTGCTATCGCATATTATGATTTCCAGGGCGATCTCAACCTTTGGATGATTGAGCATAAACTAACTGAAACGGAGTTCACAACTTGTGGAGGAGCTAAAAGCCAAAATCGAACGTGCCGGCATACCTGTTCACCTGCATCCGCAATCCTTGAGGACAAGACTCTCTGTTATTACCATAGTGGGTGTGGTTACCGATATTGGGATATCACTTTGCAAAACCCATGGCTCTTTGATATAGAACACATCAGAACTTATCATGACTGCCCCTTCAAAGGCGGTATGAATCAGTTGTGGCGAAACTTGGTTCTTGCGATAAGTCTGGAAGATTCAAGGTCTCAAAAATACCCTTACAAGAAAGTATATTTTTCGGTTGTCCACCACCCAAAAAACAACTTATTGCAGCCATCAATCAATGCGTTTAGTAAGGTCATTGGATACAACGATCGTTTTTTTGCATTCTCATCAGACAGATTAATAAACCAAGCTATCGCAATAAATGAACCAGCTTTAACCGATTGGATACGCTGGTATTCAGCGCTTTACTTTTTTTGAAATAGATTCGAGAAATTCTCCACTTGAATATTTTTCCCTCATTTGAGTAATTAAGTCTCGTGACCAAGCTACTTTTATTTCTCCATATCCAATTTTCCTGCCAATATTCCCTAAAAAGGATATAATGACACAAAAGGCAACCACCACTCAGGTTGCGAAATACCTGGAGGACAGAAATGTCAGATAAACTAAGCATCTTGATCCCCATGGCTGGCTTAGGTTCACGATTGCGCCCCCTTACTTGGAGCAGACCCAAACCTCTGCTTTCTTTAGCTGGCGCCACAGTTCTGGACCATCTTTTAGCCATGTTCAAAACCATTCCCGACCAAGACTCTCTTGAATACGTTTTTATTATGTCACCGGGTCAAGAACCGGTTATCAAATCTTACATGCAAAAACACCATCCAGACAAGACGGTGAATTATGTTGAACAACGCACCATGCGTGGCCAATCTGACGCGCTTTGGCAAGCCCGTGGCTACATGGATGGCCCTATTTTGACCATATTCTCAGACACACTCATTGACAGTGACTTTTCAAACCTGCAAAATGAACAAGTTGACGCCGTCGCCTGGGTCAGACCTGTCCCGGACCCACGTCGCTTTGGTGTGGTGGAAGTTGATCCCAGCGGTTTTGTAACCCGCCTCATCGAAAAGCCCAACGAAATGCAAAACAACCTCGCCGTCGTTGGTTGCTACTTCTTTAAAGAAGGCAAAGATTTGACCAAGGCGATTAAAGATCAAATGGCGCAAAACATTGCCCTCAAAGGGGAATACTTCCTGGTGGACGCGCTGAACCTCCTGCTTGAAGACGGCGCGAAAATGCGTGTGGAGCAGGTTGGCACCTGGTTGGACGCCGGCACTTCCGAAGCCCTGCTCGACACCAATCGCCATCTCTTGGAACATGGCCGTGACAACATGAAAGACGGCATCACATTAGAGGACAGCATCATCATCCCGCCCGTTTACATCCACCCCGAAGCGCGGGTGAGTGGCTCAATCATCGGGCCATTTAGCTCGATTGGTGCCAATTGTGTCGTGCAAAACAGCTCCATCCGTGACTCCATCCTCAGCCCTGGCGCGCATGTCAGCCACTCGCATTTGGATGCCTCACTGATAGGCTATGATTGTGTTATCAATAAGATGAGCGGTAAATTTAACCTGGGTGACAATTCCTGGGCAAGCTCATAAACCATTGAAAATAAATTAGCGAAGGAGATTCAATGCTTGAATTCATTAACCCACGCGTTACGAGTCTAAAACCATCCGGAATCCGGAAATATTTTGATATCGCCGCCACGATGGACGATATCATCTCTTTGGGCCTTGGTGAGCCCGATTTCACCACGCCCGAACCCATCGTACAAGCGGGTATCCGCGCCTTGCAATCCGGCGCCACGCACTACACCGCCAACCTGGGCCTGTTGGAACTGCGCGAAGAACTAGGCGCGCACCTCAACCGGCTTCACAAGGTTCACTACGAACCCAACGAAATCATCATCACCGTTGGTGTGTCCGAAGCGCTATACCTGACCTGCACCGCTATCCTGCAACCCGGCGATGAGGTCATCGTCCCCACACCCGCTTTCGTTTCTTACGAACCTGAAGTAAAACTGGCAGGTGGCGTGATTGTTGAAGTGCCTACTTTCGAAGAAAACCTCTTCGTGCCAACCATTGAGGATATCGCTGCCGCGGTGACCGAAAAAACCAAAGCCATCATCCTCACCTACCCCAACAACCCCACCGGCGCTGTGGCAAGCCGCGAAACCTTGCTCCAGATTGCCGAACTCGCCCAAAAACACAACTTCCTGGTCATCGCAGACGAGGTTTATGACCGTTTGGTTTACGGTCAGGAGCATGTTTGCTTCTCATCTTTGCCCGGTATGAAAGACCGCACCATCCTCCTGGGTGGCTGGTCCAAGTCCTATGCCATGACCGGTTGGCGCTTGGGTTATGCCTGTGGTCACAAAGACATCATCAGCGCGATGGTGCGTGTGCACCAATTCTCTGTGATGTGCGCACCGATTATGGCGCAACTCGCTGGTCTTGAGGCTTTACGCGTTGGCGAACCATTTGTGCAAGCCATGGTCGAAGAATATGACCGCCGCCGTAAGCTGATCGTTGCTGGCTTCAATGAGCTGGGCATGCCAACTTTTGAGCCCAAGGGCGCTTTTTACTGCTTCCCGAAAATCAGCGGATTTGGCCTGTCTGATGACGACTTTTGCATGGGTCTGCTCAAGCAAGAAGGCGTCGTGATCGTGCCCGGTGATTCTTTCGGCGCGGCTGGAATCGGCTTCGCACGCGCTTCTTATGCTACTTCTTATGAGCAAATCGAGAAAGCGCTCGAGCGAATCGCCCGTTACGTCAAGAAACTGGGCTAAATAGTTGATTAATATGACAAATTGAGATATGGTTAACAGGTAACGATCGAGGAGATATGGGACCAAAAACCTTCTCAACTAAATGTGTATATACAGGCTGGTGCTCTATTTTGCGTACCAGTCTTTCTATTTCAAAACCATACCCCACAAAGGAGACTAATTAATGTCAGAAAACACCAATGCTTTTACTATGGCACAAGCTCAATTCGACAAAGTTGCTGATCAACTCGAACTGGGCCAAGATATCCGCGAAATGTTGCGCTGGCCAATGCGCCAATTCACCGTTCGCATTCCCGTTCGCATGGACGACGGCACCCTGCGTGTCTTCACCGGCTTCCGCGTGCAACACAACGACGTTCGCGGCCCCAACAAAGGTGGCATCCGCTTCGCTGCTGGCGAAACCATTGACACCGTTAACGCTCTGGCCATGTGGATGACCTGGAAAACAGCCGTTGCTGATATCCCCCTCGGTGGTGGTAAAGGTGGCGTGGATGTTGACCCCTCCACACTCTCTGATGGCGAAAAACAACGCCTCGTTCGCGGTTACATGCGCGCACTCTGGAAAGAACTTGGCCCCCGCCAAGACGTGCCCGCTCCCGACGTTGGCACCAACGCTCAAATGATGGGCTGGATGATGGACGAATATTCCGCCATCGTTGGCAAATACACTCCTGGCGTCATCACCGGTAAACCCCTCGGTGGTGGTGGCTCAGAAGCCCGCACCGAAGCCACCGGTTTTGGTGTCTGCATCAACATCCGCGAAGCCATGAAACACCTCGGCATCGACCCCACCAAGACCAAAGCCGCCCTCCAGGGTTTCGGTAACGTTGGTCAATACGTTGCCCTCGGTTATGGCAAGTACGTTGGCGGTATCGTCGTTTGTGTTTCCTGCTGGGACCGCGATGACAAGAAATCCTACACCTTCTATAAAGAAGACGGCATTGACGCTGAATTCCTGAAGAGCATCACCGACCAATATGGCACCATCGACAAAGCCAAAGCTAAAGAAGCTGGCTATTCCATCGAAGATGGCAACGCCTGGCTCGGCAAAGACGTGGACGTGGTTGTCCCCGCTGCGCTCGAAGGCCAAATCACTGGCGAGACCGTGCATCAAATCCACGCTAACGTCAAGATGGTTGCTGAAGCCGCCAATGGCCCCACCACCCCCGAAGCTGACAAAGTCCTGGCCGAACGCGGCATCTTCCTCGTTCCCGACTTCCTCTGCAATGCTGGTGGCGTGACCGTTTCTTACTTCGAAGGCGTCCAGAACGACCAGAACTTCTACTGGTCACGCGAAGACGTGCTCGAAAAATTGGACTACAAAATGTCCCAGGCTTTCGCTTCCGTTTTGGGCATGGCCCTCGACAAGAAAGTCTACATGCGCGACGCAGCCTACATGGTCGCCATCGACAAAGTCGTGCGTGCGATGAAACTGCGCGGTTGGATCTAATTTCCAATTTTCCGTACAGATAGCATTTAGCTAATCAACCTGGTGGGCAAAACCCACCAGGTTGTTTTTAAGGGGTCAGATTGATGTCCTCTTCTTCTTGTTCGCGCATGCGTCCCATGACCAAGTGCACAAATCTACCGTTCGGTTTGGCGTCCTCGCCAAACCACTATAATCCTTCTCCTACATTATCGCCCCCTGTTCTTTGCCTTTTATTCTTGTTTTTGTCACTATTCACAGCAAGGCATACAAGCATTCGTATCTCAATAAGTCTGGTCAGGGGACCAGACTTGAACACGATTGGGGTTCACGCCGGCGACCTCGACGGAATATCATTATTCTTAAATCCCTATTCTTCTTGTTCGCGCATACGTCCCATGACCATGCGCACAAACCTACCCTTCGTTCCGGTGTCCTGTTTTCCGGTTCGGTTTACGTTGCAAAACGAAAGAAACGATAAAACGATAATGGCGTGTTTCGTTGCAATTTGTGATGTTTTTAACTATTTTTATCTTTCTCTTATCCTCCAAAAGCCTTTTTCAATGTACAATGCCTTGTACCAAGGCATCAAGTGTGGGATATTAAAAACAAAAGGAGATTATTATGGCAGATAGAACCGCAACCGCAATTTGGCAAGGCAATCTGAAAGAGGGCAAGGGCGAAGTTGAACTTGCCGGCACCCAGATGCCCTATAGCTTTAGCTCTCGTTTCGAAGAGGGCAAAGGCAGCAACCCCGAAGAACTCATCGCCGCCGCGCATGCCGGCTGTTATGCGATGGCCCTCAGCAATGAAATCGCCAGCAAAGGCTTCACCGTTGAAAAAGTGGAAGTTAGCGCCAAGGTCAGCCTGCGCTTTATCGATGGCAAACCCACCATCGTGAGCAGCCATTTGGACTGCAAAGCCCAGGTGCCCGATATTGACCCAGAAGTCTTCCTGGAAATCGCCGAAGCCACCAAGATGGCTTGCCCGGTTTCCCGCGCGCTAAATCTCGAAATCACTTTGGAAGCTTGTCTGGTCAAACCACAACCCAAGCGAGGTTGGTGAGGCTAATATAACGCTACCGTGAGTAGCCGCAAATACAATTGATTAATAGCATAAGGCTTTAACGCCTGGTTCCGTTTGGAACCAGGCGTTTGCTTTATAATAAGCTCAGCAAAACATCCAGGAAAGCCATGACACAAGAGACCCTTTCCCAAGAACTCGAAAAACTGCAAGTTGACGCCACTTCCCTAACCCTCATGCGGGAAAAAGACGGCATCTTCTTATTTAGCGTGAAGAGCCAAAAAGATGAGCCTTGTGTGCTGAAATACTTCGAGAATGTGAGCTACCGACGAGAGATTTTGCATTATGAACAACTCAAGTCGATCGGTGTGCCAACCATTCCTCTCATTGCCTGGACAGATAAAGCCTTGTTGATGGAAGATCTCAACTTTAGTCCGGAATGGCGTTTGGGCACCAAAGAAGATATGGATTCCCCTGGTATTGCCCACACGTTGGCTTATTGGTATCTTCAACTGCACGCCAAAGGCCAAGCCTTGGCGAACGATTCTTCTCTCCAGTGGTATTCCGAATTAAACAGTTTCAATCCCGAAGGCATCGCCCTGGTCAAAACCCGTACCAACTCCCAGGCTGCCCACATTTGGAAGTTGATCGAAGATAAAACAGACCTTATCGAGCAACACATAAAACAAATCCCCAAGACGCTGACCTTTAACGACTTTTACTACGTCAACCTGGCTGTTTCACGGGATGAAAAGCGCGCGCTAATGTTTGATTACAACCTATTGGGCATTGGTTTTCCGGCGATGGATGTCGCTAACGTGTGCGCCTCACTAAGCCCAAGAGCGAGCCAGGCTTTTTGCCAGGCTTATGGTCCGGTTGACCCTGTTGAAGCGGCTCTTTTTGATGTGCTTGCGCCGATTACCAGTGTTGTGATGGGTGCTCAACGTGAAAAGTTGCCCACTTGGTTCGATGAAGCCTGGCTAGAACTCAACCAACCAGACTTTTTAAACAAATTAGAAGGCTTGAACGCCCTCTAATGCATCATTGCCACGCAAGCAAATATAAGCGCATGGCTCTTAAAGTTTTTTGGATAAACTTCAGATTTAGTGTATCGCTTCTAAGCTAATTTCAGGGAAGAACTGGCGAATCGTGCCAGCCACCCAGCCTTGCAAAGTCTGTTCACTAAGATGACAATCCTGGCATGCGCCACCCAAGCGCACCTTGACCACGTCACCTTCGATAGCCACCAAACTCACAGTGCCATGGTGATATTGCTCGATATAGGCGCTGATTTGTTCAATCAATCCCGCGATTTGTTCATCGCGCGAAAAGTCAGGTTCCACATGAATTTTCATACTAACTCCTTGTGATGTCTCTCTTCATTTTATCATAGCCTTTAAGGCCTTTTCTATAGCCAGTTTTATTCCGTTGAAAGACGACAAGTCGCACCACCATCCACGATGATGCTTTGGCCGGTCATAAAACCAGATTGCGTGTTATCCGCTAAAAAGCAAATTGCAGAGGCAATTTCATCAGGCTGACCAATGCGACCATTGACCGTCTTGGCTGCCAAAGCTGCCATTTGGGCTTCTTCGGGCAATTCACCCTCACGCCCACGGGTCATCCCCGCACGCAACATGGGCGTATCCACTGCGCCAGGTAAAACCGCGTTGACACGTATCTCATCTGGGGCAAATTCAATCGCCATCGCGCGTGTCAAAGCCAAAAGTCCACCTTTGCTGGCAGCATAAGCGGCAATATTGGCAGACGTCGCCACGGCATGCACCGAAGCCACGTTGACGATCGCGCCACCACAAGCCTTCAACAAGGGGTGCGCTTGTTGCGCCATTAAAAACGCCGCGCGCAAATTGGTCGCCATCACAGCGTCCCATTCTTCAAGGCTGGTTTCGAGCAAAGGTTTGGTGACCTGATAAGCTGCATTGTTGACCAAGACATCCAACTGTTCGGTAAACACGCTGACTTGTTCAAATATTCTACCAATCGATTTAGCTTTCGAAAGATCGGCTTGGATATACAGCCCAACTTCTGGAAAATCGGCAGTTGCTTTGCGTCGACCGATACCAATCACTTTATAGCCTCGTTCCGCA
The DNA here is from genome assembly GCA_964484715.1 of uncultured Anaerolineaceae bacterium. Lineage (GTDB taxonomy): Bacteria > Chloroflexota > Anaerolineae > Anaerolineales > Anaerolineaceae > Mesolinea. The sequence goes on along the minus strand of CAZAFJ010000006.1, from coordinate 43,529 downwards.
AAAGCCAGAACAGTGGCTCTGCCTATTCCACCCGAAGCACCAGTAACAAGGGCTACTTTCTCTTTTTCGCTGTTCATATCGCCTTACTTTCTTATTCTTACGCTATTATTCCTATCAGTTAAGTTAACTGGTCTTATTTTTCCAGCGCCTTTAAACTCTCAAGATCGCCCACAGGGATGTCCAGACCAATCAAGAGATTGCGGATAGAGTTCCAATGCACGCGCTCCCAATAAAAAGGGCTGCTGTTGGTGTTGTGTGGGGAAAGCAAAACATTATCCATCTGCATCAAAGGGCTGTCTTTAGGCAAGGGCTCGAACTCGAATACGTCCAATGCCGCACCACGCAGTTTTCCAGCCTGCAAGGCTTCAATCAATGCCGGCTCGTCTACCACTGGTCCACGAGAGGCGTTCACCAAAACGGCTGTCGGTTTCATCCAGGATAGTGTTTCAGCATTCATGATTTTTCGTGAGCTTGGGGTCAAAGAAGGACACAAACACACGTAATCTGATTTTTCCAGCAATGTGCGCAAATCAGTCATTTCAACGTTGTTTTCCAAAACAAAGTCCGGTGCGATATCCACAATATCATATCCATAAAGCTTGGCGCCAAAGGGTCGCACCCGTCGCAGAACCGCCTTGCCGATATTACCTACGCCAATCACGCCAACGGTACTCTCACTAAGCGTGTGTCCGTTGATTTTCTTCCACTCGCCGGTTTTCATGGCTTTATCCATCCATGGCACATTGCGTGCGAAGCACAAAATCGCGGTTAGCACACTCTCAGAAACCGGTACAGTAAAGGCGTTTGGCGTGTTCATGACTTTAACGCCATGCTCAGCGGCAGCCTCTTGGTCGATAGCATCAATACCCGTGCCCCATTTGGCGATCACTTTGAGGCGCGGGACACAAGCCGCGATGACTTCGGGCGTATAGCGATCGTCTCCACAAATCGTGCCGTCAAATTGACCAGCGAATTGCAAAAGATCTTCGGCTTCAAGACGTTCAAGAACCTCCGGCACGACGACTTTCAAGCCAAAACTTTCCAAAATGGGCGTAAAACGATGCATAAATGGCAACATATAAGGTGCAGTAATCAATACGGTTTTCATTTTTCCTCACTTTTAGCCAAACGGTGCGTCAAAAGTGCTTCTGCCACGCTAAAATCAATCTCTTCATCGATATCCCAGGCTTCTTCCGCGTCAATTTCAAACATCATCGGGTGATAGCCAATGCGGTTGGAGCGTGCCAAAAGATTACCCCGTGTAAAGAGATAGATACAGGAGTTTTCTTCATAGATAGGAGGTAGGTCTTGGGTGCGCAGTAAAACATTGGGGTCGTGATTGACGGCTTGCGTGTTAGCATCCCACAAACGGGTTTGCAGGCGCGTAACTCCAAACAATGAATCATATTCTGGCCAGCTTGCACGCAGTTGGTTAATCGCTTTTGAAATCGTTTCCGGTTTCAAAAGCGGGTTCGTGCTATGCGTTTGCAGATAAAGGTCGGCTTCGATTTGGCCGGTATCATAGATAAGTATCTCATTCATCGGCAGCGTATCAGCACGCATATGCTCAGGTCTTAATAAGCGCTTTACTGACGGATAATTTCGTTCCAAACCTTCCAGGACAACCGGCGAATCGGTATCCACCAAAATATCATCAATTTCAGGGCAAGCCAAAAGCGTCTCAATGATATGCGCGTAGAGTGGTTTGCCGCAGATAGGGCGGTAATTTTTGCCCACCACACGCACCGAATCATGGCGCATGGGCACTAATGCAACAATTTTCTCCAGACTCATTGGGCATCCTCCTTGAGCATGTAGTCACCACCATTCAGCAGTCCTTCTATAAACGTTGCCATGGCTGGTGCATTTTCGGGCAAAAGCGCTTGCCACTCAAATTCTTTAAAATTGACATAACCAGGCCAATACTTATCCGCATCAAGAAAAGCGGCAAATGGCAATGAGGAGCGGTAAAGTTGATAATACAAGAAACGGCGTGCATTCTCGCGGTGTTCCTTGGGTGCGCTTAAACGCTCTGCACTCAAAAAGTCTTGCAAGGTTTTTTCATAAGCGTCAAAACCATCGGGGAAATGCACCACATTCGATGCCGTAAAACGCGCCTTGCCTGCTGACAAAACTGTCGCGCCCAAAATGGAAGCTTCCATGCCGATCGTCGAGTTATAAATCATCACAAACTTTGCCATACGAATCAGGTCATAAGAGTTGATGTACTCGCCGGGTGGCACAAAAAGCACATTATTCAATTGAGTAATGTCCCGTGCTTTTGCCCAATCGGAAACCGATTCCTCGCTGGCTTTACCCTCACGCGATTCATCCGGGTGAGCACGAAACACAAAAAGCGTATCCGGATTGGCCTTTGCCACCTCAAATACATAATCCAGCCAAGCAAACATGTGCTCAAAAATGAGGTTGGCATGAACCTGACTTGTGTCAAAGATTACGTTTGTAAAAATGGGCACAACTTGCTTAAATGCCTTGGCTTTCGCCAAGAATTCGGGGCTCAGTTGGCTCATCTCAGGCCAAAATTGCACACCAGCCATGAAAAAGTCGCCTTGAAAGCGCTTTTTTAGATAGTCATCGAGGCGTGCGTTCTGTTCTTCATTGAGCACGAAGTCTTCTGGAATATCCAGGTCATAAGCCGTGGCATCGCCCTCGGTAAAATAGCCACTCATCGGTTGAAGCCCTACTTCATGGCTGATTACACGAATACCTCGCCGTTGAGCCAGCCATTTCGCCAAACCTTCCGGGTAAGTCACCCCATTGAAGAGCACCAATGCCTGAGGCTCCAAATCGACCAAAGCTTTTTCAAAATGTTGGCTAAAAGACCAAGCCGAGCGTATGTAGGCTTTGTAAATAAGCAAGGTCATTTCATCTTCTTCCAGATGATGTCTGCGCAAGATCCAGCGCACTGCCGGCAAAACCAAAGCCCCCAAAGGGATATCCAAATGCTCAAATGTATACAGGTCCTCTAAGCCAAGCCCCTCAAGTACGCTTTCTAAGACGGGGTCTTCATCGAATGTAAAAGGAATGCTTTGTTCCGAATCAAACAAAACATCAGATTGCAAAACGCAAGCATGGCATGGGGGACGAAGCAGCTTATCTTTTCGATTGGTTCCCAAGACACAAGGTCTCAAGCCTTTATGGCACACCATGTGCATTACTGGGATTCCTTGCAATTCCAAAGACCAAGCCACTAAACGCGAGAAAGCCGCGTTCAAACTCACGCGCGAAAGGCGCGTGCTGGCATTGAAAAACAAAACCGGTTTGCCCTGGCTGTCTTTTTTGTGCTTGGCGACGTCTTTTGAAATCGCCTCGATTCGCGTGTTGTTAGCCTTTGTCGTCAGGCTTAAGCCCAAACGATCTCGTACTCTTCTAAACAAACCTTCTTTGATCATAAATTATGAATACCGCCTTAGTTTACTCATTGAAGATTTCTCGCTATCGTAGACTTTCTTCACACCATCCCCAAGTGACCGCTCGGTCACACGAATGTATTTGACTAATCGGGTTATCCCTTGAGGTTCCACAGAGGCAGATTGGTCCGAACCCCACATGGCACGGTCTAGCGTGATGTGGCGTTCCACCAAACAGGCACCCATCGCCACCGCCACAGCCGTGGTCACCAATCCGACCTCATGGCCGCTGTAACCAATCGGGCAATTATAAAGCGCTTGAAGCTTGGGGATCATGCGCAAGTTGAGTTCCTCTGGTGGGCAGGGATAGCTGCTGGTAGTGTGGCAAATAATCAGGTTCTCCAAACCCAGGATATCCACAGCCGTTTGAATTTCTTCCATGGTAGACATGCCCGTCGAAATAATAATCGGCTTACCTGTTGCTTTATAAGCACGCAAAAGATCCTTATCGGTAATCAAAGCGCTGGGCACTTTATGCGCGGCGGGATCAAACTTCTCGATAAACTCAACCGAGGGAATATCCCATTCCGAAGCAAACCAGGTGATGCCAATTTCCTTGGCATAACGATTGATTTCGGCATATTCGGCTTCGCCAAATTCGGTTTTGTAGCGATAATCCATATAGGTGATGTAACCCCAAGGCGTATCGCGCATCTGACCGCGTTGATGTTCGGGCACACAAATTTCGGGCGTGCGCTTTTGGAACTTCACCGCATCCATGCCACCTTGTTTGGCAGCCAACATCAGTTGTTTGGCAATCTCGATATCCCCGTTGTGATTGATACCAATTTCACCAATCACATAAGTTGGATTCCCCGCACCAATCTTCGCGTTTCCAATAACTACTTCTCTTGTCATAATAACTCCATCTATTCTTCAGGCTTTTGCCATATCGCGATGAGCAAATCACACAGCTCCCGCAAGGCACCACGCCCGCCTTTATTCTCTAAAACCAGGTCCGCGCGTCGCAAAACCTCAGGATGTGAATCGGCAGGAGCAACGAAAAAACCTGCAATGGGCAATGCCGGCAAATCGTTCACATCATTCCCAACAAAAATCGTCTCTTCCTGAGAAACTTTCCGCTCTTGCATGACCTTTTTCAATGCCGTCGCTTTATCATCCACAGCCTGCAAAACAGGGATGCCAAGTTTAGCCGCACGCTGGGCAACGACAGGATTGCGCTCTTTTGAGATAATCAAACATTCCACGGGCGTTTGCGCTTTCAACAAGCCAAAACCAAGCCCATCTGATCGGTCCGCGCGCACGCTTTCAACCCCATTTTGATCAACAATGACACGGTTGTCAGTAAACACGCCGTCAAAATCCATCACCAAAAACTTAGCTTGTTTAGGAAAAGTGCGGCGATTACTGGCAGGGTCAACCACCTCACCAGTCAAAGCTTTGAGCGTTGCTTCCGCGCCAGGCCAATCGCGCGGCAGGTCAATATCCACGGTAAATTTTGGGTCGATATGGATAGGGTAGAGCACATCACCAGTCAGCGATTGCTTTTTCATAATGGTTTCAAGGCAAATGGCATCAATATGCCCGGTTTGCCAAAACGTAGCAGGGAGAATTTGGCGTGGGGCGTTGTATGGCTCCTCAATGCCTTCAACCTGCAACAAAGGCTTCATCGCGCCACTGCTTTCATCAACAGACCACATCTTAAAAGGGTTTTGTCCACTAGGCACGACACCGCGCACACAGTCTGCTTCGGGATGGTCAAGCAAAGTTTGCACGGCCTGATCAAGCAGATTAAGCGGTCGCACCGGTGAAGTCGGGCGTAACTGAAGCACTATATCTGGTTGATAGCCTTCATTTTCTTTCAACCAGTCCAGCGCGTGGCGCATCACTGGATAATCGGTGGTTTTATCCTGTGCCAATTCTGCGGGACGCATAAAAGGCAGTTCCGCGCCCCATTCCCGAGCCACGTGCGCAATTTCCTCATCATCGGTTGAGACAATCACACGTGTCACCGACTTAGCACGTAAACCGGCCAGAATGCTATACGCGATAAGAGGATAACCCGCGAAAGATTTGATGTTCTTCCCGGGAATACCCTTGGAGCCGCCCCGTGCGGGAATAATGGCTAAGACTTCAGGCTTTTTTACCATGCTGTCCATCCTCCATCGACCACCAAATTACTGCCGGTCATATAACTACTGGCATCCGAACACAAGAAGAGCATGGCGGCATCCATTTCATCAATATGTGCCATGCGTCCCATGATTGTTTTGGAAGCATAATTATCCGCAAATGTTTGGTTGTGGTAATTAAAAACACCACCAGGAGTCAAGGCATTGACGCGAATGTTCTTCCCGGCATAGTAAGCTGCCAGATAGCGCGTGAACCCGAGAACCCCCGCCTTGGCGACTGAATAATCGCCCGGCTTGTAAAGCACCTGGCCATCCACCTCTGGATAGATGCGTTGATCTGGACCATTTAAGCCATAGGTTGAGCAAATATTCACGATTACGCCGCGTCCCGCCTCCAACATCGCAGGAACGGCCGCTTGGGTAGCGAGAAACATACCGGTTAAGTTAATATCCAAAGTAAAGCGCCAGGCTTCGGGCGAATAATGTTCAAAAGCGTTCTTATTTTGCTTACCCATGTTTTGTGGGTCAAATTTAGGGTCCATCGCGGCGCTGTTAACCAAAGCATCCAAACCGCCAAAAAGCTGTCGCGTTTCGGCCACAACCTGTTGGCAGGATTCTGGATCGGTCACATTCAGGGCAATAGCATGCGCGCGATAGCCTTTTTGGGTCAAGGCTTCCGCGTGGGCTTGAGCGGCATCCAAGTTGAGATCCGCAACCACCACATTAGCGCCCGCCTGGGCTAAGGCGAGCGTAAAACGCTTACCCAAAAGCCCTGATCCACCGGTCACTAAAGCAGTTTTGCCTTGCATGCTAAATTTGTCTAATACTGTTTTTTCTGTCATCATTATCCTTCAGATTCTACCACTCTAAGGGGATAGCACAGCCGCCCGCCTCGCTGGAGCGTTTGACGGCTTCCACGATTTCTTGCGCACGAATGCCATCTTGCAAACTGCAATAATCCATGTCCTCGCCAGCACACAAACGCAGGAAAGCGCGCATTTCATCCAAAAACATATCGTTACGCTCAAAGTTTTCAGGCGGTATGTGTTGTTTGGCGGGTCGGCCATCCGCAAAAAGAATGGTGGCACATCCATCGGCGTTATCCCACAAAATTCGCCCTTTTTCACAGGTCACTTCTAATGTATGGGATGGCGGTTTTTGATAATAATCAAGGTGCACATGCCCCCTCGCACCATTGGCAAAGGTCAAATGCACGTCAGCATGATCTTCTACGTCCATTTCAAGCTGGCTCACATGCGCACAGTGCGCGCTAAGTGACTCAAGATCGCCAAGCAACCAACGCAAATAATCAAAAGGATGCGATAGTGTGTTAACCACACCGCCACCAAGATCTGCGCGTGCAGCATAACTGCGGCGATAGTCCTCCCAGGGATGCCAATCGGGCAAATATTCGCCCCAATGTTGGCGCGCGTAAAGCACTTTTCCCATCTCACCTGAGCTTAACAGCGCTTTAATTTCCTGCAAAACAGGATGAAATCGAAAATGAAAACCAACCATGGCGCGTTTCTTTTGGCTGTCTAGCGCGATTTGCAAGTCATCCAAGCCATCCAGGCTATCCGATACGGGCTTTTCAACGAGTAAATTAGCACCTGCTTTCGCGGACTTCAAAGCCACGGGCAAGTGCAACGCGCTTGGGTTTGAAACAACCACACCATCTGGTTGTTCCAACAAAGCCTCATCCAAATCGTGATAGGTTTTATAAGGCGCAAGTTCATCGCCATCCAAAGTTGCTTTACCACTACGAAACAGGATGATGTCTTTAATACCCAAAGTCAACAAATTACGTAAATGGCGTCTGCCAATGGAACCAAGGCCAGCAATGAGGATTTTCATTTATTCGCCTCCACCATGCACTTTTTGGTAAAGCCAATTGGTGATGCGGTCCGCCAAACCACGCACTTTGGGCAAGCGCCAAATCCCTTTTGCCTGCACATTTGGCTGACTGTCACGCACGGCAGCACGTGTTTCGATACCATCGCGAGCTGCCAAAGCGCTGACTTCATCATCAATCGCGTTGCCCAAAAGACGCATCGTCTGCTCATAAGTCGTCAGGCGCAAATAACCTTTAGCGTCAATGCGATCATCCATCTCGACCATGCGGCCCATCATCTTATTGCTCCAACCATCCTCAAGCATTTCAGAGAGTGTTTCCAGCAAAACCTTTTTAGGCAAAAGCACCTGAAAATGATGCGCCGAAACCCAAGCCTTGAGACCTTTATAGGTCACGACAATATCTTCCAATCCAGCGATTTCGCCTTGGTAGCGCTCTTCACTGCGACCGGAGTTATCCATATATTCTTCTTCCCACTTACGCGGGATGAGTTGTCCACGGTTCACGGCATCAGGGTGGCTTGCTTCAAGCTCATCCGCCCATTTCAATGTCGTGTCACTGCTCATATTGACGCGTTGTTTGATATAAAAACCGGTCACCGCGCCAACATTGGGGTAGCCGTCCAAAAGCGCCAAATGCGCATCCAACCATCCCGGCAGATGGTAGACATCATCATCTGTATAGGCAATCACCTCGCCCATCGCCAACTGACCGATTCGCCAAAGGGCGTTGAGCTTTCCCACATTGTGGTTAGAAAGCACCAAGGTATCAATGTGGCCATCCATTTGCAAACTTTTGAGATAGTCGACCAATTCAGGGCAAGAGCCATTGTCAAAGACCAAGAGCTCAAACGCACCTGTGGTATTTTTGAGGATGCTTTGCAAAGTCAGCTTGGTAACATCCAAACGATGCTGAAAGTAACCCGTCAAATTAGGCACAAAGGTAAGCACTGCGACAGTAACGCGCGGTGGCTCAAAGTCGAGGTTCTTTCCGCGGGATGGGTTAATGCCAAATCGGGGCATTAGTTGCCTCCATTCTTTTTATCAGTGGGTATGATTTCCTGACTTGCTTCCACAGCTGCCAATGCGGCATCCATTTCCTTTTGACGTTCAGCTTCACGCTTGGCTTGTTCGGGCTTAATGAGCTTAAATAAAGCCTGACTGGCACCATACCAACCCAGGTTCAATAAAGGCCAATGAATGAGTTCACGAATAAAACGTTGCCGACTACGCGGCATAGGCAAAAATACGCCATCCACTAAGCGTACCGCCGAATCGTCAAGGTCAAAAATGGTACGCCGCCCACCTGCAAGTCGAATGTTTACGCCGGTTTCAGGTTGGCGATAGTGAATTTGCCCGCCTGGCAGATGGCTGTAATCATGATTTTGATGAATAATGTCAATTGCGTCACTGCAATCCACAACCGTCCACTTTTCGCGACGGCCTTTATAGATCATCCAGTTGTCCCACCCGGCACGACCTACGCTAAAGTCGGGTATATCCTGAAAACAAGCCCGTGGAAAAATGAAATAATCGCTTCCCGCCCGTGCGTGACGCTCACCTTCGGTTTTCGCACGGTTCAACAAGGTCGTTTGCCAGCCCTCTTCAAAGCTTAATGCTTCAGTGATGTCCAAATCATAGCGTTGGCCAACCATCAAAAAAGTCTTGTACTTTTCACGGACTGTTTTTAGTGTTTCAATAAAATCAGGAAATAAAATAATATCGGTATTGACATAAGCCAAAAAGGGGCTGTCGTTTTCACGTCTGCCCAAGTCAAAAATAGAGCTAATCAATGGGGTGCCTTGGGTATTGACACGTGCTTCAGGGCGATGAATGAACCCAAATTCCTCACAAACCTCAGCCATGCCGATCTCATCACCAATCAAAACAACTTCAACTTCATCACCCAATGCCTTCCAAGATTTTAAAGCATTACGCTGGATGGTAATGATATGAGGATCTTTGAAGGGTTTAGGTGTCGTAAAAAGGGTTAAGAGCGCCATTTGTTTATGCCTCCAACCAGGTGTCTTTTGGTTTTATGCGGGTAATCACTTTACGCCACAACATAGCCAGACTTCTTTTCAACGGCACGCAATTTTCTGCCCGTACTTTTTGATCTTCCGGTTCTTCTAGCATGGGTCTTGCCAAGGCGGCGATATATAAATTGAGGGTTTTGGACCTTGGCTTTCCATGTTTGCGGAAAGTTTGCACTTTAAAGCCTGCCAAGCGCAAGATTTCTTGCAAACTGTGCGGTGTAAAGCAGCTCAAATGCGCTAACTCAAATGAATCATGTGCGTAAAAATTGGGCACCTCAACGAGCAAAGCGCCATCACTGGCGAGCAGTTCCCGACGAATCTTGCGTAGTGTTTCCAGCGGCTCTGGCAAGTGTTCCAAAACATGCATCATGGTGACCAAGTCAAAGCGTTTGTGATTGGTTTCACACAGGCTTTCTATGGAACTGAACATTGGGATATCTCGTGATTCTGCCAAGGCACGATAAGCATTGCCGGGTTCGACGCCGGTCACTTCAGCGCCAAATTCCTGACGAAGTGTGTCTAAAAGTAAACCGGATGAAGCGCCTATATCCAAGATGTTTTTAGGTGAAAAGTGAACGGAACGCAAAAAACGGCTCTGCTCAAAGGCCCGTTTCGTTTGTTGACGCAAATCCTTTGCCGTCGGCTCTTCACTGGATTGGTAAAGCTTGCGGTACTGCTCTTCGTAAAATTCGGCATCGCTTGCGATGGTTTCCGCCTCATTTTGAAACACAAAACCACAATTGCGACACAAGTAATAACTGACCGGATGGCCAAAACTCTCCACAATCTGATATTTTTTAGTCTTCTCGCTGCCACACAAGAGGCATTGCAGTTTTTCTGTAGTATTAGTCATGCTCACCTTTCATCAAAGCATCCTTGTCTTGCAAGGCGCGTTGGTCAGTGTCTAAAAAACTTTTGTGTTTGACGTCTTTGAGAGAGTCCTGCCACTCCGGATGGTCTGCGTTTGCCTGAAGCAATTCATCCAAAGTGAAATGATCGTTCTTGCCAAAAAAAGTAAAAACTTGCTCAGCCAATGCCAAATCAGCTGGTGTGTCCACGGTAAAACGCAGATGGCCGATATCGCGCGGGTCATCCACCACACAGACTTTTGCGCGACCAGCTTCTTCATACAGCCAGGGCATGACATGCTCGCGTTCAAAACTTAGGGTAGCATTTTGCCAGGCCTGCTCTAATGCTTCAAAGCGACACACCTCAGTATCCATACCAATTGGCGTTGTGCGTTTGAGCGGTGGAGGCAAGCGGTTGGCTACAAAGTCACAACCCGCTTCAAAAAAGCGCTCAATCACTCGGTCGATCCCTTCTGGGTCTATCATCGGACAGTCAGCCGTAATCCGCACGATCGTTTTTGCGCCATATGTCATAGCAGCTTGGTAATATCGATCGAGCACATCAAACAAGTCGCCACGGAAACATTCTACCTGCCATTTAGCGCAAGCTTCCGCAATCGCCTCATCACTGGGGTCGGTCGTTGTGGCAACCACAACCCGATCCACCCACTGAGCCCGGCGCACACGGTCGATCACCCGCTTGAGCATTGGCACACCGGCAATCGGAAGCATCGCTTTGCCAGGCAAGCGACTGGAACTCATCCGCGCCTGTATGATTGCAACTACTGGTTTCCCAGTTTGAACCTCCCTGGTCATAAGCCTAGTTAGCCTCACTTTGCTCAGGGTCAATCGTAATCGTGCCCATACTGGAATCAAAACTCGATTGAGCGCCAATCAAACCTTCAGGTGTAAAAATAAACAAACTGAGCCAAAGATGTCCTTGCTCCTTGAAGGCATAAGCAACCCAAGCGACTTCACCCTTCACAAACTTAAAGCGCACCATCGAGCGGCCGCCCAAATGCACTGTGGATTGTTCCACCTGGGCTTCTTCATTGTTTAAAAGACGCTCCAAACCAATCGCTGTTGCGGTTAACGGGATACTATTCAAGGCTTTATTCTTGATGACCAAGAGGTACAAAGGGCTTTCTTCGAGCGTTTCTGAATCCCAACCCCACCAGGCAACATTTTTTTCAATGTTATCCAATAAGCCACTCAGCAAGCCATCCTCTCCACCAGTAAACTTCTTGATGGTATCGATGACCGCTGGCAAATCTTCTTGAACGTTGCGTTCCTTAAAACTGGGGGGCAACATGATGCTCATTCCCTCACCATAATAGCGTTCCATGCCAGGAGGTGGCGGTTCAGGTGTGGGTGTGGGCTTTCTGGAAGTTAACAAATTGCAGGCACTGCTTGATAGTAGAAGCAATACGCTTAATAGGATGAGCAAACGTTTAGTCATGCTCCACCTCTTCTCTTTTTTGGTAAACATAGGCATAGCAATCCAACAATTTCAACTTGTTTTCATGCCAGTTAGCCTTTTCTTGCGCGTCCAAACGGGCTTGGTGACCCATCGCGCGCCAATCATAACTTTTCAATTTCGGCAAAATCTTTGCCAGGCTTTCATGGTCATTGTCTGGGAAAACCCATCCGTTCTCACCATCGCGCACCCATTCGAGGTTCGCGGGAATATCTGAAACCAAAGAGGGCAAGCCACATGCCATCGCTTCCATCAAGGAAACCGACGAACCGTCCACGTGGCTGGGCGTCACATAAATATCCGCCGCGCCATAGTAAAGACCCAGCTCGGCGTTTGGCACCCGGCCCCCAAAGTAAACATTATCACTTACGCCGGCATCATTAAAAATCTTTTCAATCTCGCCACGCTGACTGCCATCGCCCAACAACAAGAGTCGTAAATCATCTTGTTGGCTGGCTGCAATGGCAAAAGCTTTAGCCAAAACATCTACCCCATAATTAGGCTCCATAGAACGCAAACAGAGCAAAACCGTTTTGTCTTGCAAGTCTTGGGCTTCGCGCCAGCGTTTTCCCGAGGCAACAACCGCTTGAGGCGAGAATTTTTCAATGTCAACTCCCCATGGGAAGATGCATATGCGCTCGGAATCAAAGCCCAATTCGACAGCTTTATCCGCCGAACATTGCGCGTCGGTGATTAAGGCTTTTGAATGTGCCAAGGCAAATCGCGCACGACTGGCCATACCGGCGTCCATATTCACATCTCGCATCAGATCAAAACCCCAGCTCATGCTCAACAAGGGTTTATAGCCAGTTTTGGCAACCAGGTAAGCCAAATCATGCAGGGGGCCAGCGTGGACCAAATCAGGCTTGAGCTCTTCCAAAAGCTTTTTCAAGCGAAGCACCAAAGTCGGGATTTGCCACAGACGCAAAGGACCTTTAATGCCCTTCCAGCTAAGCGGTGTGACACCTTGTGGGGTCTTAAAGTCCCCGTCGTAGAGCCGCAACACATAAGCCTCGTGTTCACTTTCGGCGAGCGCGGCCATAAAGCGCTGGTCGTGCACGCTGTCAGATCGTGTGAAATATAAAATGCGCATCTTTACTCCAAATGCGTCCAGCGCAAGTCCTGACCCTGCTTTAGGTCTACCCGCGCACGCATGCCCACTACCTGGTCAATCTCATAAGGGGCAATCGCGCCAGGTGTGGCAGGACGAAGCACAGCAAGCATCTCACGTTCAATCAGCTCACCAGCCTGGATATCACGCGCCGCGCGCAAGCAACGTCTTTGCACAATGACGGTTTCTTGTTCGTTTTCGGTTACGCGTTTGTTACCTGTACCCAAAGCGCGTTCCATCTGACGGGTATTGCGCACCATATCAGCCCAGGTTTCGGGGTTCATCGCGAAAGCATGGTCGGGTCCCTCGCGGTCATTGTCATCAGTGAAATGTTTTTCGACGACCCGCGCGCCAAGTGCCACTGCACCAAGCGTTGTGGCATGGCCATGGGTATGATCGCTCAAACCCAAAATCAACTCTGGCCACATTTTGTGGTAGGTTTTCAAAACGCGCAAATCGATGTTGTCAAAATTACCATCCGCGGCAGTGTAATTGGTGTTGCACTGCATTAAAACCAGCTGCGGATTGACCGCTAAAATAGCGTCCACCGCACGTTGAACATCACCGATATCCGAAGCACCGGTTGCCAAAAGCACAGGTTTGCCTTTTTTGGCAATGCGCAAACAGGCTTCAATCCAGGTAATGTCGCCCGAACCAATTTTATACGCCGGCACGTACTCCTCGAGCATGTCAATCGCCTCAAAATCATAAGGTGCGGAGAAAAAGTCAATGCCCTGACGGTCACAAGCTTCTTTTAGATAGGGCGTCCACTCAAAGGGGATCGAGGCATCATTATAGACCTCGGTGACGCTCTTTTTCCATTTGGCTTGATGTGAAACCTGCCCCTCCATATGCGAAAAGCCATAATCTGAAACGATTTCTGGTCCCCTGAAGTTTTGGAATTTGGCCGCGTTTGCGCCAGCCTGAGCTGCCAAGCGAATGAGTTCAATCGCACGCTCCAACGAGCCATCATGATTAGCGGCAATATCGGCCACAAAATAAGTGGGGTGGTTCTTGCCAATCAGCGTATTTCCAATTTTAATTTCCATCATGCCTCCATAAAGGTTGGCTTATTATTGATTGATTTAAGCCCTATAAGCAGCCAATTTTTCAGGCCAACCCAGGTCAAAGTCAGCTTTGAGTGCCACCAAACCCTCAGCTATCCCCGGTAAGGGATGCCCCAGCGCGGTTGCCAACTTATCACTGTTGGTGCTGAGGTTAAGTGAACGAACCGCGTCGCGATCCAAATCTTTAGCAGATATGGCTTTAATCAAGCTCGAATCCAAGCCAAAAACGTCCGCCAAAGCGACACCAAAGTCATATTTACTCAAGCTATCCCTGCCAAAAGTATGCCAAAGACCCGAAAGATCGGTTTCAGCCATTTCCAACAGGGTTTCAGCGAGGTGCCGCACGTACATGGGATTAAAGAGCATATCCGTGAAGCCGTTTATTGCATTGCCAGCCTTCAAATTGTTATAAAAAAACTCAGACAAACTGCGGCTGCCATTCATCGTCCAGCCATAGAAGACCACCCGGGCAATCGCGGCATCAGGGTTGGCTTCAAGCACGGCACGCTCTCCGGCCAGCTTGCTCACCGCGTAGGCGTTGAGTGGGTTCACCGGGTCGTCTTCCTTATAGTTGCCCTTGGTGCCATCAAACACCGCGTCGGTTGAAATGTGAATCATCCGCGCGTCAATCTCGCCAGCAACTTTGGCAATCACACCCGGCACTTCGGCATTAATACGATGAGTTAACTCAGGGTGTTTCTCAGCAATGTCGATATTGGCAATTGCCGCGCAATGAATGATGATTTCGGGTTCCAACGCAATCAAGCGCTCAGGCAATGCTTCCAGGTCGCCTAAATCCACGCTTTCACTCACAAAAGGCGTGTTTTTAAGCCCTTTTGAGTGTGACCATCCAGTCACTTTGTAGCCTTGCGCACTTGCCAGGAGCGATAAATTAAGCCCCAGATGGCCACTCGCGCCGGTTACCAATATTTTGCTCATTCTTACTTTTCTTTCGCCAGTTCAGCTTCAATCGGTTTTATGATCGCGTTGATGCCATCCACATCCAGCCAATCTGTATTATTGGCGCTGGTGTAAGTGAAGCCATCGGGTACGCTTTTGCCCTTGTCTGCCCAGGCATGCCCAAACCAAAGCGCTTCCACCGAGGGTTGCACCACGAACATGTCATCAAGTTCCACGGTTGTGCGAGCTTCATCTTCGGAAATCAGGCTTTCGTGTAGCTTCTCTCCGGGTCGAATGCCGATAATTTTGATTTTAGCTTCTGGCGCGATAGCTTTAGCGAGGTCCGTCATTTTCATGCTGGGAATCTTAGGCACAAAGAGTTCGCCACCTTGCATTTCTTCAACACAGCGAATGACGAAACGCACACCTTGTTCCAATGAAATCCAAAAACGGGTCATGCGGTCATCCGTGATGGTCAGCTCACCGGTAGGGCGTTGTTTGATGAACAAAGGCACCACCGAACCGCGCGAACCGACCACGTTGCCATAACGCGAACAGGCAATGCGGGTTTTGCGGCCGCCGGCATAGGCGTTGCTTTGCACCATCAGCTTTTCAGCAGCCAGCTTGGTCGCGCCGTAAAGGTTGACCGGGTTGACGGCTTTATCCGTGCTGAGCGCCAAAACTTTCTCAACATTATTGGCAATCGCCGCGTCGATGACATTGCTCGAACCCATGATGTTGGTCTTAATCGCTTCCATGGGGTTGTATTCGCAAGCCGGCACTTGCTTGAGCGCGGCGGTGTGAATCACAATGTCCACGCCGTAAAAAGCGGTCATCAGGCGGTCGCGGTCGCGAATATCACCTATGAAATAGCGAATTGAGGGGTGATTAAAACCACCCGTCGTGCGCATTTCGTGCTGTTTCAGCTCATCACGGCTGAAGACAATGATTTTCTTAGGCTGATATTCATCCAGCATCAAGCGAATAAATTTCTTGCCAAATGAGCCGGTGCCACCGGTGACTAAAACAGTTTTATCTTTCCAGTTCATGTTTACTCCTTAGCGTCTTCGCGCCTTGGTTTTGAAAATACGATAAGCGGGTATTGCCCGTTCTCGCCAAAATATCGGGGGAAGAGATCTTCCAGCCAGGATAATTTCAATAGTAAAAAGCGGCCAAAGCAGTTGTTGGGGATGACCTCACGTAAAAAACGCACGCTAACACTACGCCAAGACCGTATTTGATAAGGGATGGCGTCACCCATAACCTGCTTAAACCACGCCGCACTGGTTTTAACCACATGCGTGCCCGCAGGTCCATCCAGTTTACGATCCACATCAGCAACATTCTGCTTGGCTTCCGCAACGATTTCCGGTTTGGGTAAACGGCGCAGACGTCTTGCAAGCGCGCGGACTTTTTCCCAGAATGGGGCTAATTTATGCTCTGCCCAGCCATCCACAGTCACCATCGTGCCGCCAGGCTTGAGTCCTTTAAACATATCCAAATAAGCATCCCGTTTTTCATCAATGGGCAGATGGTGAATAGTATGGAGTGAAACGATGCCGTCAAAGCTTTCTTTCGCGAAAGGCAGATTGGCAACATCCGCAACAACATAAAAACCCTTATCGCCCAATCTTTTTCGCGCTTCTTGCATCGCAACAAAAGAAAGATCCGCGCAGACACGCTTTTCGTAACCCTCAGAGTATTTGAGATAAGCCTCATACTGCACCGGACCTGAGCCAGCATCCAGCAGATAGCGACCCGTTTTAGGCAGGTGTTTGCCAACCCGGGCATGGGCATGCGCCACATAGCGCTTGGAAACCTCGCGCAAATCTTCATACTCGGCATTTTGATAAAGGCCGTTGCCTTCGCTTTGCCAACCGACCTGGTCATAGAATTTGCCGACTTCTTGTTTATTGATTTCAGTCACGCGCGTCCTCCATGACAGATTTAAGCTCGCTCAAACGAGCCAAGCCGCGCGCCTTCCAATCCAAAGGCTCACCAACCAGATAGCCAAAAGTCTGGCCATAACGCGCTTGACCAGCGTCAGAAAGCACATGACTGAGCGGTCGCATCTTGAAATCTTCTGCCAACCAGAGCAAATGCCAAGGGAAAGGCAGTGAGTATTCAAAGAAGAAGAGGTAAGCATAGAGCCAAACCTGTTCGATTTGTTTTTCGCTCAAGCGGTAAGCCGAGGGGTTTGCAACGATTTCCTGCAACAAAGCTTCATAAGCCGCCCAATCAGCAGGCTCATGGGTAAAGCCTTTGTTGGCATAGTGCGTTTTGCCAGTAATCACAACCGGGATACCGGTCATCGCCATTTCCATGCCCACGGTGGTGGTGAACACGATGCCCAAATCGGCAACCTCAATCAAATCGTAGGTGTTGGTTTTATCTTCAGGGCGCACGATATGAATATGGTCGGGAAGTTCTTTGAAGTTTTCCTTGATGACATCAATCATCGACGTGCCATGCGTTTTAAGCTCGCCAGGATGCACGCGCACGACCAATTGGGCTTCTGGATGGTCAATAAAATGTTGAATCGTACCCACAATCATTTCAGCCATCGAGCCAGTAATGCGTTCACGTCCCAAGGTCAGGCTATCACCCAACACGTTGGTGGGCAAAAGCGCAACCGGTCGCTCGTCCAAACCGAGGTTCTTCTTGGCAGTTTCTGCACCCTGTGAGGGGTTCTGTTGCCACTGGCGGGCAAAGTTGCCCCACAAGCGGGCTCCCTTGCGAGCCGCCAAAAGCTCAACCATCGCCTGGCGCGCCTCTTCAGGCAGTGCCTGTCCACCCAACCCATCCCACAGCGCGGTGGTATCATGGCGCATAATTTCGTCATTTTGGGCGATCCAAATACGTTCTCTTTGGTCAGCAAACTCAAAGGTCATGGTTTCGATGCCCATTTTTTGCGCGACTTTATAGGCAATGCCCATTTCCAAAATCGTGCCGTTGGGAATAATCACGACATCCGGTCGTTCACGTTCAAAGGCACGCTGCAGGGCTAAAGCGGCCGGCAGGTTGCGGCGCAATCTAAAGTTGAACAAGGGATCGTCTTCACTAATCTCTTCGATTTGCTTGGTATACATGGTGTCATATCGCGAGACTTGTTTGGCGATTTCAAGCAAATCCGCCGGATAGTCGTCCTCCCAGCGGTAAAAACGCAAAAGATCAGGTAATAAAGGTATGATTTGAATGATGTCGCGGGTTGGCTTGAGTAGGTCTTGGGTATACAAGTCCTGCCGCCGCACATCAAAGCGGTTGATATCCTTATCCCATTCCGCAAAAGGCAAATAAGCCAGTTGCACCTCATGCCCCTGACCGGCCATAGCCAAGGCGATCAAGCCGGCCTGTTCAATCCAGTAGTGCAAAGAAGCAAAAAGGAAGACCTTCTTTGGTTTTGGATTGTGCCTGGCATTAACCTGCACTTCGTGCACCGATTGTCGCAGCACATCCTTGATGCCGCCCAATTTGTAATGCGCCTGCCATGGACGGCGCGATCCGCGAACCGCCCAGAAAAGCTCCGCACTAAAGGGTAATGTGCCGATAAAGTCTTTGATGTTGTTTCTCATAAGGCTATCCTTTTTCTTGTATTTCCCAATCAATAGGCAGACGTACACCGCCCGGTCGCGGCTCTGGCCACTGTGTGCCCGGTGCGCCGCTGGCATCCACCGAGAAGCTCAAGGCTTGGTCATCCTGGAAGTAACGTCGCACCATGTAAGAACTGGCATTCACACCCAAGACAAAACGTCCTTCATTGAGTGTATTGGCAGGGATGACACAACGGCTTGTGTATACGCCCTTGGGACGCATGTTGTATTCTTTAAACAAGGCTTCTGAATCGGTATCAAAACTGGTGAAGATGGCTTCACCACGCGTGCTGTTGAGGTAATAACCCACGCGCAAGCCGGTGATATCTTGCTCTAATTCGTAATCAATTTCAATAATGATAGGATCAACGCTTCGCATGCTATCCGAAACTGTGCCGTCCTTATCCACGACACGGATGGCGAGTGGCCTGAACGGCGCAGCATTGGCAGGCACTTCATCAGGCTCCCAATAGCGCTCGCCCAATTTGGACATACCGCGGTTGAGATAAAAATCGACTGCTTCGGCACTCGGTGCACGTTTGATGACGCGTCCTTTGTCTAAAACAATCGTTTCTTCGGTCAGGCGCAAAATCGCCGACATATTATGACTGACAAAAAGCACAGTGCGGCCACTTTCTGCCACATCACCCATCTTACCCAGGCACTTGCGCTGGAAATCAGCATCGCCAACCGCCAGAACCTCATCCACAACCAAGATTTCAGGCTCCAGGTGTGCCGCAACAGCAAACGCCAGGCGTAAATACATGCCCGAGGAATAGCGTTTAACCGGCGTATCAATGAACTTTTCGACTTCAGAGAAGTCCACAATTTCATCAAAACGGGCGGCAATTTCTTTGCGGCGCATGCCTAAAATGGCGCCATTGAGGAAAATGTTCTCGCGTCCAGTCAGTTCAGGATGAAAACCGGTACCAACTTCCAAAAGTGAGCCAACCCGCCCACGCAATTCACCATAGCCTTCGGTTGGTTCGGTCACACGTGAAAGGATTTTGAGTAGGGTACTTTTTCCTGCACCATTACGCCCAACAATGCCAATCGCTGAGCCTTGTTTGACCTCAAAACTAACATCGCGTAAAGCCCAAATATGGTCATCACCAACCCGGGCAACCTTGTTGCGCTTGAAGCTTTGGCCTATCTTTCGTGCGCCAGCCACCAAGACATCGCGCAAGGTGTCATGACGTTCTTGAGCCGTGCCGATTTTATAGCGCTTACCGATATTCTTGACAACAACAGCGTAATCCTGATTGCTCATTACACCACGTCCGCAAAAGTTTTTTCCATGCGCTTGAAGTAAAACAAACCGCCAACCAACAGCAATATCACCGCGGTAGCAGAAACCAAAAGCGTCATGTCAGGTGGCGAACCACCAAACAAGGCCCATCTGAAGCCCTGCACCACACCCACCATTGGGTTGAGGCTATAGATATAGCGCAAGGTACCCTCTGGAATGGTGGTGATAGGGTAAACGATAGGCGTGGCGTACATCCAGATTTGCAGCAAGAAAGGCACCATCTGTTGTACGTCACGGTATTGCACATTCAAGGCCGAGAGCCATAAGCCCACAGCTAATGCAGCGAAAACCGCCAATAAGGTGAGCGGAATGACCCACAACACCGTCCAGCTTAAAGCTATGCCATAAATCGCCATGGCAATAAAAAGCAAAACCAGCGAGATTAAAAAGTCGACCAAAACCGCTAAAACGGAACTAATCGGTATGATGATCCGCGGGAAGTAAATTTTTGTGATCAAATTGGCATTCCCCACCAAACTCACACTGCTTTTTTGCAGGCTCAGTTGGAAGAGATGCCAAGGAAGCAAAGCAGAAAGCACAAAGACGGGATAGGGCAAACCATCCGACTTTACACTGAGCAACACACCAAAGACCAACGAAGTAATCGCGGTAGTCATTACAGGTTGCAAAATCGCCCAAGCAATGCCCAAAACAGCTTGCTTGTAGCGCACCTTGATGTCGCGCCAGGTTAAAAAGTAAATCAGCTCACGATAATGCCAGAGCTCTTTGAGGTCGATCCCCAGCCAGCCTTTGCGCGGCTTGAGGGTGACCAGGTTGGGTGCGCTATGCTCACCCGCGGCCACAGGCACGCTCCTCTTTATACCAAGCGATGGTTTGCTTCAAACCCTCTTCAAAAGAGGTCTTAGCTTCAAAACCAAAACGTTCCTTGGCGCGGGTGGTATCCAGTTTACGACGTGGTTGGCCATTAGGCTTGGTGGTGTCCCACACAATGTCGCCTTCAAATTCGCACAAGCGCGCGATGGTGTTGGTCAAATCCTTGATACTAATCTCAAAACTCGAGCCGATGTTGACCGGATCTGAGCTGTTATAACGCATGGTGGCCAGGCTGATGCCCTCCGCGGCATCTTCGGCGTAGATGAATTCGCGAGTGGGCGAACCATCACCCCAAGCAACGATTTGCTTGTCGCCACGTTCTTTGGCTTCCAAGCACTTACGAATCAAAGCCGGAATGACATGTGAGCTGGCAGGATTGAAGTTATCACCAGGACCATAGAGATTGACCGGCAAAAGGAAAATCGAATTGTAACCGTACTGTTCGCGGTAACTTTGGCTCTGCACCAAGAGCATTTTCTTAGCAAGTCCATAAGGCGCGTTGGTTTCTTCAGGGTAACCTTCCCAGATGTCTTCCTCTTTAAAAGGAATAGGTGTGTATTTGGGATAGGCGCAAATCGTGCCGATTGCCACAAACTTTTCAACGCCACGTTGCCAGGCTTGATGGATAAGCTGAATGCCCATCATCAGGTTGTCATAAAAGAACTCGCCTGGTTTTTCGCGGTTAGCGCCGATACCGCCTACTTTGGCGGCAAGATGGATGATGATGTCTGGCTTAGCAACATCAATCATGCGCGCCACATCTTCACCCTTTACAAAGTCATACTCGGGATAAAGCGGCACAAAAACATCCTTAGCACCGTAGTGTTCCAAGCGTTTAATCAAATGTTTACCCAAAAAGCCGTCACCACCGGTGACACAAATACGTTTTTGGCTCAGGTCTAGTTCATTCATCATGATTACCTCTGTTTTCAGTTTCAGGCGTGGCAATATATGGCGCCTCACCCGGACATTTTAATGCAAGTTTGATGCCTTGAATATGAATTATAGGCGTTTTCTTGTCTGATTTGTCGCATATCGTCATGCCTTGTTCCATACAAGTCAAACGCACCACCTCTGCGACCTCATTTTCGCCTCCCTGGATGCAAACCTTGTCATAGCCTTGAAAGCGCACTTCCTTAATAGTGTCCATAGTGCGCTCACGAACTAGGCGATAGAGGTTGAAAGAATTCTTGATGTAATCTACTGTCAACGCGGCACGCAGGGCAATGCCTTCGGGCGTGATGATATAGCGCAGCTTCTTGCGTTGCGCACGCTTGACCTTGACATAACCTTTGTTGATCATGCGCTTGAGGTGCCAGTTGATGGTACCCACCGCCACACCAAGTTCATCCGCCAACCCGACTTGTGAAATATCGGGATTGGCTTCGATGTGGGTGAGCATGTCCAGCGTGTGGCTGGGTTCGTTTTTGATACTATCTTGTTCCATATAATTCAGTAAGTGAATTATAACCGATTAATGAACTTGTCAAATCAAGACGCGCTATAATAATTCCTATTGAGTCGCAGACCAGTAAGGAAATGTATTAATGAAATCACTCTATATAAAACAGAAAGTTTTTAAGATAACAGACCATTACCCCATAACAGATGAGCATGGCAACCCGGTCTATCAAGTTGACCAGGAATTTCGTTTCATTGGGAATACGGTGCATGTTTCAAGCCCGGATGGCCGTCATCTTTTTACAGTCGATAGAACACTACTTACTTTATTACCAAAATTTGTCGTTCAGTTCGCTAACGGTCAAGAAATAAGCATCCAAAGTAACTTCACGCTCTTCCATAGAGATATTGACATTGACCCCGAAAATTTAGGCTTGAATTTGCAAGGAGACTTTTGGGGACACGAATATACCCTAAGTCAAAGAGATACTATTGTTGGCAACATTTCTAAAAAATGGCTCACTTGGGGCGATACCTACCAACTTAACATCTATAATGAGGAGCTACAGGATCTTTTTGTCGCCATAGTGATCGCTGTTGACCACTTGATTGACGCCTCCCGCAACAATTAAGGCTTACCAACTATGGCTGGTTGCCATCACCGGTGAGGTGTCGCGGTAGTTGGGACCACGCGGCGCAATGATTTCTTTTTGCACGGTTTCATAGAGCACGTCACCCTTTAGCTCATCCACCGTATAACAAGTCGCGCCTATCTGATCCGCCAAACGCTGTGCTAAACCAGCATCGAAGACCTTCTGCTCCATGTTAATGACCACGCTGTGGATTTTTTCGCGCTTGAACATGCCCGCCAATTCCTCAAGCTCTTGAGGCACATTGCGCCCGGAGCGATAAGCCACGTTTCCCGCGCCATCGGTGAGCACGATCAAAAGTGGTTGCACATCCGGGTGCAAAATCTTTTCACGTTGCACGACTTCATAAGCCATCACCAAGCCTGCTGCAAGGGGTGTCTTACCGCCGATGGGAATGTTTTCCATGGCGCGTTGTGCTAAGACCACCGAGTTGGTGGGTGAAAGCACCAAGGTGGCACGATCTTTTTGGAAAACCACCAAACCCACCCGATCACGGCGTTGATAAGCATCGGTAAGCAGCGAAAGGATGGCCGCTTTGGTCGCCGCCATGCGTTCCGAAACCGCCATCGACCACGAACCATCCACCAAAAAGAGAATCAGATTGGCTGTTTTACGCATACGAATTTTCTTTTGGAAATCTGCCGAACGCACCGCAAAAGCAACCTTGTTTCGCCTTTTCAGATCCTCACGTTTACGTTGATATGGCGCAGCAGCGCGCAAGGTGGCATCAAAAGCCAGGTCGGAGGTATCGTTCGGGGCATGCCGCGCAGCAATATAGCGTCCACGCTTGGTTTTAGAGCGGGTTTGCGAGCGCCGTCCGCCTTGTTTACGCACCAT
This sequence comes from uncultured Anaerolineaceae bacterium, assembly GCA_964484715.1. Taxonomy (GTDB): domain Bacteria; phylum Chloroflexota; class Anaerolineae; order Anaerolineales; family Anaerolineaceae; genus Mesolinea. The sequence continues at coordinate 20,094 of CAZAFJ010000006.1, read as the reverse complement.
TTCGTCCAGTGGCGTGTCAAGCTGGCGTGGTTCAAAGGTCTCGCCGGCTTCCATAATCTGTCCGCCGTCCCACCAATGCGCGTCCAGGGTCGTAAAAATCTCTTGTTGGCCTTCGCCAACAAGCGGGGTATCGTCTTCTGAGGGTTCAACTTGCGCCGGTCCGTCAGTTAGCGGTTCGCTTTTTTTTTATCAGAATCGTCGTTTCCGGGAAGCTCTTCGTCTGGATTCTCGGCTTGTTCCTCGGCAATGGCTTGCATTTTAAGCCCTTCAATTTTCTCATTAAGGGTTTCAATGCCCACACCGCTCTTACGGAAGGGGCCTGCTTTCACGCGGTGAGGCAGTGCCAGTTCAGCCGCGATGCCAATATCCACCGGCGAAATGCGACGGCGCCCATCAAATGCGGCTTGAGCACGTGCGCCTTTGAGAATGACCATGTCTGAGCGGTGGCCGTCAACTTCCATCGTAGAAGTGAGTTCAGCGATCAGTTGCAGGTCGCGCTGGGTATAGCTGACTTCGTCCAAGAGGTACTGGGCAGCTTTGATTTTGTCGGAAAGCTCTTGCTCTTTCTCTTGCCAATAGTCCTGAAAAGCAGCCGGATTGGCCTCATAAGCAATATTGCGGCGCATGATTTCAACGCGCTTGGCTTTATCCAGGATACCGTGAATATCCACAGAAAAGGCAAAACGGTCCAAAAGCTGGGGTCGCAAATCGCCCTCTTCGGGGTTCATCGTGCCCACCAGGATGAAACGTGCAGGATGGGTAAAGGAAATGCCCTCACGTTCCACCACGTTCACACCCATGGCGGCCGAGTCGAGCAAAATATCCACAACATGGTCATCCAACAGGTTGACCTCGTCGATGTAAAGCATGCCACGGTTGGCAGCTGCCAAAACGCCAGGCTCAAAATGGCGCTCGCCGAGTTGGATAGCGCGTTCGATGTCCAGCGTTCCCACCACGCGATCCTCGGTGGCAGAAACGGGCAGGTTAATGAACGGGGTCTTGCGGGTTTCGGTTGGCAAAGGATTTTCACCGGCAGCCATTCGTTCCTGGCACTCCGTGCAATATCGGCTGGGATGTGCTGGATCACAGGCAAAATGACAGCCTTTGACCACTTCGATTTCTGGCAAAAGCGCTGCCAAAGCACGTGCGGCTGTAGACTTTGCCGTACCGCGTTCACCACGGATGAGCACGCCACCAATTCTGGGATCGACAGCGTTAAGGATGAGCGAGCGAAGCATGGTCTCCTGACCAACAATAGCAGTAAATGGATAAATACGGTTATGGTTCATAGTTTGTCCTTTGCAAGACAGGATTATAGCACGGCGGCAGTTTTTTTCAATGAGGGATGGATGGTTACATGGGTTTGGTCAATGGTCCCCTGGCCATTGATTTGCCCAAGGCAACAAAATATACCTGACCTAAGATGATTATCCCCTTCACGGAAGGCGTGGGCAGGAGACCAGGCCTGAACCCTGGATTAAAGTTGTTCGCGCCGGCGTCCTCGCCGAGCGCCTCGGGAATATGAAATAGCATGGCGAAGACGCCATGTTGAACCCTATCTACCCGTTCGTCAATGGTCTCCCGCCCATTGACTTGCCCAAGGCAATATACACGCTATATTGAAAAGCGACTATCCGCTTCGCGGAAAGCATGATCAGAGGGCCACGCCTGAACACGGTATCGTGTTCGCGCCGGCGTCCTCGCCGAGCGACCAAAACATTTTTCACATTGCAAAGGAACCAGACGTTTCCATATTTACATTGACCCTTCGGTGGGACACCGAGGGTATCAAGGAATGGCAAGCGCCTCGGGAATATGAAATTGCATGGCGAATACGCCATGTTGAACCCTATCTACGCGTTCGTCAATGGTCCCCCGACCATTGACTTGCCGAAGGCAATATACACGCTATATGGAAAAGCAACTATCCGCTTCGCGGAGGCGTGGGCAGGAGACCACGCCTGAACCCTGGATTAAAGTTGTTCGCGCCGGCGTCCTCGCCGAGCGACCAAAACATTTTTCACATTGCAAAGGAACCAGACGTTTCCATATTTACATTGACCCTTCGGTGGGACACCGAGGGTATCAAGGAATGGCAAGCACCTCTGGAATTTGAGAAGGCGTGGTCAGGAGACCACGCCTGAACACGGTATCGTGTTCGCGCCGGCGTCCTCGCCGAGCGCATTAGAGAAAAATAAGCATGGCGAGACGCCATGCTGAACCCTGTCTACACGTTCGTCCATGGTCCCCCGACCATGGACTTGCCGAAGGCAACAAAATATACCTGGCCTAAGGTGATTATCCGCTTCGCGGAAAGCATGATCAGAGGGCCACGCCTGAACACGATATCGTGTTCGCGCCGGCGTCCTCGCCGAGCGACCAAAACATTTTTCACATTGCAAAGGAACCAGACGTTTCCATATTTACATTGACCCTTCGGTGGGACACCGAGGGTATCAAGGAATGGCAAGCACCTCTGGAATTTGAGAAGGCGTGGGCAGGTGACTACGCCTGAACCCTAGATTAAAATTGTTCGCGCCGGCGTCCTCGCCGAGCGCCTTGGGAAAATAAAAAAAGCATGACGAGACGCCATGCTGAACTGTATTAATTAATCTGCTTCCCCCCCAATTCAGACACAACACACTATTCAAACCGCGTCAGAATATGCGTTGCGGTCAAAGCAGCCGTACCCGCCAGGCTTTGCACCATACCCACATGCGCGTTGGGCAATTGGTTTGCGCCAGCCTCACCACGAAGCTGTTGACACGCCTCAAGCACCTGGAAAACGCCACTCGCACCAAGCGTGAAACCGCGCGCCTTGTTGCCACCCATGGTCGCCACAGGCAACTTGCCATCCAGAGCCAAACTGCCATCACCAGCCAGCTTCCAACCCTCACCACGAGGTGCTAGACCCAGAGCCTCCAGCGAAAGCAAAGCATGCAAGGTTGTGTAATCCGAGTATTCCAAAAAATCCACAGCCGAGAGATTAACCCCCGCACGGTCAAAAGCCACATGAGCTGAACTCGCTACGGAATCAAAGAACAAAGGATCGCAGCGATCATGCAGAGCCAACCGCGAAGTCACAACCGACGAGCCCGCCAGGTGCACCGCCTTCTGACGCAGGTTATCTGGCAAGAGATCACCGCGCGTCAAAATCAGCGCAGCGCCACCATCGGCCATCGGCGCAACATCATAGACATTGAGCGGTGCTTCAACCATGCCGGCTTTGGCGTAAGTGTCAGCGCCCAACGCGCGCCTAAACATCGCATTGGGGTTATTGACCGCGTTTTGATGCGCGACCATCGGGAAACCCGCCAAGGCTTCACGGGGAAAATCGTTCTCATATAAATAACGTTGCAACAAAAGCGCGGCTTGACTGTTGGTATTCATACCGACTTCCGTCTCAAAATCGGCATCCAAACTACGCGCGACATAGGCGTCAAGCTCACTGCCCACCATGTCAGTCACTTTCTCGATACCCAAAACAGCCGCCACGTTCACGGATCCAGCCCGGATCGCATTCGCCGCCATTTGCAAAGCTACGCCACCTGAAGCTTCAGCTGCCTCAACGGTCAGGGCTTCGGCATGACCTTCCAAACCCACCTGGTCACAAATCATCGCGCCCAGGTTCGCCTGGCCAGAAGCGGTCGCGCCGAGCATATTGGCGACATACAGCGCCTGTGGAGTCAAACCTTGAGCATCCTCAACTGCGGCCAACAGACTTTGCAAGCCTAAATCGCGCAAACCCATATCCCAAAGCTCACCCAAGGGCGTTTGTCCCAGCCCAACAATAAAAACATCATTTGAAAATGGCATTATTCAATCACAATCTCGCCCCTAAAGCGTACATAGGTGGCGTAATCAATTTCGGTGCGACGCTTGATGTAATCCTGCGTGCTCAAAGTGCGCTCGCGTCGTTCAAGGATGGCGTCTTTGACTTCGATAATGAAACAATCTGACCCCGCGCCAGAGCCATAAGAGGTCATCAAAATGCGGTCGCCGGGTTGGGCGATATCCAGAATAGCGGTCAAGCCAATCATCGCCGAGCCAGAATAGGTGTTGCCAATATGTGGCACAAGCAATCCAGGTGCAATTTGTTCGGGGCTAAAGCCGAGACTCTTGGCAACCCGCTGAGGGAACTTGGTGTTGGGTTGATGGAAAGTCGCCCAAGCGAAGTCCTTGGCAGAATAGCCCGTTTCGGCGAGCATAACTTCAGTTGCTGCGGTGATGTGGGCAAAATAAGCCGGTTCCCCGGTGAAGCGTTGGCCATGCTCGGGGTAAAAAGCATGCGCGCGACGCCAAAAGTCGGGCGTGTCGGAAACATAGGAGTAACTCGCCACAATCTCAGCCAAGGCGTTCTCAGCCGGGCCAATAATGTAGGCTGCGCCTCCCGACGCCGCGGTGTATTCCAAGGCATCGCCAGGCTTACCCTGGGCAGTGTCCATGCCAATCGCCAGGCCATAATCGCCCATGCCCGAACCAACCAACGCCATCGCGGCGACCATCGCTTCGGTGCCGGCTTTACAGGCAAATTCCCAGTCGCCCGCCTGAATATGACGTGGCGCGCCAATAGCTTCTGCCACAATCGTGCCGCTGGGTTTCACCGCGTAGGGATGCGACTCGCTGCCCACCCAAACCGCGCGCAATTGTTCGGCTTGGATATTTGAACGTTTGAGCGCGTTGCGTGCAGCTTCAATGGACATGGTGATCACATCTTCGTCCAGTCCTGCCACGGCTTTTTCGATAATCGGTAATGCGCCATCGCCAGCACCCCAAATACGCGCCACTTCTTTGGCAGGTAAGCGGTAGCGGGGCACATAAGCGCCATAACCGCAAATGCCTACCGATCGGGCAGGTTTTTGGATGTGGTGATGGTCATGATTTTCTGTATTATTCATCATGGTTTTCTTTCATTTCTGCCAGGATTTCCCCGGCTCTTTGTGCATTGATGTTCTTTTCTTTAACCAGTTGGGCGGCAATCCGTTGCGCCTGATCAGGTGTCGCCCCTACCGAGAGTGCGATTTGACGGGCGTGCAAACTCATGTGACCACGTTGGATGCCTTCGGTAGACAGAGCGCGCATGGCAGCCAGATTTTGTGCCAAACCAACCGTAACGATGATTTCGCCAAGGTCTTGGGCTGATTTTACACCCATGAGTTTTAGGTTGGCTTGCGCTGTGGGATGCACGCGCGTGGCACCGCCTACAGTCCCAACCGCCATAGGCAGGGTCAGCGAACCATGCAAATGGCCATTTTCGTCCTTGCGCCAGGTAGAAAGGCTGGTGTAGTGTCCATTACGAACAGCAAAAGCATGCGCGCCGGCTTCGATGGCGCGCCAGTCGTTTCCGGTGGCGATAACTACCGCATCCACACCGTTCATAATGCCCTTGTTGTGGGTTGCCGCGCGGTAAGGGTCGGCAGCGGCAAAAGCCCAGGCTTCCAGGATGCCATCGCGTACTTCCTCGCCTCTATAATCGCCAAACGCCAGTATCTCTGGCGCGAACGTCGCTTCAGCAGTTGCCAAACGGCGGTCGGCCAGATTGCTTAGGATTTTGAGGTGCACGCGTCCGCCAGTGAGCTCAGCCGCAGGTTCGGCGAGCTGTTCAAGCGCGCTGTTGATGGCGTTAGCGCCCATCGCATCACGTGTATCCAAGACAAGATGAACAACCAGGAAAGGTCCAATCGGTGAGTCTTCGATAATCCGAGTTTCGATATCCCGCGCGCCACCCCCGCGATCGACTAAACGGGGGGCGTTTTGATTGACTAAACTTAAAAGCTCAGCCTTGTGTTCGTGCAGCAAAGTTGCGGCAGCATAAGGGTCAGGCAAATCAAGCACCTGCAGCTGACCAATCATCTCCTGGCTGGTCATATGGGCTTTGAAGCCACCCGAGGCTTGGGCGAGCTTGGCCATAAAAGATGCGCTGGCAATCACCGAGGGCTCTTCGATTGCCATCGGCACCAAAACCGCACGCCCATTGACCACAAAATGCTGCGCGATACCTAAGGGCAAGCCAAAAACGCCAATTGCGTTTTCAACCATGGCATCCGCCAATTCAGGTTTCATGCCGCCCTCTGGAAGGAAAGCGGACAAATCCTCATCTGTTAAACCGGCTTGCTGACGCAAGATGTCTTGGCGCCCAGCCAGGTCGAGTTGGTAAAATTTTTTGCTCATAAGTCGCCTTTGTTCAAGCAATTATCCCATTTATAGCGTTTCAAAGCTATAAAAAACTATCAGGCTTATGCAAAAAGTCACAAAAGGCAGTTTTTTACTGCCTTTTGTCGCATTTTCAACTGTTTTTAACAAAAAATCAAGGCATTTTCGGTGCGATGAAATAATCATCAAAATCGTTGTTATCAGATTTGTTTACTTCCAGCTTCTAAGGTTCAAAGTATGGACCGATGTAGTAATAGTCATGCGCTGGGCCACTTTCTCGAATCCAACCTTCTTTGCCATTTTGCAAGCGAACTAGCCACCAATTAGCGCCTTTGCCATCACAATAAGGTCCTTTCAATAAATCAAAAGTCTCGGTTTGCTGTCTAACAGATTTCAACACATCATGTTGAGCAGGCTGGATTTGATAAAAATAGTCCGTATCAAGTCTCGGTTCAGGATATACCTCCACCGGGTCATCTGGATATTCCAAAACAAAGGCCTTCATGCCCACTAAAAGCCGTGTGGGTTTAGCTCCCTGGCAAACTTGACGGGTGTGTATTGGCAACATCCACCACTCACTACCGACATGGTTTGCCTCAGGCCCCCAAAATTCAGAATCCCAGCTGGTTTTTAGTTTGAACATGTTCACTCCAGTATCGCATTTGGGACCTTCAAGCACCTCAAAAATAGCACCAGGATAAGCTTTGTCGCCTTCATGGCCAGCAATAACACCATGTGGGCCATCCCGCAAAGTCGTACCACCATAAGTCGGATTGACAAAAGCATAATCACCTTCCTTTAGCATCGACGCCGGGCAAGAATGTGTGGCGGGCTTAGTCGGGCTGATTGGCGTTTGATAGCTGTCCACCGAAGCATAGGATTCTTGCAAATAACCCGGTTGAGGACTACTCACATTTTGACGAGGGGGTACTGGAGTGCTGACCTGAAAAACTGAGGTATGGCTTGGCATCGCCAGGGGGCTATTCGGATCAGGAATTTGTGTTTTCTCCTCATCCTCTTGGACATCAACAGACCTTGGCGTTGTCGTGCGCATCGGGAAAAAGTTTGGATTTATGTTGATTGCTTGTCCCGGATTAGCTACGCTTTCTTGGTGAGATTGAGAATTTGGGTAAGGCGAGCTCATTTGGCGCAGGCTCAATCTCCGGAACACAAAGAAAAGTGCCACTGCAACGACCAACAAAACCGCTGCCACAACACCCAAAATGACCAACACGGAAGATTTCTTTGATGAGGGTTGAGGCTGTGAATGAGCTGCATGCAAGGTTCGTAGATCGTAAGCGGGGGCTTGCTGCGGGTGATAATGCTGTGTTTGCTGTGGATATTGATAAGGCTGCTGATTTTGCGGGTATGGATGGTTTTGCCATTGCCCCGAAGAATTAGAATAATGCCCTGGATTTCTCCGGTCTTCTGGATTCGGCGCATGATTCTGATCCGAATTTGGGTTATACGAGTTATATTGGCTCATGTTCCTCCTCTTTGCCCTCCAGAGCAAGCACAGCTTTACTGGACTTAATTATAAACGTAAAGATCCCAAGTTTATGTCTTTTTTGGGATCTTAATCATCGTTTAATTTAATACTCGAACTTTGATTCCCCCACATCATCCAAGCCACTTTTTAAGCCTTTGCGTTTTTAATGGGCTTTGTTCGCCTTTACTTCGCTCAAAATATCGCGTAAGGGTTGGAGGATAGACGGGTTGGTCGCGAGAATATCCACACGGCCTTCTAAAAGATTTGCTTGGCCAAAGTGACCTTCCACAATGCCGCCAGCTTCACGAACCAGCAAAATACCCGCGGCGACATCCCAGGGATTCAGAGCAATTTCCCAATAGCCTTCCGCGCGACCCGCCGCGACATAAGCCAAATCCAAAGCGGCTGAGCCTAAACGTCGCACGGTTTGCGCTTTTCTTGCCACACTAATGAAGTTTTCAACGTTTGATTGGGGGGTATCAATAAGCGCGGCACGGAAACCGGTAATCAAAAGCGCGTCACCAATCGCATCGATTGTGGAAACCTTCAAAGGTTTGTCGTTCAACCAAGCGCCTTTGCCTTTTTCCGCGCTAAACATTTCGTCCATCTCAGGGCAGTAAACCACACCGACCCGCAAATCATCTCCATAGGCGTATCCAATAGAAATGCTATACTCGGGCAAACCATGCGCGTAGTTTAATGTGCCGTCGATCGGATCCACAAACCAACGATGCTGGCTACCAGATTGGTGCATGCCACTTTCCTCGCCTAAAACACAATGGCCAGGGAAGTTCCGCTCAATCTCGCCCAAAAGGTAGGCTTCGATTTCTTTATCCGCGCGGGTAACCAAATCGGCATAGCCTTTGCGCTGTACGTCAAGATCTTCATTACGCATGTCCATGGCCATCTTTCCGGCATGGCGCGCCCATTGTTCAATAAGCTCTAAAGTTGGTGTCATGTTCTTTTCCTGTTTATTTATTTTCGTCAGTTATTGTATCAATGAAGACTCAACAATGCCCATAAAAAGCCCTACGAAGATGAAACAAACTCGCCGAAGGGATAACACAGCAGCATTTGAAAAGGCCTCATTTGTGGATAAAGGTTGAAAAACTGTGGATAAGTACTCAATTTTTGTGGGGAACTAGGCTTCGCCGAGACATTCCGCGCGCAATTGTTCGAAAAACTGATGCAAAAAGGCATCTCTTTGGACGGCAAGTTCACGACCAGTTTGCGTATAGAGCCGATTTTTGATATTGCGTAATTTGAAGAGATACTCATGGTAAGCGCTATAAGCCTCGCCATCCATCAATTCTCCTGTTTTGCGAAATTGCAGCGAGGGCTCCGAAAAGAAGCTTTGACCTTTGTGGCTGCCAAAAATAATCGTTCGCGCTGCACCAACCGCACCTAAAACGTCCAGCTTATCCGCATCGAAAACGCATTGTGCCTCGATTGTTTCAGGCTGCTCACCATCATGACGAAAGCGATGCGCGCGAATAGCATGTTGCACAGCTTCAATGCGCGCGGTTTCCCAACCCGCCTGCTTCAAAACCTCGCCGGCAAATTGCGCCGATGCCAAATGATGCCCCATGCGTCCACTGCCATCCCCACCAGGCTGGGCTCCGCGCGAATCATGCAAAAGCGCAGCGGCATGCACAACTTCAAGATTAGCCTCCTCTGCTTCAGCGATTTTTAAGGCGAGATTGAGCACGCGCAAGACGTGCTCAAAATCATGAGCCAAGTCCGCGCTTGCATACCAAGCGCGGGCTTCTTCAATGCTGGGGTAATAATCAGCCATTAGGCTTGTGGGTAAATCTGTCCCTTTTTGATGACCTTGGCGACCATGTTTGTGCCATAGCGGTAGCTCAGGTTGCGATAGTCATTCACCGAGAGAATCAAGAGGTCAGCCTGCTTGCCGGCTTCGAGCGATCCAACTGTGGTGTCACGCAAAATCGCTTTAGCCGCGTTGATGGTGGCGGCTGCCAGAGCCTGTCCAGGGGTGAGTTTGAGGTAACGGGTAGCCAAAGCTTGCATAAACTGCATCGATTCGTTCCAGGTCGTGCCCGGGTTGAGGTCAGTCGCAATCGCCAAATAGCCATTCGCGGCGATGATATCGCGGGCGGGGGTATATTCGCTCTGCGCCAAACCAAAAGGCGTGCCAGGCAGCGAAACCGCAACCGTATCGCCTTCTGCCATTTTTTCGATATCTTTCAATGAGGTTTTCACCAGATGGTCAACCGATGCCGCACCAAACTCAGCACCCAAGCTGGCACCGCCTAGATTCTCAAATTCATCCGCGTGGAGCTTGAGCGGGAAGCCGAGGTCTTTGGCTGCCTGCAAAATCTCGCGGGTTTCTTCGATCTCAAAGACATCTTTCTCACAGAAAACATCCACGAAAGGCAGATCCTGTCCGGGTGCATGGCTTAGCCACCATTTTTTAGTTTCGGGCAAGGCGACTTCACAAAGCCAACGCGTAAAGCCAGGCGTATCACCTTTAAACTCGGCAGGGATGGCATGCGCGCCCATATAGGTTGGCACGAGCTCAATCAGTCCGGCTTTGTTGATTTCCAAAACGGCTTCAAGCTGGCGGAATTCGGTCTCCAGGTCGAGCCCGTAACCCGATTTAGCTTCCATGGTCGTGGTGCCGTAAGAAAAAGCACGGGTGACGCGCTCCATGGCTTGGGCAACAAGTTCGTCAAGGCTGGCTTTGCGCGTAGCATTGACTGTGGCGGCAATACCACCGCCAGCAGCCATGATTTCCATGTAGCTTTTGCCCTGCAGGCGCATTTCGTATTCGTTGGCACGGTTACCCGCCCAAACCAAGTGGGTATGGGGGTCAACAAATCCAGGCACAATTGCTTTTTGATTCGCGTCAATCTTTTCCGCGTTGGGATATTTTTCAAGCAATGCGTCGGAGGCGCCAACTTCGAGGATGAGATCACCTTGGATGACGATGGCACCATTGGGGATGATCTGCAACTCACCAAGCTGATGGCCTCGTTGCGGTCCCCCAAGGGTAGTGACAAGTTCTGAGCTGTTGTATATGAGTTTCATGCTTCTATTGTAACGGATAAGCCACCTATTTTCCTTAATAAAGGTTTCTTACACTATTCCTTATAAGCTAAAAGAACAGCGACATCCTCCTGCCATTCTCTTGAAAAGTCATATTCTGGCTAAAGTCGACTATACTTAAACAAAACATACGCTAATTCTCTTGAACTGCCCATTTTAATCCTGAAATGGAATTCTTATGAATAAAAAAATAGCTGTTTTAATTCTCATACTTCTCGTGTTAATTTGTTGCACACCTGCTATTCTTGATCAGGAAAAGGAAATACCAGTTGATATCGTTTTCAAGTCTCCGGATTCAAGCCTTGTTAGCCTGGATGAGTTATTTAAGCAGGTTGAGCAAAATGTCGTGGAACATTACCCCAATGCCAACCTTGATTCATTTTGGGTTAAAGGAAAATGTGAGGATAGCTTCCCGGAAGCCGGTGAGTACACAATCAACTTTTTAGAAGTCACTGACAACAAGACAGGGATTTTTGGCTTAGGTGGGGCAACCCGTCTTACCACCGTTGTCCTTATCCCAGCGAACGAAACCATGAAATTAACCACAAAAGAAATGGGATACGCCGCGAACCAAGCGCGATTGAAACTGCCTTTACCACCAGCGAGACAAGTGGAACAGCTTTTTGAATTAGTAAGTTTGGAGGGGAAATACTATTCAGGAGATTGTAAGTACTTTCTTCGCGTTTCAATTGAGGGGAATGAATACAACATACATTTTCATTGGAGACTTAGTTTCTCTGGAAACGCTACAGAACCCCGTCCTGATACCATTACTGTTGATTACAGACAAAAAGTGGACAATTAATAATTACCAATGATTTACCTTTGATTTGTCATGGAAAAAAGATTGAACACTTTTCTGATCAAAATACTTTCCTCATCATCGTTTGAAACAGAGTTTTCTTTATTACTTTCATCGCAAAACTCAAACGGTAAGCTATACTTAATTAAACCTTAATCAATCATCCTTGGAGGCATTATGCCACGCAACAAAACACTGCGTTATCTCATGTTCGGCTCGCTTTATTTCACCCAAGGCACCATTTTGGGCTATTTCGCCTCGCTGAATGCTTTATACCTTCAATCGCGAGGACTGACCCTAACCGACATCGGCATTTTTGGCGCGATTGCCCTCATCCCCTTCGTCATCAAAATCTTTTTGGGCATGCTCAGCGACCGCGTCAATCTGTTCGGCAAAGGCCACCGGGTTCCCTACATCTTCATTGGCTTGGCTGTCCAATTGGTGATGCTCCTTGCCGTGCCCTTGGTTGACCCGAAACAGTATTACTGGGGTTTTGTGGCGATGGCATTCATTTTGCAGCTTGGCATGGCGCTTTATGACACCTGCACCGACGGACTGGCACTGGACACTGCGCCAGAAGATGAACATGGTCGCATCCAGGCTTGGATGGTAGGCGGTCGCGCCGTTGGTACCATCGTTGCCGCTTCCGCAGTAGGCTTACTGGCTGAGCATGTCTCCTGGCAAGCTGTATTCTGGAGTCTTGCCACCCTAACTTTGTTGCCGGTGCCCTTCCTGTTTGGCGTGAGAGAACCAGAAAAAGCTTCCGAAGAGCGTTTCAATTGGTCGGCTTTCAAAGCCTTCAAACGCTGGCCGGTTATCGCGGTAGGCATTGTTGGCCTTTTGGTCTTTTTAGTCATCGTCGGTGCCAATCAGCTGGTCAACCCCTTCCTCACGAAAACATTTGGCATAAGCCTTTCTCAAGCCGGCATGGTCACCTCCTTATGGGGCATTGGTATTGTGATTGGCTCAATCATCGGCTCAACCTTAATTAAGAAATTGGGTGATAAAAAAGCAACCTTAATCATGCTTGGGATGGTTGGGTTGAGTTTATTGACGCTCGCCACCTTGATTACCGCAAAACTGGGCTTGGTCTTTGCGATTGTGCTAGTCGTGCTGTATGGCGTGGCTTATGGCACCGGGCAGACAATTACCTTCGCCTTGTGCATGGGCGTGACCGATACGCGCATCGCTGCTTCGATGTTTGCGATTTTGATGGCATTCACCAATGTAGGTCAGGGCATCGGTTTGGCGATGGGTGGCGCACTTTCTGATTTGGCAGGCTTCAATTGGACCTTCGTCGCCTTTGCCGCGGTTTGCATCCTCGTCCTCCCCTTCCTTCCGGCTGTGTTTGGGAAGCAAAGCCAAAATGTTCAACACACCTCACACTAGACAATACTTAGGCTAGAATAAAACACGAATGAGTCACAAGGATTTAGCTAAAAGCATCTCAGAGCTATTACGAGACAGGGGAAAAACCCTCGCCCTTGCCGAAACCTGCACGGGTGGGATGATTGCAGATGTGCTCACCGACCAGCCCGGTGCATCGGCTTTCTTCATGGGCTCGGTCGTTGCTTATTCTTACCCATCCCTCAGCGAATTACTCAAAGTTAAGCCCCAAACTCTCGAGAAACACGGCGCGGTGAGTGAAGCCACCGTCTTGGAGATGGCGCAAAGTGTTCGCCAGCTCTTTAGCGCGGATATCGGCCTCGCTATTTGTGGCATCACCGGCCCCAGCGGAGGCACACCACATAAACCGATTGGTACGACTTGCTTAGCCATAAGTGATGGCACAAAAAACACCGCACACCATGCCTGCTTTAAAGGTGACCGCCGTGCTATTAAAGAACAAATGGCCAGTTTCGCGCTTGAATCGCTCAAAGACTTCCTCAAAACCTCACGCCCAAACGCTTAAGCTTCGGCTGAACAAAACCCATGCCTCAATCGTCGCCTACATCCAGTCCAACTGCCCAAAAACAGGCGCCAAAAGTCCCAAAACCGCTCAACAAACAACTCCGCTTGCCGGCCTTTATGCCCTTCTTTTGGCTGGGCATCGCTGCCCTTGTCGGTCCCATCCTCGCGCACACCCTCAAGCTCAAACAGAACATCTGGCTTGTTGGAATTGGCATCAGCCTTATTCTTTTCATCATCGACCTCATCCTTAAAATCCGTAAGAAGCAATCAAAAAAGCTCTCTTTGTTCCTCATTTTAGCCACAATTTGTCTGAGTGCCTTTCTCTACACACGCACCTTACCCCAAAATACGCCAAAATATATCGCTTACTACAACGATAAAGGAAAGGTAAACCTTACCGGCATGGTGGTTAAACCGCCTATTCAAAAGCCCAAAAGCCAACAACTTATCGTGCAGGTCGAATCGATCAAAGCACTTCTAATGGACATGAGCGCCCAAGACCTTAAAGGCCTATTACTGGTTGAAGTGCCCCTTGGCGAACCATACCGCTATGGTGACCGGCTCAGCGTTTATGGTGAGTTAAGCGAGCCACCAGAAGGGGTTTCTTTCTCCTACCGTGAATATCTTTCGCGGAAGGGCATCTTTTCCATGAGCAAATACAACCCGGTGCGAATAATAAGCTCAGGGCATGGCAGTTTTCTACGGCGTGGCCTTTATGCCTTGCGCGAACGCAGCAACGAAGTCTTACAGAACAACTTCCCCAACCCTGAGAGTGCGCTCCTAAGGGGTATTTTGCTCGGCGACGAAAGCGGTATCACCAGCGAACTCGAAGACGCCTATTCGCGAACCGGTACGTCGCACATCATCGCCATTTCGGGCTTCAACATGGCTGTTCTTGCCAGCATTATCACCTTGCTTTTTCGCCGGCGACTGGGCCGCAAATGGGGTAGTGTTTTAGCCATAAGCGTCTTAGCCCTCTACACGATTTTTGTGGGTGACAATCCAGCCGTTACTCGTGCTTTTGCGATGAGTTCCATTGCTATCTTAGGCACAATTATTGCTCGCAGAGGAAACCTACTCAATGGCTTAGGGCTTAGTGTCACGCTTTTGGTGCTTTTCAATCCCCAGCTGCCCTGGGATATTGGTTTTCAATATTCGGTGATGGCAACCCTGGGACTCTCACTCTATGCCACCCCAATGCAAACCTGGGTAGAAGAAAAATTACAAACCCGCTTTAACGAAGATAACGCTAAAAATCTGGCGACCTTCCTGAGTGAGACCTTTTTGCTTACGCTCATTGCCCAAATGATGGTTTTACCTTTGCACATTTATCATTTCAAGCAATTTTCCTGGCTCTTTTTGATCGCCAACCCACTCATTCTACCCCTACAACCTTTAGTGATGATTTTAGGCTTGATCGCCTTGATAGCTGGGCTGATATCTGTACCAGTTGGTCATTTTTTATCCTGGATAGCCTGGCCTTTTGTCGCCTATACCAACACCGTGGTGCGTTTATTGGCAAAACTTGCGCCAAATGTCTGGCATTTTCCAAACTTCAGCCCACTTTGGCTCGGGATTTATTACACCTTGGTCGCCTTAATAAGTTTTCGGCCAAAGAGCAAAGATGACCATAAAGCCCTTTGGAAACCAAGCTTTCTGCTCATCGTGTTGGCAAGTTTATTCATCGCGCTCGCAGTTCATTTAAAAGACAGACCAGATGGGAAGCTAAGCCTAAAGGTCTTTGGTGGAAGCGACCAAGCCATAATCTTAATGCGTCTACCCAAAGGTGATTTTGTTTTGAGTGGAGGGTATAAGGAATCGACCGTATTGGCGGAACAGATCTCTAAAGCATTGCCAGCATTTGAGCAAAAAATAGCCTATGTGCTTATTCCAGCCTGTAACAAAGCCGCCATCGTTGGCTTTTATGGCTTACCGAGTCAAATCGCTATTGGTGAAGTACTTTGGGCATGTGACTCAGAAAGCAACGCATCAGCCCAATCCCTGTACAGTTTTTTTGAAGACGCCAATCTAGCCCAAACCAGGCTAAGCGAAGAGATGCTCTTGCAGTGGGACGGCGGAGATCTACAAATAAGGTTAAATGAGCGTGGACTGAGCCGTCTGAATATTCGTCATGGCACCTTTTTAGGCTTGGTGGATTACGAAACCCTAACTAATGAACCTAATGATGAAGAACCCACAATTTGGATAGGAAAAGCCAAGCCAAATGCGCCTTGCGCAGAAATCATGATAAACAACGATGATAACACTATCGATGAAAACGAAACCTGTCCCAGCAGCTACCTATCCTTGGCTGGAAAAGAATGGCTAAAAATCAGCACGGATGGAACACAAGTCTGGTTGCGTGAGAAGTAGGCCACGAACCACTCGCAAATTAAAATACTAAGTGCCACGGACGCCGACCGTGGCACTCTAGTATTAAGGAGGAGAAGAAGAGAAATCGTTCTTTCACCTTTATATTACATCAAGCTTGGTTGCTATACTTGACGCCAAACCTACGCTTACTATACGATTTCAGTCATTTTCCGTACTTTCTGCTTATTTTTGCCTTTTTATCGGAGAAAAAGGGATTTTGTGAGCACGTTCATCGGCTGCAGCCCCAAAAAAACATGACGAGATTCACCCCAAAAGCATGGCATTGCGATAGAATTCCTCTTTGTGGATCCTCTATTCCACCATCCACGAACGTGTTTTGCAAAACCGTATTTAACCAAGGAGACTTATGTCTAAAAATCCCATGCGTTTTCTCACCGTTTTTATCGCCCTCGCCATGCTCTTTGGCGTGTTGGCTGGTTCGCAAACCGCAACCGCTAACAACCCCTTGCCCGACCGCCAGGTGCTCGTCGTTCCTTTTGAGGACCGCGATAGCCTCAAGTTCCTGGCTGACCATTATGACGTTGTTGAAGTCGATCATGACACCCAAACGGTCAAGATTTTCAGTGATTCATTCGCACGTGAAGCCTTAGCAAAAGATGGCTACGGCTGGACAGTGGACTATCCTTACACGATTGAAATCAACCGCGAAGTCAAAGCCTTACCCAACCAAGTCAGTGGTATTCCTGGCTATCCTTGCTACCGCACGATCACCGAAATCTACGCCCGTGCCGCTGAACTCGCCACACAGTACCCCAACCTGGTTGAAATCATCGATATTGGCGACAGCTGGAAAAAGGTAAACTCTGGCGGTACAGAAGGCTATGATATTGAGGTCTTCCTGATTACCAATAAAAGCAATCCTGAAACCCCGAAATCGGATGCCTTTTACATGAGCAACATTCACGCTCGGGAATGGACTCCACCCGAAGCCAACCTGCGGCTTGCTGAGCATCTTTTGGCAAACTATGGCTCCGACCCGGATATCACCTGGATGTTGGACTACACCCGTGTGCATTTGGTTTTTGTCACCAACCCAGATGGTCGTTTAGTAGATGAGACTGATGGACGATATCAACATCGAAAAAACTATAATACCAATCACTGTCCAAGTGGACAATACTCCGACAGTAGACATACAGGTGTTGATTTAAACCGTAACTATCCCTTTGTTTGGTCATCAAATGACGATCAATGCTACGCTACCTACCCCGGCACTTCAGCTGGTTCCGAACCCGAAACGGTTGCCATCACCACTTACGTACGCAGCATTTTTGAAGACCAGCGCGGACCCAACCCATTGGACCCCGCGCCAGAAACTGCCACCGGTATGTTCCTCGACCTGCATAGCTATTCCAATTTAGTTCTTTTTCCCTGGGGCTATACCTATGACAATGCTCCTAACCACGACCAACTCAAACACTTGGCTTACAAGTTTGCCTACTATAACAATTACACGCCACAAAAGTCCACCTCCCTTTATCCCACGGATGGTTCAACCGATGACTTTGCCTATGGCGAACTGGGTGTGCCCGCCTTTTGTTTTGAGATGGGCACCGACTTCCATGAAGGCTGTTCTTATTTCGAGAGCAACATCTGGCCTGGAAATAAACCCGCTCTCTTGCGTGGCATCAAACTCGCCCGCCGACCTTACATGGACACCTATGGACCCGAAGTCACCTTCCTATCCAAACCGACCAGACCGGTAAACCCAACCCTGCCAATGATCCTTACCGTGCAAATTGACGATACACTTTATAGTGGTTATCAGGGAGGTGTCCCTTCTCAAAAAATTAAAGCTATTCGCTATAGTTTTGACATACCCAGCTGGATTGAAGGCGCCAACCCCAAAATCATTGAACGCAACTTTACTGGTCCAAAAGTGGATGCCACCCTTTCATTGGATATTAATGGGCTAAGCCCTGGCAGACATATGCTCTTTATGGAAGGACAGGACATTTCCGGTAAATGGGGCATACCCACGGCAATCTACTTCACCGTTGCCGAAGGTAATCCGACTCCAACCCCAAGCCCAACCCCTACGCCAAGCCCAACACCGACTCCGGAACCTATTGAAGGCGACCTCTTCTTCCCAGTCATTATCTCCAAAGAAGACTAAGCACACAAAACACAAACCCAAAAGCTGGCTCAAAAACGAGCCAGCTTTTTTCTTTATGGAAAAGCGCCTTTTCATACAATCAAAACACCCGTGTTTTTGGGCCAATTGCGAGATAACTGGAGAAAAAGCATTGACCGATTAGCGAGTGTTGGGATAAAATTCCTTTGGCAGACCTTTCTCTTGCTTTATAGAGAGACACTTGCTTTGAGGGGTTTTTCATATTGATTTTTCTTTATTGGTACTGCAAATCCACCTCAAAACATGATAACGGGATAACACGCTTTCTTTTTGTCGCTTAAAATCCCCTGCCGAATAGCGTTTATAGACTGTAAATAGAAGCTAGGAGCCTTATGTCCAAAAAATCGATGCACCTTATCCCCTTCTTTATTGTCCTCGTTTTTATTTTTGGTGTTTTCAGCAGTTCACAACCTGTAAATGCCAACAATCCCTCACCCGAAAATCAAGTGCTCATTGTGTCTTTTGAGGATCTTGACAGCTTAAAGTTCTTAGCGGACCATTACGATGTTGTTGAAGTGCATCATGACACTAAAACAGTCAAGATTTTTGGCGATTCTTTCACGCGTGAAGCATTAAGCAAAAACAACTTCAGATGGACAGTTGACCTCGAATACACAGCCGAGATTAATCGTGAAATGAAGCCTCTCTCTGGCCAAATCCAAGGCATTCCTGGTTATCCCTGCTACCGAAACATCAGCGAAATTTTCGCCCGTGCTGCTGAACTCGCCGCACAGTATCCCAATCTGGTTGAGAAAATTGACATTGGGGATAGCTGGCGCAAACAAAACCATTCAAGCCAAGGATATGACATTGAGGTTTTAGTAATTAGCAACAAAGATAACCCTGGCACCCCAAAATCAGATGCCATTTACTTGAGTACCATCCACGCCAGGGAATGGACCCCACCTGAAGCCAACCTGCGCCTCGCCGAACACCTTTTGTCTAACTATGGCACCGACCCTGAGGTGACTTGGATGTTGGACTACACGCGCGTGCACTTGCTGCTTGTCTCTAACCCTGATGGTCGCGCCAAGGATGAGCAAAACCACAGCTATTCACAACGCAAGAATCAGAACGCCAACCATTGCCCTAACCAAAACGGTAGTTACCGACAAACCGGCGTGGACCTCAATCGCAACTTTCCTTATGTATGGTCAGGATCTTCGGATCAATGTAACCTGACTTACCCAGGTGCCTCGGCTGGTTCAGAGCCAGAAACGGTCGCCATTACGACTTATGTGCGTAGTGTGTTTGAGGACCAACGCGGACCAGGCCAAAATGACCCCGCGCCTGAAACAGCCACAGGCATGTTCCTCGACCTGCATAGCTATTCTGAATTGGTCCTTTTCCCATGGGGCTATACCTATGACAACGCGCCAAACCATGACCAACTCAAAACTTTGGCTTATAAGTTTGCTTATTACAACAACTACAAACCCCAAAAATCTACCGCGCTCTATCCAACCGATGGTTCAACGGATGATTTCACTTATGGTGAATTGGGTGTGCCCGCGTTCTGTTTCGAAATGGGCACAAGTTTTCATCAAGGTTGCTCTTATTTCGAGAGCACCATCTGGCCCAAGAACCAGCCGGCGCTTTTACGTGGCATCAAACTCGCCCGCCAGCCATACATGGATGCCTATGGCCCCGAAATCAAATTCCTTACCCAGCCAACTGCTCCTGTCAATCCCAACCTGCCGATGGCGCTCACTGTACATGTTGACGATACCCTCTATAGTATCTATTCAGGCGGTATCCCATCACAAAACATTAAGGCCGTTCGCTACAGCTTTGACAAACCAAGTTGGATTCCAGACGCAAACCCTCAAATTATCGAGGGCAGCCATGGTTCACCCAAAGTAGATGTAAACCTTTCTTTGGATGTCAGCGGGCTGACACCAGGTAAACATACACTCTTTGTGGAAGGCCAGGATGTTTCTGGCAAATGGGGCATCCCAAGCGCGATTTTCTTCACCGTTGCTGCAGATGGGCCATTACCGACCCCGAGCAACACGCCAACGTTGACCCCAACCAATACAGCGACGGCGACGCCAACCAGAACTCAAACGTTGACGCCAACTAAGACGGCGACGTCAACACCAACCAAGACAGCGACCCCGACTAATACGCCAACACTAACGC
>CAZAFJ010000005.1:0-108738 GCA_964484715.1 uncultured Anaerolineaceae bacterium | reverse complement strand
CAAAGATGTTATCGTTGCTAAGCCGGGTGGCGGCGCGAGAGTATTAGATTAGGAGAGAGAATGGCTATTCCAGATTATCAAACCTTGATGTTACCGTTATTATTGATCGCATCGGATGGTGAAAACCATTACACTCATGATGTCGTTGATAAGCTTTCAAAGGACTTTGGTCTTACTGAAAAAGAGCGGGATGAATTAATTTCGAGTGGGACTCAGACGGTGATTTCCAATCGTGTGGGATGGGCAAAGTCATATCTTAAACAAGCTGGCTTATTGACTTATCCTAAACGTAGTTATTTTAAAATCACCCAACGGGGTGTGGACTTATTGAATGAAAAGCCAGAATCTATAAGTAATACATTTCTAACTCGTTATCCGGAATTCGTGGCATTTAAACAACGAAAAACTCAAGATCCCAGTGCTGCATCAAAGGTTTTTGCTAAGCCTGTTTTTGATTCCCACCAAACCCCAGAAGAAGAAATAGAGACCGCCTATGACCAATTAAGATCTGCCCTTGCTGAAGAATTACTTCATACTGTAATTGATACTACACCAAGTTTTTTTGAAAAACTTGTTGTTGAACTCCTGTTCAAAATGGGTTATGGAGGCACACATCGCGAGCTAGCCCGCCAAATCGGCCAGAGTGGGGATGAAGGTATAGATGGCGTGATAGACCAAGATAAATTAGGTTTAGATACGATATTCATTCAGGCTAAACGATGGCAAGCGCAAAGCACAATTGGTCGACCTGAGATCCAACGCTTTGTTGGGGCATTAATAGGCCAATATGCCCGTAGGGGTGTTTTTATCACCACAGCCAAGTTCTCAAAAGAAGCTAGGGATTACGTTGGAAAAATTGATGCAAAAGTCATCTTAATTGATGGTGAAAGACTGGCTGAATTAATGATTGATTATGGCGTTGGAGTCTCATTGAAAACGAGTTATGAAATTAAAGCCATTGATTACGACTTCTTCTCGGACGAAGCCCTCTAAACTTGCTTTACGGGGATACACTTAAGGGTTAAACCGGCTATTTCTTAGGTGCTTTAGGCTTCTTTGGCTTTGGAAAAGGCAGCTCTTGCCAAGTTGCTTTTAAGAGCTCTACCATAAAGTCCTGATCATCCAGATCCTCAAAAACATAAGAAAGCTTTGCACCGGGGTAGGCATAACCCTCCGCGGGACTGTCGCCTAAAAGCCCAGCGCCGGCTTCCGTTTTCTTCAAAAAGACCTGATTGTCACACACCAAGCCGATGATTTTGCCATCCATGTAAAGACCGTATTCGCCAAACATTTTCCTGGCGCTTATTTCACCTGCTGGCGCAAGCTGTTCTAGCATATAGGCAATATAATCATCTGTGCAGGGCATAATGGCTCCTTTGGACATGCATTTCAAAGAAAGGGCACGTCAATTTACATGCCCTTTTGGTTTTAATTTGTAACGATGTCTGTCCTCAGCAGCGTGCTGTTAGACTATGACATCGTCAATGCCATGACAGCCTTTTGGGCATGCAAGCGGTTTTCGGCTTCGTCGTAAACAACGGATTGTGGACCGAGGATGACTTCGTCGGTCACCTCAATGTTGCGGTCGGCAGGTAAGGGATGCATGTAGATGGCGTCATCTTTTGCCAGTTTCAGACGGCGTTGGTCCATAATCCAGTCCATATAGGAGTCTTGCAAAATCTTGCCTTGGGCAGGGTCAGCGGTGGTGAGCAGGGGACCCCAACTCTTGGCGTAAATGACGTCGGCGTCTTTCATGCCTTCGTCCATGTCATGTACGATTTCGAAGGAGGTGCCCCAGCGTTTGGCTTCGTCGGCGGCTTGTTGCTCGATTTCGGGCATCAAGGGGAACTCTTTAGGATAAGCCAGGGTGACATCCATGCCAAAGCGCGGCATTTGCAGAATCAATGATTGGGGTACCGAAATGGGTTTGAGGTAAGAGGCGGCATAAGCCCAGGAAACAACAATTTTCTTGCGTTTCAGGTCGCGGCCTTTTTTCTCCATGATGGTCATCAGGTCTGCCAGGCACTGGAAGGGGTGGTAGATATCGCACTGCATATTGAGCACGGGCACGCGGCTGGCTTCGGCAACCTCGTTGAGGTAAACATTGCCGTCGAGCCAATCGCAATGGCGAATGGCGATGCCGTCGAAGTAGCGTCCGTAGATCTCGCCGATTTCTTTGGCGGTGTCACCATGCGAGATTTGGGTTGTTGAGCTGTCGATAAAAGCGCCATGTCCGCCCAGTTGGGCCATGCCGGCTTCAAAGGAACCACGCGTGCGTGTGCTGCTAAAGAAGAACAGCATCGCCAGGACTTTGTCACGCAAATAGGCGTGGGGTTCGTTGAGCGCGCGCTTGCGTTTGAGATCCCAAGCGACATCGAGAACGGTTTCAACTTCTTCTTTGGAAAAATCGAGGTCGCCGATGAGGTCACGACCGTGTAAGAACGTTTGCATTTTTACCTCCGGGTTGGATTTTTTGGTGTTGGCTCAATTATACCAGTGCGAATGGCGAATGGTGGTGTTATTGTTGTCTTAAACATTTGGGTAAAAAATGCTTTGTTTGATGCTAAAACCCAGGGCTTGTTGTTAAAGTAGAAATATGGTCGAGAATAGTAAAAATCTAATCCATTGGTCTGTGCAAGCGTGACGAATGGCATTATAAATGAGATGAGGGGGAATATATTATAGACAGTGCACAGTCGTGCACTGTTTATAAATTGAAAGGAGCATAGTGGAATAAAATTATGGAACATTTTTTGCCAGGAAGATGGTATTTTTGGGCTGTTGGAAAGCTGTAGCACTAGCAAGTTTCTATCAAATATGGGCGAAAAAGAGAATAGGGGCATTGGCTTATTAGCTCTAAGCCACTTTGAAGTCATGCGGGTGTCAATTTTGATTGACGCAAGATAGGAAAACAGTTATTATCAATCTATGAACGGCTCTGAGCGAAAACCGAGCCTGGGCAAACGAATTCTCACTAAATTAAACAAAGAATTTCGTTGGTTTATGCCTGGCTTGGGCTATAAACGTTGGATTGTGCTGACCGTTATTGGCGCGATGCTCTTAGGTTTGGGCCTCGCTGTCAATATCCTCGATTATTATCGCTCTACCACCAGTGAATTTCTTACCCCCATTCTGGCTTTCCTTTCATTGCGCTTTTTGGACCGACCCATCCGCTTCTTGCTTTTCGGCGGATTTGGCTTTGCCATGATTTTGATTGGCATTTGGGGTGCCAATCGCGCCGTGCTCAAGCCTTTTGAACGCGAAGGCCGGCCGGCATGGGAGGCGGTGCAACAATACCGGCGCAAAGATCGCGGTATCAAAGTTGTGGTTATCGGCGGTGGGCATGGCTTGGCGTCATTGTTGAGTGGCATCAAGGCATATACCCATAACATCACCGCAATCGTTACTGTCTCGGACGATGGTGGTTCATCAGGGGAATTGCGGCGGGATATGGGCGTTTTGCCACCTGGCGATATCCGCAACTGCCTGAGCGCTTTGAGCAGTGATGAGGCCCTGCTGTCGCAGGTTTTTCAGTACCGTTTTAAGTCGGGCGTGGGGCTTGAGGGGCACTCCTTGGGCAATCTCTTTATTACCGCTTTGGCTGAAATCACCGGTAGTTTTGAGGAGGCTGTGGCTGAATCGGGTCGTGTTTTGGCGATTTACGGCAAGGTTTTGCCATCCACTTTGAACAACGTGCAACTTGTGGGGGATGTACGCATGAACCAGACCCAAGAGATTGTGCAGGTGCGTGGTGAGAGCAAAATTACTGAATCGGACGGCAAAATTTTGCGGATTTTGCTTGACCCTGAAAACGCGCAAGCTTACCCACCGACCGTCTCAGCGATTTTGAATGCTGACTTGATTATTATAGGTCCAGGCAGTCTTTACACCAGCATCTTGCCCAATTTGATGGTGTCGGGTTTGGTAGACGCCATACGCGCAAGCCGTGGTGAAGTGTTTTATATTTCCAATGTCGCCACCCAACGCGGTGAGACAGATGGTTTTAATGTCTCGGACCATTTGCATGTGCTTGAACAACATATTGGAAAAAACCTTTTCGATTTAGTCATCAGCAACAATAACTTTACGGGTGCTCTTGGCGAGCGGGTGGATTGGGTGCAGAATGATGCCACCAGCCGTCGCAATTTTAAAGTCTATGAAACCGATTTGGTGGACGATCTTTACCCCTGGCGTCATGATTCTAAAAAGCTGGCTAAAGCGATCATCAATGTTTTTGAAGAACGCACCGGCCCCTTGTATGGTTAGCGCATAGACGATCTTTTCCCTTACAAAACGATATCAGGTTAGCTTCGTAGAGGCTTGTAACCATTCCAAAGCCTCTAAATCGGCAATTTATGGGATGGCAGGGGATTATAATAGTTGATAAAGAAACTAATTATTCAGCAAGCCCAGCGATAAGCTTGCGCATTGGAGGACGTGATGAAAAAGATTAAAGTAGCGATTAACGGTTTTGGTCGTATTGGACGCCAGGTGGCTAAGATTATCATGGAAGACGCCGCTGACATTTTGGATTTGGTTGCGATTAATGACCTTTATGATTCAAAAATGAATGCCCATCTCTTTAAATACGACTCGAGCTATGGCAAGTGTGACTGTGAAGTCGTTGTGGATGAAAACGATGACCTGATTGTAGATGGCCACTGGATTGACGTGCTTCAGGAACGCGATCCCAGCAAGTTGCCCTGGAAGGAAATGGGTGTGGACTTGGTTATCGAAGCAACTGGTATTTTCACCAGCGCACGCACGGATGAAGCCAATGGCAAACTAGGCGCTGATGCGCATATCAAAGCCGGTGCGAAGAAAGTCATCATTACCGCACCAGCCAAGGGCGAGGATCTCACGATTGTGATGGGTGTGAACCATAAAGCCTATGATCCCAAGAAACATCACATCGTCTCCAACGCATCTTGTACGACCAACGCCCTCGCGCCGGCCGCGAAGATCGTTAACGACAAGTGGGGCATCGTCAACGCTGTGATGAGTACGGTACACAGTTATACCAACGACCAGGTTTTGCTTGACCAAGGTCATAAAAAGGACGTACGCCGTGGACGTGCTGCCGCGCTCAATATTGTGCCTACTTCAACCGGTGCGGCTAAGGCGATCGCTTTGGTTATCCCGGAATTGGCTGGTAAATTCGACGGGCATTCTTTGCGGGTGCCTACGCCGACCGTTTCGATTATCGACTTTGTGGCCCTACTTGAGAAAGACACCACAATCGAAGAAGTCAACCAGGCTTTTAAAGATGCCGCAGAGGGCGAATACAAAGGTATTTTGGGTGTGGTGACGGGTGAATACAACGAACCATTGGTTTCGATTGATTTCCGCGGCGATACCCGCAGTTCAATTGTTGACTTGCCTACGAATATGCTGATGGGTACTAACTTGCTTAAGGTGGTCACGTGGTATGACAACGAATGGGGCTATTCCTGCCGCACGGTCGATTTGGCGAAGATGATTGCCAGCAAGATGTAGTCGGTTAGACAACGTGGTCAGGAGACCACGTTGGAACGATCGGACTTGAAACGTAATCAGGAGACCACGCTGGAACGATCGGACTGGAAACGTGATCAGGAGACCACGTTGGAACGGCGGAATGCGAACATGGTCGGAGGACCATGTTGGAACGGCGGAATGCGAACATGGTCGGAGGACCACGTTGGAATAGAAAATTTGTAGAAAAAATGAAGACAGGTGCGCGCTTTATCAAAGCATAAGGCGCGTTCTTTTTTAAGACGTATTATAATGAAGTGGCACAAATTGGAGCCTGTTAGGAGGAATAATGCTGAATAAAAAAATGTTGACAGATTTGGATTTGGAAGGTAAGAAAGTCCTGGTACGTGTGGATTTTAATGTGCCGCTTAAAGAGGGCGTGGTGCAGGATGACACCCGTATTTTAGCCGCATTGCCCACCATCCGATATTTGCTTGACCATGGCGCGGCGGTGATTTTAGCTTCTCATTTGGGTCGCCCCAAGGGTAAGGTCAATCTTGACTATAGTCTCAAACCAGTAGCGATTTACTTGGCCAAACTATTGGTCGCACCTGTTCGCTTCGCCGATGATTGTCGCAGTTTTGACACCAAGAAAGCTGCCAAGACTTTGCAACCTGGTGAAGTCATGGTGCTGGAAAACACCCGTTTTT
This sequence comes from uncultured Anaerolineaceae bacterium, assembly GCA_964484715.1. GTDB lineage: Bacteria > Chloroflexota > Anaerolineae > Anaerolineales > Anaerolineaceae > Mesolinea. The sequence goes on along the minus strand of CAZAFJ010000005.1, from coordinate 102,574 downwards.
ACCCTGGCGAAGAAGCCAACGAGCCTGAAATGGCAAGAGACCTGGCAGATCTGGCAGACCTCTTTGTCAATGATGCCTTTGGCACGGCGCATCGTGCGCATGCCTCAACGGTTGGTGTGACGGACTATCTGCCCGCGGCTGCAGGTTTCCTTTTGGAAAAAGAAATTAACTATTTGGGCAACGCGATTGAAGATCCCAAACATCCCTTTGTGGCCATTTTGGGTGGCGCGAAAATTAGCGACAAAATCGGCGTGGTCGAAAACTTGCTCGGGAAAGCCGACAAGATTTTGATTGGTGGCGGCATGGCGAACACTTTCTTAGCCGCCCAAGGCTTAGCCATGGCTGATTCCTTGGTCGAAGCTGAATCACTCGAAACGGCAAAAGCATTACTTGCTAAAAGCGATGGCAAGCTGATGTTGCCCGTTGATATGGTCATCGCGGATGCTTTTGACGCTGAAGCCAAAGCCCAGACTCTTCCAACGGGAGATGTGCCCGAAGGATGGCGCATTTTGGACATTGGCCCCGAGACGGTGAAAGCTTTTGGGGCTGAAATTGCCAAAGCTGGCACGGTGGTTTGGAACGGCCCCATGGGTGTCTTCGAATTCCCGCGTTTTGCTGAAGGCACTTTTGGCATCGCGCATGCCGTGGCTGAGAGCAGTGGCGTGACCATCATTGGCGGTGGTGACTCTGTAGCGGCTATCAATCAAAGTGGCTTGGCAGAAAAAATCACCCATATTTCAACCGGTGGCGGCGCTTCACTTGAGATGCTTGAGGGTATTGAACTGCCCGGTGTCGCGGCTTTGGATGACAAATAAGATCAAGAGACTTTTTGAAGTATAAGGCTGGTATTTTCGCCAGCCTTTTTGTTTGACTGTTTGACAGCCATGAAAAACGGACTTTTTGAATGGTGATAAAATTAATCAGCAAGATTATGCAATATATAAACCTTAACGATTGCAGGAAGTAAGCATGTTAAAACAAAGAAAATTACATTTAATAGTCCTTATTGCTCTCACCCTTATGCTTGTGGTGAGTGCGTGTAAACCAAAAGTTACAGCTCCTCAGGTGGATGAGGCAGATATCGAAAGGCGTGTACGAGGTACACAAGAGGCTCAGGCGGCACAATTTGCAACGGAAACTTATTTCGCGAGACAGACCGAAGAGAGCATTCCGACGGCAACGCCAACAGAAGCACCAACCAATACGCCAGAATTTGTCCCTCCAACAGCAACCGCAACCTTAGCCCTTGGCTTAGGTCCTACCGCAACCAGTGTCCAGGAAGCAACCCAACCCAGCGGAGATGCACCGGGTACTCAATGTTTGCAAATGGAATTCGTTAAAGATGGGGGCGTATTGCCATCTCATCAATTGAAGCCAGGTGAGGTTTTTAGCAAATCCTGGACGATTAAGAATATCGGAACCTGTACTTGGACGACTGATTACTATCTCACCCACGTAGATGGCGAAAAGTTTGGAAGTAACTACGTTGGCAAAGTGTCTGTGGCTACGGCTCCGGGTGAAACTCTGGAAATCATCCTCAGCAATCTCGAAGCACCTGGAAAGGCAGGTAGCTATCGATCCGCATGGATGTTAGCCCATCCAGATGGCGCGAGATTTGGATATGGTGCCAACCGAGGCAGCACGCTCAATATCCAAATTGAAGTAAAGGAAGAGTAAAAAAGAAACACCACTTGAAAAAGTGGTGTTTTTGGAACTTTAAGGTCACCTTATTCGTCTTATTCACAGGCTTCAAAGAAAAGCCTACGAGGAGTATATAATGAAGAAACAAGCTTTATTCAAAAAACACTGGTTTGTTCTGGTTGGCGTCATTGCTTTAAGCCTGGTTGTGCTGGCAGCTTGTAATTTGCCAGGGTCAGATCCAAGTACTGGCGATCCGATTGAGCAAGCCAAACAAACCCTGGTTGCCCAACAAACCCAAGATTATTTTCAAACTGTTGTTGCGCAATTAACCCAAGTCGCACCGACTGATGTGCCGGTTCAAAGTGATACCGACCCATCGATTACCCCAGCGGATAAAGAACCAACGGAGATACCTGCTACCGCTATTCCTGCGACTGCTGTCCCCCCAACTGCTGTTCCAGCGACACAGGTGCCGACGGCTATTCCTGCAACGGCTGCTCCAACCCAAATTCCTCCAACACCAACGCCGGTACCTTGCTACCAAGTTGGATTTGTGGCGGATGTTTCTGTTCCTGATGGAAGTAAAATTCCTGGTGGCGATACATTCGTTAAAACCTGGCGCTTAAAGAACACTGGTTCTTGTACCTGGGATACTCGCTTTGATATCGCTTTTGTCAAGGGCACTCAGTTGGCAGTTGCAAAGCTCTATGACTTGAAGACGAATGTCAGACCTGGCGAAACTGTGGATATCAGCATCGAAATGATCGCACCGGCGAACAACGGCGAATATAAGTCTGAGTGGATGCTGGTCAACGATCGAGGTGAGAAGTTTGGCACAGGTCCAAAGAGCGATGGTACTTTTTGGGCGAAAATTCAGGTTGTCGATGGCAAGGGCGCGATTTTCAACTTTGCCAGCAAAGCCTGTGATGCCAAGTGGTCCAGCGATACAAAGGGCACATTGCCCTGCCCAGGTGATAAAAACAAAGTCAGTGATGGTTATGTTAGTCACGAAAAGGAACCCATTCGGGAAGATGGCGGTAAAGAAAATGAGCCAGGTTTGATTACCCGCCCAAGCAAAAACCTGAGTGGTGGCTATATTCAAGGCATTTACCCTGGCATTAACATTCGAAATGGCGATCAGTTTAAAGCAGTCATTCAATGTCAAGGTGGCGCAACTAAATGTAATTTGAAATTTGAACTTTACTACACCGTTGGAAATGAAAAAGCCGTCGAGCTTGGTGAATGGCATGAGGTTTTTGACAATAAATGGAACCCCATTACCATCGACCTTTCCTCACTGGCTGGAAAAAACGTTGTCTTTACCCTGGTTGTTTGGAACAAAGACTCAGCTGAGGACAATATCGGTCTGTGGCTTGACCCAGTCATTTTCAGACCCTAAAGGATCAATTGAGAAAGACATGAAAAGGCCGTGCCATGCGCACGGTCTTTTGCAATGTCGTCATTTTTTTAGACGCTCGGCGTGATAGAATGAAACAAAAACCGGAGGTGTTCCTATGACTAAAAGACGAGCGATGGTCGCTGCCAACTGGAAGATGAATAAAACCTTATTCGAGACTAGTGAATTGATCAAAGCCATGATGCCCGGGCTGCGTGAAGTTGAAAACGTGGATGTCGTTCTTTGCCCACCTTTCATTAATTTGAGCTTGGCACGTGTGGAAACTGCGATGAGTGATGTGAAAATTGGTGCACAAAATATGCACTGGGAAGAAAAAGGCGCTTATACTGGTGAAATTTCGGCTGCGATGTTAGCAGAAATTTGTGATTATGTCATTCTTGGCCATTCTGAACGACGTGTGATGTTTGGCGAGACGGATGAAACGGTTAACAAAAAAGTGCATGCCGCCTTGAAGCATGAACTCAAACCCATTGTTTGTGTGGGAGAGAGTTATGAACAGAATCAGGCCGGCCAAACGGCTGACGTGGTTGCTACCCAATGTCGCCAAAGCCTGAAAGACATTAGCCCAGAACAAGCCCAGAATCTGGTTGTTGCTTATGAACCCGTTTGGGCAATTGGGACCGGCTTAGCGGCAACACCCGAAGGTGCGAACGCTGTGCACCGCGATGTCATTCGCCCCATTTTGCGAGAGCTTTTTGGCGAAGAAGTAGGTGAGAACATGCGCATTTTGTATGGCGGTTCGGTGAACGATGCCAACGCTGCGGAACTCTTTGCCATGTCGGATATTGATGGCGGTTTGATCGGTGGCGCGAGCCTGAAACCTGAGAGCTTTGTAGCTATCGTCAAAGCTGCTGCTTAAAAGAATAAAAAGGCGCGCTGACAGCGCATTTGCTTGACAGTGCCCCTGAACAATCTATAATTTCAAGCACCTTATTGGATCATTGGAACCAATGATGCTATTAATGTTGGAGCTAATATGTTAGAAAAACTTGAAACCCTGCGAAAAGAAGCAGAAGCCCTCTTGCAAAACATCGCTGATTTGCCGACTTTGCAAAAGGTGAAGCAAGATTGGCTAGGTAAAAACGGCAAGATTACCGAGCTGCTCAAAGCCATCCCTACTTTGGAACCTGAGCAACGCCGTCCTTTTGGTATCGGCGCAAATGAGATTAAAACCCTGCTCACGGATGGCTTGGCTTCCTTGGAAGAAAAGCTGATTGATAGTGCTGGAAGTGGTTTGAAGCTCGATTTGACGATTCCGGGCGTGGACATCAGCCAAGGTGGCTTGCACCCCACGCGCCAGATGCGGGATGACCTCAATCAGGCATTTGCCTCAATGGGTTTTGAGATTTTTGAAGGCAGTCACATCACCACCGAAGAAAGCGCTTTCGATAACTTGAACTTCAAGCCTGACCATCCCGCGCGCGAGACGATGGACACCTATTGGATTGCCGGGACGGAAGACAAAAAAGCAGCTGAACGCTACTGCCTGCGCCCTCATCTAACCGGTGCTTCGGTGGATTATTTGCGCCAACATGGCGCACCTGCCCGCTTTGTTTATCCTGGCTTGGTCTACCGTAACGAGAGCACCGATCCTGGCCACGAGCGTGCTTTTTACCAGTATGAAGCCTTGATTGTTGAAAAGGACTTTTCCTTCTCCAGTGGACGTTTACTGATTGACACGATATTGGAACGTGTTTTTGGTAAACCTATCGAAACCCGCATGCGCGCTGGCTTCTTCCCCTTTGTGGAACCCGGCTTTGAGATTGACATGCGCTGTCAGGTTTGCGGTGGCAAGGGTTGTGGTGTGTGTAAGTACGTTGGATGGATCGAAATTATGCCAGGCGGCGTGCCGCATCCCAATGTTTTGAAGGCTGCTGGACTAGACCCCATGGAATGGTCTGGTTTTTACATCAACATCGGCCTCGATCGTTTGGTCATGATGCGTTATGGCGTGGATGATGTGCGTCTTTTCCACAGTGCCGATTTGCGTTTCTTAGGACAATTCAAGTAGGAGATAGTTATGAAGATTTCACTCAATTGGATTAAAGAATTTGTTGATCTCCCAGCTGATCTGAGCATTGCTCAATTGACACACGAATTGACCATGCGCACGGTCGAAGTTGAAGGTTATGAAGATCTAGGCGCAAGCTTGGATAAAATTATTGTCGGACGGGTTGAGATTGTCGAACCTCACCCCCAGGCTGATCGTCTGCGCGTAGCCAAAGTGGATATTGGCGAGGAAGAACTAAGCCAAGTCGTCTGCGGTGGCAGTAACCTGGAAGTGGGGCAGATGGTTGTGGTTGCCACGCCGGGCTCTTATGTCCGCTGGTACGGCGAAGGTGAGCCGGTAGAAATCAAAGCCAGCAAGCTGCGTGGTGTACCTTCGGCTGGCATGATTTGCGCTAGCGCGGAAATTGGTATGGAAGAACTCTTCCCCGCTAAAGAAGAAGCCGAAATCGTTGATTTGCTGGGCTATGATGCCAAGCCTGGTCAGCCGATTAGCGAAGTTGTGGGACGTAATGACATCATCATTGAAATTGATAACAAAAGCATCACCAATCGGCCCGATTTATGGGGTCATTATGGTATCGCGCGGGAATTGGCTGCGATTTATGACTTGCCATTGAAGCTTTTGCCAGTGTTTGAAGAGCAGTTGCCCCAAGGCATTGAGGTCAAGATTGAAGATGAAAAACGCTGCGCGCGCTATACCGCTCTAAATATTGAAAATGTTGCCAATCGTCCTTCGCCGGTTTGGATGCGCGAACGTTTGGCCAGCCTGGATGTGCGCCCAATTAACCTGATGGTTGATATCACCAATTATGTCATGCTGTGTGTGGGTGAGCCGACGCATGCTTTTGATGCTGTGCATATCGAAGGCGGTATCATCGTGCGGCAAGCCCGCGACGGTGAGAAACTGACTTTGCTCAACGATGAAGAGCTTGAGCTGCGCGCGAGCGACTTGCTGATTACTGACCATGCCAAGCCCTTAGCTTTGGCAGGTGTGATGGGTGGCAAACTCGGTTCTGTTTTGGATGATACCCAAAATGTGGTATTAGAAGTGGCGAATTTCGACGCTATCGGCACGCGCCGCACGGCGACCCATTTTGGACTGCGCACCGAATCCAGCGCACGATTTGAAAAAGCTTTGGATACCCAACGCGTGGATCAGGCTTTGGGCTTGACTGTGGCCTTGCTCAAAGAGCTGATGCCTGAGGCGAAGCTAAGCGGCTTTAGCGATTTGAACCTGCGTCCAACGCCAAACTTGACCGTAAAGGTTGAAAAAGCCTATTTGGAGAAACGCTTGGGTACGGGTTTGGAAGTTGATGAAGTACAGTCTTTGCTCGGCCGATTGGGCTTTGAGGTGTCTTTCGCGGATGGCGTTTTTGATTGCCAGGTGCCAACTTGGCGCGCGACCGGCGATGTGAGCCTGCCAGCGGATATCTTGGAAGAAGTTGCCCGCATTCGTGGTTATGAAAGCTTTGACTTCAAACCACCTGTCGTCGCTTTGGATGGCGCTTTGCACCAAACCCGCATGGACATGAAACAACGCATTGCTCATGTACTAAGTGAACGCGTGGGTATGCAGGAAATCTTCACCTATCCTTGGGTTGAAGAACGTTATCTGGCAGCCGCGAACATCGGTACCGAGGGTTTGCTAAAACTGGCAACCCCACCATCGCCTGAACAAAGTTGTTTGCGTCCCAGTTTAGTGCCCGGCATGCTTGAGGCGATTCAACTCAATCAACATCATTTTGAAAACTTCAAGATTTTCGAGCAGGGTGTTGTCTTTTTTGACGTGCACAAACAAGCCAACCATCTGGCTTTTGCCTTAGTGGGTGATGATGTCGAAAAGCTCTTTTTCGAAGCCAAAGGCGTTCTGCAATCCTTACCACATTTGGCGCAATGTGAACCCTTTGACTTTAAGCATGTGGAGGAACCACTTTGGGCTGAAAAAGACTTATGGCTGAATGTCGTCAACAAAAATGGCGAATTTGGCAGTTTGTGTGTCCTTTCGGCGCATGCCAAACGCCAAGCTGGCATCAAGCGCTTACAGGTCGTCGTGGGCGAGATTTGCCTGGATTCTTTGGAACCCTTGCCAAGCCGTGATAACGCTTACAAATCCTTGCCGGTTTATCCCTTGGTGGCCAAGGACCTTTCGGTTATCCTGGCGGACGAAGTGACCTGGGAAAAGGTACACAGGTTGGTTGGACCAATGGTGCGTGATATGGCTTATGTGACCGAATTCCGCGGTGGCAACGTGCCTGAGGGCAAACGCAGCCTCAGTTTTAGAGTTTGGTTGGGTTCAGATGAAGGCACCATGACCGCCAAAGACATCGAAAAGCGCATGACTGCCATTACCCGAAGGATTGAGAAAGAGCTTGGTGGCATTGTGCCAACGGCAAAATAGCTTGTAAAGCGAACTAACCTAAATTAATTACAAAGAGGCTGTCCAAAAAAGACAGCCTCTTTGTAATAATAAAGTCCATGTTCTTATTGGTTCATGTGGCTCAAAAGGAATCAAAGCGTACTAAAATGGCGGATTTCAGACCTTTGAGGGTATACTAGCAGCGTACCATGGACCATGGTATTCCTGCTATTCATTACAGCTTTCATAAAAGATCAAGAAAGGACAGGCTTTGGGAAAAGAAACACAATCATTCGGAAGCGCGCAAGGCACACGAACGGGCTTTAGTTGGGGTGACCTTTTTGCCATCCTGCTGATTATTGCCCTCATTTATGCCGGTGTGCGCCTCACTTTTAACGCCCCTGAGCACATCACCGGGCCAGACATCTCGCTCGAGCCCACGGTTCTGCCCTGGTACACCTTGCTCTCGGTGATGCGCATGATGGCGGCTTATTTGCTATCGCTTCTCTTCACCCTGGTTTATGGTCGCATTGCCGCCTATAACCAACGCGCTGAAAAAATCATGATGCCGCTATTGGATGTGCTGCAAAGCGTGCCCATCCTTAGCTTTTTGCCGGTCGTTTTGCTCAGTTTAAGTGCGATTATGCCCGAAAAAACTGCCGCGGAAATCGCCTCGATCGTGCTTATTTTTACCAGTCAGGTCTGGAACATGGCTTTTGCCTGGTATCAATCCCTGACCACCATCCCCAAGGAATACCGCGAAGCGAGCTCCATCTTCCGCCTTAATAAATGGATGCGTTTTAAGAACCTTGAACTGCCTTTTGGCATGATTAGCCTGGTGTGGAACAGCATGATGTCCTGGGCGGGTGGCTGGTTCTTCTTGATGGCGGCGGAAATTTTCACCGTCGGCAACAAGGACTTTCGCCTGCCGGGTCTTGGCGCTTATCTACACCAAGCCGCGAATATGAACAACATCCCGGCCATTTTGTGGGGAGTTTTCGCGCTGGTGGCAACGGTCGTGGTGCTGGATCAATTGGTTTGGTGCCCACTTCTGGCTTGGGCGGATAAGTTCAAAGTAGAGATGGTCGAAAGCGAAAATCCGCCTAAATCCTGGTTCTATGACCTGATTAGCAAGGGTAAAATCCGCAATTGGCTTTATGAAAAAGTTTTTACACCCTTAGGCGATAAGATGGATGCTTTTATGATTCGCCGCTATCCGATGCGCGACGTGGCTCCTAAATCGAAGCCCTGGCAACGCGGATTGCGCTATGTCATGCTGGTTGCAGTTTTAGGTGGCATCGGCTTTTTGATTGTGCAAGCCGTTTTGATGATGATTAAAATCCCAGGTTTGACTTGGGGCGAGATGGGCATCGGACTGCTGGCGACTTTGGGCCGTGTCTTGCTCTCGCTCATTCTGGCTTTGCTTTGGACGGTGCCGCTTGGCGTTTACATCGGCACTAACCCCAAAGTGTCTGCGGTCTTGCAACCCATCGTGCAGGTCATGGCTTCTGTGCCGGCTACCGCGCTCTTCCCTGTGGTTTTGTTGGTGATGATTAAATGGCCCTTTGGATTGGACATAGCCGCGATTTTACTGATGCTGATGGGCACCCAATGGTATCTCTTGTTCAACATCATCGCCGGTGCGAGTGCCATCCCCCAAGACCTGAAACACACCACCGAATTGATGGGACTCAGCAAATGGCAACGTTGGAAGACTCTCATTCTGCCGGCCATCTTCCCCTATCTCATCACCGGCGCGATTACCGCTTCGGGTGGCGCATGGAACGCCAGTATCGTGGCGGAATATCAGATTTTTGACGGGTCGATTCTCAAGCTGAAGGGTATTGGTTCGATTATCTCGGACGCAACTGCCAAGGGCGACTACGCGCTCTTGCTGGCTTCAACGCTGGCGATGATTTTGGCGGTTGTGGTCATCAACCGCGTGGTTTGGCGCAAGCTTTACGCGTTGGCTGAAGAAAAATATCGCATGGAGGTCTAAATGACAGAAGCTCTATTGAAATTAGAAAACGTTTATATGGAATACGGCTCTGGCGCGCGGCGTTTTACCGCGGTTGAGAACGTGAACCTGGAGCTGAAACCGGGCGAATTTGTCGCCCTGCTTGGACCTTCTGGCTGTGGCAAGAGCACCCTGTTGCGCATCATCACTGGCTTGCAAAGCGCTTCTCGGGGCACGGTTTACTATCGTGGCGAGGCATTGCAAGGCGTAAATCCGCATGCTTCGATTGTTTTCCAAAGCTTCGCACTTTTCCCGTGGCTGACGGTTCTCGAAAATGTGAACCTGGCGCTCAAAGTGAAGGGCGTTGAGGAGCCTAACCGAACCAAAATCGCCACGGATTTGCTGGACCGCGTCGGTTTGGACGGTTTTGAGAGTGCTTATCCGCGGGAGCTTTCAGGTGGCATGCGCCAAAAGGTGGGCTTTGCCCGCGCCATGGCCGTGGAGCCGGAGTTGCTCTGCCTGGATGAGCCATTTTCGGCTTTGGACGTTTTGAGCGCGGAATCCCTGCGTGGCGAGCTTTTGGAATTGTGGGTTGAGGGAAAAATCCCGACCAAAGCGATTTTGATGGTGAGCCATAACATCGAAGAAGCCGTGCTTTTAGCGGATCGCGTGGTGATTATGGATAAAGAACCGGGGCGCATTATCGCTGACCATGCAATTGAATTGTCCCATCCTCGCCAACGTAAGTCGCCGGAATTCCAGGCGATTGTTGACCAGGTCTACAGTCTGCTGGCTGGCCAGACCCGTTCTGAGGTTGAGGAATTTGGTGTGGCGCCGGGTGAGCCGGGCATCACGCGCAAGCTGCCGGCTTTGCCGATCAGTGATTTGGCGGGTATGCTCGAGCACTTGGCGGAATCAGAGAAGGAATCCGAAGATATTTATCGCTTAGAAGAAGACCTGAGCACCAACACTGACCGTTTACTTTTGCTCACTGAGACCGCCGAGCTTTTGGGCTTTGCCTCGATTGCTGAGGGTGACATTACCATTACGCCATTGGGGCAGACTTTCGCTGAAGCATCCATTTTGACCAGGAAAGAGATTTTTGCTTCACGCGCGCGGCGCTTGCCCTTGATTAAGTGGCTTTTGCAAATGCTCAAGAATGCTGAAGATGGGCAACTTAAGCGCAATGTCATTAAAACGGCTTTGAGTCTGGAATTTCCGGAAGAGGTCGCGGAAGACCAAATCGACACCCTGATTGCCTGGGGTCGTTACGGCGAGCTTTATGAGTATGACGATAAGTCGGAGATCATTTCGTTGTAAAGGTAAAAACGCCAAATAAAGTCATGTTAAACAATTATGTCTGGTTTCAACGCCGAGACTTTTGTTAATGGTCATGGTGAGGACGCCATGACGAACCTACCCTGTTCCGGATATCGTCCCCGCCATTCGGCAGTGGACTGGGTTCAAGTCTGGTCCCCTGACCAGACTTTTCGCCTAGCGAACATGTTTATTAATCATTCCATTTCCTAAACACCAACGAACTGTGAAGGACGCCATGAGGAACCTACTCTTTTCCGGATGGCGTCCTCGCCATCCGTCTATGCCATACCTTAAAGAACTTGATTGTCATCAAGCAAAAAATAGTTTCCATGTGTTGCTAAAATGTCATGGCGAGGACGCCATGACGAACCTACCCTGTTCCGGATGGCGGGGACGCCATCCGTCTATGCCATACCTTAAAGAACTTGATTGTCATCAAGCAAAAAATAGTTTCGATGAGTCGCTAACATGTCATAGCGAGGTCGCCATGACGAACCTACCCTGTTCCGGATGGCGTCCTCGCCATCCGCCTTTGCCATGCGTATCGAACTTGATTGTCAACAAGCAAAAAACTGTTTCGATATGTCGCAAAAATGTCATGGCGAGGACGCCATGACGAACGGAGTAAAAAACGCAGGGCGAGATGCTTGCGGATGGGTGCTTTGCTCTCAGTGAGCGCAGACAAAAGAGGTCTGCACGCAAGCAGCACTGGCGCGATCAGTTTCTCTGTTCCGGATGGCGTCCTCGCCATCCGTCTACGTCATGTCGCAAAGAACTTGATTGTCATCAAGCAAAAAATAGTTTCTATGTGTCGCTAAAATGTCATGGCGAGGACGCCATGACGAACGGAAACGGAATACCTCGATAAACGAGGATGGAATGCCATGACGAACCTACTCTGTCCCGAATGGCGTCCTCGCCATCCGTCTACGTCATGTCGCAAAGAACTTGATTGTCATCAAGCAAAAAATAGTTTCTATGTGTCGCTAAAATGTCATGGCGAGGACGCCATGACGAACGGAGTAAAAAACGCAGGGCGAGACGCCTACGGATGGATGCTTTGCGCTCGGTGAGCGCAGACAAAAGAGGTCTGCACGCAAGCAGCACCGGAGCGATCAGTTCTCTGTTCCGGATGGCGTCCTCGCCATCCGGCAGTGGGATATTGAACAAGGTGTCATGAATTAAAGATACCTTCGGAAAGGAAAGGTGAGCGGTTTTCATCCAATCACGAAGTTTTATATAGCTTTAACGCAACCTTTCTCTACAAGTCTCCCATTAATCTGCAATTCATGAGATAATGAAAAGGTAATAAAAAAATACTGGCAAAGCCCTTCAGCTGGCTCTGTTTTTTGTGCCGATTAAGGGCTTTTGAGACCAACCGAAAGGATTCATCATGACAAGAAAAGTATATATCGCAGGAGCTGTTCGCACAGCCATCGGAAAGTTCGGCGGAAGTTTAGCAAACGTGTCCCCCGCTGAAATGGGTGAAATCGTGGTCAAAGAAGCCATCCAACGTGCTGGCATCAAACCCGAAGACGTTGATTTCCTGTACTTTGGTAATGTTTTGCAAGCCGGCCTGGGTCAAAACGTCGCCCGCCAAGCCCTCATCCGTGCCGGTATCCCCGTGGAAGTCCCCGCCATCACCATCAACGTTGTTTGTGGCTCTGGCCTCGAATCTGTCAATCACGCTGCACGACTCATTCGAAATGGTGAAGCTGATGTCGTCATTGCCGGTGGCGTTGAAAATATGAATGCTGCACCTTATATCCTGCCCAATGCGCGTTATGGTTATCGCATGGGCGACGGCAAAATCATCGACACCATGGTGCATGATGGCTTGACTGATGTCTTTAGTGGCCAACACATGGGCATTACTGCGGAAAATATTGTGGAAGACTGGGGTTTGACCCGTGAAGAACTGGACGAGTTCTCTGCTGCCAGCCAAGCCAAAGCTGAAAAAGCCCAGGCTGCTGGTAAGTTTGTGGACGAAATCGTTGCAGTCCCTGTGAAAGTCAAACGCGATATCTTTGAATTCAAAGAAGATGAAGGCATTCGCCCCGGCACGACTGCTGAGGGTCTGGCCAAGTTGCGCCCTGCTTTCAAGGCGGATGGCGTGGTTACGGCTGGAAACTCCTCTACCATCAATGATGGTGCTGCCGCGATGGTGCTGATCAGCGAAGAAAAAGCCAAGGAACTCGGTATCCAGGCTCAAGCTGAATGGCTCGAAGGTGCATTGAAGGGTGTTGAACCCCGCATCATGGGCATTGGTCCTGTGGCCGCGACGACCGCTCTGCTTGAGAAAATGGACGCCAAAATTGGTGATTTCGACATTATCGAAGCCAATGAAGCCTTTGCCGCGCAATCTGTGGCAGTTATGAAAGACCTTGGTCTGGATCCCGAAAAGGTCAACGTCAATGGTGGCGCAATTGCCTTGGGTCACCCCATTGGTGCCTCCGGCGCGCGTATCCTGGTGAGCTTGATTTACGAATTGAACCGCAATCCAGAAGCCAAGATGGGTCTAGCGACACTGTGTATCGGTGGTGGTATGGGTTCAGCCACGGCTATTCGAAAAATTTAGTCAACTGCGCAAAAGCGCAGCTTTAGTGAAAGGAAATGACATGGCAAAAGTTATCTTAAGCCAACAAGGTTATGTAGCTCTTGTGACGATTAATCGTCCCGAGGCGATGAACGCCTTAAACCAAGACGTGATCGTCGAGCTGATTGAAGCCTTTGATTTGATCGATCTTGACCAAACCCGCTGTGTAATCGTCACCGGTGCTGATGACAAAGCGTTCGTGGCAGGTGCAGACATTGCCGCTATGCGCGATATGGACAGCGAAGAAGCGCTTGAATTTGCTGAACTGGGGCATGAGCTGATGGATGCCATCGAATATTTCCCTGTGCCAGTTATCGCTGCGGTCAATGGCTATGCTCTGGGTGGGGGCTGTGAGCTGGCAATGGCTTGTGATATTCGCATTTGTAGCGAAAACGCGGTCTTTGGTCAACCCGAAGTCGGACTTGGCATCACACCTGGATTTGGTGGCACGCAACGCTTACCACGCCTGATTGGTTCAATGTCCATCGCCAAAGAATTGCTTTACACTGGCCGAACGGTAAAGGCTGAGGAAGCTTTGAGGATCGGTTTGGTGAGTGCGGTGTATCCACAGGCTGAGCTTCTTGACGAAGCCTGGAAGATTGCCAATCGCATCAGTGCAAATGCCCCAATCGCTGTTGAGCACACCAAAACTGGCGCCAATGCCACCATGGAAGTTGGTCTCGAAGATGGTTTGGCGCTCGAAACCGAGCTGTTTAGCGAATGTTTTGACAGTGAAGATCAAAAGGAAGGCATGACCGCTTTCCTCGAAAAACGTAAAGAAAAAGATTTTAAGAATCGATAGGAGACGCGAATGAAAGTTGCTGTAATTGGTCCCGGAACAATGGGTTCTGGCATTGCTCAAGCCTTTGCTCAGGTTGAAGGCTATGAGGTTATTTTAGTGCACTATGCGCGTCTCGAACGCGCCCAGCAAGGCATTGATGGTATCGTTAAAGGTTTGCAAAAGCGCGTTGACCGCGGCAGGATGGAACAAGCCGAAGCGGATGCCATTGCCGCGCGCTTAAAACCTGGTTTGTATGAAGCTTGTGCCGATGCTGATTTGATTATTGAGTCGGCATCCGAAGATATGGCAACAAAAATGGATACTTTTGCCAAGTTGGATCAGATTGCCAAACCTGAGTGTTTGTTTACCACCAACACTTCTTCTTTGTCGATTAGTGCTTTGGCAAATGGTCTTTCACGTTCCTTGGTGGGTATGCACTTCTTCAATCCTGCTCCGGTAATGAAACTGGTGGAGGTGATCCCTGGTTTGAATACGCCACAGGAATTGGTTGAAAAGGTGACCGCGATTGCTGAAGCGATTGGCAAGACCCCGGTCTTGGTGCAGGAAGGACCTGGCTTTGTGGTCAACCGCATTTTGGTACCCATGATTAACGAAGCGATTGGTATCCTGGCGGATGGTTTGGCTTCACCCGAGGGCATCGACACCGCGATGAAACTTGGCGCGGCGCATCCTATGGGACCCCTGGAATTGGGCGACCTGGTTGGTTTGGATGTCTGTTTAGCGATTATGGAAGTCCTGCAGGCTGAAACCGGCGATCCCAAGTATCGCCCTCATCCTTTGCTGCGCAAAATGGTGCGCGGTGGTAAACTCGGCCGCAAGAGCGGTGAAGGCTTCTATAAGTACTAGACCTTGTTCAATAAAGGATTACAAATGAGAGCCAGGTGTGGAAACATGCCTGGCTTTTTTTTACGTATTGTTCCGGATGGCGTTCCCGCCATCCGCTCATGTCATACGGCACAACATATAAAGGCTATCAAGCACAGAATCGTTCCGGCGCAAAATTAATATATCATGACGAGGAGGCCATGACGAACGGAGTAAAAAACGCAGGGCGGGACGCCTGCGGATGGGTGCTTTGTGCCGGTGAGCGCAGACAAAAAAGGTTTGCACGCAAGCAGCACCGGCGCGATCAGTTTCTCTGTTCCGGATGGCGTCCCCGCCATCCGCTCATGTCATACGGCACAACATATAAAGGCTATCAAGCACAGAATCGTTCCGGCGCAAAATTAATATGTCATGACGAGGACGCCACGACGAACAGAAATAGGACGCCATCCATCCAAATGATGAATAATGGGAAGCGTATACGTTTCATCGATATTAGGCTAAAAACCATCAAAATGACTGGTTTGGCGAGTAATTTTGTCCGCCCGAAATCTCAATCTTGGACTATAATAACAGGGCGTGAGGTGACTCACGTTGTTAACGTTGACTACTATTTTAAAAAGGATGGCTTATGGATTTTTCCTTGACGAATGAATATGCAATGGCGCAAAAGCTCTTCAGAGACTTCGCGCAAAATGAGGTGGCGCCCTTGGCTGAAGAGGTTGATGAAAATCATCGCTTCCCAACCGAGACTGTTGCCTTAATGCAAAAGTATGGCTTTTTGGGCATCCCCTTTGCGAAAGAGTATGGTGGACAAGGTTGTGATTACCTCACCTATGCTCTGGCGGTTGAGGAAATCTCAAAAGTCTGTGCTACGACTGGCGTGATCCTTTCGGCTCATACTTCCCTTTGTGCTGGCGCGATCAACAATTGGGGTACTGAAGAACAAAAGCAAAAATTCTTGCGTCCTTTAGTGGATGGTAGCAAACTTGGCGCTTTTGGTCTGACCGAGCCTGAAGCTGGTACTGACGCTGCTGGTCAACAGACCAAAGCCGTGTTGGATGGCGACGAATGGGTGATTACCGGCAATAAAATCTTTATCACCAATGCTGGTGAAGCAGATACCTATGTCATCTTCGCGATGACCGATAAAGCCGCCGGAACCCGTGGCATAACCGCCTTCATCATCGAAAAGGGCACGCCCGGTTTTGAATTTGGTATCAACGAAAAGAAGATGGGTATTCGTGGTTCCGCAACCCGTGAGCTGATCTTCCGCGATTGCCGCATTCCCAAAGACCAACTTTTGGGTCAAGAAGGCAAGGGCTTCGGCGTTGCCATGAGCACTTTGGATGACGGCCGTATCGGCATCGCTGCGCAAGCCCTGGGCATTGCGGGTGGTGCATTGGATAAGGTTGTGGCATACGTCAAAGAGCGCAAGCAGTTTGGCCGCCCGATTTCGGCTTTCCAAAACACCCAGTTCAAACTGGCTGAGATGAAAATCGAGCTCGAAGCCGCGCGCTATTTGGTTTATCTGGCTGCCACCAAGTATGACAAAGGCGAAAAACACAGCGTTGAAGCTGCTATGGCCAAGCTCAAAGCCTCACGTGTGGCAAGCTATGTGACCAGCCTTGCTGTGCAACTGCACGGCGGTTACGGCTACATCCAGGACTACGAAGTTGAACGCATGATGCGCGATGCGAAAATTACAGAAATCTATGAGGGCACTTCAGAAGTGATGTTGATGGTCGTTTCTGCTGCCCTTTTGAAGTAGAGGTGCTGATGAAGATTATCGTTTGTATCAAACAAGTTCCCGATACGACTGAAGTTCGGCTCGACCCCAAAACGGGTACGCTGATTCGTGAGGGTGTGCCCTCGATTATGAACCCTGATGACAAATCCGGTCTCGAAGCCGCCTTGCGTCTTAAAGACGAACATGGCGCGCATGTTAGCGTGATTAGCATGGGCCCGCCCCAAGCTAAAGAAATGCTGCGTGAAGCCCTGGCGATGGGTGCCGACGAAGCCTATTTGGTGACGGATCGCGCTTTTGCCGCTTCGGACACTTGGGCGACCTCGAGCATTTTGGCTGCCGCCATTAGCAAGCTGGACTATGACCTGATTATCACCGGTCGCCAGGCTATTGACGGCGATACCGCCCAAGTTGGCCCTGAAATGGCAGAGCATTTGGGCATCCCCAACGTGAGCTATGCTGAAGAAATCCAATTGGATGAAGGTAGCATTTTGGTCAAGCGCCAGTTTGAAGATTTTTCACACATGGTGCGCGCCAAATTCCCTGCTCTGATCACTGCCTTGGGCGAGCTTAATGCCCCACGCTATATGACCCCCGGTGCTATTTTTGACGCATGGCGCAACAAAGAAATCACCGAATGGAATCGCGCGGATGTGCCCGTGGAAGATAGCAATATTGGCTATCGCGGCTCTCCAACCCGTGTTGCCAAATCTTTCCCCAAGACGATGAAATCGCCGGGTATGAAGATTGAAGAAGGCGTTGAAGAATCAGTTGAGTTCATCCTCGATAAACTCAAAGAAAAGTATCTGCTCTAGGTGGAGGAAGTCATGAATATTGAAGATTACAAAGGTGTTTTTACTTTTGCCCAACAGGTACATGGCGAGCTGAGCAATGTCTCTTTAGAGCTGATCGGTAAGGCGCGTGATTTAGCAGCGGACCTTGAAACCAATGTGAGCGTTGTTTTGCTTGGTCATCAAATTGGTCATTTGGCTAAGGAACTGGTTGCCTTTGGTGCGGATCGCGTGATTGTCATCGACGATCCCGTGTTGGAAGAATATCGCACTGAGCCTTATACCCAAGGCTTGACCGCGATCATTGATTCCTTTAAACCCGAAATTGTGCTCTTTGGCGCAACGGCCATTGGACGTGACCTTGCCCCTCGTGTGGCTGGACGTGTGCATACCGGTTTGACCGCTGACTGCACTAGCCTGGATATTGACCCCGAAAAGAAAGAATTCCGCATGACCCGTCCCGCATTTGGTGGCAACGTGATGGCGACCATTATTTGCCCCGAATTTCGACCCGCGATGGCGACTGTTCGCCCCGGTGTGATGGTTAAGGAACTGCGCGATGACCAACGCGAAGGTGAAATCGTGACCTTTGATTACACCTTTGTCGAGAACCAGGCCTATTTCCAGATTGAGGAAGTGATTAAGAAAGTCAGCCATAAGATCGACATCACCGAGGCTAAAGTCTTGGTGTCAGGTGGTCGTGGTTTGGGTGATGCCAACTGCTTTGAGCTTTTGCAAGGTTTGGCAGATGCGCTGGGTGGCGAGGTTTCATGCTCGCGCGCCGTGGTGGATGCCGGTTGGTTACCCAAGGAACACCAGGTTGGCCAGACGGGTAAGACCGTGCGCCCTCAGCTTTATATCGCTTGTGGTATTTCTGGCGCCATTCAGCACTTGGCTGGTATGGAAGAAGCAGATTACATTGTGGCGATTAACAAAGACCCCGATGCGCCAATTTTCAACGTGGCGGATGTGGGTATTGTGGGCGATTTGCACCGCATCGTACCCTTGCTGACCGAGAAGATTTTGGCTGAAAAAGAAAAGTAAGCTTTTCGATTAAGGTAAAAGGACCTGCATTGCTGCGGGTCCTTTTTGTTTAAGAAAACCCCCGGTTAGACCGGGGGTTCAGTAAAGCTTTAGCGATGAATAAATAAGAAACGCTCCTTTGGCTATAGTTAGACAAGATTTGCTGGCTGCAGAGAAAGAAGCCAAAGGAGCGTAACAGGTGAAAGATGTAAAAAGTTTAGCACACCCAAAAAAGAATCGTAAGTAGCATAACTAGATGCTTAGAAGGCGAAAGCGTGTTCGTGATTTAAGGTAAGAGGGGAAGTGTGAGACATAGATATCGCAACAAGCAGTTTAGGTGTCGAGGATGTGATAGATTCGGTTAGGGGTAGCAAGTAAAAGAGACGCAGATGGCAGATCTTTTGAAAGCGCTTTAGCGCAAGCTAGTAGAGCCGCCCTATGGGCGAAAAAGAAAAACCTCCGGCTTAGCCGGAGGATATTTATTGGTTTCTTAAAAATCAGTCTATGATTTAGTTTCAGCGTCGCCTAAAGACCAAAACCACCCAGTCTCCATCAGGGAGGGTGTCGATGAGGCTTAAGCCTTTGCTTTCTGCCAATTTATTCAGATCTTCAGCCTGAGTGTCCAGGATGCCGCCTAAAATCAGAATGCCGTCAGGCGTGACAGTGTCTGCCAGTCCAGTGTGCAACATTTGGGTCAGGATAGGTGCCAGAATGTTTGCCAATACAACCGGAGCCTGGTTGAGGCCATCGGTTCGCGCCAGGATGTCGCTGTGGGTGCCTTCTTCAAAGACGATGCGCCCTTCCATGCCATTGAGTGCGGCGTTGCGGTAACAGCTGGGGATGGCGTCGGCGTCGTTATCCACACCCAAAACCCGGGCTGCGTTTTGACGCACCGCCAAAATGGAAAGAATGCCGCTGCCACAGCCGATATCGATGACATCCACGCCTTCACAGCCATAGCGTTCCAATGCAATCAGGCAGAGTTGCGTGCTGGGGTGGGTGCCAGTGCCAAACGCCATGTCAGGTGAGATGATAATCGGCACACGGTCACCAGCGAGTTCGGGGTCTACCCATGCCGGCAAAATCATCAGGTTTTTGCCGATGGCAAGGGGCTTATAGTGCTGCTTCCAGCTTGCCATCCAGTCTTGGTTTTCCATCCAAGCCAGTTCGAGTTCGTCAAAATCAACGATCTGGCGCATGTAAAAGAGCGACTCTTCCAGCTTATAAAGCGTCTTTTCCAAATGCTCGTCGTTGGGTAAATAAGCTACCACGCGCATCTCACCGGTGGGCACTTCTTCGTAACTTTCGTCGTCAAAACGGGTCACGCTGTGCAAAACGACGCCGTTGGGCACGTACCGGGAAAAGAGTTCACTAATCGCCTCGGCAAGTTCGCCACTGCAAACCAACGAGGCTTCGAGCCAGGCGTAGTCTTGCTTTTCACCATCTTGCTCAGGCAGGAGATTTGAATTATGATCTGTTTGATTATCCACTAAAGGCATCCTTTATTTTGTCCAGAAAACTGCGTTCCTGTATTTTAATCTCGTGCCCCATGGTACGGCTGAGGGCTTGGAGGAGTTCTTCTTGTTCTTTGCTCAACTGCTTGGGGATTTGCACGTTGACCGTCACAAGCTGGCTGCCACGCTGCTCGCGGTGGAGCACTGGCACGCCTTTATCGCGTAATTTGAAGACTTTGCCGGGCTGTGTACCGGGCGGTATACGCAAGCTTTGATCGCCATCCAGGGTCGGAATCGTAATTTCGTCACCCAAGGCGGCTTGTGCCATGTTGATATCAATGTCCAGCAAAATGTCGTTGCCATTGCGTCTAAAGTATTGATGGGGGGCAACTTCAAGACGGATAAAGAAGTTGCCGTTAGGTCCGCCATTTGCGCCGGGTTGGCCTTCGCCAATCAAGCGCACCTGGTTGCCATCGTCCACACCAGCGGGAATTTTGACGTTCAAGGTCACATTCTTGCGCTCCAAGCCGGTGCCACTGCAGGTATGGCAAGGTGTTTCGACCATCTCGCCACGACCACGGCAGGTAGGACACGTGGTTACTTGAACCATCGAGCCTAAAAAGGTTTGGTGCATTTGGCGCACTTCACCGGAACCATGGCAGGTTTGACAAGAAACAACGTTCGTGCCCGGCTCTGCGCCGTTACCACCACAGGTGCTACAGCGTTCATGTCGATTGACCGAGACTTCTTTATCCGCACCAAAGACGGCTTCTTCAAAGGTGAGTTTCAAACGTGTGCTCAGGTCATCACCGCGGCGAGGCGCGTTAGCGGCGCGTGCGCCACGAGACCCAAAGCCATCAAATCCGCCCATGCCAAAACCGAAAAGGAGGTCTAAAAGGTCGCTCAAGCCAACATCGGCATAGTTGGGCATGCCGGTGGTGTTGACGCCCTGGAAGCCAAAGCGGTCATACGCGGCGCGTTTTTCTTCGTCGCTCAATACGCCGTAAGCTTCGTTGATTTCCTTGAAGCGTTCTTCAGCATCTGGTGATTTATTGACATCCGGGTGGAACTCGCGCGCCAGACCACGAAAAGCGTTCTTGATTTCGTCCTGGCTGGCGGTTTTAGGGATGCCCAGCACTTCGTAGTAGTCTCTTTTTTCGGTCATAATGCCTTACCTTAAAATCCCGTCACTTAAATGAATCGCAAGAAGGGCAAAACGCCCTTCTTGCATTATAGCTTGAAAACTAGTTGGCTTCAGTAAATTCGCCGTCAACCACGTCACCTTGGTCACCAGAATCGCTCTGGTCACCTGTTTGCTCTGCCTGGGGCTCGCCTTGTGCGGCTTGGGCTTGTTCTTGAGCGTAGGCTGCCTGACCAACCTCCTGGAGGGTTTTCATCAGGTTTTCAACGGCGGTGTTGATTGCCTGGGCATCCTCTTGCTCACGCAATTGGCGGATGCTGGCGATTTGGTCTTCGATTGTGCTTTTGTGTTGCTCGCTAACTTTGTCACCGAGGTCTTTGATGGTCTTTTCGGTGGTGTAGATCGCGTTGTCAGCCGTGTTGCGCGCCTCGATGAGGTCGCGGCGTTTTTGGTCTTCTTCAGCGTGTGCTTCGGCATCGCGGCGCATTTGTTCGACTTCGGCGTCGCTCAAGCCACTTGAAGCGGTGATTGTGATGTTTTGTTGACGACCAGTGGCTTTGTCTTTAGCGGTTACTTCCAAAATACCGTTGACGTTGATGTCAAAGGTCACCTCGATTTGAGGCACGCCACGTGGCGCGGGAGGAATACCGTCAAGAGTGAATTTGCCCAGGCTCTTATTGTCGATGGCCATGGGGCGTTCGCCTTGCAAGACGTTGATTTCAACCTGGGTTTGGCTGTCTGAAGCGGTGGAGAAAACCTGGCTTTCACGGGTAGGAATAGTGGTGTTGCGTTTGATTAAGGGGGTTGCAATACCACCCAAGGTTTCGATGGAGAGTGAAAGTGGGGTCACGTCAAGCAGCAAAATGTCTTTGACGTCGCCACCCAAAACGCCAGCCTGAATAGCGGCGCCAATTGCGACAACTTCGTCAGGGTTGACACCCTTGTGGGGTTCGCGGTTGAAGTATTTGCGCACGGATTCTTGCACGGCGGGCATACGGGTCATGCCACCGACCATCACGACTTCGTTGATGTCAGAGGGTTTAAGGTTGGCATCAGACAAGGCTTGGGCAACCGGTTTGAGTGATTTTTCAATCAGGTCAGCAGAAAGCTGCTCGAATTTGGAGCGGCTGAGGGTGGTCACCAAGTGCTTGGGACCGCTGGCATCCGCGGTGATGTAAGGCAGATTGATTTCGGCTTGCATCGTGCTGGAAAGCTCGATTTTGGCTTTTTCAGCGGCTTCTTTAAGGCGTTGCAAAGCTTGGCGGTCCTGGCGCAGATCGAGGCCTTGTTCGCGTTTGAACTCGTCAGCCAGCCAGTTGATGATGCGTTGGTCAAAGTCATCGCCACCCAAGAAGGTGTCACCAGAGGTGGATTTGACCTGGAAGACGCCATCGCCAACTTCCAAAATGGAAATATCGAAAGTACCACCACCGAGGTCATAAACAGCGATGATTTCGTTTTTATCTTTCTTGTCGAGGCCATAAGCCAGGGATGAGGCGGTGGGCTCGTTGATGATGCGCAAAACTTCGAGGCCGGCAATCTTGCCCGCGTCCTTGGTGGCGTTGCGTTGCGCGTCGTTGAAGTAAGCCGGCACGGTAATCACGGCTTGGGTAACGGGTTCGCCCAAATAGGCTTCAGCATCGCGTTTGATTTTGCTAAGGATCATAGCTGAAATTTCTGGCGCGCTGTATTGTTTACCACCCATTTCCACCTGCATATCGCCGTTGGGGGCTTTGCTGATCAGGTAGGGAATGTGGCTGAGAGCGCGTTGGACTTCGAGGTCATCGTAACGGCGACCCATAAAGCGTTTGATTGAGAAAATAGTGTTTTCAGGGTTGATGATGGCTTGGTTGCGGGCAACTCGACCCACCAGGCGCTCGCCGTTCTTGTTGACAGCGACAACCGAGGGGACCAAGCGTTCACCTTCAGCGCTTGGGATGACAACAGGTTCGCCACCCATCATGACGGCGGCTACAGAGTTAGTGGTTCCTAAGTCGATACCAATGATTTTTGACATGTTTTATCTCCTATTTTGCAACCCGAACGCAAGCCGGGCGAATGATGCGATCTTTTAATTTGTAACCGGTTTGGACAACTTCGATCACTTGTCCATCCGAGTATTTTTCACTGTCTTCGTGGGTCAGAGCTTCCTGGAAATTGGGGTCAAAATCGTCCCCAGGTTGGATGTCCAGAACTTCAACGTTTTGTTTGGCCATGGTGCCACGCAGTTTTTGCAGGATGAGCTCGATGCCATCCGCCCAAGCATCACAAGCAATGCTTTCGGGGCGATTTTTGAGTGCGCGCTCGAGGTCATCGATCACAGGCAAGAAAAGGTTCACACTTTTTGCCAGGGACGATTCGGCGACCATCTGATGTTCCTGGTCAACACGGCGTTTGTAATTAGCAAACGAGGCGCGTTCACGTTGCAGGTCATCGAGGTATTGCTCGGCGACAGCCTGAGCGTCATTGAGCGCGGTTTGATAAGCGTCAATGTCCTCTTGGCTAAAGGTCTTGCCATTTTCTTCGTTTTCTTCAAATTTCTTCTCTTTTTTAGTCATAAACACCTCAAAAAGGTTTTCTTTTTCTTAATCGTTCTATTCAACCAGGCTTTCAGAAATAAGCTCAGAAAGCAAATCGCCCACAAAACGCACGGTACTGATGGCATGACCATAAGGCATGCGCATGGGGCCAAGGATGCCCAAAGTGCCACTCACCTGGTCGGGGATGCCATAGCGGGTGAGGATCACCGACCAGTCACGCAGTTCATTCCAAGTGTTTTCACCTGAAATGAGCACTTGGACATCACCGATTTCTTCGTTGAGAATGGTGCGTGACATGAGGTCGTCCAGTCTTTGGCGTTCTTCGATGAGCCGCAAAGCGCCACGGGCTTGGTCAGGTTCGACCAGTTCTGGCGCACCCAAAACATTGGTGATGCCATCGAGGAAAAGCTCGCCAGTGATCAGCGTTTCGCTATGGTGCATCTGCTCGCGGATGGCTTGCAGAATAACCTTGGCAAGAGGCTCATCAGGGATGGAAAGCTGGTTGAGTTCGACGAGAGTCTTGTTTTCACAAGCGTTGTTGAGTTTCTCGGCGAGATCTGAAAGCTGCCGTTGGTTGTGGATGCTATCCAGCGAGAGGATCTCTTGGCGGATTTCGCCACCCACCAGCACTAGAACCATGAGCACCTGGGAGCCACGAATCGAAATCAGCTCAAGGTGCTTGAAGGTAACCACATCTGTGTGCGGTGCGGTGACCAGGGAAACTGCGCGGTTTTGGGTCGCTAATATGGACGCCGCTAAGGGGAGCCACTCGTGCAGCCCTTTGCCGGACTGGTAAAACTGGTGGTTAATTGTATTGCGCGTTGCTGCGGGCAGGTTGCTTTGGTTGAGTAGTTTATTGACGAAGTAGCGATAACCCTCTTCGGTTGGCACGCGTCCCGCGGAAGTGTGCGGTTGGCGCAAGTAGCCGAGTTCGGTCAGGGTGTTGAGTTCAGAGCGCACAGTGGCAGAGCTGATTTTCAGACCATAATCTCGAATTAAAGCGCCAGAAGCGACGGCCTGTGAGCCTTTGATGTGCTCATGGACCACCAAAGAGAGGATGATTTTTTGTCGTTCGCTTAGTGTCGTCATAGTCTTTTTCACAAATTAGCACTCTCGGTCTGAGAGTGCTAATAACCTTGAATCAATAATATCATGCAGAAAAATGAAGGTCAAGAACGCTTGAGGCTTGGGGCGTTAATGTTTTATTAAAACTTTAACAAATGTGGGTAATCGGTGATGAAATCCGACTTATTCTGAGCTTTTTGTTGGGTTAAGGCGGATTTCGAGCACGTGGCGGTCGACGCCCCCAAAGCGGTATTTATAAATCTCGTCACCACGCATCATGTCGACTTCATGAAGTCCTTGCTTGATCGCCCAGGCGATAAGTTTTGCCAAGTGTACCCATCCAGGGGAATAAGATGAGAATTCAGCGTCCCAACAGGAGTTATAGACATAGAGCTTATTATTTTTGCGCAGGCTAAGGTAGCCGGCGGATTTTTGCCCATTAATAAGCAACCACGAGAAAACCAAATCGTCCTGGTGGAAAGCCTCTGTGGTAAAGGCTTTGAAAAAATGGCTCATCTCCTCGGTCAAAAATCGGGCTTTACCCGGGTCCTGACGCATTAGATGAAGGAATGTATGGATGTTATCTTCTAAGTCAGCAGGGTCTTGTACAAAATGCAAGCTGATTTCCGCCTGGGCTTCAGCGTTACGCACTTTGCGCCGGATTTCATGGCGTTGCTTTTTATCAATTTGAGCCAGATAAGTTTCGAAGCTTTCAGCCAAAGAAATATAAGGTGCGACTTCTAAAACCTGGCTGTCGATCTGCCAGTTTTGCGCTTTGGCAATGGCTGTGAGGATGGAAAGGCTTGCAGAGCTGTCGGGGATGTTGGCGAGTTGCAATTGTTTGGCAGGGACTTGGTCAGATTGAGCAATAAAGCTCAACAAGGCTTCTAAAAAGCGTTCTTGGTCAGCTTCGCGGACGATGAAATCCAAATAATCTGACACCTCGACTTGTCCAATAAAGCCTAGTTTTTGGGTGTTATCCTTTTCACGCCAGGTAAAGAGTGGCGCAATGCCCAACAGGAGGCCGTCTTCATGCGCGGTGATGATGCAAAGCTCGCGTTCGAAGTTTTGCCATTCGCCACCACCCGCGCTTTGCCACCACAAACGCTGGTAATAATGGGCTAAAAAAGGGGAGGGATTTACACTTTGGCTAAGCAAGGCTTCCCATTCAGGTGCCAGCTTGTCCCAGTCTTCAAGTTTTGTGAGAACATTGAATTCCATAGGCTAGATTATACACGTTGGCATGAATGTTGTACTATAAAGTCTACATATACTGAGTCATAGTCGCCTGGAGCGACGGTTTAGGTGTTAATATGAAATACAATTTAGTCAGCTATCAGTCAAATAATAAGGAAAATCCCGGGTTTTACGCCACAAAACCGCTTCGTAGCGCGCGTGGCCGTGGTGATGATACCTTGATTTTGCAGATTTTTCCCAGCCAGGAAAGCGCATATTGGCAGTCTAATCTCGGCAAGGTTGCACGCGAGGCGGCTAAGGCTTATTACAAAAGCCCGGGGTCGATAACCAATGCTTTGCGTGGCGCAGTGGAACAACTCAACCGCATGTTGCGCGCGCAAAACAGTGGCTTGCGCCTGGACAAAACCCCCGAAACGGCGAGCATGATGGTCGCTGTTTTGCGTGAGGGCGTCTTGTATTTAGCCCAGTCGGGCAAGGCCAGTGCTTTGTTGGTGAGTGGCGCGGGAACGCAACTTTTTTATGACGAGGAAGTCGAACAACGTGGGCTCGGTTTAACGGATTTGTTTGAGCTGCGTTTTTTCAGGACGGACTTTTTTGGCGCTGATTTTCTTTTGATGGGCTTGCCCCAGGCCATGAAGATTTTTGACCGGGAATCGCCGACGCCCAATTCGGTTATCCGCTTGGTGAACGAAACTGCTGAACTGACCAGCGCTTTCTCTATGACCAAAATCGGATTAGGTGAGGGAGATGTTGAGAACCGGCTCTTATCTTTGGCGATGCTTTTGGATGAGCCCGCGCCGGAGAGTCCAGCCGAAGACCTTGCACCTGAAAGTCCCGCGAGTGAACCCGAGTTTGTGGAGGAGTCCCCGGAAGCAACGGTTGAAATCCCGGATATGCCTGCGCAACTTGAATTGCCGATTGACGAAACGCCAGAAGCGGAAGAGGAAAAAGAAGCCGAAAGCGAATTGTCAGAGAGTGACCAGGCCTCAAGTGATGACGAAGCCGGGCTGGATGAGGAAATAATTACAGAGGACGACTTAGAGCTTGATCCGAGCGATGTCATCATTGATCTTCCAGGAACCACTGAAGGCCAGACAGAATCCAGCGACTTTGCAGAAGAAATTAAACTAGAAATAAGTGAGACAGCGCCTGAGGAAGTTTTGGTTGAAGAAGCCCTTCTAACAGAAGAAAGCGCTGATAAATTTGTTGATGAAAGGGTTCTTGAGGCAAAGGTTGATGAAGATGATGAGGAAGGTGAAGGCGAAGACCAAGTCAAAGAAACGGTGTCAGCCTATCATGATGACAAGCATCTGGCTCAAGACCATCAGCAACCAGACCTTGAAGAGCCACATGAACAAACCGATCCATTAGAAGAAGCCTTAATCAAAGAGCCGGACGCTGCCGCATTAGCACGACAAGAGCGCTTGGAACGCCTCAAACAAGGCGCTTTGGTGGGTATCGCGCGTGGCGCAGGTTGGTTACGCGGCGTGGAAGAAAATGCCCAAGTGACCGCCCGTCGTGCGGAACAAAAAGCAAGCGCTGGTGGGCAGGAAGTGCCTTCGCTATCTCCCTTTGCAAAATGGGCCATTGTTTTCATCGTGCCTTTAATCGTTGTAGCGATTGCTGTCAGCATTTATTTCGCGCGTGGATTGAACCGCCAATACGCTTATTTTGTCAATCAAGCCCGCGCGGAAATGAAATCGGTCAGCGAATTGACCGATCCCGGTCAACAGCGCCAGGCTTGGGTCCACGCCATCGTTTGGCTCAATCAGGCGCGTGAATTCAACCAAGGTGATACGCGCGAAACCATCGATTTGCGCAACCAGGCTCAAGCTGGCTTGGATCAAATGGATGGGGTAAAGCGCATCGTCTTCCAAAACGCGTTTGGCAAAACGATTTACCCGGATTTAGACATCAGCCATCTTGTACCCAGTCAACAGGCGATTTTCGCTTTGGATAAAAACTCCGGGCGGGTCTTGCGGTTTTACAAGGCGGGTGATAGTTACTTGCCCGATAATAAATTCGTTTGTGGTCCTGGCCTGTATGGCGAGATTGAAATGGGTCCCATTGTTGATATCACCGATATCCCGGGTGGGCCAAACAACGCTTTGGTGATGGGCATTGACGCGACCGGCAAGGTCATTTATTGCTCTGACAGTGGCAAAGACCAAATTGTAGTGCAACTGACCCCACCAGAAATTGGTTTTGGCAGTATCAATTCGATTCACTTCGGCAATGACGGTTTATACCTTTTGGACGCGAGCAATAACAAGATTTGGGTTTATCGCGGTTTGATGGATCAGTTTCCCAACGAGCCGGGATCCTATTTTGGCAGCGTGCAACTGGATTTAAGCGGTGCAAAGGATATCGTCGTACGGCGCGAAGGGCTCTTTATACTCTATGATGACGGCAGAATGGTTTTTGGTGACGTGCCGGTCTATGATGGTTTTGTGGATGCCAGCGAGCAAGGCCCTCAACCCCAAACCATCCAAGGCCATTTCACCCAAATTTCAGGCTTGCCGGTGGCGGACAACCGTTTGTATTATCTTGAACCCACCGAGCCGGCGATTGGTCGTTATACTTACCGCTTGGTGCTTAATGATGTTTTGAAAGTTAGCTTTGGTGATTTTGCCACGCCCAGTGGTGCGGCTACCGCTTTGGCGGTGTCCAGTTCCCAAACCGCTTTTCTGGCTTTTGGGGGACAGTTGTTTTACGCTCAGTTGCCTTAAAGGAAAAAAACTGTAAGCTATAATCTTAAGTGAAAGGTAGGCGATTGATTATGAAAACATTTATCATTGGTGGAACAGGTTTTTTAGGGTATTACACTTGTTTGGAATTGCTCAAGCATGGGCATGAGGTAAGCACTTTGGCGCACATGCCACCACCTGAGGCTTTAGCGTTTCCTGAAGAGGTCAAGCTAAGCATCGCGGATATGAACACAATCAGCGATGACGATCTTTTGGCGCATCTGGAAGGTGCCGAAGGGCTTATTTTTGCGGCTGGCGTGGATGATCGCATCGTGCCCAAAGCGCCGGCATATCCCTTTTTTCATGCGGGGAATGTGCTTGCGACTGAGCGAATTTTAAAGCTTGCGAAACAAGCTGGTGTGAAACGCGCGGTAATTTTTAGCTCTTATTTTGTTGCTTGTCATCGCAAATGGCCAGAAATGAAACTGGCTGAGAAGCATCCCTACATTCGCAGCCGGGTGGAACAAATCGAAAAGGCAATCGCTGTTGCTGGGGATGACATGACGGTCAATTTTCTGGCTTTACCTTATATTTTTGGGGCCTTGCCGGGACGCATGCCCCTTTGGGAGCCACTTTTGAAATATCTTGAAAGTAAGGGAAGCTGGATATTTTATCCGGCTGGTGGCAGTGCCATTGTGGCGGTCCAAGAGGTGGCCTCTGCGGCAGTTGGCGCTCTCGAACGTGGCGAAAACGGACGTTTGTATGAGGTCGCCGCGGAAAACTTGACCTGGAAAGTCTTTCTGACCCGATTGGGTGCTCTGTTGGGTAAACCGAAGAAGATTGTTACCTTGCCTAAATGGGCTGTAAAGTCTGGAGCGGCCGTGGTGCATTTGTATCACAAGTTGCAAGGCAAGGAATCCGGTTTGAACCTGGTGCCTTTTGTGGATTTGCAAACACGCAATGCTTTTTTGGACACGCGAGGCACGGCGACTGAGTTGGGCTATGAATCTTATAGCCTTCAGGACTCATTTACGGAGACGATTGAAAACTACCAAAATCTGAAAAACGGTAATCAATAGGTGTATTGGCATGAATAAATGGACAAAGATTCTTGACCCCAAAGGAACAAAAACCTGGCTGTTTATCCTGGGCATTGTGCTGGGTGGGGCATGGGCTTTTGCTTTTCTAGCCTTGGTGGACTATCTGGTACAGCGTTACAAAGACCTGATGGTAGGCGTGGACACGACCCTTATGTTGGGCGTATTCATAGGCATGGTGACGATTGGCTTTATTTTAGCTCTGATTGCCAAGGATAAACGTGGTGTGACTTATGGCCTTTACGCCGGTTTGGCGTGTATGGTGGTGTGTGGTTTGATCCTGTTTAAGAACTCCCTGACCCTGGTGCCCTTGGTGGGTTTAATGGGTCCATTAGGGGGCTTTAATGGCGCGAACCTGGGCGAGATGTTCAACCGCGGTCGAGAGGCAAGAAAAAAAGAACGCGATTTGTAATGTCTTATTAGCAATTTCATGGTCAGGGGACCTTGAAAGAACGATGTGCTAAAAAACGAAGCGAGATTGGTAAAAAACTCGAGTGACAAAAGAAAAACCGCCTTTTCGGCGGTTTTGTCTTCCTAAGTCTCTCTGTTAGATGTCCTATGATTCAGATTTTTATCAAGGTTTTTACATGGTTTTAGCTATACATCGACATACAATTTCAACAGCATTGCATCCAAGACCCACCCCCTAGCCCCCTCCCTGGGATGGGGGGAAACTTGCCACTCTACTATCCTTACTTAAGTTTTGCCAACATGAACCCATTGTACGTAGATAATATCCACAAATTTCTCGCCATTGAATAGTTGTGAAAGGTAATAATTCCCCCTCTCCAGTGCAGCTTTTATGAATGGACCTGTCTTTCATCACGAAAGCAAGCTGCACGATGGGAGAGGGTCGGGGTGTGGGTCTTTAAAGCATTTTGTAAAGTAATAATGGATAATGTAACTTTTTTGGATCCATTTATTGCCTTGAAATGCTTACGGTTCTTTGTAAAGATTCCCCTTTATTTATGAAAAAACGTAAGATTAATAATTGACATAACAAAAAACCGCCAGTTTGGCGGTTTTGTTTATAGGGGTTTTAATCCTTTTTAATTTACTTCTCGCTGGTGGGGAGGTAGGGCATTTCCGGTCCGGGGATGCCAAGATGCTCTGCCAAAGCGGCGCGCATCGCAGTGCGGTCATCCCAGAGGTATTCGGTCTCGATAAAGCACATCGATTGCTCGTGTCCCTTGCCCAATGCCACAACCGTATCGCCCGGTTTGGCGAGGGCAATGCCTTTGCGGATGGCATCGCCTCGGTCAGGCTCGCGGAAGAAGTCCTTACCTTCAACGCCACCGGCTTCAATCGCAGCTTGAGCCATGTCTTCCAATATGGCATCCAGCGACTCGGTGCGTGGGTCCTCAGCGGTCAAAATCGAAATGTCTGCACCCTTGATCGAAACTTTGGGCATCATGCGTCGTTTTTCGCGGTCGCGCAATCCTGCCGAGCCATAAACCGCAATCAGCTTCCCTTGGGACATCAATCGGATGGTTTCCAAGGAACGTTCGAGCGCGTTAGGCGTGTGCGCAAAATCCACAATCGCGGTGAAGTTTTGGCCCATGTTGATGACTTCCATGCGACCAGGCACGATGGGTAGGCTTTGGATGTTATTCGTGGCCGTCTCAAAATCCAAATCGAGTCCCAGAACGGTGGCGCAGAGGGCAGCCAGGATGTTTGAGACGTTAAATAGTCCAATCATGGGGCTAATGACGCGCTGGTTTCTTTTGCCGACATGCGCGCTAAACGCCAGCTGCTCGGGTTTGTTGGAGATTTCGTCTGCCCAGATATCTGCCGGGTTCAGTCGACTGTAACTGTAAATCTTGCCTGGTGCGAGTCGTTTCGTGTAGGCATAGTGCTCATCGTCTTTGTTCAAAATCGCGATGCGCGGGTTGCCGATACGCTTGCGTGGTGTCAGTGCCAGGGCTTCAACCAACATGCCTTTGGCTTGCACATAGGCTTCCAAAGAGCCGTGGTAATCGAGATGCTCGTGGGTGATGTTGGTGATGACCGCAATATCAATATCCGCGGCAATCACACGCCCTTGTGCCAATCCGTGTGACGTGCATTCCAACACACAGTGGGTCATGCCGGCGTCAACCATCATGTGCATATAGCGCTGGATGTCGGTTGAATCAGGGGTGGTTACGTGGAAACCTGTGTCCAATTCCTTGTCACCAATCAAGGCGTTGACGGTTGAAATCATGCCAGCGCGAACGCCGGCTTTGGTAAGCAGGTGATGAATCATCGAGGACGTGGTTGTCTTGCCATCCGTCCCGGTCACGC
This sequence comes from uncultured Anaerolineaceae bacterium, assembly GCA_964484715.1. GTDB lineage: Bacteria > Chloroflexota > Anaerolineae > Anaerolineales > Anaerolineaceae > Mesolinea. The sequence continues at coordinate 70,625 of CAZAFJ010000005.1, read as the reverse complement.
CGATGACGCGCAATTTTCGGGCAGGGAAGTCGTGCAAAGCGGCTGCCATATGCGCCAGAACAGCGCGCAGGTCACCTTCAACCTGTTGCCAGGCGATGGTGATGTTTTTAGGTTTGGGGTTTGAGCTAACAATCAATCGTGCGCCGTTTTCGATGGCGTCGGGAATATAGCGGTTGCCGTCGGTGCTATCGCCTTTGATGGCAACGAAGGCGACACCAGGTTCAACCTGGCGTGAATCCGCCGTTACACCACGCAAAAGAACATGGGGAACTTCGCCAATTGGGTTAATAGGCGTCTGATTAAGAATGGTCTTTAAATACTTGGCCATTAATTTATTTTCTCTTTCTGCTTTCTTTGATATGGGCATCAAAATCCCGGGAAGCCTGCACAAATCCAACCACCAATAGCACAACACCAATGCCCATCAAAACGAAATGGAGATAGTGCATGAGGTTTGGTTGGCTCTTCTTTTCCACCACAGGGATGTTTAACTCAAAATGGTGTTGTGGCGCCAGCGGGTAAAGCTCGGGGTTGGAGCGTGCATCTGACAGGCCGACACTTACGCGGGCTTTACCATCCACAACCACTTTTGAAGAAATGTCCCAGTTGATTTGGGTGTCTTTGGCTAATAGAGCCGTGGTCTGGCGACGGTCAGCAGCGCTGGTCATACGCAAAGTTGCCATATAGGCGTCAATAGTCAGGTTCTTATCCAATATTTTTTGCACTTTGCTGTCAGGGGATGCTTTTAAGGTGACGGTGCCATTTTCACCGGGAGTAAGTTCTGCGGGATATTCCACGCTCAGGTTCACACTGCCATTGCTATCATGAATGACATCATTGACTGAAGCGTTGATTACTTTCGTGGTCACAAAAGGTTCTGTTTTGTTGTAAAGGAAAACGCCAAAAATAAAGGCGGTCACGCCTAGAATAATCAAAAGGAGATAGAGGTTCTTTTTCATTAGTACACCTGTAATTAGAGATTTGACGCAAAAATGATATCATGCAATGCCTAAAAAAGGAAACCTGATGGGATTATTGGGCTGGAAAAGGATGCAAAAGCTTGCCCGTTAATCGCCTTTGCGATAACATTAGACTATGCCTAAAGAGCCTAAACCCCCATCAAAAGATCGTTCTGCGCGCGAGCATTTAAGCCCCGAGCAGCGGAAAGAAAAACGAAAAGCTTTCCTAAAAAACGTCGGTGAATTTCTGCTTTGTATTCTCGGCGGTTTGATTTATTCTGCAGCCATCAACTTGATTGTGCTCCCCAAAGGTTTGTTTATTGGAAACCTGACTGGTTTGGCGCAAGTGATTCAAGATATTCTCAAGATGGTTGTCCCCATTCAGCGCGATCTTACCGGTATTTTCCTGTTTTTGCTCAACACGCCGCTGTTTATCATGTCTTTTACCTCCATCAACCGCAAGTTCTTCATGAAGACCCTTTTGACGGTTGGTTCGATGTTCGCGGCAATGACTTTTATCCCCATCGTGGATATTTTGCCAAAGATGACCGACTACCTGACCATTAGCCTGGTTGGCGGTGCCATTGCGGGCTTCGGCGCAGGTTTGTGTTTGCAAGCCGGCGGTAGCGGCGGGGGCACTGACATTTTGGGCGTTTATGTCAGCCTGAAGCGTAAAGATTTTAGTGTTGGGCGGGTCAATCTGATCATCAGTTTGCTCATCTATGCCTATGCTTTCTTCCGCAAAGATCCCATCGTCATGATTTATTCCTTCATCTTCACCCTGGTTTATGTTTTTGTGGTGGACAAAACGCACTATCAAAACGTTAAAATCAGCTTGATGGTGGTAACTAAATCTGAAAAAGTTCTGGATTGCATTACTAAAGGTTTTGGCCGCGGGGCGACTTATTGGAATGGTAAGGGTGCCTACTCTGGCCAGGACACCTTTGTGATCAACACGGTGGTTTCTAAGTATGAGCTCATCCGCATGCGGCGGCTCTTACAGGACATTGACCCCAATGCTTTCATCATCGAAAACACTGATGTGAACGTGACCGGTCAGTTTATGTCTAATTTCTTTTAACCACTTTAGTTTGTAAAGAAATGAAAAACAATCCCTTGGTTGAAATTTGCTGTGGGTCCGCTGAAGACGCCATTGAGTCCTGGCATGGTGGCGCTGATCGGGCTGAATTGTGCTCATCTTTGTTTTTGGGTGGCTTGACACCGACATTGGGCTCGTTGTTGGAGGTCAAGGAAAAGACAGACATCCAGGTCGCAGTAATGATTCGCCCGAGACAAGGCGGCTTTTACTATTCCGAGACAGATTTTGCTGTGATGCTGAGGGATGCCGCGCTTTTTGCAAGGCACGGCGCGGATGCCCTGGTTACTGGCTTTTTAGGCGCGGATGGACGGGTTGATTTGCTGCGCGTTAAAGCTTTTGTGGACGTTGCGGATGGCTTGCCAGTTTGTTTTCATCGTGCGATTGATTTGGTGCCGGATTGGCGTGAGGCTTTGGATATGTTGGCAAAGGCAGGCGTCACCCGGGTTTTGAGCAGCGGGCAAGTGCCCTCAGCTTGGGACGGGCGCGATACGCTCAAACAGATGATTGATTATGCCAAGGGACGTTTGGTGATTATGCCGGGCGCGGGTATTCGCAAGGAAACTGTGCGCGCCTTTTTGGATGTGACCGGTGCCACAGAAATCCATTTGGGGGGCGTGTCTTCAGTGATGCATGACCCATCCAATCAACACAACCCCAATCTGCGCTTTGGCGATCCAAGCAGTCCGCTAGAGTCGGAATATAAGCGCGTTGATCGGGAAAAAGTTCGCGACTTTTGTAAGGCTCTGTCCTAAACGATGGCCCATTCTGATATTCAAGACTTGTTATTTGCCAATCAGGATTTGGCTTATGCCGAATTCCACGCCAAGCTCATTCCGAACATTGCGCGTGAGCGTGTCATTGGTGTTCGTGTACCTGTCTTACGCGAGATAGCTAAAAATATCCATAAATGGGGTGATATCCAAAGCTTTTTAAGCGCATTGCCTCATAGTTATTTTGAGGAAAACCAGCTACACGCCTTGCTTCTTTCGATACGCCAGGATTTCGAACCCTTGATGGCAAAGATTGACGCCTTTTTACCGTTCGCGGATAACTGGGCGACTTGTGACCTTTTGTCTCCGAAAATTCATCCCCGGGATTACCCCGCATTTTTGGAACACATTCAAACTTGGATTGGGTCGGATCATGAATACACCATTCGCTTTGGCGTTGGTATGATGATGCAGTTCTTTCTTGGCGATGCTTTTGAAAAACGCTATTTGGATTGGGTGGTCGCCATTCGATCTGAGGCTTATTATGTCAACATGATGATTGCCTGGTTTTTTGCAACCGCGCTTGTCAAACAATACGATGCTAGCTTGCCATACCTGGCGCAAAATCGACTGAGCCCTTGGACGCATAATAAAGCCATCCAAAAAGCAATCGAAAGTCGCCGGATTTTACCGGAAACCAAAAGCTATTTACGTTCCCTCAAGCGATGAGGCTCAAGGAGTCGTCGTTAATCTTCCACAATGGCGCTAAAAAGCCCAATAATCTCTTCTAACATCGGATAGTTTAAGGCTTTTACCTTTTGCATGACTGAGGGCTTGACGATCGCACCATGCCTTAAAGCAATCGCCACATTAACGATGTCTTCTTGTTCAACTGCGTTTTGCAGCAGGGCTTGTGCCTCGGCATGTCTTTTCTGCGGGCTTTCTAAGACGGCTTGAATGATTTTGGCAATATGGCTTTGCCCCATCTTTTGGGCTTCGTCCAGGGGTGCAGCGGTAGCTTTGTGTAAGCTAAAGTCCGCGCCAATCGCTGCTAAAATCAACACGGTTTTGGTGTAGTTGTAGTCGGCGTTACCAAAAATGATGCTTTCAATCAGGGCGGTGTAGCCTGGGTTGTTGATGTGGTCGGCGTCGTCACCAATCGTCCAGAGCCAATAAACCACCTCGCCATGCCCTCGTTCGGCGGCACGGATGGTGCCGGTGCCGTTATAGCGGTCGCGAATCGCCAATTTAATGTTGCCGGTTTCAATAAAGAAGCGCAACATCTCAAGGTAACCTTCAGACGTCGAAATTTGATAGGCACTTTCGGTGTTGCCGTCCTGATAGTTGATGTCCGCGCCGGCTTGCACCAGGCGTTTCACTTCTGTCAGATTATTATCCCAGGCAGCTTGGATAAGTTGCTCGTTAAGGTCACGTTCGCCTTCTGCTACCAGGCTATGGCGCACTTTGGAGACCCGCGGAGCTAATTTAGGCAGCTCATTGGCTTCACTTTTGCTCAGAATGACTTTCCTCGGCCATTTTGCTCCTTTCAGGTTCTTAAACCTGGCGTTTTTAGGCTTTGTAGTTCGGCGCATCTTTGATAAAGAGTACGTCGTGGGGATGGTTTTCAACCAAGCTGGCTTGGGTGATCTTGACCAGTTGCGCTTTCTCGCGCAGTTCAGGCAGATTGGCTGCGCCAACGTAGCCCATGCCAGAGCGTAAACCGCCCATTAGCTGATAAATAACTTCCTTCACAGAGCCTTTGTAAGCCACCCGGCCTTCAATGCCTTCGGGGACGAATTTTTTGGTCTCGGTTTGGAAGTAGCGGTCAGAGCTGCCACTGTCCATTGCACCCATTGATCCCATGCCACGGTAGTTTTTGTAAACCTTGTCGCGGTCAAAGATGAGCTCGCCCGGGCTTTCGTCGGTGCCCGCGAAGAGGGAGCCAATCATCACCACACTGGCACCAACTGCCAAAGCTTTGGTGATATCGCCCGAAAGTTTAATGCCGCCGTCGGCGATAATGGGCACATTGTGTTCGTTGGCGACTTCGGCGCAATTCATGATGGCAGTAATTTGGGGCACGCCGATGCCGGTTACCACGCGGGTGGTACAAATCGAACCGGGTCCGATGCCCACTTTGATGACGTCTGCGCCAGCGTCGATGAGCGCTTGGGTGGCAGCGCCGGTGGCAACGTTGCCGGCGATAAGGGCTAAACCAGGAAATTCTTTTTTAAGACTGCGCACGCTGTCGAGTACGCCTTTGGAATGACCATGTGCAGTGTCAACAGTGAGGATATCCACGCCAGCTTTGACGAGCGCGCGTGCGCGATCGAGCAGGTCTGTGGTCACGCCCACAGCAGCGCCACACTTCAGGTTTTGGGCTTTGACCTGAGTGACTTGCTTGGCTTGCGCCAGGATGCTCATGTTTTTGTGGATGATGCCCAAACCACCGGCTTGCGCCAGAGCAATGGCCATGGGGGCTTCGGTGACGGTATCCATCCCGGCACTGATCAGGGGGATGTCCAGCTTGAAACCTGGGCTAAGCTGGGTGCTGGTGTTTACATCACGGGGAAGAACCTCGGAATATCCGGGGAGAATCAAGACATCATCAAAAGTCAGTCCATCGGCAATAATTTTCATGGCAATACCTCACAAAACTAAGCGCTATGGCTTGAAATATACCATAGAATGAGGGATATATCGTTTAAAACGCACCCGTAATTTTTTCATTACTTAAATTGGGCTATGAAGCGCTTTTGTATGAAAAAGAAGGCTGGGGATGATATGATAATGAGGAAAAACATGAAAGGATAAAGAAAGAAATGGACTTTTTTGAAGTGATGAAACGACGCAAATCGGTGCGCAGTTATACCGGAAAGGCACCCAGTGAGGCGCAAATGCGCTTGATTTTGGAGGCGGCCTGGGCTTCGCCGGTGGCACGGGCGCGTTTTGAAAACATACACCTCACGGTGATTACCGATAAAGATGTTTTGCAGGCAATAGTGGATAATGTTGGTGATCGGGTGGTACGACCAGGCAGCCCCCTGTATGACGCACCGGTGTTGATTTTGGTTTCGGCAAAACCTGTTGGGGAAGTGCTTCACAACAATGAGTATTCCAGCGCGGCGATGATTGTGCATAACATGTCCCTGGCGGCTACGGCTATGGGTTTGGGTAGTTGTGACATTTGGGGCGCGATCAATTTGGCGAATGAGAACCCGGAACTGGTCAAACGCTTCAAGTTGCCTGAGGGTTTCGTGCCTTGTTGCAGCCTGGTGATTGGTGAAACCGATGAGCCCATGCCAGTGCGCGAGGTGCAGGAAGGCAAAATGGCGGTCAGCTATTTGTGATAGCAAATGATCATGCTTAATTAAGTGCGTCTTGGCGTCTGTTATTTGTTCGGTTGGTGTCTGTTAGCTGTTCGCGTCGGTGCTGCTTACGTGCAGACTTCTTTTGTCTGCGCCCACCGAGCGCATAAGTCAACATACGGGCACTGTTTGCTTGTTGCATGGCGAGGACGCCATGCAGAACAGGGAAGGGTTCGTTCCGGCGAGGACGCCGGAACACATTAGGCCATAAGTTCAAATTACGTAAAACTAATCGCTATTCTTGCCCTTCAGTGGGACGCCGAGGGCATCGGCTTGGTTGTGCATGGCAGGAAGCAATCAAGAAAAGTAAGGCGGGACGCCGGCGCGTTGGTAAGTCTCATCTCCAAGGCGTCTCGCCGAGGGTAAGATTGTGTTTGTAGGTAGAGACACATGGCAAGATGCCATGCGGAACAAGATTGGGTGGGTACGACTGGATGTCATGCCAAACCGACGTGGGGTAGATGAATGAGTGGCTAGGGATGAGTGATAATATAGGATTGAAAGATGTCACCCAAGAACAGACAACAAAAAAGCTGTGAGTTTTAGCTCACAGCTTTTTGATCTTTCCTTATTTAATTGTTAATCAGTGGTAATGCTATTGGGAAGATTGAAGGCAGAGGTTCTTTGTATCTTATTGTTAGTTGACAGATTATATGCTTAGTATTACTTTCCAAAGGTGTTACGCTAAATCCAAAATTGTATGCACTAGAGTTAACCTTGTGATTAAGATTGTAGTTTTTTACGAGCTTTTCGCCATCTGCCCAATCACTCTCGTATGTTAATCTAGCAATAACCTCGCGATTATCACCTTTGTAATGATATTGTACCAGTTCTAAGCCAATATTTGATGTTGCACTTGTATCATCTATATATGCATCTATTCCGGTAATAATCGAGTCCATGGGTATGTCAATTGGTGCACTCAGTGATACTATGCCACCTTCGATAAAGAAACAACCTTGTTTTGAATACTTTTTATGACTACCCTCTTCATGTTGATAAAGTTGAAATGCTGCATTTCCATAACTTTGATATCGAGTTATATAATTCGCCATTTGAATGTCGTTTTCGAGGAAACCGGCTTTTTCGGCTATTTCATTACTACTTTCTTCCATTTGTTGATGATAAGCCCCTTCGTAATCAATGTCAAAATCAGGGTCTTCAGGTGGTGCAACGTCTTGTGCGGCGGGGGTGGAAAGGGGCAGACTGACCAAAATCAGGACAAGCACTGCGATGATATTGAATAGGGGTAAACGTTTGGATGACATAATATCCCTCTCTTCTTAACTAAATTAATATATTTTGCTTATAAACAAGTCTATGACTTGTGTGAACACTATGGTTCAAAAGGACACGATAATTAATACGAACAATAGGTTTATAGGTGCGATAATACTTGATTGAAAGGGTGGCTTCACCGGTTAGCTTTACGATTGTATTCAATAATTCTGACCAAAAGCATGCTTTCCCCGGCTAGTCCGTAAGATACGGACAAATAACAATGAATAAGGTGCGATTGTTTAATTTGTTTAATTATATGCGTGTCTATAAAAACCGTCAACCATTTTTTGGTTTTTATGCTTTTTTTCCCAAACGCCATATTGAGGGTCATGATTTTGGTTTTACATCACCCTTTGGCGAGGACACCATGCAGAACAGCGCAAGGTTCGTTCCGGCGTCCTCGCCGGAACACAATTAGTCCATAAGTTCAAATTACGTAGAACTAATCGCTATTCTTGCCCTTCGGTGGGACACCGAGGGCATCAGATTGGTTGTGCAGGGCGGGGACGCCTGCGGATGGTGGGGTGCAGTTCGGTATGCCTGCGGAGGGTTAACTAAATCCCCTCGGCGTCTCGCCGAGGGTTGGGTTGCAGGTGCGAAAAATTGCAAAGTGGGTTTGGTTTAGTGCGCAGGGCGAGACGCCTGCGGAGCGTGTGGGTGCAGGGCGGGACGCCTGCGAAGAGTGGGGTGCATGGCAAAGACGCCTGCGGAGAGTGGGGTGCATGGCAAAGACGCCTGCGGAGAGTGTTTGGCGCATGTAGCGGATGTTAAATGGGACAAGGGCAGATAGGGATGAAAAAAACTGCAAAGAAAAAAGCTGTGGGTTTTCGCCCACAGCTTTTCAGCGATTTATTGATTGACTAGTTGTTAATCAGTGGTAAAGCCATCGGGAAGATGGGGTCTTTCGGTGTGATGTAGTAAACATTAGCGTGACACAATATGACTGAGTCTCCAGCCACGAATCCTGCTTCGACAGTGTAACTGTAGTTATCGTTGTCTACTTGGTGATTAAGGTCATAATTATAAATAAACAAATTTCCGTCACGCCAGTAATCACTGTACTCTAAAAATGCAATCTCTTCATGTATAAACCCGGTGTAAGAATAGCGTTTCAATCGGACATTTACACCATAGACAGAATCTTCGTCATATATAAAGGCATCAAAACCGGTGATAATTGCATTGTAAGGCAGATATATTTGGGCATCAAGCTTGACAGAGTCTGTAGCGATGGTCACACATCCATTGCGAATAGATTTTTTCTTTGCGACACTCCTGGTGTCATAAAGTTGAAATGCTGCTCCGCCAAGACTAATGGAACCAATATTGTAACCACTGTTGAGTTGATTCTCAGGACTTATGTGCCATTTATTTTCTGAGCCATCAGGTTGAGGATAGGTTTGGAAACTCTCGTCGACAGGACCCTCCAGGATTATTGGTGTTTCGGCTTGAGCAGCGGGGTTAGAATTGGGCAGACTGGCCAGGATCAAGATCAGGACTGCAATGATATTAAATAGGGGTAAGTGTTTTGACGACATAATATTCCTCTCTTCTGAGACTAATAGCATTAAATTGACCTAATTAAGTCGACGTCTTGGGTGAACACAAAAGTTCGAGAGAACGATTTGACTTATACGGACTAAAGGTTTGAATGTACGGTGAAACTTGAGCGAAAGGGTGGCTTTACAGGTTAGCTTTTAGGTCTCGTATAGAGAAGACTAAACGAACACCAGGCTTTAAGCTAACCGTTAGATCCGTAGGTTACGGACGAAAAATAGTGAGAAAAGGTACAATTGTTTAATTGTTTTTATAATTATATAGATACATAGTAAAACGTCAATAAATCTGTATAAGATAAAATAATAAATGACTTAAATACTATCGGTAGGTCAAAAAAAATGTTACTGAGGATGCACGCTGGCTACAAGGCCTTCGGGCACCTAAAATATCCTAACAATCACCATTCGGTAACATTATCAATTGAATTGACATGGAAAATTGTCTTGATAATTAGTCGTTTTGTTGTTTTCCTGGAGTAAAATAGGCATAAGGGGATTATTCCCTCATTCGACTATTATTTAAAAATCATAAGGAGGCTAAAATGAACGGTAAGCAAGGTAAACAGGTATTATTGGTATTTCTCTTAATCATCGCTTTTTTAGGTACGTCATGTTCCCAGGCGATGGATTTTTTTAAACCAGGGGATGCAGAAGAAACGCCCATTCCGTCTGTTAATGAAATCGTTGAGCAATTAAGACAGCAAACCCAAACCAAAATCGCCCAATCAGAAAAAGAATCTGAAATCGAACAGCCTGGCGAAGAAGAGGACGTTAATCAAGAGCCAACAGCTGAAGGTCAAGCTCCGCTTTTGGGCGGTGATGTTGAGGGTTTGGTTCATCGATTGGTTTTGCCTGAATTTGAAAACCTTGAACCTTTCCCCAACAGTTATGGTGGCATTACCGAACCTTATTTCGCTTTACCGCAATTGACCATCGATTCAGATGACGCCAGGATGTATAACCAAGCGATGCAAGAGTTTGCTCAGGTTTTGATTGAGGACTATAACCTTGAATCACCAGACCCCATGACAACTGATCTGGATGTGAGGTATGAAGCTTACCTTAATGGTGAGGTTCTCTCGATTGTTGTTGAATCGCAATTGGGGACCTTAAATTATTTTGGCTGTATCAAGCCTTTTAATATCGACATTCGTACCGGAAAAGCGATTGATGGCTTTGAAATGCTCGAAAAGTTTGGCTGGGCGAAAGCCGATGTGGCTGAGCAGATGGAAGCTTTGATTCAAACAAAATATGAGAACTTGTATCATGAAGGTGGGAACGCATTGGCTCGGGAATATGCCTATCTGATGAATGTCTATAATTGGGCCATCCTATACGGCTACTTTCCTCCGGTATGGTCGCCTATGCAACCTTATAGAGAGTCCCCCTTGCAATATCTTTACCCGGAGCATTACCTCGACGAATATGGGGAGAATAGCCCGTCGGTTTACCTGGACCAGGATGGTCATTTGGTTTATCTTGTTCGGCTTTTCTACGTTGGTGATACTGGCAACCTTCAAGAAAAGATGGTGCAAGATCATGGCGTTATAAAGGCGGAAATCAACCCGTCTTATGCCAGCTTTGCTCAAAAATTAGGCCTTGACCCAAATGCTGCGGAAGCGCCTTTGGTGCTCTCAGCTTTTCTTGGACATTTGGGATCTGAAGATGAGGCTGAAATGCTTGGCAAGCTGAATGATATCTTTGCTCAATTTGGGCTTGATAAGCCATATCTTAATCAAGTGCTCATAAAAGAGGGCGCGGATGACGGTCTTGCGGAGGTGTTCCTTTTGCTTCCGAAGTACGAGGCGGTGATGGTGTTTTTAAACGAGGCTTACGAAAGCAATCAGCTTGGTGATTATCGTGAAAGCCCTGCCTTGCTCGACTTTGAGCCATTAGCGTTGAGCGAAAATGGACGGTTGCAAGTCATTTATCGGGATCAGATTATCGATTATCCGCCACAAGTCTATGTCATTGACGGGCAGAACGTTGTCCCAATGGGCATTGTTGACTTTTCGGATTTGTTGAAAGATAAGTAATGTTCGACTGATGTCGCTTTATCAAGCGGATGGTTTTAAGTCTTTTATGCACTTAAGCTATAAAAAAGAAAGCCCGGACTGGTCTCATCAATCCGGGCTTTTTGCGTTTGTCTTTTCTCCCCACAGTGCCATAAGGCCAAATAATCAAGCGCTTTCCTCTTTTGGATAAGTGAGGTTTAATCCTTCGACTTTAGCGAATTTTGTGAGCGTGTGGTGACTGCTGTTATTTTTATCGAAGATGTTAATGACTTCAATGCCGCGAATAAGCAGCGCGTCACTTACCAAGGAACGGTGGCAACGCCAGGGCACCGCTTCGGCACACATGATCGCACTGCGCTTGGTTTGAGCGGTTCGGATAAGCTCCTCAATAGCGGCTGAGAAGGCTGGCGTTTGCATATAATCGGCATAGTTACGAAAAGAGTCCAAGCGCCAACCCAGGTTGACTGTGTCCTTGACTTTAGGACGTAATCCACCCAGGTTTTTCATGTAGAGGTAGGTTATTCCAGCATCTTCGAGTGACTTCTTGAGCGCGGCCTGTTCGAACTGCGGATTATGACGCGAGCGTGGAATAGTGCGAATGTCGACGAGTTGTTGGATGTCATAGCTTTTGAGGATGGTAATAAAATCGTCGATGGGGTGGGTCGAATGACCGATGGTATAAATCGTTTCCATGGTGCAAATCCTTTTCTCGACTTCTGGGTGCTCATTAAACAAAAGGGCAGGTGCTGGAGTATAGAAAGTATTATAACGAAAGCATGTTCAGGAATGCCAATCCAGGTCTAAGAGGCTTGAGAAAAGGGAATCAAGAAGAGCCTGAATTTTGCCCATTCTACACATTCTACTCATTCTGCTCAAGCAAATGAGACGAATGAGCAAGATGAGTAGAATGCTGGAGATCTGTTGTGATGGTGCTGATTGAATGCGCTTGATTGGGTATAATCCCTCATTCAACGAGGCATAATGTACCACTATCTCATTAAAAAGATATTATTAAGCGTTTTAAGGTGGTCGCTGGATAGACGGTTCGCCTCACATACTACTCATTCTACTCACTAGTTTGACACGAATGAGTAGAATGAGTAGAATAATGATTGTTGATGGAGGTGGAGCATGAATTTTATTGAAAATGAAACTGTCGAGCTTAAAGAAATTGTCACAGAGGAAATTAAAAAAGAAATTTTAGCCTTTGCAAACTCTGAAGGCGGTACGATCTATGTTGGAATCAGAGATGATGGTTTGGTTTTAGGCCTGGAAAATCCTGAAGAGTCTGCTTTGCAAGTTAACAATATGGTGCGAGATGCGATTAAACCTGACATAAGTATGTTCGTGCGTTGCGAAACAAAGGTGATTGAGAATGCAAGAGTATTGGCGATTTGCGTTCAACAAGGCACCAAGCGGCCTTATTACCTAGCTAAAAAAGGATTGCGTCCAGAAGGTGTTTATGTTCGCCAAGGTAGTTCTTCTGTACCAGCCACTGATTCAACAATCCGTAAAATGATAAAGGAAACGGATGGCGATAGCTTTGAAAGTATGCGTTCGCTTGATCAGGAATTGACATTTGAGCAAACCAAACAAGAATTTGATAAAAGGAATCTCCATTTTGGTGAAGCCCAGAAAAAAACTTTGGGACTTTTAAGCTATGACAATGTCTACACAAACTTGGGTTTAGTCTTATCTGATCAATGTGTACATACGATCAAGGTGGCTGTTTTTGAAGGGATCGACCAAAGTAATTTTAAAGACCGTCGCGAATTTACAGGTTCATTACTCCAACAGCTTAATGACGTCTATGAGTTTGTTGATGTTCATAATCCAATTCAATCAAGGTTTGAGGGCTTACAAAGGGTAGATAGTAGAGCTTATAGTGTCGATGCGATCAGAGAAACATTGCTGAATTCATTGGTACACCGCGATTACTCTTTTAAGGCTAGTACTTTGTTAAGTATTTATTCAGATAGACTTGAATTGGTATCCCTCGGCGGGTTAGTAACAGGCATTTCTCTGGATGATATTTTTTTGGGCATTTCTGTTTGTAGAAACCCTAAACTAGCCAATGTCTTTTACCGTCTGGGATTGATCGAAGCCTATGGTACTGGTATTCAGAAAATCATCAACGCCTATAAAGAGTCTATTGTAAAACCGGTCATTGAAGTAACAAATAATGCTTTTAAGGTTGTGTTACCTAACACATTTTTGAAAACAAAACCTGATGTTGTTCCAGAAAACGATAAAACTATCAATGATTTATTACTCGATTATTTGAAAAAGTATGACAGCATTAATAGAATGGAAATAGAAACGTTACTTGGTGTCAGTCGGTCTACGGCAAGCAGGCTGATTCGGCAACTACTGGGAGAGCGAATCCTTATTCAAGTGGGACAAGGAAAAAATACACGCTATAAATTGTCCAGTTAATAGATAGCTTGGTCATCTGTACAACAAAAACCCTTCCATTATCAATAAATGGAAGGGTTTTTGTTCTTTGTACTTCGACTTAGATGAACAAGTTCATGTTCGAATTATCGCTGTCGTTAAGCATGGTGGCGACGCCGCCGATTTGCACGCCGTCCAACAGCTCTTCTTGTTGAAGACCCATGATATCCATGGTCATTTGACAGGCAATCAGCTCCACACCAGCGTCAATGGCTTGTTGGATGAGCGTTTCGAGGCTGTCGACACCCTTTTGTTTCATAACGCCACGGATCATCTTAGCACCCGCGCCAGCCATGTTCATTTGCGAAAGACCCAACTTTTTGGAGCCCTTGGGCAGCATCATGCCGAACATTTTGCCCATAAAGTCCTTTTTGACGGGTGGGGCTTGGGGTTTGCGCAAGATACTCAGCCCCCAGAAGGTAAAGAACATGTGCACTTTATTGCCCATCGCGGCAGCGCCGGTGGCGATGATGAAAGCGGCGATGGCTTTATCGAGGTCATTATCGAAGATTATCATCGTCTTTTCTTTGACTGGGGCTGGGGTTTGACCAACAGGCGTGGGCGCAAGGGCAGTCTCGCCAGTTAAGCCTTTTTGCACCAGGGCTTTGTAAATACCTTTGCCGCTCTCACTCAAGATGAGCGTGTTGCCGGTGTTTTTGCACCATGCGGCGATGTCCCGGGTGAAGCCGGGGTCAGAAGCAGTCACGTCGAGCTGGTCGCCATCATGAAGCATTTCAAGCGCCTTGGCAACTTGCACGATAGGTCCAGGGCAGCTGAGGCCTTGTACGTCGAGCGTTTCTGTTTTAGCAGGTGCGCTGGGAATTTGAGTCGCTTGGTTGGCGGTCACATTGGCGGGGATGTTTTTTACGTCACCCATCAGGGCGGCGGTTTGATGGCACAAATTGCTGTCCATAGTTGTATCATGCTCCATATCTTTGTAACTTTGAATGCCGCCAGCAAGGTTTTTAACTTTGTAACCGTGCTGTTTTAACATGCGTTCGGCAATGAAACCGCGGCGACCGACGGCGCAGAAGACCGCGTAAGTTTTGTTTTTGTCGAGTTCAGTATGACGCTCGCGCAGCTGGGAAAGCGGAATGGGCACCGAACCAGGGATGGTGCCAATGAGGGTTTCATCAGGCTCGCGAATGTCAAGGAGGGTGATCGCCTCTGGATTTTCAACCCACTCGCGATAGAGGATGGGGTCGGTGAGACCTTCTAAAATGTTCAAACCCATAAAGCCAGCAAAGTTGACCGGATCTTTGGCTGAAGAATACGGCGGCGCATAGGCGAGCTCGAGTTGGCTCAGGTCTTTGACCGTACCACCAAAATGGATGAGGGTTGCTAAAACGTCAATGCGCTTATCCACACCGTCATAGCCCACGCTTTGCGCGCCGAGGACTTTGCCTTCTTTGTCAAAGATAACTTTGAGGGCCAGGGGTAGTGCCGCCGGGAAGTAGCCAGCATGACATTTGGGGTAAGAAAGCGCGATGAAGTAGTCTTCGCCATATTTTTTGCCAATTTTGGCAAGTGTTTTCTCATTAACACCGACGCTCGCGGCAGTAAGGTCAAACATTTTGAGGATGCTGGTGCCCATCGTGCCGGGATAGCTTTCGGGTTTAAGCCCAAGCATGTTGGCAGCCACCGCGCGGCCTTGTTTGTTGGCAGGACCGGCGAGCGGAATCATGGTTGGCGTACCCAGGACGTAATCCTTGACGCTAATCACATCACCCACCGCGTAGATGTCGGGGTCGGAGGTTTGCATATAGTCATCCACAACCACACCACCACGTTGGCTGAGTTCCAGACCAGCTTCTTTGGCGAGTTCGTTGTTGGGGCGCACGCCGATGGAGAGGATGACCATGTCGGCATCGATGGCGGGACCTTGGCTCAGTAAAACTTGCTTGCCATCCTCGGACATACCACAAAAGCCATTGCCTAATTTGAGGGTAATGCCTTTTTCGACCATGTGGTTTTCGATCATTTTGGCCATTTCGATGTCCATGGGAGGCAAAATGTGCTCAGCCATCTCGACGAGGGTCACTTCCAATCCGCGCTCCACCAGGTTTTCTGCCATCTCAAGACCGATGAAACCGCCACCCACCACAACAGCATGTTCGGGTTGCTTTTCTTCGATAAAAGCGACAATATTGTCGACATCAGGCACGGTCCACAGTTGGAAGACGTTGGCTTTATCGGTGCCAGGCACTGGTGGGACGAAGGGGCGCGAGCCAGTCGAAATCAAAAGCTTGTCATAGCTTTCGGTGTAATGTTTGTCGTTGGCGCGATCGTGAACCTCAACGGTTTTCTCAGTCGGGTTAATTTTAATCACTTCGCTTTCGATGCGAATATCAACGCCGTAATTGTTTTCCATACTTTCTTTGGTGGTTACAAAAAGAGCCTCGCGGCTTGGAATGGACCCGCCAACATAATAGGGCAGACCACAATTGGCAAAACTGACGTATTTGCCACGTTCAAAAAGGACGATTTCCGCGTTTTCGTCCAGTCTTCTGATGCGGGCCAGGGCTGTTGCCCCACCTGCTACACCACCGATGATGACAATTTTCATAATCACTCCTTTTTAGTGTGTTTCTGATTGGCTTAGAAATTGAATAAGCTCACTGAGAGCATTGTTTTTGCAGGAATAAAAAACCAGATTACCTCGCCTATCCGCGCTGACAAAATTCAGGTCCCGCAGTTTGGCGAGGTGCTGGGAGATGACAGATTGGCTGACTCCCATACAATTGACCATTTCTGAGACGTTCATCTCACCATTTTGGACGAGCTGTTCCATGATGCAAAGACGTACTGGGTTAGCAAGCACTTTTAAGACCTGGGCTTTAGCTTGGATCGCTTTGCGATGTGCTTCATTTTGTGAAAGTGGCTTCGTGTTTTGGCTCATAGGCTCCTCGTCATATTCGCATATTAGTATATTCTAATATGCTGAAAAAAGGGAGGGTGAATATCAGCATAAGTAGCAGAAATGGGGTAAAAAAAAGACCTCCACTGTGGATGGTAAATCATCCAGCCGGCCTCTCGCCGAGCGTAATCAAGCTGATACCCTCGGTTATCTGCCATGAACGACCAACTTGATGCTCTCAGTGTCTTCTCCGAAGGGTGCTGTGTAGTTAGGCACACAGGGCGGGACGCCACGTGCCAGTTATTAGTCAAACTCATGAAGTCAGGAAATGCTGAGCCTGTTTCGTCTTAACGGTGACAGGCGTCTCGTTTTATTAGACCTTATAAAGCATCGATGAACACTTGCCAAGTGAACTCTGATTAATTGGATTTCATCTGGGACAATAGTCAAGGGATCGTTATCAAACCCTTAATTCAGTTCAAGTCTGGTCCCCTGACCAGACTTTTTGGGAAGCGAATATGTCATCTAGCCCTAATAACTCACCCTCTCCAGAATGCCTTGCAAAAACGCCAGGGTGACGCCATAGTTGGTCATCGGCACGCCTTGTTCTTCCGCTTGAGCCACACGGTGTAAAACCGCACGCCGGTTGACCATGCAACTGCCACATTGAATAATCAAATCATAGGGACTGAGGTCGGTGGGGAAGTCATGCCCGCGCACAAAATCAAATTGCAGTCCCTCTCCAAAACATTTTTTGAGCATCATCGGGATTTTGACCGTGCCAATATCTTCTTCAATTGGCGCATGTGTGCAGGCTTCTGCGATCAAGACCCGACTGTCTGGTTTAAGCGACGAAATGGCATGAGCCGATCGAACAAAATAGCTTAAATCACCTTTATATCCAGCAAATAAAATGGAAAAACTGGTCAGCTTCGACTCTTTGGGCACCAAGGGATAGACTTTTTCAAAGACCTGCGAGTCGGTGATAATCACATCTGGCGCTTTGTTAAGACCTGCCAGGCAGGCTTCAAGTTGCTCGGGTTGAACCACCAGCGTGACACAGCCACGGTCGAGCAATTCGCGGATGGTTTGCACCTGAGGAAGGATGAGGCGTCCTTTTGGCGCGGCTTTGTCCTGGGGTGTAACCAAAACGACGGTATCTCCCGGCTGCACGATATCCTGGGTAATGAAGCGTTCTTTGCTCTGCCCAAATGTGGCCAGCTTCTGGCGTAACGCCTCAATACCCTGACCCGTTAAAGTGCTAACCGCAATGGCTTCTACATCAAACGTTGCCTTTACGGCTTCAAGCAAAGGCGCAGAATCCACCAAATCCACCTTATTGACGACCAAAAGGGTTGGGATGCCTCGTTTTTCCAGGTTGGATTTCCAATCGCGGATTTCATCAACACTTTCAGTCATTACCAGAATGGCGAGATCCACACGATTGAGCACTTTTTTGGTGCGTTCAAGGCGTTTTTCACCCAATTCGCCGGTGTCATCGAAGCCGGCGGTATCGATAAACACTACTGGTCCCACGCCCTGCAGTTCCATCGACTTAAAAACTGGGTCGGTGGTCGTGCCCGCCATGGTAGAAATCAACGCGACATCCTGCAAGGTCAGGGCGTTGATCAGTGAGCTTTTGCCAGCGTTGGTGGGGCCAAAAATGCCAATGTGGAGTCGTTCAGCTTGAGCAGTTTTCATACTTGCACCTGTCTTAGAAGCGAAAATCGCGTTGCCCTTCGTGAATATTCTCGATGTAAAGGCGCGCTTTGAGCTGAATGGTCTTCTGAGGGATGTTTTCGAGTTCTTGCGCAATCAGTTCTTCGCCCAAGGCGCGGGTTTCCGGCGAGGCGTAGTCTTCCAGGTATTCCTTGAGCGTCATCAAGGCGTTGGGTTGACAGATGTTGCCGATTTGACCCGCTTTGACCAAGGACATAAAACGGTCACCGGTGCGACCTTCGCGGTAGCAAGCTGTGCAAAAACTGGGGATGTGCCCACGCTCGAGCAACCAGCGCACGACCTCATCCAGACTGCGGTTATCTGAGGTGTCAAATTGGGCGCTACTTTCTTCATCCAATTCAGGCTCGGAATAGCCGCCCACGGAGGTTTTGGATGCGCCTGAAAGCTGAGAAACGCCGATTTCTAATACACGTTCGCGGCTGGCTTGGGACTCGCGCGTGGAGACGATAATGCCGGTATAGGGCACCGCGATGCGTAATAAGGCGACGATTTTCTCGAATAGCTCGTCGCTTAAGGCGTTTTCGAAGGTCGTCGGGTCAACATCATCCGCTGGACAGATGCGCGGGACGCTCAGCGTGTGGGGACCGACGCCAAACACGGCTTCGAGATGCTCAGCATGCATCATCAAGCCAACAAGTTCGTAATCATAGGTGTTCAGTCCGAACAAAACACCCAATCCAACGTCATCGATGCCACCTTGCATGGCGCGATCCATCGCTTCGGTGTGCCAGGCGTAATTGTGTTTGGGGCCGGTGGGGTGGAGTTGTTCGTAATTCTCTTTGTGATAAGTTTCCTGGAAAAGGATGTAAGTTCCGATGCCAGCTTCGTGCAATTTGCGGTAATTTTCGACGGTGGTCGCGGCGACATTGACGTTCACGCGGCGAATTTCACCATTTTCATGCTTGATGGCATAGATTTCCTTGATGCAATCCAAGAGGTATTCCATGGTGTTATGCACAGGATGCTCGCCCATTTCAAGCGCCAGGCGTTTGTGGCCCATGTCCATGAGTGTCAGCGTTTCTTTGCGCACTTGTTCGAGGGTCAATTTTTTACGCGGGATGCTTTTGTTTTGCAGGTGATAAGGGCAGTAAACACAACCATTGACGCAGTAGTTTGAAAGGTAAAGTGGCGCAAACATGACGATGCGGCGACCATAAAAATGGTGCTTGATCTCGCGAGCGAGGTCGAAAATGTCTTGCCAGATATCTGGGTCCTTACAATGGATTAGGTAGGCGACATCCTGGTAGCTTAGTCCTTTGTATTGGCGGGCTTTAGATAAGATGGCTTCATAGAAGCTCTTTGGTTGAGCCTGCCGGGCTAAGTCCAGGGTTTTGAGAATTTCATCGTGATTGATGAATTCTTCAGCGTGGGGGCTTTTTGGGTTATACATCACTTCTCCGTTTGTAATCGCCACGGCTCATATCGATGGACAAACCGTGTAGCGAGAGTTGGGCTTCCAAGTCGGCCAGTCCCTCGACAGATTCGAGGTCAACGGCCTTTTTGTCAGCGTAAATCGCGTAGTCCGCGCGATGATTGGGTGGGGTCAGGTTGGGCATCAGCACGTTGGCACTGGTGACTAGCGCTCGCATGCGCGCACTTTCGTCCAAGGTCGTCAGGGCAGTTGTGGCAGGGATGAGAGCGCTGGGTAAAAGCAGGCGAACGAGCGCCAAAATATAAAGCGTGAGTTCAATGTCGCCATCGCTTTGGTCAGCAAAGGGCGTGTCTTGGGCGTGGATGTAGGGGCCGATGCCAACCATTTCGGGTTGCAGGTCTTGCAAAAAGAGCAGGTCTTGGGCGAGGTCGTCAATTGTTTGCCCAGGAGAGCCGATCATCATGCCCGCGCCGGTTTGGTAGCCAAGCGCTTTCAGCTCGCGCAGGCAGGATTGCCTGTAAATGGCAGACATGCCCTCTGGGTGAAGCAGGGCGTAATGGCCTTGATCAGCCGATTCATGGCGCAGCAGGTAGCGATCAGCCCCTGCTTGACGCAAAGTCTTGTATGAATCTGCGGAACGTTCGCCCATGCTAAGCGTGATGGCAGCATCTGGGTGGAGCGCTTTGAGCGTTTTGACCAGTTCGCTCAATCGGTCATCGGTGAAATATGGGTCCTCGCCACCCTGTAAAACGAAGGTACGAATACCCAAGCTGTAGCCAAGTTCGGCTTGTTGCAAGATTTCCTCGCGGCTTAGGCGATAGCGTTTTGCGTTGGGGTTGCTGCGCCTGAGACCACAATAGTAGCAATCGTTGACGCAAAAACAGCTGATTTCAATCAGCCCGCGGATGTAAACCCGGTTGCCAAACTGTGCTTTTCGCGTTGCCAGGGCAGCAGAAAAGACCTCAGCCTGCCATGCTTCTCGGTTTTCGAGGAGGGCGATAGCGTCGGCGAGGCTAATCGTCCGATTGGCGAGGAGCTTTTCGAGAGCGGTCATGCCTTAATTTGATGTTTGGAATACATGGTGTTGCAAAGCACGCCGGGGATCTGTCCCAATTTGCCACTCATGCTGCTGATGGCATTAGTATCGCCCAAGGTGACGATGCTGATAACAGCAATGCCGTCAACCACGTTGGGTAGTCCCATGCGACCGACAACCAGACCGGGCGTTTCGTGCAGCACGGTGTTGACCTGGCTAACACTCGCCGGGTCTTCGATGATGATGGCGATGATGCCTATGCGTTTTTCCATTTTTTTCTCCATAAAAAAAGACTGGCAAGAACCCAGTCCAAACAGAGCTGTCACCTTGAACGCGGAATGCTCCTTGTCATCAGGTTCCTACTGCTTAAAGGTAACACATAAGCCAGGATCTGAGAAGAGCAGGAGGGCTGTATTTATACGATAAATTAACAGTGGCGGAAGACTCGAAATTTACCTAAGAATCCGCGAAACAAGCCAAAGCGTGGTATCCTCTATGCCATAATCATGGTATAAACTACCATCGGAGATGAGATGAACCGAAGTGCTGCTTTAGCGGAAACGCCCATCAAGAAACTCTTTTTCCAGCTGACTCTGCCGGCGGTGGTGGCACAGGTGGTGAATCTGCTTTACAACATGGTTGATCGTGTTTACATCGGTCGCATTAAGGATGTTGGCACGATTGCTTTGACTGGCGTGGGTGTGAGTATGCCCATTCTGATGTTGGTGTCGGCTTTTGCGATTTTGATTGGGGCAGGTGGCGCGCCAAAAACAGCCATCGCGATGGGTGCGGGCAAAAAAGAAGAAGCTGAAAAGATTCTCAACCATTGCACGGTCGCACTTTTCGTCATTGGCGCATTACTGACCATCGTGTTCAGCTTGTTTAAAGCGCCTTTGCTCAGAGCATTTGGCGCGAGTGAGCAAAGCTTGCACTACGCCTTGGACTATCTAAGCATTTATGTGCTTGGCTCGATTTCGGTAATGATCTCGCTGGGATTGAACTTTTTCATCGCCGCGCAAGGTTTTGCCACGGTCAGCATGCGCACGACTTTAATTGGCGCGGGCTTGAATATCCTTTTGGATCCTTTGTTTATCTTTGTGTTCAAAATGGGTGTGCAAGGTGCGGCAGTTGCAACGGTGATTTCGCAAACGGTATCTTGTTTATGGGTTTTGTTCTTTTTATCCGGCAATAAGACCATCATAAAAATCAAGAAAGAAAAATTGGGGCTTTCGCCCAAGGTGCTTTTACCAGTTTTGACGCTGGGAATTTCACCTTTTATCATGAACTCGACCGAAAGTCTTTTGCAAATCAGCTTTAATACTTCCCTGGCAAAATATGGCGGGGATCTTTTTGTGGGGACTTTTGCCATTAATGGCTTGTTGATGCAATTTGTTTGGTTGCCTTTAAGCGGCTTGACACAAGGCGCCACGCCGATCATCAGCTATAACTACGGCGCGCGCAATACCGAACGGGTCAAACAAGCCATCACGCTTTTGGTAAAAGCATGTGTGACCTATTCGGTGAGTTTATTTGCCTTGGTGCAACTGTTCCCGGGCGTCTTCATAGGCTTGTTTACACCTGACGCCCAGCTAATTGCGGCAGGGACCTGGACCTTGCGCTTGTTTATGGCGGGAATCTTTATGTTGGGCATTCAGGCGGCTTGTCAGCAAAGCTTTATCGCCTTTGGTCATGCCACCACGAGCGTGTTTTTGGCACTGCTCAGGAAGGTAATTTTACTCATTCCTTTGATGTACGTCTTGCCCCACTTCCTTAATAATAAAGTTTTTGCCGTGTATTTGGCTGAGCCCATCGCGGATATCGCTGCCGCTGCCGTCACCGGAACGCTATTTCTGCGCTTCATCACCCGCAAATTGAAAGAAATGGAAGCAGAAAAGAGCCTGAGCGTGGCGTCGGTAAAGTGATTTTAGCAAACCCCTTGGCTATTGAGTTAGTGCGGTAACCGTTCGCGTGATGAGTTCGATGGGCAAGGGCTCATTGAGCGCAAACCAAAGCGTGCCTTTGCCTTTACGATAAGGAGCAAGGTCTTTTTCAAGCGCTTCATCTTTTGGCACAGGGTAGATGGCGAGGTGGTCTTTCCAGCCTGAGATGAAAACCCGCGCGCGTTTCCCATCCACTTTATAGCCGATTACACCATAGCTAAGCACCTCGTTGGCTTCTGGCAAGAGCTCCCGGACCAATGCGCGTAGTTGATCAAACGCGAGTCTGGCTTGTTCAGGGATGGCGTCAATGTAATCTTGAACGGTTTCGTGTTTTTTGGACTTAGACGTCGATTTCTTATAAGAGAGCTTGAGCATTTTCTCGAGCACATTAAGATCGATATCTTCCAATTTGTTGATGTAGAGGCAAGAGAGGCTGGTTCTGTGCTTGCCGAGTTGCTTGAGTTCTTCGCCATAGGGGTTGAAACCCTCATAGAAGTATATTGTTAGGTTTGCTTTGCGTGGGCTGAAAGCCAATAAGGGCATGTCGCCTTCACGACCAGCCTCGGACTTATAACGCTGGGTTCCAAAACCGATGATGGATGGCCCCCACATGGTGGCTGGCTCGTCACTGATTTTCCACATCATCGCGATGAGCTGTTGGGCTTCATTTTTTCTGCGTTCTGTTAGTGGCGCGAGAAAATCCTCCACTGGCTGGGAAGTTGCTTGGGTTTTATTGGTATTTTTCTGCGCCATACGAGCCTCCAAAGAAAAATGCGATAAGGTGTTTTAATCTTATCGCATTTGACTTTTTGTTATCTTGATTTGTAGGACGATGAAACGCCGAGGCTGTTCAAAGAACATTTCTCTAAAATTCAATCAACATCAGGGAGCCGTCTTTGCCGCTTTGGCTGATGTAAAAGCTTTTTGTTTCACCGCTTTCCGTCTCATAAGAAATGCCGTAGGATGGCAGGGTGCCAAAGAAGGTCATCGTCACCACCAGGGGATGCTCTGGTTGCAGTGTGTTGATGTTGTAGATTGCTTCTGTGTCAGCCATTATCTTGCCGTTTGCGTCGATATCGGTGACGCTGATTTTCAGAAACTTGAAGTTTTTCACAGCAGTTGTGGAGGATAACAGGATCTTGACTTGATACTCTGATTCATCAGCGGTGAGGGTATCATAACTGGAAAAATTCGCCAGGGCTTCTTCTGCCAAATGGATATTTATGGGATTTTCAGCTCTTGCGGGTGTATACTGACCACTCGCCTGGTACTTAGAAAAGGGCGTGATGGAAAGGCTCTGAATTTGGCTTGAAAACGCGCTTTGGGTCTGCTCAAAAGCTTCTTGTCCACCGTCCAATTCTGTCGAAATGGATTTTTCAAGTTCACAACGGTTGTTGTAATAATAGCCAATTTCTTGCAGGCTTTCATCTTTTTCGTAGGTGAAATAATAATCTTCGCAGTTCAGTTTTCTGCCATCAGTTGAGAGGTGATAAGTGCCAAAGATGCTATACATTGCGCCAGCAGAACCGGTATAATAGAATCTGCCTTCACCAAGGTAGTAAAAAGCATTTCTATACCAGCCCTCAAAAATGAGTTCCACCTTATCATCAACAGCAGAGAAAGCAGCAAAGATGACTTTTCCTTTGGCTTCGTCAGTGACAGGCTCATCAACTTGAACGATGAGAAGTTCTGGGATGCCATCGCCGTTGAGGTCCTGTATGGTATAGCCGACTTTTTCGAGGGTATCGGGCTCAGGCATGTTCATAATATATTCAAGTAGCCCAGCTTCACCTTTTCCGTACTCCCAATCCTCGATGCCATTGGTCAGGGCGTGATGAAAAAAGTCCAGTTTTTCACGATACACCGGCAGATAATCAACTTCGGGCATTGGTTCGGGCTTTGCCGTGGGGGTGGCTTCAGGGCCAAGGGTGACTTCGGGCTTCGGGTTCGTTGGAACGAGGGTTTCGGATGGCGCGGGCTCGGTTGGGTCTGGCGTGGAGAGCAAATCAATCAACATGTTACAACTGGAAAGTGTGATTGAGACTAAGAGTGAGAGGATGACGATAATGCCAAATTTATGTTTCATGGGTTTTCCTTTCAATAAAAAGTCCTGTGTAATAAAAAATGACCTTTGGATATTGCTTGTATTCATGATACTTCATTAACGGTAATTGTTTAAGAGGAAACATGACTTTTTTAAGCCAAAAAAGCCAACGAATGACTGCAGTATTGTTGGCTTTTGTGTTCTTAATTAATTGATGTCTTCAAGTGAGCAAATTAGCCCAAATCGCTTTCCTCATCATTCGCCTGGGCTACTTCCGACGTTGCAGAATGAACCTGTCTTCGCCACTGCCAGAAGTAGAAGCCGATACCCAATAGCATAATCACCGCCGTTACCAAACTGCCTTCCGGTCCAAAGTTGCCCCCGAGCACCAGGTCGCTTTGGCCCACCGCCTCAAAACGGAAGAACGAGCCTGAACCTGTCGCCCCACTGACGCTTTGGCCAAAGATGGGGCCTTGCAAAAAGTTCCACGCGCCATGCGCCGCTGCTGCCAGCCACAAACTGCCGGTGGCGTAGACCATCAGCGAAAATAGCACACCCACCAAAAAGATGTTTAAGAGTGCGAAAAAGTTGATGCCCGGGTTTATCAGGTGAAGCGCCACAAAAATCAATGAGGGCAGGATAATGCTGGGGACAACGCCCCATTTATCCTTGATGACCCGTTGCAAAAGACCGCGCGTGAGCAGTTCCTCTTCAAAGCTTTGGATGGCATAAGCCGGTAGATAGAGCAGCATTTGCAAAAAGCTCAACGCGCCGCGTCCGGCAAAAGCCAGCTGTTTGCTGAGCACAGCAAAGAGCATGTAAGCGCCAAACAGCACCCCACCTGCCACAAAGCCGGCCAGGTACTTGAAGCCCGGTTTGGGGTGCTTTAGCCACAGATCCTGGGGCTTGAGCTTGAGGACAAAGCGGCTGAATAAAAGCACGACAATGACCGGGATGATCAGGCTGGCCAGGCCCACAATATCGAACATGCGTTTGCTGTTGGGGTTAATCAAGCCAGTAATCAACCCGCCCACAAAGGATGCAATTGTTCTCGCCGTCATATATACGAGGATAAACAGGAGAACCTTGCCAATAATGATGAGCGTGTTATTTTTCTTCATGTCTGTGCCTTTGAGCTTTGATGATGCTCTAATTATATCCCTGCATGTTTTAGGGATTGGATGTTTATTGGGCTCATTTTATATCAGAGTTATATAAATTTTGTTTACGCCCGAAGGTTTGCGCCTGCTGGTGTATAGGGAATGTATCACCCTGTATTTTGAAAATGAAAAAACATCCTTTTATAATTTTGGCAATTAGTAAACATCTGTATATTTATCAAGCCTGCGCAAAATGATGACACAAGCGCAAAGCAAAAAAGATGTTGACGTTAAAAACAAAGAATTGAAAAATGAGACTGAACACAATTGAAAAGGAGTTTCTAAAATGAAAAAACGTTTTCTAATCCCAATCCTGATGTTGGTTGTTGTATTGTTGGTTGCTGCTTGTTCGCCCAGCAAACCCGCTGTGAATGATGTAAAGGATAGCACTGACCAAGAAACCACAGAAATGATGGAACTGACCCTCGAAGAACTCGCTAAATATAACGGCAAAGACGGCCAACCCGCATACATCGCCGTGGATGGCAAGATTTACGATGTCTCCAACCATCCCGCTTGGAAAGAGGGCGGTCATAACGGCTTTGAGGCTGGAAAAGACCTGACCGAGCAGATAAAAAACATCTCTCCTCACGGTGTTTCAAAGTTGGCTGACGTGCCCGAAGTCGGAAAACTGGTTCCATAAAAGATTTTCATTTAGAATAGAGCTGCTGGTTCATTCGGCAGCTCTATTATTTTGCAAATTAGCTTGGAGGTGAAAATGAATTTTCGGTTTCTTGGATGGGTGACCTTGGTTTTGTTGGTCGTGATGATTTCCCCTTTTATTTTGCGATTGCTTCATAGCAAAGTGTTTAAAAGCAAAAGTAAAGGCCTTTTGAAAGTGATAAAGGCATTGCGAACTATCCACAAGCCGCTGGGTCTTGCGCTTGTTTTGCTCGGAGCGGTGCATGGCTTTGGTATGCTCGGCCGGTTTAGGCTCCATACAGGGTCCCTGACTCTGATGAGTATGGTCTTGACGGGTGTCCTGGGCGTGGCTTTTTGGAAGAAAAAGGACAAACGCGCCTTGATGGGCCACCGCGTGATGTCACTCGTGACGGTTATTTTGCTGTTGATTCACCTCTTCTGGCCCGGGGCATTGTTTAGGTTGTTTGGGGTTTAGGTAGTTGTCAATTGGACACCTGCTCAAACAATCGTCTTCAAATCCTAAATAATGGGGCGCGAGTGAAAGGCGAATAATGCGCGCCTGGGCGAAATGAGGGGTGTAAAGGAACGAAAATGCGATAAAACGCAACGATTTAAATGACCTTTAAAGCATCCCTCTCAATGCGTCAAGAAAAAACAGGCAGGATAAAGGACATGACTGATACAAGCCTAGACCTACTTCAACACTTTTTTAATTAGATTTTCTATTCCATCCTTGCTTAACTGTTTTACAAATCTAACATTCAAACCGTCAATCTTTAGTGTTTCAAAAAATTGTTTCGCTGATTCTATTTTCAGTCTATCAATGTTACGTAAACCAGATTCGTTTTCAACACCTTTTGTTTCTATTATGAAGTTCAGTTCATCTTTGCCGTTCTTTCGTAATAGGTACATAAAATCAGGGCTGGTTGTTCCGCCAAAGTATAGGGGCACTCGAATGCTTCTCCGTGGGATTTTTCCGAAAACGACAACTTCTTCGATATTACTTGACTTGATATTTTCTTTTTCTTTAGGGCTATCAAAAACAACACTGTCGTAGAGAAACTTATCTGGAACAGCTTGGGAGGGATCCTGAAAAATACCAATAGTACTTTGGACTATACTGTCTTTAACATTTCCATCAACATCGGTTAAGGCGGTTTCTTTGATTTCTATGTCCAGAGACTTGTAACTGAATCTTTTAATAAATGCATTCTCAAACCATTCCTGGAAGGCCAGGATAAAATTGGATGCAGTAACATTATTAAAGAATGAAGGTGTTATCTTTTCAATTTTGTCGTATTCACAAAAGGCTTTATGCAAAATTTCTAATGGCAAAGCGGTTGATTTGCTTATCATCTTCAGAAACTCACCATATGGAAGTTTATCATCGAGTAAGAGATACTCTTTTCCACTTTCTCTTAACTCGACACCTTTTTCAGTAATAACCGTTCGCTGTTCAAAAACTCTCCCACCCATTTCTTCATGGATGTCACTTTTTAAAATTTCTACGGCGGCATTGAATAGTTCCTCAGATGGAATTTCTTCAAGTTTGAGGTAGTATTTTTTGTTTATCTGACTCCAGAGGCTCTTTATTTCAGAAAACTTATCTTTTCGGATGCCGACAACGTTTTGTTTTTTGGTTTTATCTACGATCTTGTTTTGTTGTAAGCCCAGTCTAAATTCTGGGTATGCTATATAAAAGTCTTCAGCTTTATCTTCAAGCACAAATCCATCGAGGTCTACGTAACCTTTTTGTAGAAACTCTATAAATAGATCAGTCTCTTTAAGACCCCGATCCTCGGCAACTTTAGCCAACAAAGTCTTAATTGATTTTGCTTCAGCTTCTACATCGCCATTAATTTCATCTTTTAGTTTTTTTGCAAAATCTTTTTCGGAATAATCAATTAAGTAAGTTAAATAAAATTGCTCGTCTGATATTCTGTTCCCGAACTCATCGACCGGAAGTCTTAATCCCCTACCCACTTCTTGCAATTTGCTTGTTTCTGAGCCACTTGATCTTAACTTCGCAATTTGGAAAACATTGGGGTTATCCCATCCCTCTCTTAGAGTCCACTTCGAAAAAATGAATCTTCTGGTATTCCATTGGCCCGTTTCATCTTTAAAAGAGAGCAGTCGCTGTTTGTCTCTTAGGATTTGATCCACTTCATTTTGGATATCTTCATCGCTCGTTGCGTTATCTTCAGCGAAATAACCACCGTTAGTGGCTTTGATATCGTCCAGGGAAGCTTTTAAGAATGAAGTGTACTCATCCACTAACGCACCTTTATTTAAAGAATACTTATCAAGCTCTTTCTGAAGCTCTTTTTGAAGGAAATTTTCAAACTGTAGTCTCAGGTAGCCATCGGTTTCCTCACCACGATAAGACTTTATACTGTCAATGAAGAATAAGGTCAGCGTTTTTATTTTGGATTGTTTAAAGAAGTTTTCCCGTTCTTGTTCGATATGATTTACAATCGCTTGTTTAATCATTAATTCTTGGTATGTTGCGCCATAAATGCCCGCATAAATACTTGAACCTTTAGCCAGAACTTGCCCATTGGAAAGCGTAACACCGGTTTTAATCGATTCATGGTCTGTGTTACCAATGTTTGCGATTTTGATGCCATGAAAGTCCGCATCGACTATTGACAGAGAGTCATCCATTCCCAAGGTGTATGATTTTCCGGTTACTTCATTTCTGATTTGACATGATTTTGGGGATCTCGTGATGTCGGTTACTTTTATTTTGACAGGTTCTTTTCCCTCTTCAAGGATCATTTGTGTGGCAACGCCTTTGACCAGGTTTTCATTGAAAGCCTCACACGAGCCAAGGTTGAAGACTAAATTGTTGTAATCTTTGTTATTATTCCCATTAACCTCAGGGAATGTTGCACCAAAACGAATAACACATAGTGGATTGAGCTTTTCTACAATCGTTTTATAAGCTTTGTTCTCTCTTTTAAAACGGTGAGGCTCATCTATGATGACAATGGGCCTTGTGGTTGCAAGCGTTTCATACGGCTTGCTAAAGCCACCAATTAATGTCTGGTCATAGTCCTTTTCCATGGTTGCTTTGGATAACAGCATGCCACTACCCATCAAGAGCGTATAAAGCCTGTTTCTCTCAAGCCGCGTTCCCCTGGCAAAATCGGAGATAGCCTGTGGAAACATCTTTCTACCTTTTTTTGAGGCTTTTTGCGGGTCGAGGACTGAAAGTGCAAGTGATTTTCCTGGATACAAATCAGCGAAATGTTTTTTTGAATAGTCCGCTTCAATAAAACTTCTGGTGCCCTCTTTAATAGGTGTTGAAGGCACAAGAATGATAAATTTAATAAAACCATACAATTTATTGAGCTCATACATCAGTCTGGTATAGCAATAGGTTTTCCCGGTGCCTGTTTCCATGCGAATGTCCAAACCCAAGACACCATCATTTACGCTGCTTCGCCATGGCTTGGGAATCGCCATGAAATCATCTTCGCCTCTTTGGATGAAGGCGATGTTTTCTTTTATCTTTTCATCGGAAAAATCGAAAGTAGGGTTGGAATGTATCCCGGTATTAGTCCGGATCTTAGCATCATCAAAAACTTTAGCGAGAGCCCTAATGCAATCTGTTTGGTGCTCTAATATGCTTAACTTTATAGCCATATTAGTACCTTTCAATGAGCTCGACATTTTTATTATTTCTCAATGTCTTGATATTGTTTTTTAACTCGTGCATCACATGAAACGGAAGGGAATAGGGATAAACCACAACCCGGTCAATATCCAACGTCATGGTTTCCAGTTCCTTCACCAGTTCCATGACATCTTCAGAGGTGATACCTTCTTCAATGATATAAAGGGAGTTATCGCAACGATCCGCATAATAACTTGCAAGCTTTAGAGGTGTTGGCATTGAATTTAAGCCATAACCGTCTTGGTTAAGCCAAGTTGTAAGGATGGTGTCTTTGCCTCTGCAACGATCCGTTTCAAAAAGACTTACCATGTCATAAGGGAGTAATTTTGCTGATGGATCAAAAGTTTCTATCTCATCCAGCGTGTCTTCTTTAGGCGTTTCTAACCTGAAAGTCTTGAACCCATAATCGATTTCCGCCCCGGTTTCTTCCTTAATCTTTTTCGCGGCTCGCCGGATGCGTTCTCTGCCAATTTCGTCGATCGTGCGATAACCGGCTTTGAAGGCTGGTTTCTTTTCATCAATAACTTCTGGAAGCTGTACCATAATATACTTGCGATTTCCACCGTCTTCAGAGTTCAATTTCATGACGGCGTGTGAAGTAGTAGCACTTCCTGAGAAAAAGTCCATTACAAGCTCTGTTTGATTCAGATACTTTAATAATGTGTAGACTAGATTTGTTGGTTTAGGGTTGTTAAAGTAATTGCCACCTAAAAGGGCGTTGAGTTCATTAGTCCCTTCTGTGTTGAGAATCTCCAGAATAGTATTTTTAAATGCGACAGATCTTTCGTAAAGATTTCCTTCATTGTCAGCATATAAGTAGTTTTTATATTTGACAGACCAGCCACTCTTTTTATTGCTAGATTTTTCTATAACTATATACCCGTTCTCGATGCCCCATTTTACTTTTGACTCCCCCCATTTCCATATCCAGCCATCATTAAAAAAGTGCTCTCGACCATTTGGGTATAATATTTTCCCATCTGGTGCAGTTATGGGAAAATTCATCGAATCACTATATTGTAATCCTCCACGGTCTAATGTATCTGTGTAGTATGGGCCCCGCTCATCAAAAAACTCATCTTGTTTGTTGTATCTAGATTCCTGGAAAGATTCTTTGTTTTGAGCAAAAGTCATTTCAGCATTTTGCTCTTTATCTTTTTTTATATAAACCAATATAGAATCTGTGATAGTTGAAATGCCTTTAGCATCAGAAGCACCGGTTTTTTTTCTCCACACGATGTTTGAGATAAAGTTTTCTTCACCAAAAATCTCATCACATATTAATTTTAAGTTTGCTTGTTCATTGTCATCAATGGAAATAAAAATAACACCGTTGTAACTCAGCAATTCACGTCCTAATATTAGTCGCGGGTACATATATGTTAACCAAGCAGAATGGCTACTTTTGCCGGCTAAGGTCAATATTCGTTGTGCTTCATCCTCATCAATTCCAATAGCTTTTGCCAACTCTGGTGAGCTAAATTGAAAGTTGTCTGGATAAACAAAACCATCCGAACCCGTGTTATACGGTGGGTCGATAAAAATGCAATTTACCTCACCGGAATATGAAAAAAGGAGGTGTTTAAGTGCATCAATATTATCTCCAATGATATAGAGATTCCCACTGGTTTTGTTTTCATCCTGTGCATTCTCTTCAATAAATGGCGTAATGACTGTTTCTGTTTCTGTGGATGAAAGATATCTGGCGTAGGATTTCCCAAGAAAATTGAGCTCGTAACCCTCTTTGTTGATTTGAACCTCTTCAGCTTTAAGCATTGTCTCAAAGCGATCTTTTAGAAACTCACCCTCTTTAGAGAAAAAATGGGGAAAACTTTCTTTTAGACGTTCAATTTCCCGTCTGTTTGGCTGGACGTTATGGTTCTTTTCAAGTTGTTCTTTTATCATTTTCATCCTTTATTAATGCGTTCAGCCAAAAACGTTTTGATGCTTCTGGCTGATAATAAATAGATTGTTAATTTGCTAAGAAAAATTATTAGGCAGTCTTGTACAGTAGTCGTAAAACTTACGTAAAAGTGTTTCTAAGGTTCTACCTACTCCCACTCGATCGTGGCGGGAGGTTTGGAGGTGATGTCGTACACAACTCGCGTTACGCCGGGGACTTCGTTGACGATCCGTGATGAGCATTTTGCCAGTACGTCATAAGGCAGGCGGGACCAGTGGCCGCTCATAAAGTCCACACTCGTCACCGCGCGCAAGGCGATGGTCTCGGCATAGGTCCGTTGGTCGCCCATCACACCCACCGAGCGCACCGGTAAAAGCACCGCGAAAGCCTGCGAGCTGCCGGTGTGGGTTTGGTCGCTCTCATCCCAGCGCAAAAGATCGGCTTTGCCGAGTTCCTCCAGGAAGATGGCATCCGCCTGTTGCAAGGTGGCAACGCGTTCGGGGGTCACCTCGCCCAAACAGCGCACCGCCAGGCCGGGACCGGGGAAGGGTTGGCGCCAGACCAGATCCGGCGAGATGCCCAGTTCAAGCCCGATGTGGCGCACTTCGTCCTTAAAAAGGTGGCGCAAGGGCTCAACCAGCTTAAACTTCATATCCTTGGGCAAGCCACCCACGTTGTGGTGGCTTTTGATGCGTTGTGAGCTGTCGCCAACGCCCTGAGATTCGATGACGTCCGGATAAATGGTGCCTTGTGCCAGGAATTCAAACTCGCCCAAGGCAGCCACGGCAGCTTCGAACTCGCGGATGAACTGCTCGCCGATGATTTTGCGCTTGGCTTCGGGGTCGGTCACGCCTTTGAGCCGCTCAAAAAAGCGCTCGGCGGCATCCACAATCACCAGGTGATCGCCCAGGATGGGTCTGAACATGGCTTCGACCTGTTTGCCTTCGTTGAGGCGCATCAGGCCGGTGTCGATAAACACGGCGGTGATATGGTCACCCAAGGCTTTTTGCACGAGGGCAGTGGTGATGGTTGAGTCGACGCCGCCACTCAGGCCAGAGAGCACGCGCCCTTCGCCAACCTGGGCGCGGATTTGCTCGAGGCTCTCCTCGATGATGGATTTGGAAGTCCAATTGGCTTCACAACCGCAAAGCTCAAAAACGAAGCGTTCGATAATCTGTTTGCCGTGCTCGGTGTGGTGCACTTCGGGGTGGAATTGCAGCGCGTAGATTTTTTGGTAAGGGTGCGCCATGGCTGCGATGGGGCAGCTGGGCGTGCTGGCGCTGATTTCCCATCCGGTGGGCACTTCTTCAACGCGATCGCCATGCGACATAAAGACGCTCAGGTGTTCTTCGGGCAGGAGCAAGTTGTTTTTGACGATTTGGATATCGGTAAGGCCGTATTCGTGATGTTCGGCGTGGGCGACCTTGCCACCCAGTTTGGCGGCGAGGGCTTGCATGCCGTAGCAGATGCCCAGGACCGGCACGCCAATTTCGAGGATGTAATCCTGCACGAAGGGTGCGTTTTCGGCGTAAATGGATTGGGGGCCACCCGATAGGATGATGCCTTTTAGCTCGCTATCGCCCTCGTTGCCCTTGCCACAGGCGTGCAAAACCTGGCGCACCGAGGCGTTCCAGGGGTAGATGTCGGTGTAGACGCCCAAATCGCGGATGCGACGGGCGATGAGTTGGGTGAACTGGGATCCAAAGTCGAGAATGGCGATGCGGTCGGTCATTTTTTTGCTCCTGGTGATAAAGTTTTGCTAATAATCTCTTTCGGTTTTGCTAAGCGCTCAAGTGCTAAATGTTCAAGTGCTAAATGTTCAAGTGCTAAACGGCGTATTCGTCGGTGAATTCAATTTTGCCGTCGTCCATGTTGCAGATGGAGACGAGCGAGTGGATGGGCACGCCAAACTGGGTGAGCAGTTCGCGGCCACCTTCAAAGGTTTTTTCAACGAGCGTGCCGATGCCCAGCACTTCAGCGCCGGCAACTTCGGCCAAGCGCACCAGGCCGGCGATGGTTTGGCCGGAGGCGAGGAAGTCGTCGATGATCAGGATGGGCTCTTTGCCGAGGTATTCGGGCGAGACGATGAGCTCCACGTTGATGCCTTTGGTGTGGCTAGGCGCGACGGTGATGTAGACTTCGCTGGGCATGGTGACGGGCTTCTTCTTGCGCGCGTAAACGACGGGCAGGTTGAGGTATTTGCCGGCCATCAGGGCAGGCGCGATGCCGGAGATTTCGGCGGTGAGGATTTTGACGGCGCGGGTGCCTTTGAAGATGCGCGCGAACTCGGCGCCACAGGCGTCCATGAGGTTGGGGTCGACTTGGTGGTTGATGAAACGGTCGACTTTAAGGATGCCTTTGCCGAGGTTGCGGCCGTCGTTTAGGATGCGTTGTTTTAGAAGGTCCATGCTTGCTCCTTATTGGTGAAAGGTATTGCGTGTCTGTGGTGATTATATCAGACGGCAGGCGGGATTATGTGGAATAGATGCCTGGGTTTGGGGTTGTAATTTGGCATGGCGAGGACGCCATGCCGAACACATTAGGGTTCGTCAATGGTCCCCCGACCATTGACCCGCCGGAGGCGGTATCTGTATGGATGGGTAAAACGAGTTCGCTGCGCGAAAGGTATGGTCAGGGGATCATACCTGAACCCGAAATAGGACCATACCAAAAAACCTTAATGGAATAAGGATAAAACAACTAGCAGGCATCTCGCCTTGGTATGGTGGGATGGGATGATGATGTCCTCGGTGTCCCACCGAAGGACAGAGAATGTGTGAGTTGTAACTTACCTGGGTTAGGATGGATGTTTTGTGCCAGTGGCTTATTGTAATCGGGGTTGTGAAAGATGGTCTTGGTCGCACGGTGGGACACCGGCGACATCAGAAGCACCAACCTGTTCAGAACTGGTCTCCTGACCAGTTCCAGAGGGGGGCATTAAATGGTGATATCGGGATGAGGTTGGATGGTGGGGATATTCGTTTCGCGAAAGTTGTGGTCGGGAGACCACAACTGAACAGCAGGTAGGCATGGTGGAACGCCATGCCGAATACATTAGGGTTCGTCAATGGTCTCCCGACCATTGACCCGCTGGAGGCGGTGTAAGGGTTGGTCAGGAGCTTATACCTGAACCCGAAATAGGACCATACCAAAAAAACCTGTTTGTCAGACAGGCTTATTGCAATTTATGGATGGATTATTGTTAGTGTTGGAAAAACCTAATCCTGGCGGAACATTTCTGCCTTGAAAACGGTAACGGCTTTGCCACCGATCAGGCATCGGTCGTCTAAGACAGTGACCCAAACTTTGCCACCACGCGCGCTGGCTTGATAGGCACAAAACTTCGATTTACCCAATCGTCGTTGCCAGAAAGGTCCCAAAAGGCAATGCGCCATGCCGGTCACGGGGTCTTCGGGGATACCGGTTTGGGGCGAAAAGAAACGCGAAATAAAATCGTATTTTTCATCATCCGACTCGGCGGTGATGATGAGATCAATATAAGGTAAACGGGCAATTTTGCGTAAATCAGGTTCAAACGCGCGCACTTCCTCAGCCGATTTGAGCACTAAAATGAGCTGGTTGGTGTCAGACAATCCGGCAGCAATCGGATCAAGCCCTGTCGCCTCGATGGCATCCTGTGGGATGTCAACGTCCTTACTGTGGAGCAGAGGCATATTCAGCTCGATGGTTCCGTTGGAAGTTGTCGCGCTAATCATGCCACTGGCAGTGTGAAAATGGATGGTTTCTTCAGAGTCGTAAAGGCCATTTTCAAAGAGGATATGCGCGCTGGCGATGGTCGCGTGTCCGCAAAGATTGACCTCGGTCGTCGGGGTGAACCAACGCAAAAGATAATCGTTATCCTTGGGATACAAAAAAGCTGTTTCTGAGAGGTTCATTTCCTGAGCGACAGACTGCATCCAAGCAGAATCTTTGAGCTTTGGCAGGATACAAACTGCAGCTGGGTTGCCCTTAAATGGCTTGACGCTAAACGCATCGACTTGAAAAATGACATATCTCATGAGCGGTCTCCAATCCTGTATCAAAGAGATTCTACCCCAAATAAAATAAATTTGTAAGAACTGTGTACCCACTATTTTAACCAGGGCTGGGCTTGATGATGGTGGGCTGGTGCATTACTTAAAAAAAGACCGTGGCATATTTTGCCACGGTCTTTGTAAGTCGGTTGATTAAGCAAATCGCTTTTGTAAGGATGGACTTAGATTTTGTCGGCAATCTCTTGCAAAGCGAGCTCCAGGAAGGCGTCCACAGGCATGGGTCCGGGGTTTTCACCGCTGCGTCGGCGCAGGGCGACCTGACCCTCTTCCATCTCGCGGTCACCAATCACCAGCATATAGGGGATCTTTTCCTTTTGTGCGTCACGGATTTTGGCGTTCATGCGATCAGAACGGGCATCAACTTTCACGCGCAAACCGGCGTCCTTATACTTTTTGGCGACTTCATCCGCAAATGCAACATGGCGGTCGGCAATGGGGATGATGGCAACTTGCATAGGTGAGAGCCAGGCCGGGAAAGCACCACCATAATGCTCGATGAGTACGCCGAAGAAGCGTTCCATAGAGCCCAAGAGCGCGCGGTGCACCATGTAGGGTCGGTGTTGTTGGCCGTCTTCGCCGATGTAGCTGATGTCGAAGCGCTCCGGCTCGTTAAAGTCAAACTGAATCGTCGAAAGTTGCCATTCACGGCCCAAGGCGTCTTTGACCTTGATGTCGATCTTGGGGCCATAGAAAGCACCACCACCGGCATCCACTTCATAGGGCACGTCCATGCGCTTGAGACTTTCTTCCAGCGCGGCTTCGGCGGCCTGCCACTGTTCGGGTTCACCCACGCATTTTTCAGGCATCGTGCTCAAATAAGCCTGGAAGTTGGTAAAGCCAAATGCGCGGAGCATATTTAGGCTGAAGTTGAGCGTAAAGTCGATTTCATCCGGCATTTGGTCCGGGCGGCAGAAGTGGTGGGCGTCATCCTGGGTAAAGCCACGCACGCGCAAGAGACCATGCAAAACACCAGAGCGCTCAAAGCGGTATACGGTACCTTTTTCGGCATAGCGCAAGGGCAGGTCGCGGTAGCTGTGAAGCTGGCTCTTGTATATGCTCAGGTGGAAGGGGCAGTTCATGGGCTTCATGTAATATTCCTGACCTTCAACCGTGATGGGTGAGTACATGTCGTCTTTATAAAAGCCGAGGTGGCCGCTGGTTTCCCAAAGCGAGGCCTTGCCCATGTGAGGCGTGTAGACCAGGTCATAGCCGTTTCTCACGTGCTGTTCATCCCAGAAGCGTTCAATTTGATAGCGGATCATGCCACCGTTGGGATGCCAAAGGATGAGCCCCTGGCCAACTTCGTCATTTGTGGAGTAGAGGTCGAGTTCCTTGCCCAATCGGCGATGGTCACGCTTGCGCGCTTCTTCGAGACGCCATAGGTAATCTTTGAGGTCGTCTTTGCTTTCCCAGGCGGTGCCGTAAATACGCTGAAGCATGGGGCGGTTTTCATCGCCGCGCCAGTATGCGCCAGCTACGTTGAGCAGTTTGATGGCTTGGGGGTTGATTTTGGCCGTGCTTTCAACGTGGGGCCCGCGGCAAAGGTCCACAAAATTGCCGGAGGTGTAGGTGGTGATGGGTACGGGTTGGTCGGTGGGGTTGCCCTCTTCGTCCAATCCGCCATGCTCAAGCCCTTCGATGAGCTCCAGTTTGTAGGGTTGATCCTTGAAGAGGTCTTTAGCTTCTGCGGCGCTGAGTTCACGCAGAGTGAAGACTTGCTTTTCTTTGATCAGTTCGCGCATACGTTTCTCGATGACATCCAGGTCGTCGGGGGTCAAGGTGCGCGGCAAATCAAAATCATAATAAAAACCATCAGCAATGGCGGGACCAATGGCAACCTTGCCATCGGGGAACATCTCGAGCACCGCTTCGGCCATGATGTGGGCGGTGGAGTGGCGGATGCGAAAGAGTTCAGATTGTGCATATTCTTCTTTTTGTGACATAGTTACCTCCAGGCTAAAAATGCCTATTATTGATTGTTTTAAATAAAAAAGACCACAGCCCTGGGGCATGAGGTCTCTCACGCGGTTCCACCCAGATTAGTGTCAAGTCTGACACCATCTCGATTTGCCGATAACGGGGCTTCCGTTCGCCATAGTTGGTTTTCCTTTTATAAAGGAGACCGTTCAGGCTCAAGCTGGCAGGGGGTTTTGGTGTGGTCGTCCGGCGGGTTCTCACTTTAGCCGCCTCGCTGTGGGCCGGTGGGCACACTACTCGTCCTGCGTCTTTGCAATGGTGAAAGTATATCACAGATGACTGCTTGTCAATTGTCACGCTTTCACAAAAACAACTTGTTCTTTTGGCACATTGATGGCAGATTTAAGGTTTCACATCATGTGCAGCTGGTTTTGAAGTAAACCAGGTACTTAGTTTTTTACGTCGACTGAGGATCCCCAAAGTGAAACAACAAGCCACTGAACTAAGCTTAAAACAAGAATTAATACCAATGGTGAGATATCGATCCCTAATAGAGTGGGAATAACTCTTTGGATTGGTGAAAGCAAAGGGCAAAGAAACCTGGCGACAGGCTGGAAAAACGGATCAAAGTGTAGATTAAACAAGCTTAAACAAAAGTACAAAATAGCAGCAAAAATGACGATACCGAATACGACTTTGATTATTGTAACTAACGCTCTTTTCATATAAATTCTCTCTTTCTAGACCTGTGGTTGGTCTGTCTCCCTCTTTCTTTGTACAATATCATATAGCAAATGCATTGAGGTGTCAATAAGTCTAGATTAGAAAGCCTTGTTTGGATAGTACGTTCAAAAGATAACGAGAAATGGAATAAAAAACACCCATCGGCTGATGGGTGTTTTTGGTGGGTGGTATAGGACTCGAACCTACGACCTTTGCGATGTCAACGCAACGCTCTAACCAACTGAGCTAACCGCCCGTGGAAACAAGATTATAACTGAGGCTTAAAAATTTCGCAAGTTATTTTTTGACCAAATATGAAGTCTTTTTTATCGGCAGGCTAACTAACCTTTGACGTGTTGTAGATCCGTGCTTTTAATCAGGCTTTGTTAGAAAAAGATAAACAATAGGCTGATCGTACTGTTTTTTATGCCTTAAGCCTTACAAGAATTGGTTATCGAGGGACTCAATTGCTATAATAGGAAGCGAATAAGTTAGATAAAGCTAACAACATAAACTTGGAGGTTGATTATGTTTAAACAATACGAATTACCTTACGCATATGATGCGATTGAACCCCATATCGATGCAATGACCATGGAGCTGCATTATTCCAAGCATCACGCTGGTTATACTAAAAACCTAAACGACGCGGTTGAAAAAGCCGGTGTCAAGAAAAGCATTGAAGACTTACTCTTTGCCTTGGAAGAAATCAAGGATCCTAAATTAATGATGACCATTCGCAATAATGGTGGTGGCTATTACAACCATAATCTTTACTTTGCAACCATCAGCCCCAATGGCGGTGGTGTACCTGGTGGCGCGTTTGGCAAGTTGTTGGGCGATACCTTTGGTGGGTTTGCTGGCTTCCAGGAGAAGCTGAGTCAGTTCGCCTTGGGTCAATTTGGATCCGGTTGGGCGTGGCTTTCTGCCAACAAAGCAGGTGAACTGTTGCTTTCATCCAGCCCCAATCAAGATAACCCGATTATCGAAAAATCTGAATACAAACCGATTTTGGGCATTGATGTTTGGGAACACGCTTACTATTTGAAGTACAAAAACGTCCGCGCAGATTACGTGAAGGCTTTCTTCAACGTGATTGACTGGAAAGTGGTTGAAGCGGGTTACGACAAAATTAAAGCTGGCGGCTAGGTTTAGATAGCATTCGTCTTAAACCTAGAATAAATAAAAAACTTTAATTAGCTGGGCGCGGTTAGATTCTATCGACCTGTGCCCAGTTTTGTTTCGTTTGACTATCCGCGGATAATTGATGATAATTAGTTAGATGTATCTAAAAGGTAGCAAACTCTCTATGCAAGCGCGTCGCAAGCGCGGACGGCCATGGCTGATTGTTTTTTTGGTCTTGGCTATTGCTGCTTTAATCTACCTTAATGTCGTCGTGGTACCGATGATTAACCCGCCCTTTGTGCCCACGCCAACACCCACGCGCGATCCAGCTTCATATGTAACCGAAGCCGACACCCTGGTGAAGGAGGGCAAGTACATCCAAGCTGTTGAGGTTTACCAGGCAGCCATCAATGCCAACCCACAAGATATTAGCAATTACTTGAAGATCGCCAGGTTGCAAATTTTTACCAGCCAGCTCGAACAGGCTCAGGTAAACGCGCAAAACGCCATCCTGCTGGATAGTAGTAATTCTGAAGCCTACGCTTTGCTCGGGTGGGCAAAAGCCTTTCAGCGTGAGTATCTGGCGGGTGAAGCCGACCTGCGAAAGGCGGTGGAGCTGAACCAAAACAGCGGGTTAGCCCATGCCATTTATGCCTATGTATTAGCCTTGCGTGTTGAAGCGCGTATGGACGATCTGGATACGATGGACCGCGCCATCGAAGAGTCGCGCACTGCATTGGCTCTTGAACCCAACTTGATGGAAGCCCATTGGGCGCGTGGTTATGTTTTTGAAGTGACTGCCAACTTTGCAGAGGCGGTAGACGCATTGGAGACGGCCAACCAGCTCAACCCGCATGTCGATCGCCTGCATATGGCTTTGGGACGTAATTTGACCTATATCGACCAGCTTGACCAGGCGGTTTTTGAGTTTACCAAAGCCTATTCGCTCAACCCCACCAGTCCGGCACCAAACCTGGCGATTTCGCAGGTTTATAGCCGTTTGGGTGAGTTTGATAAAGCCATTCAGTACGGTGAGGTGGCTCTGCGCGATGGACCTACACAGGCGAATCTCTACGCCAATTTGGGTACACTTTACTACCGAAAATCGCAATTCAATAAGGCGATTGACTTTTTGCGCATTGCAGTACGTGGTGGCATTTCTGAAAACGGTAAAGAAGTTGAGGGAATTCCCCTTTCTTATGAGTTGGGTGTAGTTGAAATTTACAGCCGTTACGCGCTGGCTCTGGCAAAAATCAACGAGTGTAACGAGGCGGTGACGATCGCTGAAGGGATTCGCCAGACCGTGCCTGATAGCAGCGTGGGGCTAGAAAATGCCGACATCATCATTAAAACTTGTGAAGAGAATCTGTTGAACCCACCAACGCCTACCACTGCGCCTACACCAACCGTGGTGACCGGGCCGACCGCCACGCCAGAAGGTAATGAACCTTAAATCAAGCTTGTCTTATGTACATCAACGAGCGCAAGAACCTTTTTCATAAACCCCGACCAACATCCAACCCTTATTTGGTGATGTTTATTTTGCTTTGTCTGGTGATTGTGATTGCCGTGGCGCGTGATTATGCCAGCGGTAAAATTTGGCCACCTTTCATCCCCACGCCCACGCCCACACGGACGGTTAACTCTTTCTTGGTGGAGGGTGACACGCACTTTAAAGCCGGCAATCTTGATGCGGCTATCGAGTCTTATAACAAAGCTATTTTGTTGGAACCGGAAAACATCGATCTGCGCGTGAAGTTGGCTCGCATTCAGGTCTATTCTTCGGCAAGTTTGACTACAGACCAAGAACGTCGCAATCGTCTGAATGAAGCCCTGGCTATTGTGGATGAAGCCCGTGAAAAAGCGCCTAATAACGCTGATGTATTGGCGATTCGCTCGCTGGTGCTCAACTGGTCAGCAAACCCAACGCTGGCTGGCGAAAGAACCAAAGAGCTGCGAAATGCTGCCGAAGCCGACGCGCTGGCTGCCATTCAGCTGGATAGCCGTAACGCCCTGGCAAAAGCCTATTACGCTGAAGTGCTCATCGACCAATTCAAATGGGGACAGGCGCAAGACTATATCGCCCAAGCGCGGGAAAATGGTGAAGAGCTGATGGATGTGCGCCGCGTTCAGGCCTTTGTGTTTGAAGTTCTGAAGGAATACAATCTGGCGATTGAGTGGTATCAAAAGGCGATTGATATCAATCCCAATCTTACTTTCCTCTACATTCGGGTGGGAACCCTTTACCGACATATTGGTGGCGACATCAATTTTGAAATTGCCTTGGAATACTTTGCTAAAGCCGCCAACCTAAACTCTCAGCTCGGCATTGAGGATCCCATCCCTTATATGGCGATTGCGAATACCTATATTCGTATGGGTGAGGCCATGGTTGCCTCGCGGAACGCTTATCGCGCCTTGTCCATCAACCCTTACAACCCAGCCACCTATGGACAAGTTGGTTTTATTTACTATCGCGCGCGGAACTATGAGGGGGCTGAGATGGTGCTCAAGTGTGCGGTGATGGGCTGTACGGCTGAAGAAAGCTGCCTGGCACGTGAAGAAGACCCTTGTGAAAATAATATTACAACCGAAGCCTTGCCGATTTCGGATACCACTGTCGTGTATTACTATATCTACGGTTCGGTATTGGCTGGTTTGCATCGTAAAGGCCAGGATGATCGCTGTGCAATTGCTTCAGAAGTCTTTAAACAGGTGCGCGAAGTTTACTATGATTTGGAAAACGAATTTTCCAGAGCCGTGCTAGGGATTGTCTCAGCGAGCGAGAACATTTGCGGAATCACGCCTGGCCAGGTCTTAAGTACGCCGGTGCCAACCAAGGACTTGATTAGCACGCCCACGGTTCAACCGACTGAAACACCCTTCTTTATTCCCACACCCAGTCCCACGCCTTAATCGCGTAAACATTGTGTAAGAATCTAGCCTCTCTTCTTGACTTAGGCGGATAGAAAGCGTATCATTTGTTGGCACTCTCAGATGGAGAGTGCTAATAAAATGACTAAAAACTCTTGGAGGAATTCGATGACAATTGCAATGCGACCCTTAGGAAGCCGACTGGTTATTGAACCAATCGAACAGGAAGACATCACCGCTGGTGGTATCGTGCTCCCTGAAACCGCGAAAGAAAAACCCCAAAAAGGCACCGTCCTGGCTATTGGCCCCGGCGAACGAAACGACAAAGGCGAACGCATCCCCTTGGATGTTCAGGTTGGCGATGTTGTGCTTTATGCTAAATATTCCGGAACTGAAATCAAATACGACGGTAAGAAATTACTTATTCTGCGCGAGAGCGACGTTCTCGCCATTCTTTAGATAGCAACCCACACAGAAGGAGAACACTTTTATGGCTAAACAACTTATTTTTGGTGAAGAAGCACGACGCTCTTTGAAGAGTGGCGTAGACGCTGTTGCAAACGCAGTTGCCACAACCTTGGGCCCCAAAGGCCGCAACGTGGCATTGGATCGCAAATACGGTTCCCCAACCATCACTCATGATGGCGTGACCGTTGCCAAAGAAATTGAACTGGAAGATCCCTTTGAGAATATGGGTGCCCAGCTGCTTAAAGAAGCTGCAACCAAAACCAACGATATCGCTGGTGACGGCACCACGACTTCAACCGTTTT
Source organism: uncultured Anaerolineaceae bacterium (assembly GCA_964484715.1). GTDB lineage: Bacteria > Chloroflexota > Anaerolineae > Anaerolineales > Anaerolineaceae > Mesolinea. Next base: position 27,342 of record CAZAFJ010000005.1, on the reverse strand, counting down.
GGCGCACGCTATCGTGACCGAAGGCCTCAAAAACCTGGCTGCTGGCGCGAACCCCATGCTGCTCAAACGTGGTATCGAGACCGCAACCAAGATCGTCTCTGAGGCGATTCACGGACAAGCTATTGCCATCACCACCAAGGAAGAAATTGGTTCTGTGGCGACTGTTTCCGCTCAAGACACCCAAATTGGTGACCTCATTGCTGATGTGATGGACAAAGTCGGTAAAGACGGCGTCATTACTGTTGAAGAATCCAAGGGCCTCGAATTTGAGACCGAGTATGTTGACGGTATGCAATTTGACCGTGGTTACATCAGCCCCTACTTTGTGACCGATCCCGAGCACATGTTGGCTGATATCGAAGACCCCTACATCTTGATTTATGACAAGAAGATTTCTGCTGCAACCGACATCGTGCCTCTGCTCGAGAAAATGGTTCAGATTGGCAAGCGCGAACTCTTGATTATTGCCGAAGATATCGACGGCGAAGCATTGGCAACCTTGGTTTTGAACAAAATCCGCGGTATGCTCAATGTCGTGGCTGTGAAAGCCCCTGGTTTTGGCGATCGCCGCAAGGCTATGTTGCAAGACATCGCCATTTTGACCAATGCTACCGTTATTTCTGAGGAAACTGGTCGCAAACTCGAAACCGCGACCATCGAAGACCTTGGCCGTGCCGAAAAGGTGAGCGTTGACAAAGACAATACCACCATCGTGGACGGTAGCGGTGACGCAGCTGCCATCAAGGGCCGCATCGAACAAATTCGTGCCGAAATCGAAAACACGACCAGCGATTATGATCGCGAAAAACTGCAAGAACGCTTGGCGAAGCTGAGCGGTGGTGTCGCCATCATCCGTGTTGGTGCCGCAACTGAAACTGAGCTCAAAGAAAAGAAACACCGTGTCGAAGACGCTTTGTCTGCAACCCGCGCGGCTGTTGAAGAAGGCATCGTGCCTGGTGGTGGTGTCGCTCTGGTGAACGCCATTGCTTCCCTAGAAGATGTCAAGATGGAACAGGACGACGAGCAAATTGGTGTCAATATCGTGCGCCACGCTCTGACCATGCCAATGCGCCGCATTATTGAAAATGCCGGCCAGGATGGCTCTGTGGTTGTTTCAACTGTTCGCCAAAAGCAAGCCGAACAAGGTAATAAACACTTGGGCTACAACGTTTTGACCGAAGAATACGGCGATATGGTGAAATTAGGCGTGACCGATCCCGCCAAAGTAACCCGTGGAGCATTGGAAAACGCAGCTTCGATTGCAGCTATGATCCTGACGACCGAAGCGCTGATTACCGACATCCCTGAGCCCGAATCCGCCGCCCCCGCCATGCCTCCTGGAGGAATGTACTAGGATTAGTACAAACTAAGTAAACAAAAGAGGGTTCGTTTGAATAGTGAACCCTCTTTTTTGTTAAACAAAAAACCCCACAGCTATTGTGGGGTTTGGTGGCGGAGAGGAAGGGATTCGAACCCTTGATACCTCTCGGTATACTCGCTTTCCAAGCGAGCGCACTAGACCAACTATGCGACCTCTCCGAACAGGCGCTTATTATATCAGAGTTTTTCAAAAACAAGGCAATTGGTTTTATTAGATTGATTGGTTTTTCTTTCGTTCAGAAGGGGTCCTTGCTATGCGCTCGGTGAGGACACCGGCGCGATCAAAAACTAGGACGCTGGCATGAACACGCTGACGTTCTGCCTGGCGTCTTCGCCATGCGAATAAGGGGATGATGGAATCGCTTGGTCAGGGGACCAAACGAGAACGGGGGAATGATGGTGTTCTGGCGAGGACGCCAGAACGAACAGATGAGAACGACTAAAGTGGACATGAATATGTTGGTGTATTGAGTGTTATGCGCTCGGTGAGGACACCGGCGCGATCAAAAACTGGGACGCCGGAACGAACAAGAGAAGGAGGATGCCAGAACGAACTTCTTACTGTTCTGCTGGCGTCTTCGCCATGCAAAGGTAGATCGCCAAAATGAGTGGGTCAATAGAAAATCTATCGTTGCGCTAATAAAGCTGGTCTATACTACATTCAGAAGCCCTGGTTCAAGGCTTGAAAGGAGTTAGTATGGAAACGAAACGAAGAGTGCCCTTGTTGCTTTGGCCGTTTTATGCCTTGATGCAATTGGTGATTTGGATTCTCAAGGTCACTGGTCGTGTGATAGGCTTCATCTTAGGCCTTGTCATGATTGTCGTGGGCATTGTGCTTTCTGCGACGCTGATCGGCGCGATTTTAGGCGTGCCCTTATGCATCCTGGGTGTGATGTTGGTCTGGAAGTCGCTTTTCTAAAAGTTGCTTTTAGTAGTAAAGTGGCAGAATCCGACGCGTTATATCAAGAACGCCTAAGCATCTGCCAATTTTTGTTTTAAGGCGGTTAGGATAGCCACAGGCGTGGGGTCAACGCCATAGGCAAGCGCCAGATAATAGCTCACATAATCGCCAAATTGCAACAAGGACCACATGTGCGCCAATCGGTTTTGCCCTTTGGCGTGGATATGGTTGACCTCAATGCCTGCTTCCATAAAAAGGTCGATATTAGCCTTAATACGTAATTGGTTGCGCGGATGGTCGGTTGAAGTGCTCAAAAAGACGGCGAGGGTTTCATCGATCAGCTTCTCAGGGAAGAGCAGTCCTGCCAGGGTGTTGTGGTTCATCTCAGGGATGCCTTCAAAGGACGCCCAGGCCTTGGCCAGTTCGGCGATTTGCGCCTTCCAACGCCGGGCGATAACTTCCATGCTTCCTGCGCCAAAGATGACCACATTTTTGTCCAACAAGCGGATGGCGAGTTCTTCACAGGGGTTGGCTGCTTCAGTCGATTGTGTGTTGTAATGCGGACGATTTTCACGCATCACCTGCATGGCTTCTTCAATTGCGCTGGATTGATCTGCGACTAGCCCTAAACGGTTAACAAGTCCCAACAAAATGCCAAAGGAATAGGCAACAGCGGTGCGTGGTTGACCGTCATGCTCGAAGGTCCAGGCGTCTTTGCCAGCTTCGCGCGCCAGGTCTTGTAATTTGCCACCGGTGCTTATCGCCAGGATTGTGCAATCGCGTTCAAGCGCGGTTTTGAAGGCGTCGAGCGTTTCTTCGGTGTTGCCGGAGTGCGAAGAGCAGATGACCAATGTCTCTGGCCCTGTTGCCCAAGCTGGCAAGCCATAATCGCGGTGGGAATAAACCGGCACTTCACATATCTCGCGCAAATACGAGCCGAAAATATCGCCACCAATCGCGGATCCGCCCATGCCGGCAATCACAATCGCCTTAGGTTTTTGGTTTTTGTTGAAATGTAAATGCGAAAGTGGGAGGGTCATGCCCAATTGCCAGGCTTTTTCGAGGTCATCGGGTAAGCGGTTGATATAAGAGAGCATGTTTTCGGGGTCGGCGAGATTGTGTTGGGTCATTTTTTCATCCTTAAAAGATTATGGTGTCGGTGTGGCTTCTGGGGTTTCGGTTGGCGTCTCGGTTGGGGTTGGTGTGGCTTGGTCGTCGACGATAATTCGAACATAAAAGGGCACATCGGCGTTCATGCCAAGCCCAAACAGATTGCCATCTGGATCCTGGAGCATCCAGTTGCCCTGGTAAGTGCCGGGATTGATTGGGGCGGTGAAGTGTAGGCTAAGGTCTATGGCCTGGCCAGGTAAAACTTCGCCCTGTAAGAAATTTTCATACTGCGCGCCCATAGCGTTTTGTGAATAGAAAACGAGTTTGTAAAGACGCGTCCATTTACAGGAACCGGAATTGACCACACGCCAGGTTTTGATAAAACTCTCGCCGGCGTACATGGTGGTGTTATCGGGGATGGTCACGTCAAAGGGCACACCGGCCCCAGCCCGATTGCACTCAGTTACCATGGTTGGGGTGGCATCTGAGGTGGGCGTGCGCGCGATGGTAGCAATGACGGTTGGCCAAGGCGTGTAGGTTGCGGTAAAAAGAGGCGTGGGTGTGGCGGTAGGTTGATGTAGCATGGTCTCGTGATGCGCGTAGGTGAGTTGCATCATGGCGGTTTGCATCAGCTCATCCTGGCTAAAGGTGGCGATAGACTCGCCAAATGTTTCATCTTCGAGGATGGGTTTACAAGCGCCGAGCACTAGCAACAATAGTAAAAGCGAGCAAAGCCAACGCACTTTCATAGGCTAAATTGTACCTCAGAAGGTGGGTGGGTTTACACAGGACTTTCATTAAACAACTTTTTAGTAAATTCAATAGATTACACTATAAAAATTTTGCAACAAAGACATTGTGACTAACTAGATGAATTGTTGGTAGCTTCGATTATCACTTCATGTAGTTTCCTAATAGTTGATTCCTTTTCTTTTATGGAGAGGGGAACACCAATCATAAAAAGTTTAAACTTTTTATCAGAAATAGGGTTGATTATTTCCGATACTTTAGCAAAACTATGGTCACTAGGATAGCACAAAATCCCTACTTTAACCTTTTCAGTAGAAAAACTAGAGTATGAGAGTATTTGATGGAGATCATAGCGAAATTCAGTCTTCAACATGGAGCTCTGGGAATTAACATTGTATAAATGAGATTTATACTTAGAATCAATAATGACAGATATACCGTCTTTCAAGAAGATTCCATCTGGCTCTAAATATGCCAATTCCCACTTGCTTAATCTGTCAGACTTTACTGGAAACTGTGGGTTTGCTATAAAACTGCCCCCGACTTGTTTCGCCACAGCTTCGAATAAAAACTGAACATATCTCTCAAAAATCTCTGAAAAATTTGCTCTCCAAGCTGTCGCATTGGATGTTGTTTTATTCAAGAATGCTTTTGCTAGAAGTTTAGTTTCTCTTAAAATCGGAAGATCTTGTGCATGGATTGAAATGTTTTTAGATGGAAACATCTGAACACGTTTCATGCGGCTTTGAATGAAATCGATTTTAGGTTTGATACCGCGAGCAATCTCGACAGGTATCCTCGTCTTTTTAATCTCAGCTAAACACAAATGAAAAACATATTTCATTATTCTGTGGTCAAAATGATCTTCACTTAAGAAGTTTTTTCTAGATAGAAAACTAGTTCGCTCAGCAGGATCAAAACTTCTTCTTGCATAATCAGTCCAGTCTATATTACCAACTGGATTTTCAGAAATAAGTTTTTTAGTCTGAAATTTATTCCATGCTTTTTGTTCAAGAATAAAGAGCGAATGGACGAATCGTATTGCTTCTAGGTATGAAGGTATTGCAAATTGGTCTTTAGACCTTAATGGTAGGCTTGGAAGAACATCAATTTTTACAGAGCTTCTTAACAAACTCATGATCGAGATATATTCATCTTGCTTATTATTGTTGATGAACCTAGGACTTACAATTAGATCTCCGATTTGTGTTCCGTCATATGGGGAGCGGAGTGGGATCCCGCCAATAAAATGGTTGGTTCTGAAACAAAGCGTGGCTTGGTTTCCCATACCTTCTATGAGAGGTGTAGTACACAAAAAGTCTAACAATTCTCTATTTAAACTCACAAACCTTTGTAGATGCTCAGAAACAAAGCGCTTGTCAGCTCCTTTGAACCATGTTTGGAGTAAATCTATTCCTCGGTAAATACTTGATTTTTCAGTCAAGCAAGGAGTGTTTAAAAAGACAGTTAGGTTCTTCATGTAAATAGCGAAAGACCTATATGATCTAAGAAAAACTGGTTTAAATCTTCGGCAGCACTTAACAATAACCCTTCATCAATATACTCCTTTATTAAAGGATAGAGCTCATAACGTATTCGAGCTTTCATTTCTTTGTCTGAATCAGCAAAAAAGTAGCTATGGCCAGGTTGCAAGTTTAATTCAAGATCGTTCGCATTCCAATTAAAAATGGTATCCATTGCGGAGAATGGTTCTATATAGAAATTGTCTGCGATGATCGGTTCTGGCTTTACTGGGATCCATGCAAACCTCCTTCTCAATGCAAAATCTACGATTGCTAAACTTCTGTCTGCGGTATTCATAGTTCCTATAACATAAAAGTTTTCCGGAAGCTTATTAACTGCCAGAGTCGGAGTAAGGTTGTAGGTAACATTTGAAAAATCCTGCTTATGCTCAAAGAGGTAAAATGCTGGACCTAAGACATGAGAAAGGTTTGCTCGATTAATTTCATCAATTATAAGTAATACATTTGTGTTTTCATTTTTTAAGGCATATTCTATAGCTTCTGTGAGAATCCCATTGTTAGAACGATATTGAAGTTCACCGGCTTCTAAATCTGGTTCTATGCCATAGACAAAACTAGCATAACTTGTTTCAGCATGAAATTGAACAAAAAACGGTTTTGCACTTAAAAGACCACAAAGTTTTTTAGCCAACCTCGTCTTACCAGTGCCTGGAGGTCCATATAGTACCAAGTATTTTCTGTTTTTTATCAAATCAACCAATTCTATATCGGGTAAATTTCGCTCTTCATAAGAATAATCACTTAAGATTCCATCTATTGCTTTGCGGTGGTTATTGTTTGTAGGCCATTCGCGTAACTTAGCATAAGCTGCTACAAAAGCAGATATGGCTTTTCTACCATCACTACTATTTGGGTTTTGCAAAATTTGACATGCCGGTAGAAGAGAAGAATATGTTTTAATGGTATTTTGAAGGTGGACTAAATCGGCTCGTGAACGAAAAGATTTTGGAAGTTGGGATTCGATGTCAGAAAAATCAGATTTATAGTAACCATCATGATTAATTATTGTGGAAAAAAGTCGGCGAACACCTGGACGTTTGGAAAGATCATAATCGTCTTTGAAACCACTTGAACCGACGCCTAAACAGATTAACCAAGGCAAGTGGTCATCTTTGCTAGGGAATATTACTAAAGAGAAATCGTGGTACCTACCAGATGACTCTTCACGCGGAGAGATGAAACCTAAAAATGCACCGTTGTCGTTTAGTGCGTCAGCTCCTACGTTGTAACGTAAAATATACGATGCTTTATCACCTTCAGTTTTAGCCCCAAATCGTTCAGCTTCCGATATAATGAACTTTTTTATGTCTTCTATTGTAATATTTGACATGATATTCTCCAGTCGCGTTTACCAAATAACTTTTCAAACCAGTACTATATTCACCCTCCTAAAAAGCATTTAGGAGAATTTTAATCATAATAGATACGCAATAACTAATGTTTTCAAGGCCACAATTCAATCATTTATAACTGTTCTATCAAATTGTACCCCAGGTTATTGATAACCCATTGTCTTTATCCTATTGAAGTTTATTCTTTTAGGTGACTGTGCTTATGCTTCCTTGTATCAAAAATATGATGGTGTTTGTGGCTATGTGTGTAGGTTTGTGGCGTGGCAGAAGCGCTGGATGGACCAAGTATTGTATGGCTATGTTCATGGCTGTGCGTTTTAGTAAGCGTATCCAGGGTGACCAGCGCACTTCCCAGAAGCATTAAAACCAAGGCAAAAACGTATTGGACTCCAATCGCTTCTTTGAGGAAAACAAAAGAAAGCAATGCCCCAACAAAAGGCGCAATCGCGTACCAGGCACTGGTCTTCGCTGCGCCAATCACATTCTGGGCTTTGATGTAGAAGAAAATGCTCAGCCCATAGGCGACATAGCCCAGGAGTAAAACAATGAGGACTATACCAAGTTTCGGGAAAGTGTTGCCGCTTAGCAAAGCTATAATCAAAGCACCCAATCCTGAAAAGAGACCTTTAATGGTTACAATTTCATACGTGTTTTTGTGACTGATTTTTCGAGAAAAGTTGTTCTCGAGACCCCAACAGATTGCCGCCGCAAGTACTAATAGTGACCCCCAGGAAAATCTAAAACCAGCCAAGCCTTCAAAGCTCAGGATGATGCTGGAAAGGGTGATGAATAACAGCGCAACCCAGAGCATTTTACTGATCTGCTCTTTGAAAACCATTAAGGCGATGATTGCTGTGGCTACAATTTCAAAGTTGTTCAGCAGTGCAGCATTTGCTGAGCTTGTCATGCGCAAGCCAAGCATCAAGAAAATCGGTGCTGCGATGTCTAAAACAACCATGCCAATCGTAAAGGGCAGGTCAGCTTTCTCCAGTCGCTCACCTTGCCGGGCTTCTTTTGACAGCAAATACATGAGCCCAACACCTATGCCGGCGCCTAAATATAAAAAGGCAGCCATCATAGTAGGTGAAACAGAGCCTAAAAGGACTTTCGAAGCAGGCATGCTGATTGCGTACAAGATAGCAGCCAAAATGGCAAAAAGGGTAGCGACGATCGGTTTTTTCATGTTGACTTCATTATAAGAGGATGTTGGTGGAACCCATGTGCCTGTCTAAGATTTATGGGCTTTACTTTCGCTTCGCCATGTGCAAGATATGCCAGGTAACCGCAACGCCAACTAAGATAAGCAAGAGACCCCAGTAGCTTTTAAGTAAAACTATTGAGAGGATGAGTAAGCCCCAAAGCCATGTCAGACTGATGATGACATTTTTTCGGGGGAGGCCGGTGCGGTTTTGATAGTTTTCGTAATGCTCTCTAAAGAAGTCTATTTTCATGATCTGGGATTGGATTTTGGGGTTGACTGAAAAACATGCCGCGGCGACCAATACGAAAGGCGTGGTCGGCCAGACAGGCAAAAACAGCCCAATGAATCCGAGGGCAAGAAAAAGAAAGCCTAGACTGGTGAGTAGAATGACTTTTAGTTGCATTTTTGCTCGCTCAATTAATCAATAAAGGTTATACCCCGAAAAGAAGAAAACTTATAGCCTTAAGTCCATGCTTATTGAAAACCTTGCTAAATTGTTAGCCATCGCCAGAACTACAACGCGTCAATCATGCTTTGGACCCATTCCAGGGCCACGCCATGTGAGAGGATGCCGTAATCCAGTGGTGCGCGTTGATATTGGAAGGTGGGGAGGGTTTGGATTTCTACTGGCAGTGCTTCAAGCTCAGCTTGCACGCCAAGTAAGGTTTGGCGCGACTCTTCGACTGTCGCATGCATATTCTCCAATATTTGTTTCTTTTGGTCTGGGTTTTCAACTAAACCCAAAAAGTAGGTCTTTGCCATCACGGTTTCTTCCAAGCGGCGGTCCGAAAGTGGGCTGAACATCCATTCAAAAAAGGCATCTCGTCCAGCTGGGGTGATGCTATATAGCTTTACGCGTCTGCCATTTTGAACCAACCATTCGAATTGAACATGCCCGCTTTCCAATAATTTACGCAAGGCGGCTTGCAGGCTTCCCAGACTGTCACTGTAAAAAAGGGAGATGCCTGTGGAGAATTGTTTTCGTAATCCGTAAATGCTCAAAGACTCGAACATTAGTAAACCCAGTACAACAAATGCCATTGTGTAATCCTTTCTCTTGACTCTGATTTTTGTTTTGACTAAAATCATCGCATATTACTAATAGTAATATAGAAGACTAAAAAGTGCAAGCTAAAAAGGAGCTTAACATGATAAAAAAATATTGGAGAATTGCCGTTGTTGTCGCCTTGACCTTCGTTGCCACTTGGCTATTGTTCGCGTTCATGAAAACGCCTTTGTTTAACATCACTGTTTTTGACAAAGAGGTCATGAACTTTTTCACCAGCTATCAGCTTTCGACAATACTGATTAGCACAAGTTTGTTGGCGGTTTTATTCTTTATTGCGGATAAAACCCGTCTTAGCCTGTTCAATCTCAATAAAATTGATGGACCTGTGCGTCCTGCGCCATGGGTTGGTTTGAAGCCGAAAGAGGGCGAAGGTTGGAAAGTGATTGGTTTGACGATTGGCGGCACAATCCTTATCGTGAACGCGGTCGTGGTGTATTTTCAAGTCGCTGCAAAAAGTGGTTTGGCATTGCGCTTCTTCCCTGAAGTGCCGATGATTATCCTTTTAGCCTTGATGAATTCCTTTACCGAAGAGGTCATTTATCGCTTGTCGTATACCACAATCATTGCCAATGAGAACCTCGACCCGAAGATCTCGGAGTTTCTCGGTGCGGTGGTGTTTGGCGGAATCCACTTCTTTGGCATCGCGCCAAATGGCATTTTTGGAGCGATTATGTCGGGTTTTATAGGCTGGTTTTTGGCAAAGTCGATCAATGAGACCAAAGGCTTTTTCTGGGCATGGCTTATTCACTTCGCGGTGGATGTGATTATTTTGTTCTTCTTGTTTATGAGCAAGGGAGCCTAAGACAAGGCAATCTTAAGAACAAGACCTGGCGAATAGTCTCAATAGACTTAGGACTATGGCTGAGGTCTTGTTTTATTTATGTTATTAAGTCAATCAGCTCAATTCTCGATTTGCCGTCTAAGTGGAGTTGCTGATCACAAATGTCTAGAATCGATTTGCGATGGGTGATGGCGATGAAGATACAAGGATTTAGCTCCAAGAAGTCATCAATTGCCTGGATAATCTGCCTTTCCATGCCCTCATCCAATGACGCGGTGGGCTCGTCATAGATAATCAAAGAGGGCATGCGGTACATCGAGCGCGCGATGCCCAGGCGTTGTTTTTCACCCCCAGAAAGTTCGCGCACATCTTTAACCTGACGGGTCAAGACATCTTCAAGCTTCAACTTTCGCAACATTTCGCTTGGAAAGTTTGGGTTTTCACGACCGAATGTGATGTTTTCCTGAACCGATTCTGAAAAAAGAAAAATCTCTTGGGGCATATAGGCGCATTGATTGAGGTAGGACTTGGCTTCAATATTCTTTAAAGCTTGGCTATTGACAAGTAGCTCTCCATGGTCAGATTTGATGATACCCAAAAGCAACATCGCCAGCGTACTTTTGCCCGAGCCACTCTCGCCAGTAATCGCCAGACGCGAACCTGTTTGTAGTTTCAGTGACAGATTCTCAATAATAACTTTCGACTCGTCGTAAGCAAAACCCACATTTTTCAATTCAATCGTTTTTATGGATTGAATGGGGCGTTTTTCCACGCCAAGCGCCTCGGATGAGGTTTCCTTTACAAAAGTTTGCAAGCGCGGAAAAGCCACCACCGCTTGTTGGCGAATGCGGTTGAGGCCTGCCAAGGTGTAAACCGGCTCGATTATCCAGTGGTTAAAAGAGTAAAAGATAAGTAAAACGCCTAAAGTGATTTGCTTGCTCACGATAAAGTAGGCGCCAACACCCAAGATGAGGATGGGGATGATGGCGTAAAAGAAGTTGAGGAGAGCGTTATCGAGGGAATTGAATCTTTGCACGCGCAGTTTGGATTTGAGGTAGGTCTTGAGGCTTTTGCTAAAGCGGGCGATGAAATAGTCTTCTTCAACATTGATTTTGATGGTTTCAAAACCGTCCATCGCCTCTTGAGCCTGGTTCATAACATCCGAGTAGCGTGCCAGCTCATCATTAATCAATGGCCGGATTTTCTTATTAATAAGCAAATAGATGCTCAGGTAAACAATGAAGACACCTGCCAGGACGCCAGTGAGTGGCAAACTCATGGTGATGCAAATCGTATAGATGGCTACCAGGCGGATGAAAACGATGACCGTATCTGGGATTTGGTAAATCATGTATTTGGCGTAGAGCTCGCTGTCATTGAGGATTTTGTTGAGCATATCACCCACGTGACCACGCTCCAGTACCGAGGCAGGTTGGTTTAACGCCAAAGAAAGGACATGCTCGCGCATCAGATTGACGCCAGTATAGAGCGCTTTCGAAAAAAGGTAGTCTTTGAGGTAATAGACCACAAAATCCAATAGGGAGACCACAATCAGAATGATCGTGAGTTGGGTTACGGTGATAAATTCTGTTCCATGGCCAACCTGATTAATGACATCCAAGAGGCGGCCAATAAGCACCGGTTGCGCGAGTGAAAGGGCAATGGAAAAGAGTTGCATAATGAAAGCAGTGACGCGTAAGGGGATGATAGGCTTGAGGATGTTCTTAAAGTCGGTCATTGCTTTGCTTGGCTCTTTTCATTAATTATTTTTCAGTTTTTCAATTGGCTTAACAGAACCACTCAATTTTAGCAGGGTTTGGCTCGTTTTCCACGGCGATAGCTTGCAAAGCGCGGTACATCTTCCAACATTTTTCCTCGGCTCTTTGCTCTAACTGATCCCATGGCGCGGTGATACCGAGTTCGTCGTAAGCTACAGCCAGAGCGCCATAAAAAGCCAATCCGATACAGTGGCGAGCTGAATGAATTGTGGAGGCAGATTGTCCAATGGCGCGTGCTGCCCCTCGAGCGACAGGATATTCTTCAGCTTCTTTTGCGGCAGCATGGCAAGCCAAAATAGCCGGCTTGGCTTGGGGAAGTTTAATCTCACCATCGAGCCATTGACGGGCAGCACGCAAGCTTTCTTCTGGCCGCGAATCGTTCGGGAAGTCCTTTTGCCACAAGGCTAGCATGACCTCTCGCGAGTAATCGATTGCCCAGGTCGCGAGGGTCTTTTTACTTTGAGTTTCGATGAGCGCCATTAGCGCTTGGATGGCTGGCTTTTGCCAATCACTAAGCATTTTTCTGATTTTTGCCATTTTATTTGTCCTTTAGATTGTTGGCGTGTGGCAAGGTGAGGTGGTGCTGTAAGGCTTATTTTAACCCTTGTCAGTCGCACCATAACAAAGGGACTTAACGATGATAATAATTCTATCTAATTTGACCTAAATCTAGCCAAAAACCTTTCACGTAGGCTGAAATGAGGCTGTTAAAAGGTTATGATAATAAATATAGATATAAGTTTATAAATCTATTGAACATGGCTAACGCGGGAAGCAGAGGCTCGAATGATACAAATCAAACGCGTTTACGAACAGATATCAAAAACGGACGGCAAACTGTTTTTGGTTGAACGTCTTTGGCCACGTGGGATCAGGAAAGAGACTTTGGAATCAGCAGAATGGCTAAAAGATGTTGCCCCAAGTACAGCGCTGAGGAAATGGTTTAATCATGAGATTGAAAAATGGGAAGGCTTTAAAGAAAAGTACACCCAAGAACTCGATCAGAATCAAGAAGCTTGGTCGCCGATCTTAGAAATGGCTAAAAAGACGACTGTCACTTTGCTATATTCCAGTCATGACACCGAGCATAATAACGCCAAGGCTCTGAAGGACTATCTGGAATCAAAACTTTAGTTTACTGGCACGCTTTCTTGCTCGAGGGGAAAAGCCGAAGAAAGCACTTTGAATCGACTCTAATCAGAGTTTAGAAGAAAGGACATATGAGATGAAACATTTCAACTACATCATTATTGGTGACGGTTTAGCTGGCGATTCTGCCGTGAGAGGAATACGTGAATTGGATAAAGAAGGAAGTATTGCCATGTTTAGCATGGAAGCAGATCCACCATACAGTCGCCCAAAACTCTCAAAAGATCTTTGGAAGGGTAAACCGCTCGAAAAAATCTGGCGAAAAACAGAAAATCGACAAGTTGACATCCACCTGAGCGATCGCATAAGCAAGGTGGATCCAGAAGCAAAAACAGTTACCGATCAGAATGGCGAATTGTACAAGTATGACAAACTATTGTTTGCCACGGGTGCCAGTCCTATTCGACTGCCTTTTGGTGGAGAGGACATCATCTACTTTCGCAATTTTCAGGACTATTTGCATCTCCGCGAATTAACCGAGAAAGGTGAGACTTTTTTGGTTATCGGAGGTGGGTTCATTGGGTCTGAGATTGCTGCCGCATTGACGATGAACAACAAGAAAGTGATCATGGTCTTTTTGGAAAACGCGATTGGCGAAAGGATTTATCCAAAAGACCTGGCACTTTTCTTAAACGATACCTACCGCGAAAAAGGCGTAGAGGTTTTGGCGGGTGATTCGATTGAAAGCATCGAAGCTGAGCAGGGTGCTTATCTTGTCAAAACGAAATCTGGTCAAAGCTTTAAAGTTGATGGCGTGGTAGCTGGCATTGGTGTGCGTCCAAATGTGAAGCTCGCCGAAGAAACAGGTTTGAAAGTTGATAACGGTATTGTGGTAGACGAACATCTGCAAACATCGCATGAGGGAATCTATGCCGCGGGCGATGTGGCCAATTTCTATCATTCCCAGCTCAAAAAACATGTACGGGTTGAGCATGAGGATAACGCGCTGAAATCGGGTAAAACAGCCGGCCACAATATGGCTGGCGCAGATGAGGCTTATACCCATGTTCCACTTTTTTATACGGACCTGTTTGATTTGGGATACGAAGCAGTTGGGGAGTTGGATAGTCGAATGGAAACTATCATGGACTGGAAAGTGCCTTATAAAAAGGGTGTCATTTATTACCTCGAGGAAGGCATTGCTAAAGGCGTTTTGCTGTGGAACGTGTGGGATGCCGTCCCGGCAGCAAGGAGCATCCTCGCCGAAGCTGAAAAGTTTGACAAAAAGGATTTAAGCCTCGATTTGGTGATGAGTAAGATCGAGAAAAAAGAGTAGCTGAATGGGGCGCTATTGATTAGCACCTTTGTCGGCTTGTGTGAGATATCACGCTGGACTTTTAAACCTTGCTTGGGTGTAAGGCCGGTTAAAGTTGGGTTTATCTTGCAGATAACTAAGATGATTAAAGACGCGAAAGCTAGACAAGTTCGATTTAGTACTTAAATCGGACAGTTTGTCTAGCTTCGCTTGAATAGTGATTAGCTGGAATGAGGCTTAATCTACATAAAGAATTAAAGCGATAAACTCCAAGTCAGTGTCACCGATATTTTGAATGCCATGTTGCTCTCCAGCGGGGCAAAGGGTTAAATCACCGGGACCGACTTCGACCTTGACGCCGTTGTTATCATATTCGCCTTTTCCGCTAAGGATATAGTAGATTTCTTGCTCACCTTCATGGACGTGGCTACCGATGCCACTGCCAACGGGTAAGCACATGCGGTTGAACACACGACCTTTGCCAAAGAACTCTTCGGGTTGAAGGAGGGGCGTGCGCACCACGGTGCCTGGTGCGCCAAAGGGTGCCTCGCTGGTAAGGCTGGTTAAGGTATCTTTTCTCTTGATCATGTCATCTCCTTTTGTTCAATTAAACCACAAGTTCGAGGCTTTTAAGGAATCAAGAAAAAGATATCGTATGTTTTTATTGGAAAATAACGTTTTTATGGATTTGAAAGCAGTTTGAAAGTCATTGTCCTTGTCGAGCACGCCACTGCCATCAATGTCGCAAACGATGTCGTTTTAGTAGAAAAAGCCTTTTTCTTCTAACGACAGGATAAAGGTGTGTACTTGTCCCGGCTTGACTTCTTTGTCAAAGAAGAATGTGAAGAAGACCTCGCTCTCATCACTTGCTTTGATTTTCTTTCTAAATTCCTCGAAACTCGTGCCTTGGTAATAGAAGTCGGTTTGGAAATCTTCTACCCCATAAGCTTCAATTGACAATTGGAAACGCTCAAAAGGGAAGCTTAAAGCATCATTGCGGGAAAGTTTGCTGGTGATTGTGGTGTATTTTAAGCCAATTTCGATGTCGCAAAGGTCTTTAATGGTGATGACGGGAATAGGAAAATGCTCTTCCACGAAATTGTTGTCCATTGTCCTGACGAAATGGCCATTAAAAAAGCCTGAACTGGAATCAAAACCTTCGTTTGTGATCAACTCATTCAATTGTTTTGCTCTGTTAATAAGGGATATGTAAGCTTTGTTGAGCTCGTGCCAAAGGGCTTGTTCTTTATCCTTGTAGCCTTGCAACTGGATCCTTTTTTCTTGCATGATGTCTATCCTTGTTTAACATAAATACACTCCAGAAAATGCAATAACAGTGCAGTTACTGGAGAAAATCAAGCATTAATCTCTATCAAAGTGCGCTGTATTTAAGCCGAATAATATTGGGAAGGTTTATTTAGCAAACAACCCGTACCACCATTGGGGGACGGAAAAGAGGCGCATGTCGAAGCGGAAAGCTAAGATGAGCACCGTGGCGAGCATGACTACAGAAAAAACGATGAGCGCCCAATCCCACCAGTGGAAGATTAATTCGTATAGCCATGTGCGTTTGCGCTGGCCAAACCCGCGTAGGTCCATGGCGTTGGCGATGTCTTCGCTTGGATTGGGTATTCTTTTTCTTGCTAACTGGTAAAATTGTTTTTGCAAGTATATCTGCCGCATTGGAGTCACTCCTTTTTTGGTTTCGTCACCTTAAGGATGACCCAAATGTGCTTTTTTGTAAAGCCCTATCGTCTCACATCTATCTGAACTTACTCAGGTATTGTAGCTTTAAAGCTGAAACTAGTTGGGGCAAGTGTCTTAGATTGTGTTTATTAGGAAGATGCTTTTATTTAGGCACGTTAATTCCATGGCTTTGTTGATTGAATAAGACCTTAGCTTGACATCAGACTGGTGAGTTTGCTGTTTGTTTTCTGCCCATATAAGACCTGAAGTCTTTCGCAACTTGACAGATTCTAATATGTCTGGTTAAAATATCACTATTACTCTAGATAAGTAGAGTGCTTTTAGTTAAAACCGTTTCTGAACCTGCATTTTTGTCTCAAGGGAACGGAAAAGGAGATGATATGGATTTATTTCCAGATGCCATTTTGAGTGATGTTGACCTTGTGAAAGACCAAGAAAAAGAACATTTGATTATTGAAGCCAGGCAGATCAGCAAATCTTTTGGCAAGAAGAAGGTATTACAAGATTTGGACTTCTCGCTACCCAAAGGTCAAATTGTTGCTATTTGTGGCAATAACGGCGCAGGAAAGAGTGTTTTTTTGCGCATTATTATGGGACTGGTTTATCCTGATTCCGGTTCGGTCAGAGTCAATGGCCAACTTGTCGGCAAAGAGGTGGAGTTTCCAAGGTCTGTGGGCAGCTTGATTGACCATCCTGGCTTTCTGCTTTCAGAAAGTGGTTATAAGAATTTGGAATTGCTTGCCTTGATTTCTAGCAAAGCCACCAAAGAAGATATTGAAGCAACGATGCGTTTTGTTGGTCTTGACCCAAAAGAAACTAAACCAGTCCGCACTTATTCTGTGGGCATGCGCCAAAGGCTTGGACTTGCCCAAGCCATCATGGAAGATCCGGACTTATTGATTTTGGATGAACCCACGGCAGGGCTGGATTTTGACGCACAAAAAGAAATTTATGATTACCTGATTGCTTTGCGACAGCAAGGCAAGACCATTTTGATGACCAGTCACAGCATTAATGAAGTCAAATTGCTGTGCGATAAAGCATTCCAAATCCGCGAGGGAAAATTGACCTTGATGGAAGATATTGATTCAGAAACAGCATACAGGTGAAAAATGAACACGCCATTCGGAAACAACGAGCCGGTCTATCTCCAAATCATGCGCCAACTCTGCTACCAAATCTTGCGAGGCGACTATAAGCCCGGAGATAAATTACCCACTTGGGTGGAGGCTGGTTTGCAGTTTAATGTCAATCACAATACCATCGCGCGCACTTATATTGAAATGGCGCGCGCAGGCATTGTGGAAACGCGACGCGGGTCCGGAACTTATGTCACAAACGACCAGGCTCTTTTAGACCAACTCCATGAAAGCCTGAAAAAGGAGCTTCTGGAAGAGTTTGTAAGCGAAATGATTAGTCTGGGCTATGGCATTGAAGAGCTGGAAGAAGCTTTTCGGGAATATTTGCATAATTATAGTGAATCGGCATTTTTATAGGACATGAAAAATGAAAAAGATAAGCTTTGTTTTACTGTTGCTATTGTTTTTAACTGCCTGTGGGCATCAACAATTTAAGCCCGAGGATAGCGGTACCTTAGGACTTGTCGCTGCACCAAAGGTTGAATCAAAATTCACCCCGGTTGAAAGCCAGCCGACAAGCGAGGTTCCATTGACTCAGCCCCAACAAGGCTTTATTGAAGCTTTTGATCAACAGGGTTACACCAAAGAAAATCCCTTAACTGATCCAGAGCGCTTGATTATGCTCTTTACCGCGCTTGAAGAATTACAATACAGCAATTTTGACAAACCAGGCTGGTACCATATGACTTGTGGCGAGAAGGAGATTGTTTGGTTACATTTTTCTGAGCCGGAAACACGCGTTTTTGACCAATCCATGTGGCTCAGGGATTACCCGTTTTACAAAAAAATTAACGTGGCATCGATATTATTAAAAGATGGCACCTTTGGACCGACAAAGTTCAGCAGTCATGAAATGGAGGATTACAAGTTTGAGAAGACTCCTGAGATAAACAAGAACGTCTTGGATTGGGAATCAAACGTCCCTCCTGAAGAATCGCATTTGAAGAACATGGATTGGTTTGTGTACGGGATGCCTTTTGGTAATTTTGAGCCTTCAAAACGCCGTTTGCGTGGGGAGGAAGGCTATGTAGATGTGCTCTATCCGGAAACGAGTCGCTATAAATTCGAATTCAAAGCATGGACTGAGGCGTACCAGGGGCAAACTGTTTTGGTCATTCAGACACTTGAAGACCCTTTAGGGAATTTTGCGATCAATACGAGAACGGGTGGTTTTATTGATTACTCGCTCAAAACGGAATACTTTGCCGTTTCAGATGGTCGCAGGCTCTATAAGCTGGATACTGGTGCAGACGTAGACGGCACCGTGCATGAACCCTATGACTTTTATCCGCCTTGTCCAGGACCGATCTCTTACTATGAGAACCTGCCTTCAGATATTCAGGCATTATATGATGAGGCTGAAGCACGATTAATTAATTTTCATAACAAGCATTAATAGGCTGAGGACAACATGGGTATCTATAAAGCTGAACTAGAGCGGGCTTTTAGGCTCCGCAGATTCGGGTTGGCATTTGGCGTTGCCAGTCTGATTCTCTTGATTACTTATCTCACCACGAAAAGTCATATGCCAGAAAAGTCCTACATTGACCATTGGTATTATATGTACGTGCAGAGTTACTATACTTACCTGTTGCCCTTGTTGGTGGCTCTGCCGCATGCCGATTCATTGGTTTTGGACCGCAAGGAAGGTTTTTTGCGGGCGATTTTAGCGCGGGAGAGATTTGGACGAACCATGCGCGCGAAAGTGTTTGCCAATGGCATTGCTGGTGCTTTGGCGGTGAGTTTGCCCTTGGTCTTTAGCTATGGTTTGCTAAGCCTGAGTAATCGAAATCCCCTCTATCATCCCGCAATCAATCATTTTTACTTGCGACCACAGGAAGGCTTTTTGGGGGTCTTATTTCGTGATCAACCCAATGTTTTTTTTCTGGCGGTGATTGGCGCGGTTCTTGTGATGGGCTTTTTGTGGGCGACTTTTGGTTTGAGTACGTCCTTGATTATCAATAATCGCTATGTCGCAATAGGTGCGCCTTTAATGTTTTCAAGTCTGTTGCAATATTTTGTTGAAAGAGCCAGACGATTACCCTGGTTTTTGGCTCCGTCTGAGAGCCTTTTGCGCTTAAATTTTTCTTCTAATCGGCTTCTCACCTTGGAAGACTTGAAACTGGTGCTCATCTTGCCACTGACACTCTTGCTTGTCTCGGTTTTGCTGTGGACACTGTTGGGTAGAAGACGGCGAGTCGTGGCAGAAAGCTTTGCACGAGCTAAGGTGGCGGAGAGTGATGCAGTGCCATTTGAGTCACAAGACGCAGAAGTGAAAACCTTGCCTAAGCTGAAGAAACAAAAGGCTAACCGGTCGTTTAATGGCTGGTTACGTTACCTTCAGCTGCAGGCGAAACTTATTATCAAGCCTTATTTGCTGATTATCATCGTTGTTGTAAGCGTGGCGGTAGGCATTCTTTTTAGCAAAATTACCTTAAACGCTTCGGCTTTGGCTTTTCCCTTGCCTGAGAGTATCGACCTGCAAAAGGTAAACGCCTGGGATGTGTTATTCTCGGCGATTGGTAACGCTTTTAGTATGGGTGTGGTCTTTACCCCGATGTTCTTGTTTTTGGTGAGCAACATTCAACCAGAAAGC
This sequence comes from uncultured Anaerolineaceae bacterium, assembly GCA_964484715.1. Classification (GTDB taxonomy): domain Bacteria; phylum Chloroflexota; class Anaerolineae; order Anaerolineales; family Anaerolineaceae; genus Mesolinea. The sequence goes on along the minus strand of CAZAFJ010000005.1, from coordinate 7,630 downwards.
GCTTATGGGCAACTGGCCGGGCTTCGGGTATCGTCCAGATCTAAAATGATGACAGCAAAATTAGCCCTGTTGTTCTTGATTAGCCTGGTGTATTTATGCCTTGTGAGTACTATCATTCTCCTGGTTGCCAGGTTTGGTTTCGGGTTTACATTAAGCCCAAGCTGGAGCCAACTTTCCTTTGGTATGCCTGAAAGTGTCAACATGTTGAGCTGGTGGGTAAGAAAGTATGCTATGTTGCATGCCTGGTTTAGGATCTTTCTGATGGTTTTCCTGGGTTATCTGAGTCTGGGTTTGTTGGTCTTGGGCATCAATAGCCTAAGCAAACGCCGCCTGGTGGGTTTCTTTGTGGTTAGCACCTTAGTCTTTGCGAGTTTTGGTTTGGCGTATGTTTTAGTTAACGTAGGTCCTGTTCTAAGAAATTTACCCATTATCCGCAACCTGATATTGCCAATGTACCCATGGCCTTGGCGGTTGGGAGATACGACCAACATATCTTTGATTTATTGGGTGGTGTGGATCGCGCTACTCCTGCCACTTTGCATGCGTTTGATGCTTAGGCAGGAATTTTATTCGATAACGGAGACGGAATAAGGTGCTTCTACTTTGTGGCTATGAAGGAGAAGTTAGTCTGTAAACCTCACCAAGTATCCATCAGGGTCTTGGATTAGAAACTCATTTTGACTGATGCGCTCATCATTATTTTGATAATGATTTTCACGCAATTCGCAAAAAGGTCTAATGCCCGATTGTAATACGCGATGGTAAAGGCTTGCCACATCAAAAACGGTCATCTCAAAATTGACTCCTCTCCCATAAGGATAGACAAGGTCTCCTGTGCGCCAATGGCCATTATCTTGTTTCAGCATCAACTGATTGCCTTCTCTTGAGATGAAAACGAAATTGTTTTCTGGGCGTTCATATTCAACTTCGAATTGCAGGACGTTAATGTAGAAGTCCTTTGACTTGTTGATATCGCTCACCGTTAGTTCTGGGATTAAAGTATTAAACTTCATGGATGTCCTGACCGATTCCTGGCTGTGTAAATAAGCTTTTTCAACACAGTTTGTTATACCCTAATGATTCGCATCAAAGAGGTATAAATCTGTTTGTTGTGAGATGGGCAGTGAATGATTTGGATGGGCATAAATCAAAGCCCTGGCTCTCTACTAGTCTTTATTATTTCTTCCGTAACCCTACAATCGTCTCCACATGGCTCGACCGTATGTTTTTAATTACAACAATAACAGATTTTCAACCTATTGGTTCGGTAGATACAGTCCACAGTTTTTACCTGTTCGATAGATGCAGTCAACCCCAATATGTCCGTTTGGTAGAACGGTTAACGGTGAAAGGTTATTTTACAAATACCTTTACCATTAGTGCGTATAATCAATAATCTTTATTATTTTTCCAACCTTCTTTTCAATTGCAGCCCTCATCTGTTGTGCGTACGGGCATGCGAATCCAATAGGATTTCCTTTTGTTATACATGAAGCCAAAACAATAGTATCTGCACCTCGTTTTACCATTTCAGCCGCTCTGGTTACTGCCTTTTTCCCAGGACAACCGCCACAAGTGTTCACTCCAGTAACTTCTATTTCCTCTTCTGATACCTTCAAATGCGCATTTCTTCTCTTGCATCACTTTAAAATCAGTTGTTCCGGGGCACATATCCTCAGTTTGCATACATCTAATTAATCCAACTTTCATTAATAAACCTCCAATTCTATATGTACGGTAGTAAAAAATAGTACTTGCACTAATTACACCGTGCAAGCACTATTTCACAATACAAATGTGCTATTCTATTCGCCGCATTCATCATGATGCTGATGTTCATGACAAACGGAACCAGTCGATTTTAAGGAACCCTGCAGGTACGCTTCTACCGCATCCTTAGCGTTACCTTTTGCTCCGACAATAACCTCGATGTTCCTTTCATTAAATATCTCGACTGCACCTCCGCCCATACCACCGCTGATAATGACATTTACACCACGATCGGCAAGAAAATTAGGCAAGAATCCAGGTCTATGTCCAGGGTTAGCAATGGTTTCGCTTTTGAGAATTTGATTGTTTTCGGTGTCAAAAATCATAAACCCTTCGCAATGTCCAAAGTGCTCGGTCACCATTCCGTTTTCGCTTGCTACTGCAATTTTCATCATTTAATTTTCCTCCATTTTTTCTAATATTTTTGCAATCGGCTCAAGCCAATTGCCATCGAAAAGCTCTATCATACCCTTGTCACATGCAGCTGAAATTTTCGGGTCAATAGGTAATTTAGCAAGAACCTTTAAATTATGTTTATCAGCAACTTCTTCAATATGGCTTTCGCCAAATATCTGATAGTCCTTGCCGTTATCAGGGCATTTAAAATAGGACATGTTTTCTACCAGACCGATAATAGGGATATTCATCATCTCAGCCATCTTAACAGCTTTTGAAACAATCATGGAAACAAGTTCCTGTGGGGACGTCACAACGATAATTCCATCAACAGCAATGGATTGAAATACCGTAAGAGGAACATCGCCGGTGCCCGGCGGCATATCGATGAACATAAAATCCACATCGCTCCAAATAACATCTGTCCAAAACTGCTTTACTGTGCCGGCAATAATTGGTCCTCTCCAGACAACCGGGTCAGTGTCGTTTTCTAAAAGCAAATTGACAGACATAATATCAATCCCGGTCTTTGTTTTAACAGGGAATAGGCCAAATTCACTGCCTGAGGCTTTCTCCCTGATACCAAAGGCTTTTGGGATAGAAGGCCCTGTAACATCCGCATCCAGAATAGCTGTATGATAACCCATTCTGTTCATGGTGACTGCAAGCATAGAGGTAACAAGTGATTTGCCGACTCCTCCTTTGCCACTGACAATACCAATGACCTTTTTTACACTGCTCATCTCGTGCAGTTTTTCGGAGAAGTCCGTTTTTTGTTCTTTTCTTTCTGCACAGTCCTCCGAACAACTGCTGCAGCTTTGATTGCAATTTTCGCTCATATTCTTGCTCCTTTTATTTAGATTGTAATTTCACTGCCTGCTGAAAGGTAATAGATGCTATCATCCATAGCAGCTTTTAGCCTTTTATAAGGCTCTAGACCTGTACAATGACAGGTGTAAAATTTTGCCTTTGTACCCATTAGGTACTTACCAATCCTATCTATTATTTCAAAGTCCTCATTGCCGCCAGAGCGGCTGGAAAGATGAAACCCGCCTATTACATAGTTGGGCATTCGCCCTTTAAGTGTGTGAAAATGCTCAAGAATATTTATAATGCCATTATGGGCACAGCCAGTTACTAATAGGGTTTTCCCGTCTTCCTCTACCACGAGGTTCTGTTCATGTGCAAAGGTATCATCGATCGTTTGCCCCTTATACTCCTTGAGTAAACCACCGTTTGATTTTGGATGCGCCTCTCTTTGGGCAATATTCGAGAATACTTGGATTCCACTGTTAATAAAGAAACGGTCTGATGTGAGGACAATTTGTTTGTTTTGTTTCAGATTTTCATCAAGACCTATAAAATCCAATTCATCGTTTGGACGGATCGCATAGTACTTTTCAAAAGCGAGTCGATGTAGAAATACCTCGGCTTTTGTGTTTTCTTTCAAAAATGTTTTTAGCCCTCCGCCGTGGTCATAGTGCCCATGTGAAATCACAAGAAAGCCAACATCAGCAATGTTCACATCAAGCTTTTTTGCATTTTGAAGAAACAGCTCGCTTGCACCAACATCAAACAATATTTTATGTTTCTTTGTTTCTATATACAGGCTAAGGCCATGCTCGCTGCCAAAGTCTTTTGATATCGCTGTGTTTTCAACTAAAGTTTTAATAAGCATGACTTTAACCTCCACCTTGTTCAAAGAGTAGATTCATTGTTTTGTGGTAAACCTCTTTAACCGCCGTTCCCGATGTGCAGTCGATGTCTACAATGGTTTGACCATTATTAATAGCTTTAACTGCGTTTGAGTCAAAGGGTATACTGCCGATATAAGGAAGACCTTGTTTATTACAAAACTCTTCAATCTTCTCTGTGTTTACAATATTGGTATCATGTTTGTTTATACATACTGCTGTCTTGGTTCCGAATTTCGCCGCTGTTGTTATAATGCGCTCCATATCGCTGATACCTGATATGGAAGGTTCTGCGACTATCAAAACCATATCCACGCCACTAAGTGATGCAATGACAGGACAGCCTATTCCGGGAGATCCATCAATAATGGCCAGCTCAGTATCAACTGCTGCCGACTTCATTTGTTTTTTTACCTCAGTGACAAGCATTCCGGAGGTACCACTCCCCATTTTAAGCTGTGCCGTTGAAAACACTTTTTCCCGATCAGAATACAGCATCAGCTCTCCGGCCACTGCCGGTACCAAAGTTATCGCTTCCGCAGGACAAACATATGCGCAAACGCCGCAGCCTTCACATGCAAAAGGATCAACCTTATAGTGCGACTCTGCTTTGATCGCGTCAAATCGGCAGTTTTGCCTGCACTTATCGCATTGGATACACAGTTCCAGATTTATCTCCGCTTTTGGCAACCCATAATAGTCTGTTTTTTCTGGTTCAACATTCCATCCGGTTATTAGGTGCAGGTTAGGTGCATCTACATCACAATCCGCATATGCTTTAGCGTCAGCAAGCTTTATAAATGCACTTGCTATTGTGGTCTTTCCAGTGCCGCCTTTACCGCTAAGGATTAGTAGTTGTTTCATGCTGCACCTCCTTTGTCACCTTGTTAAGCAGAGAAGAAAACAGTTCTCGGTACTTTTCATTTCTATTAACAGCAATTTCCGCATTCGAGTTCAAGGTTCCGAGTTCATTGTCAAATGGAATCCGGCCTAATATCTTTATATTATTTTCAAGACAAAACTTCTCTGCCGGGTTTCCCTCTTCTAAACATTTGTTAAGAAGCACCCCAAATGGCTTATTAAATAACTTGACCAGTTCGTATACCATATTGAGGTTATGCACACCAAACAATGTCGGTTCAGCCACCAATATACAATAGTCCGCATCTTTGATGCTCTCCATCACGATACAAGCGCTTCCTGGAGGACAGTCGATAAATGTCTGCTTATTTACTTCCGAGTTTTCCTCAAGCAGCTTTTTTATAATAGGAATACCCGTAGCTTCACCGGTGTTCAATATTCCTGTCCATACCGCCACTTCGCCGGAAACCCCTTTTTGCACTTTGCCAATAACCTTTGCTTTCTCTGTTAGTGCCTTTTCAGGACAAACCAAGATACAGCCACCGCAGGAGTGGCACACATCGTCAAAGACAATCAGTTTGTTTTTAATATAGGCAAGGGCGTTAAAGTTGCAAAATTCAACGCATTTTCGACATCCATTGCATAACTCATGATCAACTTTTGGAATCTTTACTGATATTTCTTCCACCTGAACCCCTTCAGGCTTAAAAAACAGATGTCCATTCGGCTCTTCTACATCACAGTCTATATATGTGGATGCTTTCGCTGCCGCAGCTAAATTCACCGATACCAGTGTTTTTCCTGTGCCGCCCTTGCCGCTTAGCACAGCTATTCTCATATTAATTGCCCCCGTGCCCGTGAAATCCGGCATGAAATTCATCCAGCAAAGGTAATTTCCCATCGATAAAAGCATCAATATTATCTTTGGCTGAACCGGTTATCGTTTTATAAATTTTTATTTCAGCGGGTTTTAGCACTTCAGCAGCATTTTCTCCTAAGCGGGGAGTGAGTAAAACATCTGCTTTGTTATCAACTATTATTTGTGCAGCTTTAATCCCAGCGCCACCTGTGCTTGCCGCCGCACTGTTGTCAATAAATATACTCTCCTTTGTTTCTACATCATAAATAAGAAAATAGGGAGTACGTCCAAATGATACACATACATTCGACTCCAAGGTTTTCTCATCTACTGGAATTGCTATTTTCATAAGAATTCTCCGTTCTTTTAATTTTAAATAGTTGTTGATTGCATTGTGCAATGCACTTGCTCCTAAGTTTGAGCAATGAACCTTATTTTCAGGAAGTCCATCTAAAGCCTGGATAATATCTTCTTCCGTAATATTCAATGCTTCCTCTAAGGTTTTACCCTTTGCTAATACCGACGTCATACTGGATGTTGCAATTGAAGCACAGCACCCAAACACAAGATAGCTGATTTCTTCTATGCGGTTATCTTTCACCTTTAAATAAACGGTCAGATAATCTCCGCAGGAAGGATCACCGTAGCTTCCTTCAGCATTTGCATCCGGCATACTATGGGCATTTTGTGGGCACATAAAATGCTCAATTACTTTTTCTGAATATATAATCATCCACCTCGGTCCTCATCATCTGTAAAACATCTGCCACGCCTATGCCTATGGCAGCCACGACCACAACCATTCCCTAATCCTTCACAAAGCCGGTATTCGCCACCTTCAATCGACAGCACCTTTCCATTTACTAAAGATTCAGCCAGCTTTTTTCTGGCCTCTATATAAATGCCTTGAACGGTGCTACGAGCAATATTCATTTGCTTGGCGCACTCTTCTTGAGTGAAGCCTTCCAAATCGATAAGCCTTATGGTTTCATATTCGTCAACAGTCATATTTACATGGTTTTCTGCGTCGGCAGGCGAATCAAGAGGCCCAAATCTATTACTTTCAGGCAAACAGCAAACTTTTCTCCACTTCATCGGTCTCGCCATAATTCATCACCTCCATCCTAATCAGAAATAACCAGAGCGTCCTCCGGTTATCCCTGATGCCCATTATAGGTTCTCCAATTGCTTATCAATAACTTCGAGTCGATCTTGCAACATGGTTTTCTGTTCATTCAGCAGCTCTTTTTGTGTTTTTGAGGAGGTCTGGTTAAATGCAGAACCTCTACCAAAACCACGACCGAAACCGCGTCTGCAAGCAAGTCCAAGGCCTAATCCCATTCCGAGACCAGCTCCGTACTTTACTGCATTAGCACCTGTGCAAAGCCCTAATCCTCTTCCAGTCATTGATCCCGCACCCATTGGGCCGGTTCCATCCCTTCTTGGCATACTTTTCACCTCCTTATGGTTTGTGGCATATGCCATCTATTCTTATCATACACCGTTTATGGCATATGTCAATAACTTTTGAGTAATTTCATAAAAAATTTAAAAAACCGTCAATCAAGGAAATTCCTCAAGTGACGGTCATCATTATTGCCGATATAGGTTTTCTAATTGCTTTATCTTATTTTGTTGGGGCTGGTGCTTTTACAACAATCAATTCCAACGTTTCATCATTAAAATTTTTAACGTTCATCTTTGTGTTTACAGGTATTTTCAGTAAAGTACCATTGGAATACTTATGAATTTCCTGGTCATTAAGGCCAATAGAAAGTGTACCTCTTACTACCGTCATATAAACATTAGAATTTGAAAAATGCTCTGGCAACCCTTCATCTTTGTTAAAAACCATGTGTAGATAATGAAGGTTCTCATCATAAATAACTTTTTCTACTGTTTTCTCATTGCCAGTTGATATTTTATATACTTGCTCAATCATTTTATCATCCTCCTAGTATTTAAATTATATCATAAATTTAATATTATTATGTAACTTAGTCACAATACAAAACAATCATATCTATTATATCTATTTTGAGTAGTGAAT
>CAZAFJ010000004.1:0-118586 GCA_964484715.1 uncultured Anaerolineaceae bacterium | reverse complement strand
GATGCGGGATTAAAACTTTGATCCGCATTAATGGCTAAGAGCGTTTCACTACTGTTTAGGTCTTTGATTAAGACGTGCCAATCTACACCCGAATCCAAGGTATCCAGCAATGTGCTTGTGTCCAATTCATGTTTCGTTGGCTTCAAAGTAGGTGATTCAGAACTAGCGCTCGGGGTCGTTTGGAGAGGTGGAAGCGTTGATATTGAAGCCTCTGTTGAAGCTTTTGTCTCAAGCGTTTCCTGAGCAATGGTTGGCATTTGCATCGTTGAGGAAAGTTTCTTACTGGTAGGTGTAGATGTGGTCGAAACAGGCTTACATGCGCTTAGAATCAAGCCAAGTGCCAGGAAAACACCCAGGAAACTCAGCCTACGTCGGGCATGATCATGGGCAATATAAAAGCTTGAACGATTTGACGTTTGCATACAAAAAACCTCTCCTATAATACCGCAAGGAGAGGTTTTTGACTAATTAGATTTATCTGGCAAAGACGGGATTAGTTATGTTCCCATTCTCCCATGACACTCTCGTCGAAGTTCTGGACGTGCAAGAGTTCATGTGCCTTGTGACCACCGGGTTCGCCCAAGAAGGTGTCGTAGAGGGCGATAATTTCGGGGTTCTCGTGAGACTTGCGCAGGGTATCGGTTTTGTCGATTTGGTAGATTGCAGCCATACGAGCCTGGAGGACCTTATCGCGTTCCTTGGCATAGGGCTGACCGCCACCATTGATACAACCACCGGGGCAAGCCATGATTTCGATAACGTCGTACTTTTCTTCACCTGAGACAACTTTGTCCAGGATCTGGCGAGCGTTACCAAGACCAGAGACAGCCGCGACACGGATTTGTTTTTCACCGAGATCGATGGTGGCTTCGTGAGCGCCATCAATACCGCGGAGGGCAACAAAGTCAACGTTTTCGAGGGTCTTACCAGTGACTTTTTCGTAAACGGTGCGCAATGCAGCTTCCAAAACGCCACCAGCGGAACCAAAGATGATACCGGCACCGGTTGATTCGCCCAAAGGTGAGTCGAAGTCTTCTTCGGGGATGTAGCGCAGGTCAATGGAACCTTCTTTGAGCATCTTGGCGAGTTCGCGAGTGGTGATGGAGTAATCAACGTCGCGAATACCGTTCACTTCTTGGTTGGGCAGTGAAGCTTCGTATTTCTTTGCAATACAAGGCATAACACTAACAACCACGATGTCTTTTGGATCCCAGCCCATCTTTTCGGCATAGTAGCTCTTGATGATGGCACCGGTCATTTGTTGAGGGCTCTTGGTGGTGGAGGGCATCCATTCCAGGGTGGGGTAGTAATAGCGAATGAAGTTAATCCAACCAGGGCAGCAAGAGGTCAGGATGGGGAGGTTCTTGTTTTCGGTGACGCGTTCGATAATCTCGGTGCCTTCTTCGATGATGGTGAGGTCAGCACCAAAGGTGGTATCAAACACGGCGTCGAAGCCCAGTCTGCGGAGGCCAGCAGCCATCTTGCCGGTAACAATTTCACCAGCGGGATAGCCGAATTCTTCACCCAATGCAACACGAACAGCAGGTGCAACCTGAACGACAACCTTTTTGGTTTTGTCGAACAGAGCGGACCAGGTTTGGTTCACGTAGCTGTGACCGATGAGCGCGCCGGTGGGGCATACGCTGACACATTGTCCACAATAGACACAAGGTGAGTCAACGATTTCGTTTTTCTCAGCGGGTGCGACGATGGTGGCGAAGCCACGACCAAAGGCAGTCAAAGCGCCAACGGTCTGGACTTCGTTACACATGGTTTCGCAGCGGCGGCACATGATGCACTTGTCTGGATCGCGGAAGAGAGCAGCGCTGGAGTGGTCTTTCTTATGGCGCATGCGTTCCCCGTTGGGGTATTTGACTTGCACGTCATATTCCCAAGCCATGGTCTGGAGTTCACACTCGGTAGACTTGAGGCAGGTCAGACAGGTGAAGGGGTGGTTTGAGATGATGAGCTCGAGGTTCTTCCGGCGAGCGGAAAGCACGCGCTTTGAGTTTGTGATAACTTTCATGCCAGGAGTAACGGGTGTGGCACAGGCAGGCGCAAGGTTGCGGCGGCCTTCAACTTCGACCACACAAACGCGGCAGGAGGCAACCTGGTTCTTATAGTGGATTTGTTCCAAGCTCAAGTAACACAGAGTTGGAATTTTCATGTGCAGTTTTTCTGCAGCTTGAAGGACTGTGGTTCCCTCTGGTACGGATACTTCTTGACCGTCAATAGTTAAAGTGATCATATATCTTTTCCTTATTTACGAATAACCGCACCAAAGCGACATTTAGCAAGACAATTGCCACACTTGATGCACTTCTCTTGATCGATAACGTGAACTTGCTTGGGAGAGCCAGCGATACAGCTCACAGGGCAAGCACGCGCACAGGCCGTACAGCCAATACATTTTTCTGGGATGATCTCATAAGTGAGGAGATCAGTACATACACCAGAAGGACAGCGCTTGTTGTAAACATGCTCTTCGTATTCATCCTTGAAGTACTTGAGCGTGCTCAAAACAGGGTTTGGCGCGGTTTGGCCAAGACCACAGAGCGCGGTGTCTTGAATGGTTTCAGCGAGTGATTGGAGCTCGTCGAGCATGGCTGGAGTGCCTTTACCCTTGGTGATGTCGGTGAGGATTTCAAACATACGTTTGGTACCCACACGGCAGGGCACACAGCGGCCACAGGATTCTTCAACGATGAATTCGAGGTAGAAGCGGGCGATGTTGACCATGCAGTCGCTGTCGCTCATCACAATCATACCGCCGGAACCCATCATGGAACCGATTTGACCGAGGGATTGGTAGTCAATGGGGGTATCCAGGAATTGCTCGGGGATACAACCACCGGAAGGACCACCGGATTGAGCAGCTTTGAATTTGCCGCCACCACGTACGCCACCACCGATTTCGAAAATTAATTCGCGGAGGGTGGTGCCCATGGGGACTTCAACCAAACCAACGTTGTTAACTTTACCAGCCAAGGCGAAGACCTTGGTACCCTTTGATTTTTCGGTACCGATTTGGGCGAACCATTCAGCGCCTTTTTCAAAGATGACGGGCACATTAGCCAAGGTTTCAACGTTGTTCACGATCGTGGGTTGTTGCCACAGACCTTTTTCCGCAGGGAAGGGAGGTTTGGTGGTGGGCTCGCCACGATTGCCTTGAACGGATTGGATCAAAGCGGTTTCTTCACCACAAACGAAAGCGCCAGCACCCAAGCGGACATCGACATCAAAGCTGAAGTCGGTACCGAGGATGTTTTTGCCAAGGAGACCCAATTCGCGGGCTTCATTGATGGCGATTTGGAGACGTTTGACAGCCAAGGGGTATTCCGCACGGATGTAAACATAACCCTGATTCGCACCGATACAGTAAGCTGCAATAGCCATACCTTCGATAACGGTGTGGGCGTCGCCTTCCATGATGGAGCGATCCATGAAAGCACCGGGATCGCCTTCGTCAGCGTTACAGATGACGTACTTGCGATCGCTCTTGTACATGCGGCCAAATTCCCATTTGCGACCGGTTGAGAAACCAGCACCACCGCGTCCACCGAGACCAGATTGTTTCATGATTTCGATGGCTTCTTCGGGGGTCATCTGGGTGATGACTTTCGCCATGGATTGATAACCACCAACACCGATGTATTCTTCGATGATTTCAGGGTCAATCAAACCGCAGTGGCGCAAAGCGATGCGCATTTGTTGTTTGTAGAAAGGCATTTCGAGTGAGTCGTGCATGCTCTTTTGGGTGATTGGTTCAACGTAGAGCAAACGGTCAACAACTTCGCCACCCATGATGTGCTTTTCAAAGATTTCTTTGGCATCATCTGGAGTCACCTGAACGTAGAAAACGTTTTCGGGGAAGACCTTGACGATGGGGCCTTTTTCACAGAAACCAAAGCAACCAGTGATGCTGGCGTGAACTTTGCCTTCCATGCCATTCTCTTTGATGAGATTGTTGAAGTTTTCAACGATGTTCAAGCTTTTAGAAGACACACAACCAGTTCCACCGCAGACCAAAATAAACTTTTGATCGCCAGCGTAATCGAGGTCAGCACGGACTTCTACGAGGTCTTTGTATTCTTCGTATTTCTTCAGGAGTTCTTCAGGATTTTGAATTCGTGTAGTCATTATTGCACCTCAACTTCTTCACCGTATTCGATGAGATATTGTTCGATGATCTTCTCAGCTTGGCCTTGTTTCACTTTGCCATAAACGTGATCGTTGATCAGAACCACAGGGGCTAAACCACAAGCACCGACACAGCGCAATGATTCGATGGAAAAACGGCCATCTTCAGTGACGCCACCAGACTTGATGCCCAAGGCTTTTTCGAAGTCTTGCAAGATTTTGTCTGACCCGTTCACGTAACAAGCCGTGCCCATGCAGATACTGATGTTGGTCTTGCCTTTAGGGGTGGTGTGGAAATAGTTGTAGAAACTAATCACGCCTGAGACATCTGCATGTGGAATAGAGAATTTGTTGGCAACATACTTTTGTACTTCAGTCGGTAAGTAGCCAAAAATGCTCTGGGCCTTATGCAAGGTCATGATCAGCATTTCTTTGCGCTCAGGATCTTTTGGGTCGATCTTGAGCTCATCGATGTAGGCGCCCAATTCGGCAAAGCCTGGATTGGACCCCGTGCAACAAGGATTTTTTTGTTCGGTCATATCGCTCCTCAAATTTTTTCCGAATAGAATCGGTTTTTTACGTGACAAAGCTAATTTGTGAATGAGCTCACAAATTCAGCCGCTTCTATTATAATCGGATTTTGTAATTTGGGGGACTTAATTAATAAAATTGATGTAGCACATATTTCTACATCCAAAATGTCATGTGAGCTGAATAATACACTTAAATTGGGGATATTTGCAAATATAGATTGTACAAAGATTTCACGGGATGCTTTATCAAGCGACTGGAAAGGTTCATCCAAGAGCAATAAATTAGGTAAGGTGATTAAAGCGCGCAGGAGCGATACTTTGCGCTTCATACCGCCACTTAGGGTATGTGGATAGGCATTTTGATAGCCGTCCAAAAGGGACAGTTGGTACCACTCATCAAGTAAATGCAAAGCGTTTGGTTTGCTTGCAAAATGCTTACTTTTAAGGGGCAGGCGAATATTTTCATCTACGGTAAGGTGTGGAAAAAGTCGTGGTTCCTGGAAGACAATGTGAGGCTCATCACCCAATGGGAACGTAAAACGTCCAGAATCGGCGGGTAAGAGACCAGATAAGATGCGCATGAGCGTCGTTTTGCCAGCACCACTTGGCGCAAAAAGATGCAATCGTTCGCCCTGACGCAGGTTAAAACTAAAATCCCGAATAACGGTTTCGTTGTTGAAGGATTTACTGATCCCTTCAGCATGGAGGACGATGGGTGTTTCTGGCTTAGTTTCCATAGGTGTAAGGTTTGAGTAAGGTGGCGTAGAGCAGTTCCACCAATGCTTGAAAGACGAGCGTGAAGACAATGAAGAAGAAAATGTAAAAGAAAACTTCTTTCATCGCGAAAACCAGGCGGGCTTTGTTGAGTAAATAGCCCAAACCATCTTGTGAGCCAATAAATTCTCCGGTAATGGCAATTTTTGATGCCAGGCTAAACCCCAAAATAAGATTGGTGCGTGTGATCGCAATAATTTGTGGTTTCATTTGGGCAGAAAAACGGAGCTTGCGGTCGGCTTTTATCGAGTCAAGATATTCGACGCGTTTGAGATCTGGAAATTTGAGGACTTGGAGGGTGTTCATAAAGATTAATGGCAAGGTCATCAATGTGATCAGGAAAATAGGCGGTGTGCTCCCCACGCCAAAGATGATAACCAAAATAACACCAATGGTAATTGCTGGAATGACCTGGAAAGCTTGCACCATGGCAGCGAGTTGATCTGAAAAATGCGTGCCTGCAAAGAGAACCGCCAAACCCGTGCCGAGGACTAATGAGAGCGTAAAGCCAACAAAAATACGCCAGAGCGTGATGCCGAGCGCGCTGAGGAAGATGGGTTTTAGGTATTCAGCTGAGGCTTTGAGAACCTCGAGTGGGGAGGGGATGATATAAACGGGAAAAAACATGGAAAGGACTGCCCATAAAAGCATGAGCAGTCCAAATCCAATGAGACCATTAAGGAAGGGTGTAGAAGAAGTCCTCGTACTTTTCATCCAGTGGTTTTCCAATCGTTTCGTAGTAATGAATGACAGCGTCTTTCATTTCTTTGTCAGATTGTACCGTAAACTTGGTGGCGAGGAATGCTTTTACCAGAACGGGAGCCGGGAATGAGAAGTTTTCAGCCAGATCAGCAATTAATGGGTCTGGGCTGGCTTGCAACTCGCCAATCGCTTTGGCTACAGCTTCGTTGAAAGCAATAATCCAATCAGGATTGGCTTCAACGAAACTTGCTTTGGCAAAAGCACCGACCTGGGGATAGCCGTCTTTATCGCCGGTAACTTCATTCCATGTGTCGTAGAAACTCGCGCCGAGGTGGCCACATTCCTGGGCAGCCATCGCCGTTGCGGCTGGTTGTGGCATGGCGACAATCGCGTCCTGACCATTTTTAATCAAAGCTGTGGATGTATCGAAAGGTGCGTAGATCGGTTTGACATCTTCTCCATATGTGAGTCCAGCTTTTTCGACGAAGAACTTGGTCGTTTCTTCCATGGGTGAACCTTCAAAAGGCATATAGATTTCATGGCCGGCAAGGTCTGCAAAACGATTAATTTCATGGTTGCAGCTAACCAGGTATGCCAAACCGGTTACATTGGTGTTGATGAGTTTCACCGGCGCTTCATTGTTGAACATGCCTAATCCGACGGAAAGGCCAGTTACCAAAACAAAGTCGTTGCTGCCCATAAATTGAGCATTGGCTTGAGGGTGGTTCTCAAAAACTTCAACCTTCATGCCTGGGAAGTGTTTAGCCGCCTGGAGGATGGGCAAAGACGTTGTCGAGTTAGGAACCAAAACAGTCACAATTTTGGAGTCAGCTTCAGGGGATTCTTGTTCTTCAGGCTGACTAAGTTCTTGTGGCTCCTCAATTGGATAGCTTTCTTCTGGCAGGGTTTCATCATCCTTAGCAGGATAGGCTTTTTCAGATTCGTTTACGACAATAGGAAAAGCATTATCGATTGCTGTTCCCGCAGTGTCTTTACCAGAACCAATTTCGGTTTTGGGTGTACAAGCTGTGAAAACCAACATAACAATCAATGCAAGGGCTAATAGTTTGGATTTCATAGAGTAAAGCTCCTTAAATATTTGTTAAAAAGTTTATTAACCTAAATTTGGCAATAAAAAGCACCGTTTTAGGTTAGCTAATTCTAACACTTCCTATCATAAATAAATCAAATCGAGATGTTATAATTTGATTAACATTGATAACGAGGACATGATGAGTAAGATTATTCAAAAAGTAAAAGGTACCCGGGATTTCTACCCTGAAGAGATGGCTCAGCGGCAATGGTTGATTGAAAAGTTGCGCGTAGCTTCGGAAGCTTTCGGCTATCGTCAATATGATGGCCCATGCTTGGAACAAATTGAGCTTTATGCTGCTAAGTCTGGCGAGGAGTTGGTCAAAGAACAAGCTTTTGTTTTTAATGATCGTGGAGGAGATCCGATTACTTTGCGTCCTGAACTGACCCCAACAATTTCACGTATGGTCGCAAGCCAGCAGAATCAGCTCACCTTTCCTTTGCGTTGGTGGTCTTTTGGCCCGTGTTGGCGCTATGAAAGGCCGCAAAAGGGTAGGACAAGAGAGTTTTTCCAGTGGAATATTGATCAAATAGGATCCAATTCCGTTTTAGCGGATGCAGAGCTTTTGGCGGTCGCTGCACGCTTTTTTAAGGAAGTGGGCTTAACCCCAGACCTGGTTCAGCTGCGGGTTAATGACCGTGAGTTGATGGACGCTGAGTTGGTGCGGATTGGCTTGAGCGATGATCAAAAGAAAGATATGCTGCGGTTGATTGATCGCTTGGATAAACTGCCGGCAGATGTTTGGGATAAATTGGTTTTGGAAGCGGGTTTATCTGAAGATCAGCTTGGGGAACTAAAGGCCTTGTTGAACAATCAAGACCTTTGGCAAAAATCTGAAAAGCTTGTTCAGGTTTTTGAGGTCCTGGAAAGCCTGGGTGTTAGCCAGTACGTGAGCTATGATCCACGCATTATCCGCGGTTTGGATTATTACACCGGTATCGTCTTTGAAGCCCACGACACAAAAGGCGAGTTCCGCGCCATCTTAGGTGGTGGACACTACGCAGATTTGGTGGCGGATGTGGGCGGTAAGCCAACCCCTGGTGTGGGTTTTGCCATGGGTGATGTGGTGGTTATGCTGGTTTTAGAGAAGTATGGTCTTTTGCCCTCTGAAGCCATTGACCCTAATGCTTTGTTCATGACTGTATTTGACGAGACTACTTTGGCAGCATCTTTGAAGCTTGCCGCTGAATTGCGGGAGGCGGGGTATCAGGTCGTGATGAGTGAAGTGGACCGCTTGGGCAAACAGTTTAGATTTGCCGATCGCATTGGTGTTCGCCGGGTTATCGTTTTAGGCCCCAACGAAATTGAGCAAGAAAAAGTTGTGGTGAAAGATCTTAAGAGTGGTGAGCAGGAGGAAATTGACAAAAGCCAATTGCTTGGATTTTTGAAGACTCACGCATGAGTTGATCTTCATAGGAGAATAAATGAAAAAGTTAGTGATTGGTTTGTTAATTGTTATGCTGTTGGTTTCCGGTTGTGAACTTTTATTGCCGAAACCAGGTTCCCCAGATAATCCGACAAAAGTCAGCTTGCCGACAGAAAACCCAACAAATCCCCCTGAATTGATGCCGGAACCAAGTGAAACTTTGGCGGTTGAATCGACTGAAGAGCCGATAGTCACAGAAGGTGAAAAAGAACGGCATTTTGAGGAAGACGCGAAGTTTTCCTATGAGCCGATCGAAGGATGGACTTTTCAGGCTTTTCCTGGCCTCAACACTAAAATATTATTGCCAGGTGCTGATTTGATTAATAAAGGCATCAGTCTCGTGTTTATTCGAGAGGACTATGAAGGCACGACTGAGGACTATGCTTTACTTGGGATGGAAAACGCCAAAATGGATCTTGAAGATTTTAAGATTGGCAAATCTTCAAGCTTCGAAACGCTTTCTGGCTTGACGGTATTAAAGCATCATGCCACATACAAGGCGAATGATTTGGATTTCGACAGCATCTTTTATTCAATCGGAGATGATGCCAGACCTGAATTGGCTAAACTGGTTGTCACTTTCGCAAGTTTCCCTGGCGTACCTGAGGAAGTTGTTGACTTGGTAGAGACTTTAATTAAATCAATACGTTTTGAAGATTAAGATTTAGTTTGTCGGTCGACAATTCAATAGCTTAGTGAAATAGGATTTGGGCTTGCGCAAAAAGCAAATCTTATGTTAGAATAGCGTTCCAACGCGGTGCCTGTAGCTCAATGGCAGAGTGCTTCACTGTGGCTGAAGATGTTGTGGGTTCGACCCCCATCAGGCACCCAGACAAAACCCCGGCTTGCACGGGGTTTTTGGTTTAAGATGAGCAGATTAGTGAATGTAATTTGCGTATGGTCGGTCGGTCTAGGGCCTGTCGCAATTAGTGGAATATTTGCGCTCGGTCAGGAGACCGGCGCGATCAAGATGGGTGGCTGAAGATGTTGTGGGTTCGACCCCCATCAGGCACCCAAACAAAACCCCGGCTTGCACGGGGTTTTTGGTTTAAGATGAGAGAATTGGTGAATCTGTCTCGCGTATCTGAACCCGGTCTAAAGCTTGTTGGAATTGGTGGAATATTTGCGCTCGGTCAGGAGACCGGCGCGATCAAGATGGGTGGCTGAAGATGTTGTGGGTTCGACCCCCATCAGGCACCCAACCAAAACCCCGGCTTGCACGGGGTTTTTTTGTTAAGCGATCTATATCGTGCTTAATAGATTAAGCAAAGCATTGACCTCATTAAGCGACTGTGGCATAATTCTCGCTCGAAAGGCAGTGACGGAAACGAGTAAGTCATCCCTGGTTGGCAGCGACCCTGAGATAGTGTGAGTCAGGGCAACACAGATGACCCAAAATCCTTCCAGAGCCGCGAACTGAACGCATCCTTAATGGATAGTAAGTAAGCCGGTGTGGTGATCGTTAGCAACACTAGGTTCATGATTGTGAACTATGAGTGCCCAGCTTGGCTGGGAATGCGGGTGGTACCGCGGGCTTTTGATGGCTCGTCCCAATGTGGATGGGCTTTTTTATTATCCCGTCCTGTCAAATCATAATAAGAAAGACTCAAAAATCCCATTTGAGCGATAAGCGCCGAAAGAGCGCGCATGGAGGTTGTATGTTTAAAGCAGTATCTTCAAAATTGAACAGCGTAGAACTGGAAGAAGCCCAATTGAAGTTCTGGAAAGAAAACCAGATTTTCAAGAAGTCATCCGACGATCGCAAAGACCGCAAACCTTTTGTGATGTTTGAAGGTCCACCCACGGCGAACGGTTTACCGGGTATTCATCATGTAATTGGCCGTGTCTATAAGGACATGTTCCCGCGTTATAAAACCATGCGCGGCTATTGGGTCGACCGTCGCGGTGGCTGGGATACACATGGTTTGCCAGTGGAAATTGAAGTGGAAAAGAAGCTCGGTTTTACCAACAAAGGCCAAATTGAGGCTTATGGTATAGACAAATTTAATGAACACTGCAAGGATTCAGCCTTCACCTATATTCAGGAATGGGAAAAAATTACTGATCGGATTGCCTATTGGGTTGATTTTGACCGCGCGTATATCACCTTTAAGAACGAATATATCGAGTCGGTTTGGTGGCTTCTCAAATCTATTTGGGAAAAAGACCTGCTTTACCAAGGCTATAAGGTTGTGCCTTATTGCCCGCGTTGTGGCACACCGCTTTCTGACCATGAAGTATCTCAGGGTTATGCGGATACCGAGGATCCCTCCATCACTGTGCGTATGAAACTGCTGGATGAAGAGGACACCTGGCTTTTGGTCTGGACAACCACACCTTGGACTTTACCTTCAAACGTGGCAGTTGCCGCACATCCTGAGGTTGATTATGTTTTGGTCAGTACTGAAGCCAAACCCAACGAGAAATACTATCTTGCCAAGGATTTGATCCCCATGGTTTTTGGCGAAGAAGCGCTCACAATTCATAAGACAGTTAAGGGAACAGAGCTTGAGGGCAAGCGCTATGACTCCTTGTTCAAGTTCATGAAATTGGAGAAACCAGCTCATTATGTGGTCAATGCGGATTACGTGACTACTTCTGACGGCACTGGTTTGGTTCATATCGCGCCGGCTTTTGGCTTGGACGATATGGAAGTTTCTAAGAAATATGATTTGCCGGTTTTGATTACGGTAAAAGATGACGGCAGTTTTGTAGAAGACATTACGCCATGGGCTGGGCAATTTGTGAAAAATGTTGACCCCGCGATCATCAAAGACTTGTTTGACCGGGAATTAATGGTAAAGAGTGAGCGCATGACCCACAACTATCCCTTCTGTTGGCGCTGCAAAACGCCGTTGCTTTATATGGCGCGCCCGACCTGGTTTATTCGTACAACTGCGGTGCGGGATCGTCTGGTTGAAATTAATGAGAAGATTAATTGGTTGCCTGAGCATATCAAAACCGGTCGCTTTGGCAATTGGTTGGAAAACAACATTGACTGGGCGATTGGGCGCAATCGCTACTGGGCGACACCTCTACCCATGTGGGTCTGTGAGGATTGTGGGCACCAGCATTGTGTGGGCTCACTGGCAGAACTGAGCACCTTAACCGGTCAGGACCAAAGCCAGCTCGACATGCACCGACCCTATGTGGACGATATTCATTTTGCTTGTCCATCTTGTAAAGAAGGTAAAATGACCCGGGTCCCTGAGGTGATTGATGTCTGGTTTGACTCAGGAGCGATGCCCGTTGCGCAATGGCACTATCCCTTTGAGAATGAAGCAGCGTTCAAGAAGCAATTTCCGGCAGATTTTATTTGCGAAGCGATTGACCAAACCCGAGGCTGGTTCTACTCTCTATTGGCGATTAGCACGATGGTGTTTGATTCAACTAGCTACGAAAATGTGATTTGTTATGGTCATATTTTGGATGGCGAAGGCAAGAAGATGTCAAAGCATGTTGGTAACGTCGTCAATCCCTGGGATGTCATTGATAAACACGGTGCGGATGCCACCCGCTGGTACATGTATACCGCGACCCCACCTGGAAACTCGCGCAACTTTAGCATCGATTTGGTTGGTGAGGTCTTGCGCACCTTTACCTTGACTTTGTGGAATACGTATAGCTTCTTTGTGACTTATGCTAATTTGGACCATTGGAAGCCGGGTGAGGGTGAGCCAGCAGTTTATTCGGATCTGGATAAATGGCTACTTTCATCACTGGAAACATTGGTTCGGGATGTTACAAATGCTTTTGAAGCCTATGATGTCATTGGCGCGACCCGACCGATTGAAGCTTTTGTGGATCAGCTTTCTAATTGGTATTTACGACGATCGCGCCGACGTTTCTGGAAGAGTGGTGCCGATGCGGACAAGACCGCAGCCTATGAAACGCTTTATAAGGCTTTGGTCACGCTTTCCAAACTTTTGGCGCCAACCATGCCCTTTATGGCTGAGGAGCTTTATCAGAATTTGGTGCTGTCGGTTGAGGAAGATGCACCTGAGTCAGTCCATTTGGCTGAGTGGCCGACTTTTGACGAGAGCTTGATCGATGCAAAACTCAACCGAGATATGAATGTGGTGATGAAATTGGCTTCATTAGGCCATGCCGCGCGGGCAAAATCGAGCGTAAAAGTGCGCCAACCGCTCTCTGAAGCGGCTTTTGCAGTAGGCAGCGCGGATGAGACGGACATTGTGGCGCATTTTGCTGACATTTTGCAAGATGAGCTCAATGTCAAATCGGTGAGCTTGCTCAGCGCGAGTGGGGATGCAGTGGATTATCGCTTAAATCCCTTGCCCAAACAGCTGGGCCAAAAGTACAAGGGTTTATCGCCCAAGGTTCGCCAGGCGATTTTGAACTTGCCAGCGAGAGAAAGCGCCGAAAAATTCCTGGCCGGCCAGACTGTTGATGTTGAAATTGATGGCGATACTTTCGCGATCGAACCAGACGAAGTGGAAGTGATTACCGAATCGCGCGCTGGTTATGAAGTTGCAGCTGAGGGAGCCTATTTGGCAGCTCTAGTGACAACTTTGACACCTGAATTGGTTAATGAAGGTTTGGCACGTGAGGTTGTGCGAAGAGTGCAGGCTTTGCGTAAGGATGCCGGTTTGGATATCGCTGACCGTATAAAATTGTATTATCAAGCCAGCCCCATGTTGGCTGAAGCGATTGAGGCTAATCGAGATTACATCTGTAGTGAAACCTTGACCCTGGTCTTAGAAGCTCAAAAGCCAGAAGATGGCATGGCTATTGCAAGTGATAGCTTTGATGGCGAAGAACTAAGCGTCGCCGTGTCAAGAATTGAGAAGTAATGAAAGATAGAATAAAACACAATGCATTGCTCTTGGCTATTGTGACCGTGATTGTTGGTTTGGATCAATGGACAAAACTCTTAGTGAGTCACAAACTTGCTCTTGGTGAGAGCATTTCACCTATTGCCGCGCTTGGAGATTTTTTCAGGATTACCCATTGGCACAACACAGGGGCTGCATTTGGACTGTTCCAAAACGCAAACCTCATCCTTTTGATTACCAGCTTGGTGATCGCCATTGCAGTTCTCTTTTACTATCAAGGTGTCAAAAAGACTGAATGGCTGACTAAAGTTGCCCTGTCCATGATTGTTGCGGGTGCTGCTGGGAATATTATCGACCGTATTAAGTTTGGTTATGTGATTGACTTTTTGGCGTTTGGAAAGTTTCCAGTCTTCAATGTCGCTGATTCGGCTGTTACCGTTGGTGTTTGTTTGATGCTGATTAGTTATTTGTTAGCTGAACAAAAAGCAAAAAAAGCAAACGATGAAGCTGAGCCATTGGCGGAAAAAACAAGTGAGGAAACTCTGCCGTTAGTTGAGACGGAAAGCCCGAAGAATGAGGATGAAACATGAGCCCGGCTTTTGTAAACCATGCGTTTGAAGTCGAAACGCCTAATCGCCTGGATAAGGCTATTACGGATGTTTTATCAGACCTTTCTCGGGGTAAAGCGCAAGCTACAATTGCAAATGCATGGGTGAGAGTGAATGGTGAAGTCTGCACAAAAGCGTCTTTCAAAGTCGAGGTTGGGGACAAAATTGAGCTCAAAATCGAGGTTGAGGAAGATGACACTCTACTTGGTGAAGACATTCCCCTCAATGTCCTTTATGTTGACGATAATGTCATTGTGGTCAATAAACCTGCCGGCATGGTCGTGCATCCAGGTGCCGGCAATCAAAGTGGCACACTCGTTAATGCTTTACTGTATCGATGGCCCGAATTGCGTGAAGTAGGTGAGGTTGGGCGACCCGGCATCGTGCACCGTTTGGATAAGGAAACTTCTGGCGTGCTTATCGTGGCGCGGAATAATGAGGCTTATAAGTGGTTGGTGAGGCAATTCAAGACACGCAAAGCCAAGAAGACTTACCTGGCTCTGGCGGATGGCCATCCACCTACACCAAGTGGTCGCATTGAAGCGAATATTGGGCGGGATGACGTGCACCGCCAAAGGATGACGGTGAAGTATGGCAAAAGCCGGGTGGCAATCTCTGAATACCAAACTGTTCAAACTTATGCGCGACATACTTTGCTGGAAGTTCAACCGCACACCGGTCGAACGCATCAAATTCGTGTTCATTTGGCATTTATAAAGGTGCCTATTACCGGCGATAAGGTTTATGGGCGTAGAAAACTAAGTATTCCAATCGAACGATTTTTCTTACATGCCAATAAACTGGGCATCGTTTTGCCTGGTGATAAAGAACCTACAGAATATGTGGCTCCTTTGCCAGAAGACTTAAAAGATATCTTAAAAATTGTGGAGAAGTTAGACTGATGAAAACCTTTGACTTTAGATCCGATACTGTAACCAAACCCAGTGATGCCATGCGCGAAGTCATGGCTAAGGCTGTGGTTGGCGATGATGTTTACCACGAGGACCCAACGGTTAATCTGCTTGAGGCGATGACGGCCGAACTTTTGGGTAAAGAAGCTGCTTTATTCGTTAGCTCAGGCACAATGGGCAACCTCGTGGGCGTTTTGGCGCAATGCCAAAGGGGTGATGAAGCGATCATGGGTACACAAGGTCACACTTTTTTGCATGAGGCCAGTGGTGTTTCGGTATTGGGCGGCGTTTCTATGTTTACTGTTCCGAATGAGGATGATGGGAGCATTAGTCTGGAAAACTTACAGAAAGCTGTGCGCAATCAGTTTGACGTCCACGAACCGATTACAAGACTAGTTATTTTGGAAAACACTCAAAATTTCTGTGGCGGAACGGTTTTGAAAACGAGTTATGTGGAAAGTGTGGCGGCGTTTTGTATGGAACGCGGACTGGCTTTGCACCTTGATGGCGCGCGTTTGTTTAATGCGTCAATTGCTCTGAATGAGCCGGTTTTTGAACTCTCCAAACACTTCGATACGGTTACTTTTTGTTTGAGTAAAGGTCTCGGTGCACCGGTTGGCTCGATGCTCGCTGGTAGTAAAGAAATCATCACAAAAGCACGTCGCTTACGCAAGATTTTAGGCGGTGGTATGCGCCAGGCGGGTATATTGGCTGCTGCGGGAATCTATGCTTTGGAGAACAATGTTGAGCGTTTGCGCGTTGATCATGTACGAGCAGCCCAGTTGGCAGCGGGGTTAGAGTCTATCCCTGGGATAACCTTAACCCGCGGAACCCCTCATACTAATCTCATTTTCTTCAAATTGGATGATGAAGTAACGATGAGTGATCAGGCTTTTATTAACGCACTGGCGGAAAAAGGCGTCTTGATTATGGATGTCGGTTCGAGAGAATTTAGAATGGTGACACATTTGGATATCAATGATGATGGTATTGCCCAAGCTATTCAATCATTCTCTGATTTGCTTGCATAAAAACATCTAATAACAAATTTGGCATACATAATGCACTACCTAAAGAGGTAGTGCATTATGAATATTAAGAGTCGATTAATTACTTTATTAGCCGTCATTGTTCTTGTATTTTCCTTGGGGGTTAATCCAACCAGGACACGAGGTTTTGTTTCATCAGTATCGTTTTTTAAACCACATCTTGCTGAAATAAAAGGAAAGGAAGATGAGATAGAAAACGCTCGTTTTCGGTATTATTATCCTTTTGTGGCTAATGGCATCAGACAAAATCCTCCGGCTGACCCAATTGGTCCGATCGGTGGAACCTTTACTTCGGTACTCACCGATCCAAACAGCCCTAATATTGTTTATGGTGGGCATTTCCAGAAAGGCGTCTTTAAAAGTTATGACCAAGGTAAGACCTGGTATGAAAAAAATAAGGGATTACCAAACCGTAACATTCAATCTTTAGCCATTCACCCACGCCATTCCAATATTCTTTATGTTGGAACCTACGGAAATGGGGTTTATCTTTCACGGGATGGTGGAGACAATTGGATTCCTTGGAGTGGTGGAGTCTTAGACAACCATATTATTTATGACATCGAAATTGATCGCTTGAATCCCTCCAATGTCTACATTGCCTCGCGTATATCATCGAGTCTGGTTGGCTATTTAGCCCGTTCCACAGATGCAGGTAAGACCTGGAAAATCGTTTATCGTGGCGATTGGTTTGGCACACCCGATTATTTTTATGATGTCGCGGTGCATCCTGCTGGGATTAATACCGTATATCTGGCAGCCCATGAACATGGATTTTATCGAAGTGAGAATAATGGACTGAATTATTCAGCCATAAATTATGGTGTAAGCGATTTGTCAGCTAGAGGATTTGCTTTTTCAAAATCCAATCCAAACTTGGTGATGGGTTCTGTATGGAAGGGGAGCGGTGTCTTTAGGTCGTGGAATAAAGGGAGCGCTTGGCAACAGGTCAGGAATGGACTGCCAGAGGCTGTCAGGATTATTAAAATTAAAGGAGACCCTTTTTCCTTAAACTCTGATCGGTTTTTTGTGACGACTTTCGGAAAGGGTTTGTATAGCAGTAGCAACCTTGGTGATAATTGGGTCTACCGTGGCTTAGATGGCTATTTTATTAATGATATTGCGCTTTCTTTTTTTGAGCCAAACACTTGGTTTTTAGCCACTAAGGATAAAGGCATGTTGAAAACACGCGATGCTGGCGCAAGTTGGTCGGCTATTATGAGGGATTTGAGGATGTATGCGGTCACTGGTATGCAGTCTTTGGAAAATGACTCTGACGTAGTCTATGTATCCTTGTATGGTCAAGGTGTTTACCGTGTCCGTGACAATAAGGATGATTGGCAGGCAATTAATAATGGGTTGGACACCCTTAATATCACAGGCTTGTATCAGCATAATGAGCAATTATGGGCAAGTACAGATTCAGGACTGTGGGTTTTAAATCAGAACAAATGGCGAGCAATAGATTTGCCAGTATCCAAAAATGCAGATGAAAAGATTTTGACCTGGCAGAACGATCTTCTTGGTATACCTTTAGAAACACTGAAAGAAAATTTCATAATCAGCTTTGAGAATTCGATATCATACGGACTTGCGCGTAGCATAACAGTCACCAAGCTTATTTCAGATGGTTCAAGTCTGTTAATTGCGAGTGATGATGGTATTTGGAAGCTGGACAATGACCGTTGGACGCAAATTGGTTTAGCCGACCAGTTGGTCTATGATGTTGCCATTGAAACTGATGGTAAGGGTATGTGGGCGAGTACCTGTGATGTTGTTTTGAACTGTGCGGTATGGCATTATGATGGTGCGGAATGGGTCAAACAGTCTTCAGGGTTGTCCAATCACAAAGTAAATGATTTGACCTTTATCGGGAAGCAGCTATTTGCGGCGAGTGATTCAGGGCTTTATATCTGGCAAGCAGACTTATCGGAATGGTCTTTGGTGTTTGAAGATTTAAAGGGCATTTTTACTATTCACCAAGCCACGGACGATCCTCGAATAATAATAGCGGGAGGAAAAGGCGCGCTTTATAAAAGCGAAGACTTTGGGGGAATCTGGCAGAAAATAAGCACGGATGAAGAATGGACCTATCAGTTTTTGACATTTAAACCGGGGGATAATGTTAAGCTATTGTTAGGTAGTAAAGAATCCGGTGCATTTATGCTAACTATCGATCAATAATCGACTACAATTTTAGTATCTGGTATTGAAAGAGAGGCATTTATGCTTATCGTGCTATCTGACTTACACTTTGCAGACACCAGTGCCTACACAATGGGCATTGACCGCAGCAACCTCAATCTTCCTGGACGGGTTTATCGAACCTTTTTCCGTGAAATTGCTGAGTTAATTAAAGATGGCTATGTCAAGCATATTGACCTCGTATTAGCTGGGGACATATTTGAAATAACGCGATCAGTGATGTGGCATGATGATGATTTGAGACCCTACATGCACAATGACGAGGTCACAGCAGATAGCCGAGCCGAAAAGCGCATATGCGATATTTTGGATGCCATCATGAGGGATCCTAAGGTGGATGATACTGGGGCGGTTTTGCGCAGTTTAGAAGACCTTTTTGGCATCCCCGTCAGAATCCATTATTTTCCGGGTAATCACGACCGTTTGGTGAATGCAACAACCAAAGCCCGCAATAAGGTTCGACAGTTTTTGGGTATTGAGGAAAGCGATGCGCATTTCCCGAACCAGTATTTACATTATCGCGATGGTGAGGTGCGGGCATTGATACGCCATGGTCATGAATATGATCATGCAAATTTTGGGGTCAATTTAGCGCATTGGCCAGAAATACCACTCGTTATTGATAAAAGCTATTACGATATGCCAGTTCTCGGGGATATCATTACCGCAGAAATCGCTAGCAAATTGCCGGTCCTTTTCCGTAAGCGCTACGGTGACGATGCCATTTTAAACACCTTTAGGCTAAAACGGATGTATCAACGTTTGATTGACTTTGACAACGTGCGCCCGAGTAGCGCCCTCATCAATTTTCTCATTTCAACGCCGGGGTTGGAGCGTAAAGAAATCTGGAAAATGATTGAACCGGTTTTTAGAGAGCTCTTGGATGATATCGCTTTTAATCCGACCTTAAGGTCGGATATTATGGCTTTTACAAATTTTGGCGCATTAGGCACACGAGCTATTTTGAGCATTTTTAAGGCGCGAATTTGGCGACGCGGTTTGCCACTTTGGATGTTTAACGCCTTAATAAATCCGGCAATAAAGAAAACGGGAAACGATTCTGATATCCGATTGATCGAAAAAGAAGCCTTCCTGCGGAATGGCAATCAAAATTTGCGTTGTTTGATTAGTGGCCACACACATAATGCGATGGTAAGGCTTTTGAGTGTTGATGATGGCATTGAAAAATACTATATCAATAGCGGCACGTTTCGAAATGTCATCTTAACCACCCCTAATCAAGCCAAATTTGGCCGTTTGCGCTCTAAGTCTCGTGTTCTAATCTATGAGGATGGGGAACAAAACCCTGAATATACCCGTGAGACAGGCTGGTCTTTTGACTTTAATGCACGCTCTGGATTTGGCGCCGACCCAAATAATCTAGTCGACTTTTTTAGTAATTAGATTTTTTGCGTTTTCAAAATCTTTGCGTCTAACATAAATTTCGTAAACAACCAAAGGTGTGTCTCCACCTTTATACATGGCTAGGTTTGAGCTTGCATAAGCTCTTGAATCCAAAGCAGATCCAATACTGCCACGAGCACGTTTGGTATTAATCCGGTAGAGGATTTTGTTATTGATAAGCAAATCCTCTACCCGACGAACCTCTTCTGCATTTGTATCGATTAAAAGCTTTTTAAGAAAGGGGATGAGCATAAAGAGTGTTTTCATAAAAAGGCCTTTCTTAACGTTCGAAGTAGAAACGTTTATTTTGATGTGCTCAGTTTCACCATTTTACCTTTTTGGTCAAAGGTCATGCGAGCGAATTGGTCAAAGTTCTTAGACCGGTATTCATATCGCTTGGTCACAGTAACAACGAAGCGTTGACTTTGTTGGATGGCTTCCAGGGTGCTTTTATGGTCTTTTTCACCTTCACCAGCGCTTTGGAAATTGCCTAACAAGGGGCTGATTGCCATCTTTCCTTCTTCCATGCCAGGGACATAGGACTTAATAACTTTGCGCACCTTATCCAGGATTTCATTGGGCATTTGGTCTTGGCCAATGATCAAGTCTCCTCGATTGTCGCTGATGGCTTTGAGTTCTGGTGAGGTCGCCACGCGAACGATAGGCTTGGTAATTTCTTTGATATCCCGGCTACTCGCCAGAGGGTCGCCATAAAGAACGAACGAGAGGATGGTCTTTTGGTCCTCGCCATCCAAAAAGCCTTGGTCTGCGGTCATTTTGCTTGCCAGGGCAAGTTTCGCTCGCATGAGGGCATAGCCAGCCGCTATTTCATTTTTCACATGCGTCCAAAAATGATGTGCCAAGAGATCTGCAGCAACGAGTGTTTTACTGGGAGCGCCATAGGCAATAACCGTTGAGCCAACAAAGGCGCGGGTGCCACGAGAAAGGAAATTGAGCGCAACAGATTCAGACACCTTTTTATCCAAGACCCACGCGCCATAACAAGCTTCGCTAAGTACAATGGAGGGTGCGCCACTGGCTTCGGTAAAGTTTTTTGTGTTCAAGGCGACAGGATATTCGACGTCTGTACCTTGGCGGCTCAGATCACGTTGGCCATACCATTCGTTGCTTTCCTTGAGTCCATGTAGGTTGAAATAGCCGAATTTGGCATTGGCTTTACGTGAATCCAAGATATTCTTGTTGGTCGTTGGTGGTGAGGTAAGCAAACGTTTTTGATCATCGATAATGCCATACACAGCTTCCGATGCAGCTTTCCAAACCTCAGCACTCACACCTAAATGATCATGGGTTTGGGGTTTAGTGCTAAAGATCTTGAGCCAAGAGAAGATGAGTCCAAAAAAGGTAGAAAGGAAATTGCGCGCGAAACTCTTTTTGGTCTTCGTCTTTAAGCCGTATTCATTGTTTAGATAACGCAATTGTTCAAGCAAGTAGCCAGCATCCTTGCCCCGCTCATCAGGCAGACGCCCAACCGGCCATTGTTGAACAAAATAGTTTTCGTCTAAAGTAGCATAGGGATTGTCCGATGGCACATTGGGGTCGCTGTCATCGGTTGGGTTTTGCAGGAGGTGGAAGGGAACGATATCATTGCCACCGACGATCAGCAAGGCGCCAATCATCTCACCCCGGGAAGAAAGCTTGGAATCAAGGTCTACTAAGGATTGTTTGAGGTTGGCTGCATCACAGGTCTGAAGTGGGCTTGTCCCCAATGTGGCGGCAATCTCTGGGTCGTCAGGGATGTAAACGGTGCTGTTCCAACCGGGCAACTCGACAATCTTTGCAGATAAACTGCTAATTGAATCAATAATAACCTGAGCGGTGTTTTCGCCATACTTCTTCGCCAAATTGCTCCGGCTGGTCATCAGGACATAGCTCGGGAAGCGTGTATCAGCAGTAGAAAGGTGAGGTTTATTTATCTTTCGCGTCACCTTTTCAAAGTCGGCTTGAATTTCATCCAAAGCCGCAACCGTCCGTCGGGTTTCTTGATTGAAGATGCTCTCTTCAAAGCTGGGTTCAGCAAATTTACCATCCATAGGTGGCGTGGCGATGTCTTCTTTAAAGAAGGATGCGGTTGGGATTTCGGAATAATCAACGGCTTGATTGCCATCTTCCTGGATGATACCTAACAGGTCTGAACTGTGAAGCGGGACGGTAGCTTGCTCTGATAGCAAGGCTTGCAAGGCTTCTTCTGCACTTTGTTCACCAACGGCTGATTTTGGGGCTTGGGTGCCGATAACTTGAGTGGCATCGGTTGCTGAGGTTGAGAGGATATTCCAGCCTAATTCTGCCGCCACACTGGCTGGGACTGGTAGGTCAAGATAGACTTTGAGGTCTTCAGGCCAAAGTGGCTGATAGACATGGTTGGGTCCGAGAAGACGGTGCACTACTTGGCCACTGACATCGTGCGCGGCACACCAGTGCAGTTTTTCTACACCGGCGGAATCCTTTTCATTGCTCATGTCGGCCAGGGCGGAGAATACTTTGATCTGCAAACAGTCTTTCCAGCGACTGGAATAGAGGTCGGTCAGGGTTTTTAAGAGGGTAGCATTGCTCATTTGCAGAACAATTCGGAGATGCATAATTGCAGGCAATGGCAGGCTAGGGTTGTGGGCAAGGCTCTCCAACACGGCTTTTTCAGCACTGCTGTATTCCCCAGCTTCAAAATCAACGCGGGCTTGAATGAGGGCTGGTAACCATGGCGCGAGCTGCTTGTCTGGGGAAATCTCTCGATTTAAGTAGTTAAGTGCGGTTTCATTCTCTATGTTGGCATGATCAATGAGTCTTGCGTAAAGACTGATGGCTTCTGTAAATTCAGGGTCGAAACGAATCAGGCGTTCGAGGGTGGCTTTTGCCATCTCTTTATCGCCAAGTTCAACCAGAGCAGAGGCGTAAATGAAATTGACCAAGAGGTCGCCAGGATAACTAGCCATCCAAATCAGGCATGCCTGACGCACAAACTGGTATTCACGATTACTCATCGCGGTTTGTACGAGGGTTAAGAATTTGCCTCTTCGGACAATCATTAAATCTTCTGCGTTTTGTTGTGTGTAGGGTCTCATTTTCGTTTCGGTGCCTCTTGTAGATTGTTGACAAGGTTTTGTGCGACGATGGATGCCAGTTGACGTCTGATGCTTTGATCCGCTGGTGCCAATTGAGCTGCCTGTTGGAGCATCAGCTCGGCGCTGCGGAAATCGCGGCTGGCACGGTAAGCATTGGCAGCGTGCACATAAGGCCTTGGGTCCTTGCTAACTTGTTCAATTGCTTTGTTGTAAATATGCAGGGCTTCGTCAGTCATGCGTTGGTCTTCGTAACTTTGCCCAAGCTCAAGGTAAGCTTCAATGAGACTCGGGTCGGTTTCGAGTGCTTGTTTGAGGTATGACTGTGCGGCATTATGCTTGTTATTCATGCGGCTCAATGCGCCTAAAGCCAACAAGGTTTCCGCATTATTTTCATCCAGGCTTAGGCTCTTGAGCAGGGTTTTTTCTGCATTTTGTTCTTGGCTGGCCAGCAATTGATACTGAGCCAAAAGGTTGAGAACGGAAGGATATTCCGGGTGCTCATGTGCAAGGCTGGTTGCCATGCCAAGGCCAATGCTTGGGTTTTGGCGGGCTTCAATGCGGATACGGTAGATCTCAAAGGTGATCGGGTCTTTAGCGATGAGCATAGCATCCTGAGCAAGCTTCTTTGCTTCATCATACGCTTGGCGGGCGACCAGGGTCTCAATCTTAACCTTTAGCGCGCGCTCACAATTGAGCGTGCTGTCGATAACCTGATTAGCGTAGCCGAGTGCCTGATCATAATCCTGGGTGGCCAAGTGAAGTTCGGCGAGAGATTCGAGGTATTCAAGCGTCTTAGGTTCAAGTTGGTGGAGTTGTTTCAAGTAGCTAATCGCGTTGAGGTTTTCACCCAATTTGCGGTTGATGTCTGCCAAAGCTTCCAAGACTGAAATGGTGTTTGGCTTGAGGGTGTTTGCTTTTTCATAATGTGTTTTGGCAGCGAATAGGTCTTTTGCCAAACGTTTAGTATCACCCAGAGCTTGCCAATAGGTGGCTTCGTTCGGTTCCAGTTTGAGGGCTTCATCCAAGCTATTGGCGGCTTCTTCATAATCGCCCTGAGCCGATTGACACTCTGCACGGTAGGCAAACCACTTGGGTTCATCGGGCCAGACGGTTAGAGCGCGATTGATGGCTTCTTCTGCAGCTTCTGGGTTTGCTTTCTGAGCAAGTGACAGTGCGGCGAGGTGTAAAGCCTGGTTACTGGGTTTGATGGGGATTTCATTCAAAATCTCTACAGCATAGTCTGGGTTCTTTTCTATCAGTTGCAGGGCATACTGGAAGTGCAGGTTGTTGTCATGTGGGAAATCAGCCAAAATCTTTGAAATCTGGCTGGGGTTTTTGCTTACTGTCATTAAGGGAAGGGCAATCTTTTGGTTTATTTGCTCATCTTCAAGTTCAACCAGGGGGCTGGTTTGCATATGGAAGACTGCTTTGCCGATCGATTCGAGGGCGTTTATGTGTTCGTTTGAGATAAAACGCTTCGCCAAATTGATTTGCTCGACAAACAACAATTCCTCGCTGAAATTCGGGGTGGTTTGAGGAGGCAAATGTCGCTCAACTCGAAGCATGGTGGCGTTTAACTTGGCAATCGCTTTGTTGGTTAGATATTCGGCAAAAGCTAAATTAATTCTGGGATTTGTATTAAAGCTTGCCAGACATGCCGTAAATTTTTGGTCAGCGAGAGACCAATCATTCAGCTTTTGGGCAACAAGCGCGATGGCTAATTCACGCCAAATCGCGCTAAATTGGGCAGGTAATGTTTGCTCAGCTTGGGGTTCGCCTTGAGTTTGGTTGAGTTCATCTTTGATAACTTGGAGGAAGGCAAGCGCCTGATGTTCCTGACCTTCACTTTCAGCCAGCAATGCGCTGGCTGCCATGGCGATTGGGTCGGTGTCATTCTGATCTAACAAGTGCTGAAACAACAAACCTGCTTTTGTGGTTTCAGCATCCAAAAGCGCTTCTAGAATGAGAAGTTTTGCCAATTCCGTGTCAGCTGCATTCAGACTATCTTTCGCGTTGAGATTTTCCAGGGTTTGGTCGAGCGAGTCCTTGTCCTGGCAACTGAGCGCTAATTCCAGGGCTAACAATTTTGCAGGTCCATTGTTTGCTTCGATGCGTAAGGCGTTTTGAACTTGTTCTTTTGAAGCCTTGAAGTTGGAAACCGCACGTTGGAGTTGCGCAGCGCGCAAATACGCACCAACATTGTCAAAAGGCATGAAGCCGGCGTCCAGGTTGGGAGTGTAGGTGCTTTGGATGTCGTTTTGGCCTTGTTCCAACCAAGTCAGGGCGGGGCTTAGCGCTTCGAGCGCTTGCAAATAGTCACCTTTTGCACTAAACACATCAGATCGCAGTAAGGCGTAGCTGGAAAGTTGACCATGCTTTTGTGAAAGGCTGGCAACAAAATCGCTGGCGATGTTGGCTTGACCTAAGCCTAGCAAGGTATAGACAATTTCACTACCCTCATTGAAGGTAATCACTTTGTTATCGGCAATCGCGCGTTCGAGAATTTCGGTTGCTAATTGAGCCTCGTTCATTCGAGCGTACAATTTAGCAATATTCAGGTAATCAGCGGTTGAAATATCCGGTGTTTCGAGCATTTTGCTCAAGGTGATTTTCGATTCGTCGACCGCATCGGTTGCCAGATAAACGCGTGCCAAGGAAAGATGCAGAATTTGCTCTTCGGGTTTTGAAAAGATGGCATCTTTCAAAGCCTGGATAGCTTCATGGGGTCTTTGGTTGGTCTGCATAAACTTGCTGAACCACAAGACATTCGCTGTTTCAGTTGGCGCTAATTGCAAAGCATTTTGTGCGCTCTCGATGGCTTGATCAATCAGACCGGATTTTTGATAGGCTAAAGATAGGGCGTGCCGGGATGGCAAATCGTTGGCATTAAAGCTAATCGCCTCTTGTAAAGATGCCATACTAATGTCCTCAAACCCCAGATCCAGGGCGACTAAGCCAATTTGGCGTTGCAAATGTTGGTAGAAGCGCGGCGCTTTGGCCTCGGGCAAATCGAGAAGGTAGAGGTAATCTTCATAAGCTTCCTCAAGCATGCCTAGTTTGCCTTTTACGTCACTTTCGAGCAACTTCATCTCGAAGGTTGCTTCATACGTGGCATTTCGTTCTTGAAGGGTGGGCAAAAGCTCGCGTAAATCCTGAAGGGCACGGCTAGCTTGCGTTTCATCTTGCTCGGTCAAGTTGAGTAGCGATGTCATATAAGCCTGCAATGAGGCGTTCGAGCGCAAACTTTGCCAGGCAAACTTGTAAACAGTTATTGAGCGTTGGGCTTCGCCTTTGGCGGCGAGGGCTTCTGCCAGAACCAGAGCCAGTTCGGGATCGCTGCTGTAGTCGTTTTCGTAGGACTGAATGGTTTCCCACGCTTCATCGACGTGGCCAAGTTTCAGCAAAGCTGAACTCAGGGCGATACTGGTTTCCATGTTGTCGGGTTCAATTTGGTCAGCTTGCTTGAGTACCGAAGCGGCTTCTGAAGCTTGTCCCTGGGCGAGGTATAACTTGCCCAAGGCAGTCAAAATTTTGGCATTTTCCGGTGTAGCAACCTGTGCTTTTTGGAGCGCGCTGAGAGCCTGTTCGTTTTCACCCAGGATGGTCCAAATCCGTGCTAAAGCCAGCCAGCTATCGGCTTTTTCAGGTGCCAGGGCAGAAGCATGACTAAGCAGTTCGCGCGCTTCTGCTACCTGATCGGTTTTGAGGTAGGCTTTTGCCAGGGTCACCATCGCTTCACCATCGAAAGCATCCTGCGCGAGGAATCCCTGAGCGATCGGAATAGCCAGTTCAGGTTTATCGGCTTCAATGGCTAAATCGGCATAAAAGAGGGAATCTTCACGAGAGGCAGGGTCCTTGGACTGAATGATTTCGCCAAAGATCTCGAGGGCTTTGTAAGGATCTTGAGCTTTGATGTAAAGTTGGGTGAGCTCATTTTTATGGTCAGCATTCTCTGGTTCAATCGCTTTGAGGAGTTCGTAACTGTCGATCGCCTCTTTGAGCACTGCTAAGCGTTGATTGACCTGTCCTGAAAGCTTGATGGCTTCCATGTTATTCGGGCTTTCAATGAGCGCTTTGTTGAGAAAGTCTTTAGCGAGCTCAAAATGCTTGTGTTCAAAAGCGTATTGAGCGGCCAGGAATTTGTCTGAATGAGGCAGAAAACGCGATTTTTCAGAAGAGACCACTTGAGATAATTGTTCGATGTCAATTTGCATACCTTGACCGCTTTGGATGGCGGCGAATTCGGGGTAACGCAAAACGTATAACCAGCCAGGCTTTCTGTCGGTCAGAGTGTTGAGAAGATATAAAGCCTGGTGGACATCCCCTTCGGCAATCAAAAACTCAGCGTACTCGCTGATGTAAGCTTCGTTGTCTGGGTCAACGGTAAGCACTTCTTCCCAGTTTTTACGGGCTTCTTCAGGCTGAAGTGTTTCCAAAGAAAGGGCCAGATCTCGCAAGAATGAGGCGCGCAAAGCCTGAAAATCATCTTTAGCCGAGAGAATGGCTTCGTTGGCTTCATCATCCATGCCGGCCATTTTTTGAAGGAGCCCCTTTTTCCGTTTGGTGACCATTTCAAGCGCAGGTATGCTCTTGATGGTTTCAAAATCCTGGTCCGCTAATGACTTGGCTAAAAGACGAACAAAGCTTTCATTTTCAATCCCTTGGAGCACTTCCAAAAAAGCCAATTGAAAATCGAGCTCTCCATCTGTAAGCAGGGAGCTGTAAAACTGATAGCGGGTGTTCTCATCCCAGGTTTGGGTTTGGGTGATGTGGATGATCAGGTTTGCCAATTCTTTGCTCATCTCAGGTTCCAGGCTTTCAATGAGCTCATGGAAAAGGTCTTCCATGTTGGGTATCAAAGCTGGCAAAATAACAAAAGCCGTTTTCCAGATGTCCAGACGTTTTGTGCCAGTGGCCATGAAATCAGTCAAACCTTGCCAGCTGTCATGTTCGATGTGGAATTGACGTAAAGCAATCGCTAGAAGCGCGGCGTCTGCCAGGTTATTGGGTTCAAGCCCGATAAGGCGAATGGTTTCGAGGAAACGTTCGCTCTTGATAATCACATCTTCCGGCAAATCCAAGTCCAAATCGCGAAAGTCCTCAAGGAGCAAAGCTGGTTTGAGGGTGTACAAAGCGAAGCGGGCAACTTGCCAATTAAAAAGATTATTGCCGGCTTCGGCAATCCAATCTTCGGGATGTTCTATTGTGCTGACCGCTCGCCACACCAATGGGTCTTGCCGGTATGTTTGAATGAGTCTTGGCGTGATTTGTCGGTCAAATTGCGTGTTGCTAAAAGATAAAAACCATTGAATACCCATTGTGTCCTCCTTTGACTATACAGAAGCGAATAAAATCGGCTTCAACAAAAAGTAAGCCACAGCGAGTAAAACCAAACTCAAAAAGACAAAGAAAATACCGATACCGGTATTGGATTGGGTCAGGTCGTTGAGCGAACTTAAAAGCATCGTGGCGTTTCCGACCAATCCTGAAACGCCGTCAGTCAGCCCTTTTTGGGCCAGTTTGGCGGTTGATTCAGCGATGGTGCGGATGTTCTTGTTTAACGCTTGTCTGGAAAGAATGACGATGCTGATGACGAGACAAGCGATGCCAATCAGGAACATAACGCCGGCGATTGTAATGATTAATTGGACATTGTTTTCAAACATAGTAACTCCTCTATAGGTCCTTCAGTACCTATGTTGCAACTACTATGCCAAAGACTGCTTATTTGACACGTTTTTGCCCGTAATTTACGATCTCCAAAGGCAGGTGATTGACGTCAATAACAGGGTCATCACAGAACAAAACCGAACGTTCGATCGTGTTACTTAGCTCGCGAATATTACCGGGCCAAGGGTAAGCCATCATCACTTCCATGGCACGAGGACTAACATCAATGATGTTACGACCAAGTCGCATATTAAATTTGCGCACGAAGTATCCAACCAGCTCAGGGATGTCGTCTTTTCGTTCAGCAAGGGTGGGCAAGTCGAGGTCCACGACCTTAAGACGGTAATAGAGGTCCTCTCGGAATTCGTGCTTTTCAATCATTTCGCGCAGGTTGCGGTTGGATGCAGCAATGATTTGCACATCAACCTTAATCAAATTCGTGCCGCCAACACGACGGAAAGCACGCTCTTCCAAAGCACGTAAAAACTTGGCTTGTAGGTCGATAGGCATCGAAGCGATTTCATCGAGGAACAAAATGCCACCGTCGGCGACTTCCATGAGACCGTTGGTTCGGTGTGTGGCGCCGGTGAATGCGCCGGCTTCATGCCCGAAGAGTTCGGATTCAAACATGGTGGGTTGAATGGCAGGACAGTTGATGTCGATAAAGGGTTTTGAAGCTCTGGGGCCGCTTTGGTGAATAAAGCGTGCCATAACTTCTTTACCGGTTCCGGTTGGGCCAGTAATCAGCGATGAAACGGACATTTCAGCTGCGCGTTGTGCTAGCTCGATGGCATGTGCCATTTGAGGGGAGCTGCCGACAATGAATTCCTCTTTTTTACTTTGAGAAGCACGCCAATGGTTTAGCTCGCGTCGCATACTCACGACTTCATCTGCACGTTTGATGGCGGCTTCGAGCTTGATCAGGTCAAGTGGTTTCTCGATGAAATCCTGCGCGCCAGCTTTCATCGCGTCTACAGCCATGCTCACCTCAGCATGCGCGGTGATAATGATCACCTGGGGACGCATCGGTAAGCGAGCAACATCCTCAAGCAAGTGCGGGCCGTAACCATCCGGGAGTTGAACATCCAAGATGATAATATCGGCCTTTCCATCCGCGACAACTTTGCGGGCATCTGTCAATGTACCGGCTTCGGTGACTTCATAACCTTTAGAACGTAAAAATTCACTAATAACCATTCGTGCGGTTTCTTCATCGTCTACGACTAAAATACTACTTGTCATTTTTCTCCTCTAATTGCGCCATGGGCAGCAAAATGCTAAACATTGTGCCGCCTGGGTAGCTTTCAACAAATATATTGCCTTTGTGCGCGGCAATGATGCGTTTTGTAATGGCTAAGCCTAGTCCTGTACCGGTAGTTTTGGTGGTCTGGAAAGGCTCAAAAATATGTTTAATAATATCACTTGGAATACCTGGGCCAGAGTCTGCCACGGTTATTTCATATTGGGGTGGCTGGCTGTCTTCCGCAGGACGAATGAAAATTCTCAGGGTGCCGCCGTTTGTGTCCATTGCTTGGATGCTGTTGCTGATTAGATTGACGAAAACTTGTTCAATCGCGCGACCATCGGCTTTAACAATAGCGTGTTCGGGATTGGATTCGTAAATATATTCGATGTTGAGGCGGGTCATGCGCGGTCCCCAACGCTCCAAAATGCTCTCGATGAGCATACTCAGGTCGGTTGGAATGAGCTGATATTCTACAGGTTTGGCAAAAGTCAGGGTTGAGTCGGTGAGGTGGGTCAAGCGTTGGCAATCTTGTTGCAGTCGCATGACGAGTTTGTAGTTAGGGTTGTCTTCTGCCATGGTCATGCCCATGAATTGCAATCCGGTGGAGATGCTATTGATGGGGTTTTTGACCTCGTGAGCAAAAACCGCCGAAACTTCGCCTAAAAAGGCACGTTGCTCCAACTGTTTGCTGTGTTGCAGAAGCTGTTCGGTTTGGCTGAGATCACGCAGCAAAATGACAATGCTTTTAACATCATCCTCGATCAGAATGGGAATACAGGTGATTTGGGCAGGGAAGACATTGCCGCGCCGGTCATTGAGCATTAAGTCTGTGCCAGCGATGGTGCTGATGCCTTGTTGGGCTGATTTGTAAAGGGACACCAGGCTCTCGTTGCCGATTAAGACCATCTCAATGTCCTTCAGGAAGACTTCTTTGCTGGCGTAACCCAAAAGGTTTTCTGCTGCGGCGTTCATTTCGGCGATGCGTAAATCTGGGGTGAGGACAATCAAGCCCTCGCTCATGTTCTCGGTCAATCCGCGATTGATTTGCACGGCATGTCGCATGTTTTGCAAGCGTTTTGAGGCGTTTTCAAGCGCATTTAATTTGGCGAAGACGGTCGCGCAGTGCGTGGCGAGAATGGCCAAATAACGCATGGTTTCAGTGCTGGGGATGGGCGTGAGGCCGGTTGCAAAAAGAACCGCATGACAATCCTTATCACCGAGGATGGGTAAGGTTACCGCGTAGTAGTAATCCTTTGCTAAGGTAAATTCGTGCAGGGCGTGCTCTGGCGCAGTATCAGCGAGCCACAAGGTTTTGAAGCTTGGGAGCTGGGCTGTACTCGCGCTAACTTTCTTGGGCAAAGTAAGGCTGTTAAACTGAGCGGGCAAATCAACTTTTACAAAACTGGCATTTGGTTCCTGGGGTAAATACAGGCCCGTAATTGGGGCGTTTAAAACCTTTTTAGCAATTTCCGCAGTGGTGATGAGTAAGTTGCGAATGGAGCTTTGTTGGTTGAGTTTGCTCAAAAGCGAGTAGGCATCCAGCATGGTGTCATTCAACTCTGGGGACTTATAGTCTTCCTGCTGGTTGAGTTCTGGAGGATAAAATGCCAAAACAACCAAGGTGTTACTCAGGTTCAGCGAAAACACACGCATCGCTGTATGAATGATATCGCCATTTGCCAAACGAATTTGCGTCGCGCGGCTTTCAGGACCAGTGATATTCGTGTCGGTTTCATAGGGCATCAGGTCAGCCAGGTGCATGTTAAGTAACTGGTCTTGACCAAAATGGCTAAGCCGATAAAACTTTTGGTTTGCAAAGTGCAGATGGTCTTCATCACGTTGATAAACAACCGCTGCTGCCGGAATGAGCTCCAGGATTTGGGAGTGTTTAAGCATGTCCAACTCATTAGAGTCGGCACTATAGGATGGATGAAGTGGCAAGCGACTTTGCACGACCTATCCCTTTTGTTGGCTGTGTTTTAATCGGAGATGAGCAGGAAGAATGCCTTCCATCGAGCGATACTTGGCAACCGTGCGGCGGGCGATATTGATGCCTTGCTCAGCAAGGATTTCCTGGATTTCAGAGTCACTGAAAGGCGTGTCTTCGGACTCGATAATCGATTTGATTTCCGCACGATAAGCCAGGCTGCGGTCAAAAAAGATGGCCATCGGGACGATGCGCTTATTAGGCAGCTGGATGGTTTTGGCCGATACAGCACGCGAGATGGTCGACTCATGCACATCTAATTCCTTGGCGAGTTGCGCGCGGGTGAGCGGCTTCATCGCTTTGTCGCCAGAGATGATGTAATCTTTTTGGTAGACCATTAATTTTTCTAGTAACAGTCGCAAAGCGTTCGAGCGTTGCTGAATACATTTGATAAGCAGGGATGCTTTTTCGATATCGTTGCGCCACTCTTCAGTTTTGCTTTCGTCCATTTCTTTCATGGATGATTTGAAGAGGGGGTTGACCTGTAATGTTCCACGAATGGGTAGAATGATTTCAACGACCAAAGGGTTTTTAGGGTTTTCGTTGAGATAATAGATGAGAACATCTGGCTGGTGGAACACGTCTGGCGCGGTTGGGCTTGGGTTACGGACATCACCCCAGTGTGCGCGAGCAGGAAATGGGTTGAGGTTTTCGGTGATAAAGTTTGAAATGGATCGAATTTGAGCGCTGTTGGTGCCCAATTGTTTAGCAATTTCTGAGAAGTTTTGATGACTCAGTTTGGGCAGGTAGTTCTCAATGACCTCACGGGTGAATTTTGGCACAAGTTCCGTCTCTTCAAGTGCGTCAATTTGGGCTAACATCGCTTCTTGTGGGTTTTTGGAGCCAACGCCAATTGGGTCACAGCGTTTAATGCGTTCGATGATGCTAGTGACCTCAGATGGCAAACGATGATGATAACGGGCGACTTCTAAAGCTGTGGTCGTCAGAAAGCCATCTTCATCAAGGTGATTGAGAATGTAAGCTGTAATCAAGCGATCCTCAACAGGCAAGTCGGCAGCGATTTGACGTAGCACGTAAGTGGCTAAATCGACAGATTCCGAAGCGTAATAATCTTCAGGTACTTGCTCGGAAACGCCACCAGAACCAGTGTAAAAATCTTCCCGGGGTGAAATGAAAACAATTGGCTCGTCAGAATTGTAATCTTTGGGCTGGCTGCAAACAGGGCAGGAACCGGTTGCGGCTAATAAACGCTTGCACATCGGACAGCGGCGCTCTTCGACCAATTCAAGCGCAGGATTCGAGGCAAGTTCGGATTCGATTTTCTCGTGAAGTTCGTCCGCACTCAGGCTAAGCAGCGTCATTGTTTGAGCCAAATGGGCCGAGGTCGTGGTCGTCGTTTGTTGATAGGGGAGTTGTAGCATGAGCTTTCCTTCCTGCCGGTTGAGCGTCGCGTTTGTGCAAGAATTATACCAGAGAAAAGCGCTGCAATAAGCTATAATAGACCCTAAGAAAGGATGAAATTTGACAGATTTATTTTTAACTGAAGAAATTGTAGAAAAAGCTGTGATGGTCGGCGTCTGGCTCGGCAAAAACAACGAGTCAGTACTTAGTCTGGAAGGTTCTTTAGAAGAGCTGGCTTTTTTGGCAGAAACTGCAGGCATTGAGGTTGTAGGTGAAATCACCCAAAACCTATTGCATCCTAATCCCAAAACCTACATTGGTTCGGGAAAAGTTGAAGAACTGAAATTGTTGGTTGAAGAATTGGGCGCTGATATCGTGCTTTTTGATGATGAGCTTTCCCCACGTCACCAACGTGAATTGGAAGAAGTATTTGGCAATAAAGTAAAAGTGCTTGACCGTACGGCTTTGATTTTGGACATCTTTGCGCTTCATGCGGAGACTTCTGAAGGTAAACTGCAAGTCGAATTGGCCCAGCTACAGTATCGATTGCCCAGACTCACCCGCGCCTGGACGCACTTGGCGCGACAGGCTGGTGGGGGCGCGGGACGTACTGGCAGTGTGGGTGGCGTAGGTTTGCGTGGTCCGGGTGAAACCCAACTCGAAACGGATCGACGGGAGATTCAAAAGCGCATTGCAAAACTTGAAGAAGACTTGGAGAAAGTCCGCGAAAGACGTTCACGACACCGTACCCAACGCAAAAAGACGAATATCCCGATTGTGGCTTTGGTGGGTTATACCAACGCTGGAAAGTCGACCTTACTGAACGCAATGACCAGTTCGGAAATTTATGTGGCCGACCAATTGTTTGCGACATTGGATCCAACCATTCGACAATTGCAATTGCCAGGTGGGACTGAAATCTTGGTGTCAGATACGGTGGGCTTTATTCAAAAACTGCCGACCCAATTAGTGGCTGCTTTTCGGGCGACCCTGGAGGAGATCAAGGAAGCCGATTTGCTCTTGCATATTGTTGATGCCTCACACGAACATTTGCATGAACAAAGTCTGACCGTTTTAGAAACTCTGAAAGAAATTGAAGCTGGTGAAGTGCCAATATTGGCCGTCTATAACAAAATTGACTTGCTGGATGAGGAAGAACGTAAGGATTTAGCCTCTTTTGCGCATAGTAATGCTTATTTCGTTTCCGCACGGACTGGCGAAGGTGTCGAGGATCTTCAAGAAGCTATCGCTGAAGTGCTCTTTAGTGGTCAATCGATGGTCAAAGTTCTTTTACCCTATGCTGAAGGTCAGCTGGTGTCTATGTTCCATGAGAAAGGGAATGTGATCGACGTTGAACATCGCGAAGATGGGATTTTAATTTATGGCCGCTTGCCAAAGGAAGCAAAAAGTTTTTTTGACGATTATCGCCTCTAAAAACGCTAAAAACTGAAACAAAAAAAGACCAGGGCTGATGCGCTGGTCTGATTTTTTAATGGGAATAAGATTATTCTTTTTCGACTTCTAAAACTTCACGGCCTTGATAATGGCCACAGTTTTTGCAAACACGATGGGGCAAGCGTGCTTCGCCACAGTTGGGGCAGTTCACGTTGTTGTTGGCTTTAAGGGCATCATGGGAACGTCGGCGGTCACGGCGTCCGGATGTGGATCGTTGTTTAGGTAATGGGGTCATCTTGCACTCCTGCTTTCTAAATATTAACCTATGTATATTACCCGATTAGCCGTCAATGGTCAAGGGTAAACAATTGTTGTTTTTTAGCCATAGGTTGTCAAAAGTTGCCATTTTACGCCAACATAGGGGGCTTTTTAATGTTATCGTAATGAAATGTAAGACATATTGTATGTCGTTTTACTACACCGCAAGGTATAATTTTTGCCATGACCAGTAAACGCGTTTTGGTTCGTGGCGGCGGTGATCTAGCCAGTGGTGTGGTGGCTTGCTTGCATCGCGCTGGGTGGCAGGTGCTGGTTTGTGAGCTGGCAGAACCCTTGGCTGTACGGCGAAAAGTTGCTTTTTGTGAAGCGGTTTATGAGGGTAAGGTTGTTGTTGAAGACATCCGCGCTCGATTAGTTGAAGACAAGCTTGGAATAGAAGAAACTTGGGAAGCGGGTGAGGTCGCTGTTTTGGTAGATCCATTTCTAAAAACAATCCAGGAAATGAGCTTTTTAGCGCTTGTGGACGCGCGAATTCTAAAGTTAAGCATGATTGAAGACAATCCATCCACTCTCGATGTCATAGGTTTAGGCCCTGGCTTTGAAGCTGGTGTTAATTGTCTTGTAGCGATTGAAACCAACCGAGGCCCTGATTTGGGCAAAGCGATTTGGAGAGGCAAACCTGAGGCCGATACAGGACGACCGGCGATGGTCAATGGTGTTGACTATGAAAGGGTGTGTTACGCGCCTTGTTCGGGTTATGTAAGCCATAAGGTTCAGATTTGCGATACGGTCAAGAAAGGTGAGTTAATCGCTGAGGTCGGAGACCA
This sequence comes from uncultured Anaerolineaceae bacterium, assembly GCA_964484715.1. GTDB lineage: Bacteria > Chloroflexota > Anaerolineae > Anaerolineales > Anaerolineaceae > Mesolinea. The sequence continues at coordinate 83,105 of CAZAFJ010000004.1, read as the reverse complement.
GCCAGTTCTTGCCAGGATTGATGGCGTATTGCGGGGTTTGATACGGGAAAATGTTTGGGTTAAGCAGGGTATTAAAATAGCTGATATTGATCCACGTGGAGAAAAAGAACTCTGTTATAAAATATCAGATAAGGCTATAATAATAGGTTATTCAGTATCGCAAGTATTGGAAACGATATATACGAATTGTTTGGAGTAAGCATGAAAATTAATGAAGCATTGCGCATAGGAAAAAAGTCAGTGGTCGCCTTTGTTGGCGCAGGTGGAAAAACCACGGCTATGTTTAACCTTGCCAGGGAGTTTGGCTTTCCTTCTGTTTTGACCACAACGACAAAATTGGGCGTTGAACAAGCCTCTTTGGCGGACAAACATGTTAACTTGAAAGGGAAATTGCCCGAAGGCAGTGACTTTGGCGATGAAAAAGTTACCTTAGTTACAGATGATTTGATTGCGAATGGTACACGTTGGCAAGGCTTGGATGATTATAAAATTTCTCGCTTACGTAACATTTGCGCGGTCTTAAGCCGACCTTTGCTTATTGAAGCTGACGGTGCTAAGACCCTGCCCTTAAAAGCACCAGGTGAAGATGAACCCATCATCCCTGAATTTGTGGACCAAGTGATTGTGATTGCAGGACTTGGCGCTGTGGGTAATATCCTCGATGAAGGAAATGTGTTTCGGCCTGCCTTGTATTCTGAACTGAGTGGACATGAACAAAATAAGCCCGTTTCGCTTGAAAGCATTGCGCGTATGCTGGTAAATCCGATGGGTGGTTTAAAGGGCATACCGGAAGCGACAAAAAAGACCGTCATCTTGAATCATGCCGACTTGGTACCACTCAATGACAGTGAATTGGCGATGTTCCGCTCATACCTTATTCGTCATTTCCATGATGCCTATATTGGTTCCTTACACGAGGGCTGGCTTTTAGGTTTATATTAAATCGTTTAACGTAGATTTAGCCGCTAAAAGTTTTGCTAAGCGTTTTGGAATGTGATAAACTGAGTATTCAAAGAGACGCCTACAGGGCGTCCTTTTTATGAAGGACCTATGAGAACAATCGTTTGGAATGAAAAGCAGCAATCTGTTGAGATTATTGATCAGAACAGTTTACCTGTAGAGTATCTGACTGTTGCCTTATATAGCTATAAAGATGTCATTCGTGCTATCAAGCATATGACGGTGCGTGGTGCGCCGGCGATTGGTGTGACGGCCGCTTATGGCATGTCTTTGGCGGCATTGCGTTCAACTGAAAAAGATTTACCAACTCTCCAGACCCAATTAAAAAACATTGCTCAGGAAATTGGTGCGGCGCGACCTACCGCGGTTAATCTATGGAATATGCTCGACCGATGCTTAGCCATTGTCGATGGTTTTGAGGGTCATGTGGATGATCTGAAAGCGACTTTGTTGTCTTTCGCACATCAGTTGGCTGAAGAAGATGTCCAAATCAATATGGCTATGGCGCGCCATGGCGCTGAGCTGATTAACGACGGTGACCGCATTGTGCATCACTGCAACACAGGTGCATTGGCAACAGTTGATTATGGCACGGCTTTGGGTGTTATCCGAATGGCCCATGAACAGGGCAAGAAAATCCATGTTTATGTCGATGAAACCCGTCCGCGTTTGCAAGGTTCCCGTCTGACCGCTTGGGAACTGAGCCAATATGGCATCCCCTATGACATCATTACTGACTCCTCGTCCGGGCATCTGATGCAAGCGGGCATGGTGGACAAGGTCTTTTATGGTGCGGATCGGGTGGCGATGAATGGCGATGTTGCCAACAAGATTGGTAGTTACATGTTGGCTTTAGCTGCAAACGATAACAAAGTGCCGGTCTATTCCGTTTTCCCTACCAGCACAGTTGACCTTAATATGTCTCAAGGTAGGGATATTGAAATTGAGCAACGTGACGACCGTGAAGTTTTGGACATTACCCTCAATGGGGACATCGTAGTGCCTAACGGGGCGACTGCCTTGAATTTTGCTTTTGATGTCACTCCAAATCGTCTTTTGACTGGACTTGTAACCGAATATGGCGTGCTCTATCCGCCATTTAATGAAGCATTAACTAAGCTATTGAAAAAGGATTAAATAATGAAAGTCATTCTCACTGGCTCAATTGCGTTCGATTATCTGATGAAGTTTCCTTACTTGTTTAAGGATACGATTCTGCCTGAACACATTGAAAAAATCAGCCTCTCATTTCTGGTTCATGAAATGATTAAACAAGATGGTGGCGTTGGTGCCAATATTGCCTATAGCCTGGCAATGCTTGGCGGTAAGGCTTATCTCTATTCAACCGCAGGGCAGGATTTCCCGGAATATGCCAAGCGTTTGAACGCGGTTGGTGTGGACACCTCTGGCGTAGGCATTATCGAGGATAAGTTCACCGCGTCTTTCTTTGCAACAACGGATACCTCTAATGCACAAATTGCCACATTCTATACCGGTGCAATGGCCAATTCAGCCGATTTAGCTTTGGCGGATGCAGCCTACGAACAAGACGATTTTGTGATGATTTCACCTACCGACCCCGGCGCGATGAAGCGCTATATTCACGAAGCCAAAGAATTAGGCTTGCGCATGATCTTTGACCCTGGTCAACAAATCATCAGCATGGATGCCATGGATATCATCGAGGGCGTCAATTCTGCTTATGGTATTTTTGTTAATGAGTATGAATTTGAGCTGCTCCAGGACAAAACCGGCTTCTCTGCTGAGGAAATCGTGTCAAAACCAACGTTTTGTGTGGTGACTTTAGGCGGAGATGGTGCTAAAATCTATGCAAAGGGTGATGAGTTTTTCATCCCTGTCATAGAAGGCATCCAAGTTGTGGACCCAACCGGTGTTGGCGATGCATTTAGAGCCGGCTTTTTACGTGCTTATTTAGCTGGCTTGGATTTGACTCTTTGTGGCGAGATGGGTGCGGTCACCGCAGCTTTAGCCATCCAACACAACGGACCGCAGTGCCATAAGTTTGACTGGCACACTTTTAAGACAATATTCCGTGAGCACTTTGACGACCACGGCGAATTAGATAAATTAGATTAGTACTGGAGAACACAAATGGACAATTACAATGTCAGAGATCTGAACCTGGCCGAGGGTGGCCGCAGACGAATGGACTGGGCTCAACGCGAAATGCCCGTTTTGACCTCGCTCGAAAAGCGATACCGCAAAGAACGCCCCTTTGAGGGCGTGCGCATGTCATGCTGTATGCATGTTACTACTGAAACCGCAAACCTGATGCGCACCATGCAAGCTGGTGGTGCCGACATCGTTTTGACTGCTTCAAATCCGCTTTCCACTCAGGATGACGTGGCTGCGGCTTTGGTTGCACAATACGAAATCCCCGTTTTCGCCATCAAGGGTGAAGACGACGCCACTTATTACAAGCACATCCATGCCGCTTTGGATCACAAACCCAACATCACCATGGACGACGGTGCTGACTTGGTGAGCGTTATTCACAAAGAACGCCGTGACCTCATCCCCGGTATCGTGGGCGGCACCGAAGAAACCACCACCGGTGTCATTCGCCTGCGCGCGATGGCAGCTGATGGCATGTTGGCTTTCCCTGTGATGGCGGTTAATGACGCTATGACCAAACATTTCTTTGATAACCGCTACGGCACCGGTCAAAGCACACTCGACGGTATCGTGCGCGCGACCAACGTGCTGATTGCTGGCAAGACCTTTGTCGTGGCTGGCTATGGCTGGTGTGGACGCGGTGTTGCGATGCGCGCCAAAGGCTTGGGCGCTAACGTGATCGTGACCGAAGTAGACCCTGTTGTGGCACTCGAAGCGGTGATGGATGGCTTTAGAGTCATGCCCATGATCGAAGCTGCTCCTATCGCTGACGTGGTTGTGACCCTGACCGGTGACCTGAACGTGGTTGACCGACATCACTTTGAGGTGATGAAAGACGGTTGTTTGGTATGTAACTCTGGCCACTTTAACAACGAACTCAACCTGGATGCTTTGGCTGACATGGCTGTGGATAAACGCTTGGTGCGTCCCTTTGTTGAAGCTTATGTCTTGGCTGATGGTCGCGAAATTAACGTTTTGGGCGACGGCCGCCTGATCAACCTGGCTGCTGCTGAAGGCCATCCTGCTTCTGTGATGGATATGAGCTTTGCCAACCAGGCTATGGGTGCTGAATATATGATCAAGCACGCCAAGGAACTGGAACCCCGCGTTTACGATGTGCCCGAAGAAATCGACCGGGAAATCGCTGCGTTGAAGCTTTCCGCGATGGGTGTGGAGATTGATGTTCTCACGGAAGAACAAATCAAATACCTGAACAGCTGGGAATCCGGTACGTAGAAAAACGATTATTTTGTAAACTGTAAATGCCCATGGGAGCTCCTGTGGGCATTTTTGATTCTAAAACGCACGCTACAAAGCGTGCGTTTTAAGAAAGGTGTTTGATAAGCCACAAACAGTTGTGTTTGCGGTCTATTCCTCGCTGTCGACGTTTTCTTCCTCAGGGTCGAAGGCACCGGTCATGAGTTCTTCATCTGCCAGGCTGCGCACGGTCATCTCTATTTCCTTCATGATCTCAGGGTTTTGCATCAAGAAGAGCTTAGAGGCTTCGCGTCCCTGACCCAGGCGTTGTTCCTTATAGGAATAGAAGGAACCGCGCTTGTCGATAACTTCCATGCTGGTTGCCAGGTCGAGAATATCACCAGATTTGGAGATGCCTTCGTTGTACATGATGTCAAATTCAGCCGCACGGAATGGGGCGGACACTTTGTTTTTGACGACCCGCACACGCACACGGTTGCCGATAATTTCGGCACCGGCTTTGATGGATTGCACACGGCGTACATCCAGGCGAATGGAAGCATAGAACTTGAGTGCCTGGCCACCGGTGGTTGTTTCGGGGTTGCCGAACATGTTACCGATTTTTTGGCGCAGTTGGTTGGTGAAGATCAGCGAGGTTTTGGTCTGGCTGATGGCACCGCCCAGCTTGCGCAAAGCCTGGGACATCAAACGGGCTTGCACGCCCATGGTGGGGTCGCCCATGTCGCCCTCAATTTCTGAACGCGGGACAAGGGCTGCAACCGAGTCAATGACCACTAAATCCACCGCACCAGAACGCACCAAGGTTTCAGCGATTTCGAGGGCTTGCTCGCCGGTATCGGGTTGGGAGATGAGCAGTTCATCGATGTTGACACCGCATTTGGCTGCATAGGCGGGGTCAAGGGCGTGCTCCATATCGATAAAGGCTGCTGTGCCTCCCTGTGCCTGACATTCGGCAACGATATGTTGACACAAGGTAGTTTTACCCGAGGACTCGGGGCCGAAGATTTCGCTGATACGGCCCTTGGGAATGCCACCAACGCCTAAGGCAAGGTCAAGGGATAAAGAGCCTGTGGGGATGGCTTCAACTTTCATTTGATGGGCTTCGCCAAGGCGCATGATGCTGCCTTCGCCATAGCGTTTGACAATGTCATGCAGAGCGCGGTCGAGGACGGCTTTTTTGGCTTCTTCCATGCCATCTGGGCTACTTGATTTAGGGGTGGCTTTTTTTGCCATGGGCATTCTCCGTGTTTAATTCTCGTAGATTAATATTAGCACAAATGTTCGTATTGTCAAGATATCACTAGCAAATCTTGCGACATTCGAGGTAGAAACGCTTATCGTGGGCGTGATTCATCGAGAAGGTCTTGCGTGGCAAGGCACCATCCAGGATGATCGACTTGAAGAGCGTGTCTTTGGTGATGGAGGGCAAGTAGATGCCCAGGTTTCCTGGTTGCTGGCTGAGTTCGCGGGTAATGTCATCACCGTGAACGTAGTCGATTTGGGTATCAGGATGGGCTTTGAGCCAGGGATCGAGGTATTCTTGGACGTTACCAACAGGCAAAGCATGAGCGGGCTTGGTCAGTTCTGCTACGGTAAAGCCACCAGCGTCAATCAATCCAAAGCGTTGGTGTGGGGCAACTTCCTCGGTAACTTTGGCGACTAATTCGTCCATCGTATCTACAACTGAGAGTTGAATATCACTTCCAAAGTGCTTGATGAGGTCTTGTTTCAAATCACCTGCGTTGAACATCACACGATGGATGGCTTCGAATTGCAGGGAAACATCATGGATATTGACCAGTTCAACCAAGGCGTAGCGGGCAGGGTGGTCCATGCCAACTTCTGGTTTGACTTCTTCCCAAATCGCTTTGGCAGTTGCCAGGCTGTGGTTACCATCGCCCATGGCAAACAACATTGGGGGTGTGCTTTCAGGAATGTCGTACTTTTTCGCGTAGCTTTCTGGCTCGATGAGTGATGCTAAGCCTTCAATCACGGAATCGATTAGTTCTGGTTGGTTCACAAAATGACCGGTGATGTGGCCACTGCCTTCCATCAGATCAAAATCGTATGCCACTGGAATATCCGCTTTTTTGGCGAGGATATCTTTGAAAACGAGATGTTCAGGGTCGTCAAAGAGCACCAAAATGTGAGGTGACTCAATAGCAGCTTCGCGGCGCACAGCCATGCGGGGAGGTAGGCGGTCAATCACTGTTCCTTCAGAAGCGCGAATGAGGGTTTTGGAACCTTGGGTGTAGTCGTAAGTTTCAAGGTCCAGGGCGGCAATTAACCCAGTTTGAATGGCGTCACCAACGGTGCGTTCAACGAGCATAAAGCCTTTGGCAGGGGTGAAGATGCCTTGGTCGAGGTAATCGCGCATGGCTTGTTGGGAAGCTTTGATGAGTTCAGGGGCTTCAGGTTTTTCGAGCCAGGCTTCGGGCAAGATAAGTTTGAAGGTGGAGGGGGCATCGCCGACGGTTTCACGAACGCGTTCCCAATATTCGGGTTGCGAAGTGTATTGGTCACAGGCGATAACGGCCCATTTGTGCATGTCAATCGTATTGTTGGGGAGGAGTAAATCGGGGACTTGGACACCGATTTTTTCAGCTGTTTTCATAAATGGTTCCCTTCTGGTTTATTTTTTACTATTGTATCAAATGAAACGTGTTTTTGGATGCTTGTTAGGATGGAAAGCGTTTGATGTGATGTCAAAACAGTTAAACAATTTGGAAATGGGCTGAAAGATTACAGAGCGATGGCAAACGGGTAGTAGAAAGAAAGATTAAAATTCGTTTAAAAAAATCATCCATTCAGTGCAAAACAGATGATGCAAATTAGAAGCAGCAATCTAATATCAGCAAGCAGAAAAATTTTTGTTTACCCTAAAAAATTGTTAGAACAAAAAATATTTCTCTTTTTCTTCTTTATTAAATGCTACAATTTGCTGATTAATAATTGCATAAATATGGTCACAGAGTCTTTCCAAATATTCATGTTGGTGAGAAGTCAATAACAATGTTTTGCCTTCATTTTTCAGTTTGAAAAGGATCTCCATTACTTCGTTATTCGTCTTAAAGTCCAATGCATTGAAAGGTTCATCCAATAGAATAAGATCTTGATCCTCCATGATGGCTTGAGCGATACCCAGTTTTTGTTTCATGCCTTCAGAATAGTTTTTTACTTTTGTTTTATCCTCAGGATCTAATCCAACTTTTTTCATATAGGTTCGGATAACTTCTTCATCAACAATGTTCTGAATTTCTGCCAACATTTTTAGGTTTGTTAGACCATCATAGTATTCTATATAACCAGGTTGATTGATAAACAAGCCAAGACCAGTAGGAAAGTCAAAATTGTGGTCGACTGGTTTGTCTTTGACTGTGATTGAGCCTGTATCGGCTTGCTCTAATCCAGCAATAAGCTTAAATAAAACGCTTTTCCCACTGCCATTGGCCCCGACTAAGCCAATACAATCTCCTTTTTCGACTACAAGATTGACATTTTTGTACAAAACTTTTGTTTTGAAAGTTTTAGAAACATCTTTGAATTCAATTATTGGCATAGCTTCTCCTCTTCAATGAGATTAGGTAAGTTACTGTTAAGATAAAGGCTAAGACAAACCTTAATCCTAATATTGATAGGTTTGTATTGTATAAACTCAAGAAACTTAACAAACCTGGTGTGAAATCTGCATAAAAACCATTTGGGATTAGACCAATCAAAAACGCATAAACAAGAAATAGTATAAAAACAGTGATTGATTTAAAGCGCTGACTAAGGACTAGGTACAGGGTGAGGTTTAACATCATGTTTCCCAGAAAGAACAATAAGAACATTGCGAAGTGACCAGCCGAAAAATCTTCTGTTATCATCTCAACGATGATCTTATACAAAGATGATGTTTCGTTACCCATAAGAAACATTAAAAGGAAAGTGGCTATCAAAATCATTACGTAGGCCAATGTGAAAGAAAAGTAAGATTTTATTATTTGCCATCTTAGATTTGCAAAACTTTTAAACCGGATAAAAATTGGGAGTTCATGATATTGTTCAATCTTAGAAAGCGATTGTCCAACAAAAAATAGAGGTAACAAATAAACGATAGCAACTTTTGTCCAACTAATAAAGGACCATTCACCGTTACCTGGCCCTGCCATGAGGCTTAAAGAGATATCCCGGGCATTAAAATGCTCACTATATTGAAGTAGTAATATTTCTAAAATAAAAAGAATGACTAAGATAATAAAACTAATGAAACTTGTTTGGCGCGAGATGGTAAATTCATTCAAAATGTTTCTTTTCCATCTCTGCTTTTTATCGATAAGTATTGGGCGAAAACAATAAATGATTATTCCAAGACCTGTCAAAAGGATAAGAACAAAAGAGGGCAAACCGTTAATAAACAAACTGCGATGAAAGATAATATAGTTTCCAAAGAAAAAAATTGGGAAAATGTTCACCGCGTCTACCTGGAAGCCAATAAAAGCAAGTATAAAGATAAGCACACCAGTAACGATAGTAAAGTGCAGTCCTTTTTTACTGTGAACAAAGCTCAAAAAGCTAGATAGAACAAAAAAACCAAAACAATAAAAAATAAGGACGATTATGGTTGAGACCAAAGGGAAAGGCGTGATGCCGTTATGCAGAGTTTGTAAAATAACAAAATCATCAAACCCTGGGTTGGTGATTATGCTTGCCGATAAATTAGCTCTGAAATGAAAAAGCCCTACAATGCATATTATGATGAAAGTAGCAAGAAAATATATAAAAATACAAATCGCAAGAGAAATCAGGTTTATTCTTTGTTGGTTTAGCCTATTAGGGTATCTGATGGTTTCGATATCAGATGTTTGTCGGAAATATTTAATGATGATAATAAATAGGATTGGAAAAATACAGTACAACGCATAATAATGATCAATTATTGTGAGGAGTACGTAATCAAACACGTAAATATTTGTGCCGCTTAGATATCCAGCTTTACCGAATGCTATGATAAGCAGAACAATAGTATTTAGAATGAGCAAAATGCTATTGTTTTTAATTAGATATCTAACTTTATGAAGAATAACCTTTTTGTTCATATTTTCGTAAAACAAGAAAAGATACTGTTATGATCGTGCAAAAAAAGATTATCCCTATGAGTAAGTTTTGAATTTTCATGGCCTTTTCGCTCAAACGATTGAGCACAATGGCTGTCGTAAAGCTGAATTGGGGGATTCCAAGAATTGAAGTAAACAAGTTTTCCAGAAAAACGATCATAAATGGTGCTAAAAGTGCAAGAAAGAAGTTTTGAACATAGTAAGCAAAGATTTGTGCCAGGAGGCAGATCAAGGCACCGAGCAGTCCTTTATAAGCACTCCAAATAAGGCCAAAAAGAACTGGTCTTTCCATCTGCATATTCCCTAGAATATAGCCACTATATAAGTCCGGTCGGGTAACTTCATCAATTGAAGCAATACTTACCGAGAAAACGATTCCTATCATGTTTACAGCAAATACCATGAGGAAACACAAGATCATTGCGGTGACAACATGTTTCTTGAGATAGCGTTTTACATTTGTTCTTGTAGACACATAGGATAAAAAATTATCCTTGACAATATAGAACATTTGCCAACTGAAAGGAATTGACGTAAAAAGAGCGAAGAAAAAATCTGGAGGGTCAGAACCTTGGACGAACGCTTCAATTGGAAAGGATAAATAACTTGATTGATTTGTTATATAGATGGTTAGCAGTAATACAATAAGATAAGTACCTGTTGCTACCAGTGCGGGTATTAGCATTCTCTTAAACATTTTTTTCATGTTTTTCACTTTAAAAATGTAATTTTGAAAAGTTACCGTTTGTTTTATAGTGCGACGAGGTGAAGTTCACTTATGTATTTTGGAATACTATCTCGCTATTGTTCACACGTTATTAAGTTTAACAAAAAAAAGAATTAGTAAAATACTACGATTATGAGGTGGGGTCATTGCTAAGGCCAGGTGTGGAGTATGGCGCTAAAAAAATCCAAGCACCTTTCTTTGAAAAGTAAGGACTTGGATGAATAGAAAAAGCATAAAAAGTTAATTTTCCGGAAGGTAAACAAACCCAACCGCACCAGGACCAACATGTACACCAATGACAGGGCTGATCAATCCAGTTTCCAAATCGTTAATCAAAAAACGCTTTTTAGCTTCCGCAATGAATTGTTTTTCAACCTCAGGCTCATGGGTGGTGACGAGGCCCAAATAGTCGATTTTGCCACCTTTTCCAAGCTGTTCTTCAGCCATGTCGAAGATGTTTTCAGCAGCTTTTTTGAAGGTTCTCACCTTGCCTACGGGTTTGATGATGCCATCGTCCAGGGTCAAAATTGGTTTTAAGTTTAGCGCGGTACCCAACAAGCGGGCTGCACCACCAATCCGTCCGCCTTTATGTAGGTATTCAAGCGTATCGAGTACAAAGAGTGTTTTTACCCGATTGCAAATGTCTTTGGCAATATTCTCAACCTCAAGCAATGTAGCACCTTTTAGGGCAGCTTTTGCCGCGCGCATGGCGGCCATGGTCAAGGGGATGGAAGCTTGTTTTGAATCCATCACATGAATTTTTTGGCCAGGGAAATGTTCCTGAGCTTGTATCGCTGAGTCATAGGTGCCGGAAATACGGGAGGAAAGGACAATCGTGAAGATCTCGTAACCTTTGCTGAGCAGGTTTTCATACGCGGTTGCAAAATCACCCGGGCTGGGTTGTGAAGTTGTAGGGAGCGTCTTTGCTTTAGGTAATCGGGCATAAAAATCTTCACCGGCGATGTCAATGCCGTCTTTCAATGTTTGCCCATCCCAGTTAACGGTTAAGGGGACAATGGTTATGTTATGGGCTGCAGCAACATCCGGATGAATGGCGGACGTGCTATCGGTAATAATGGCTACTTTCGTCATAAATACACCTCATTTCTAACAGCATAAACACAAAATAAGCCTTTTGGTTTCAATAATGCTGCTTGTAGTCATTTGATTCGCCATTGGTTTAGAAATAAGGTATTATTTGGGGGCACTATTGCTTCATTGGAGACTCACATGTTTGAAAGTTTATCAGACCGACTGACAGCTGTTTTTGACAATTTGCGACGCCGAGGCAAACTCACCGAAAACGATGTTGAAGTTGCTTTGCGGGAAGTCCGCTTGGCTTTACTAGAGGCGGATGTCAATTACGCGGTTGTAAGATCTTTCACCAATCGCGTTAAAGAACGCGCCATTGGTGCTGAAGTCTCAAAAGCATTAAACCCGGCTCAACAAGTTATCAAAATAGTTAATGAAGAACTTATTTCGACACTTGGTCAGGCGGAACCGCTTAACTTGCGCGGTGAGAAGCCCCATGTGGTGATGATGATTGGTTTGCAGGGCTCAGGTAAGACGACAGCAACTGCGAAGTTAGCTAAAAGATTGCGTGCGGATGGAGAACGGGTGATGATGGTTGCGGCGGATATTTATCGCCCAGCCGCTATCAAACAGCTGCAAACACTCGGTGAGCGAATTGATGTGCCGGTGTTCACGATGGAAGGCGCACAACCCGTTAAGATTGCAAAAGAAGCTTATGAACAAGCGCGTCGCGGTGGATATTCGGTTATCTTGGTTGACACCGCTGGTCGCTCACAATTGGATGATTTTTTGATGCAAGAAATTGATGGTATCCAAAAAGCGATTTCCATCAATGAAATCTTGCTTGTCATCGACTCTATGATTGGTCAGGAAGCTTTGAACATCGCTGAAGGTTTTCGCGATGTCATGCGCATTACTGGTTTGATTTTTACCAAGATTGACGGTGATGCCCGCGGTGGTGCGGCGATTTCGATTCGAGAAGTTACTGGTATCCCAATTAAATTCCTGGGGACTGGTGAGGCTCTGGATGCGATAGAGGTCTTTGACCCTGCCCGGATCAGCGGACGTATTTTAGGCATGGGTGACATGCTCGGCCTGATTGAAAAGGCTGAAGCGGCTTATGCGGATGATATGGCGGGTGAAGACGCCGAACGCATGCTCAAAGGTCAATTTACTTTGGAAGATTTTGCGAAGCAATTGAAGCAAATCAAAAAGATGGGTCCTTTGTCACAGGTGATGGGCATGTTGCCAGGTCAATTTGGCCAGGCAGCCAAGCAAGTTGATCCGCGGGAAGTGGATGGCCAGTTAAAATCAGTCGAAGCAATTATCAATTCCATGACGCCTGCTGAAAGGCGTGACCCCCGTCTTTTGAACGCCAGTCGCCGCCGTCGCATTGCCCGAGGCTGCGGAAAAGACGTGCAAGCCGTCAATCGTTTAATGAAACAATTCCGGGATATGCAAAACCTTATGAAAAGGTTTCAAAAACCTGGAAAACATGGTAATATAGATAGGTTATTTGGTTAATCCTGAGCTTGAGGAGAAGGAAATGCCCCTTCAGCATTCTCTCAACCTTTAACAAGAGCACGGGCCAAAGAGATTTAAAAAGATTTAAGGAGTAAATATTCGATGGTACGTATTCGACTACGACGGGTCGGTTCCACCCACCAGGCTCATTATCGTGTGGTAATTGCTGATAAAGAAAGCCCACGCGATGGCCGCTTTATTGAAATTGTTGGGCATTACAACCCACGCACTAAACCTCACACAATTGAATTTAAGGAAGACCGCATTTTCTATTGGCTGGGTGTTGGTGCACAACCTTCAGAAACAGTTGAAAAACTGTTCAAGCAAATTGGGTTGGACGAACGTTTCAAGCGCTTTAAAGCTGGTGAAGACGTGGAAACCTTGCTTGCAGAAGCAAAGAAGACCTACGAAGACCGGGTTCCAAGCTCCCGGACCACGCATAGCGATTAGTTTTTAGAAGGTTTTTATGGACAACAAGAAGTTAAGTGATCTCTTAGAGTATATCGCCAAGGGCTTGGTAAATAACCCTGAGTCTGTTAAGGTGGAGAGCTCTATCGAAGAAAACACTGTGCATCTTAAGCTTTCAGTTGGCACCGAAGATATCGGTCGCGTTATCGGAAAGCAAGGTCGCGTTGCAAACGCTATCCGCCATCTGTTGCGGGCAGCTGCTTCACGCGAAGGTATGCAAGTTGTTATGGATGTGGTCGAGCCTGAATAATGCTTGACGAAACGAAATTAGATCAAAATGAAAACGCAGGCTCGGCTAAACACGAGCCTGCCTTCGTTTTAGTTGGTAAATTGCAACGCGCGCATGGTGTGCTGGGTGAAATCGCAATGCGCGTGGATACCGAGTTTCCAGAACGGATTCGTCGGGGAAGAAGCTTGTTTATTGGTGACGCCCACTTGCAAGTCAAAGTACAAAAAGCCCGATGGAAAGGGAGGGTTCTTCTTCTGAAGCTAATGGGGATCGAGACACCTGAAGATGCCAGCGAGCTGACCAATAACCTTGTGTTTGTTAGTGTTGACGACATTCCTGCATTGCCTGAGGGCGAGTACTACCATCATCAATTGATTGGGCTGCGTGTGTTTGAAGGCGAAGAAGACTTAGGGCAAATTGTGTCCATTTTGCAAACTGGCGCCAACGATGTTTACATCATTGAAGACCAAAATGGCAAAGAGTTGCTCATCCCTGCCATTCCTGATGTTATCCAAAAAATTGATTTAGCATCGGGGCGCATTGAAGTAAAGCTTTTAGAAGGGCTGCGCTAGACATGCAAGAGCGTGAGGCCTGGCTGGCTTTTAGTCATGTGCGTGGTATGGGCGCGGTGCGATTTCGAAAGCTGCTCAACCATTTTGGCTCTTTGAAACTGGCTTGGGAGGCTCCCGAATATGCGCTTCTTGAAGCCGGCATGACTGAGAAGCTCATCCAATCTTTGCGTGAAACTAAAAAAACATTTGACCCTGTTCGCTTGCAAGATGATTTGAATGCCAAGGGCATCAAAGTATTAACCTGGCAAGATGTTATATACCCACCTTATTTGCTAGAAATTGCACAACCGCCCCCTGTTTTGTATGTGTTGGGTGAACTAACCGAAGCGGATAATCTTGCAATGGCGATTGTTGGTACGCGTAATGTGACCAGCTACGGCAAGCAACTTTGTCATGATACCGCGACCTATTTGGCGGGTCATGGCATAACTATCGTCAGCGGATTGGCGAGAGGCGTTGACGCAATCGCGCACAGAGCTGCCTTAAAAATTGGCGGACGTACGCTGGCCGTTCTGGGCTCTGGTGTGGATGTTATTTATCCTCCAGAGCATCGCAAACTTGCCGATGCGATTATGCAAAAAGGCGCAATCATCAGTGATTACGCGCCGGGGACACGTCCTGAAGGCATTAACTTCCCTCCACGAAATCGCATTATTTCTGGACTTTCTCGCGGCACGATTGTGATAGAAGCCGGCGAGCGCAGTGGTGCTTTAATTACTGCGAAATTTGCCGCTGAACAAGGACGGGATGTGTTCGCCGTTCCAGGTTCTGTTCTTTCCCCTATGAGTAAGGGGACGAATAAACTTATTGGCGAGGGCGCTATTCCAATGGCAAACCCGGCAACGGTGGTCAGTCATTTGGGCCTGGAGAAGCAAAAAGTCAACATGCAAAAAGAAAAAGTTGAGCTTAGCCCATTGGAACGGCGTGTATTCGAGGCCTTAGGGCATAGTACTGTGCATGTTGACGAACTTTGTGCAAAATTGGATATGCCCATAGAGAAACTAAACGCCACATTGACGATGATGCAACTCAAAGGGGTTGTTGCACAAGAAAACAACCAGGAATATCGCGCGGAAAAAACCTGGCATATTGGCTAAACTTTATAAATAATCCCCACTTCGGACTTGACTTTAAAATGTATATGGTATTATAGGGCGTATTTAGGTGTGGGAGAACCCTGGAGTAATTATGGAAATCTATTGTCTAAAATGTAAAGAAAAAAGAGAAGTTAATGATACGACTGCTGTTTACACGGCTGGTGGAGCGCCTGGAACTCGAGGTTTGTGTCCGGTTTGTGGCGGCAAAGTCTTTAAAATGGGCGCCACGCCAGCACATGAAGGCTTAGAAAAACCAGTCGTTGAAAAGAAAGAACGTAAGTCTCCCGGCAAATCTAAATCAAAGACCGCAAAAGGCGGAAAGAAATCAACCCGTGCAAGTCGATCTACTGGACCTAACTTTGCTGACCGCATTAGTATGACTGGCTTGGGTAAGCCCTTGGTTATCGTCGAATCCCCGGCAAAAGCTCAAACCATTGGCCGTTTTTTGGGAAACCAATATAAAGTTGTTGCTTCTTATGGACATGTGCGTGATTTGTTGGCTTCACGCTTAAGTGTGGACCCTGAAAATGATTTTGCCCCGGAATACCGTGTGCCTAATGACAAATCCAAACTGGTCAAAAAGTTGACCGAAATTGCAGATGCCAGTCCTGAAATTTACTTAGCAACTGACCCTGATCGCGAAGGCGAGTCGATTGCCTGGCACTTAATGGAGTCGGCAGGCATTCCTGAAAAGAAAACAAAACGTGTTGTTTTCCATGAAATTACCAAAAGCGCAGTATACGACGCTTTCAAAAATGCGCGAACCTTAGACATGGACCTGGTGGACGCGCAGCAAGCCCGTCGTATTCTTGACCGGCTGGTTGGTTATCAAGTTAGTCCTATTTTGTGGCAAAAGGTACGCAGCCGTTTGTCAGCTGGGCGCGTGCAATCAGTCGCAGTACGCTTGGTCGTGGAGCGCGAGCGTGAAATATTGAACTTTGTTCCAGTTGAATATTGGGTAGTATCGGCAATCTTTCATCAAGAAGGATCAGATCAGCAATATGAAGCAAAGCTGCTTAAGATCGATGAAAAAGACTTAAATCTTAGTCATGAAAAAGATACGACCTATACTGTTGAAGATATGAAACAGGCAAATTATCGCTTGGCGGATAAGAAAGAAACCCGCCGACGTAACCGACCAAGTGCGCCTTACATTACCAGCACATTGCAACAGGATGCTTTCAGCCGATTGGGCTTTTTGGCTAATCGAACAATGACCATCGCCCAACAACTCTACGAAGGCATTAAGCTGAGTGGGGATGACGAAACGGGTTTGATCACTTATATGCGCACTGACTCGGTGAATGTTTCTAAACAAGCTGTTGCTGAAGCACGAGAGTTTATTGAACAAGAATATGGCAAAAACTATTTGCCCCCTAAACCACCGCTTTACCGTACCAGAGCAAAGACAGCTCAAGAGGCTCACGAAGCTATCAGACCTACTTCTGTTCACCGTACACCAAAGAAAATGGAAGCTTATCTGACACCAGAACAATTGAGGCTCTACACACTCATTTGGCAGCGTTTTGTTGCCAGTCAGATGGAACCACAAGTGGTGGAAACTTTAAGTTTGGATATCCAAGGTCTCTCAAAAGAACACCAATATTTATTACGGGCTACTGCTAGTCACACTGTTTTCCCTGGCTTCCGCTCTGTTTATCCGACCGTTGGCAATGATAATGGTGAAGATCCAGCTTTGGTCAGACTTTTCAAGGAAATCATTGAAGAAGGCAAAGTTCAAGTTCTGGATGATCTCAAGTATGAGCAAAAATTCACCCAACCGCCATCCCGTTTTTCTGAAGCATCCCTGATTATGTTGCTTGAAGAAAATGATATTGGCCGTCCATCCACATACGCGCCGATTATTTCTACCATCCAAACCCGTGGTTATGTTGAACGCCAGGGCCGTATGCTTAAACCAACTGAAATTGGATTCATCGTCAATGATTTGTTGGTTGAGTTTTTCCCTGAGATAGTGGATATCAAATTCACTTCCCGAATGGAAGAAGAGCTTGACGAAATCGCTGAGGGCAAAGCTGAGTGGGTGGCCGTGATGCGTGAATTTTACGGTCCATTTGAAAAGCGCTTGGAATATGCCAAGGACCATATGCCAACCAAGAAACCTGCGCCTAAACTGCTTGGCAGACCTTGCCCACAATGTGGACAGGAATTGGTCATGCGCAGCGGAAGATTTGGCGAATTTATCAGCTGTAGCACCTTTCCAAGCTGCCGATATACGGAAAATATACCAGTGAAACTGGATGTTTCATGTCCTGAGTGTCACGAAGGTGAGATCGTCGAAAAGAGAACCAAGCGAGGCAAAATCTTCTATGGCTGTAGTCGTTATCCAGCATGCGAGTTTGCGTCCTGGCAAAAGCCGATGGTTGAATCTTGTCCGTCCTGTGGTGGCATGCTAACAGAAAAAAGTTCAGATGAGGCAAGTTGTTTAGAGTGCAAATTAACTTTTAAACAAGTTGACGGCAAGCTGATTGAAACTCAATAATGCTTGGTTAAACATAAGCTTACAAAAAATAAGATAACAAAATGACAGGCCTGAATGTTTCTCGACATCAGGCTTGTTTTTTAGGGGTATCTGGTACAAAACATGCACCTATATAGCCAGAATGTGATTAATGAGGTGCTACGATGGAAAACTTTCTTGCTGAATTTAGAGAAAAACTAAAAGTTCCCCGCAATTTAGCTATTTTTACTGCTGTCATTGGCTTAATTGTGGGCTTATTCCTCGCATGGGTGATCTTCCCGGTTAAATGGAAAGATGCCGCCGCGGAACATTTAAGAGCTGATGAGCGTGTCGTTTATCTGCGTAACGCAATAAATGCCTATACCATGACTGGGCGGGTTCAAGAAGCCCAACGCGCGTGGAACTCACTCGGTTCCAATGCTGTAAAAACATTGGAAGACTTGAATAAAGAGCCCGGCTACCTGTTTACCGAGCAAATTCAACGCTTTGCGGGTGCTGTTGATACAACCGCACCGATCCCGCAAACTAAGCCTGAGGAAAACAATAATGGCGTCAAAGATGATGGCAGTGTAATTGGTCTGCGACCAACGGATGAGACGACCGAGCCGGCTAAAAAAGGTAAAGGTTTGCTTTGGTTGGGCATTGGTTTACTGGGTTTATTGATTATTGGTGCCGCATTGGTTTGGTGGTTTTTCTTTAGAGACAAAAATGTTGAGTTACCGTTCAAGTTTCCTAAACGAGACGATGATAAACCAGCCAAGCCTTATTCAGGGCTTCGACCAGCAGCAACCCCTATTCAACGTGAACCTGTCAAATACCCTGATCCTGAACCAGAGGATGAGGAAGAACCCGAAGAAAAACCCAACTTACCAAACCTTGCTGGTTTGTTCGGAATAGGTGCAAAGCAAGAAGCACAAGAACCTGCGCTGGATCCCTTGCCGGCTGCTAAACCTGTAGCACAGTTTATGACCACCTACATGCTCGGTGATGATATGTATGACGAATCATTTACTTTTGACGCGCCTAACGGTGAGTTCCTGGGTGAATGTGGCGTCAGCAGCTCTGATACCATCGGTGTTGGGGAGCCTAAGAAAGTTTCCGCCTTTGATATCTGGTTGTTCGACAAAAATGATATCCAAACGATTACCAAAGTTGTGATGAGCAAGCACGCATTCGAAGATGGTGCCATTCGCCAACGTTTGGAAATTCGTGGCGAACCCATCAAAGCTGAAGAGGGCAAACAGTTTGTACTCGAAACCGCAACCCTTCGCCTGGAAGCAAAATTGGTCAATTTCCAGTATGGTGATTTGCCCTTGCCGGATGACAGCTACTTCCAGCGCGCGACAATGGAACTGGCGGTTTATCGCAAGTAAGCGTAACTTCCAACGTGATATATAAACTAAAAGGCTGATTACAAAGAATCAGCCTTTTTTGATGTTCTAAGCAGGATTAGAGTTGGCAATATTCAATAGCGATGACTTTGAAAGCCAATTCGCCGCCATTGGGTAAGGGGACCAAAGCCGTTTCGCCTACTTTTTTACCTACCAGCGCAGCACCCATTGGTGATTCATAAGATATCTTGCGTTCACGCAGATTTGCTTCACGCGCACCAACAATCACATAGGATTCAGCTTCTTCGCCTGCTTCCTGGACGGTCACTTTGGTGCCGATATTAACCACGTTTTGGTCAAATTCACTCTCATCAACAATTTCAGCATGATACAAGAGTGTTTCCAGCTCCATAATGCGGCCTTCAAGAAAGCCTTGTTCTTCTTTGGCGGCGTGGTAATCAGCGTTTTCTGAGAGGTCACCCATCTCAATCGCGCTCTTTAAACGTGCAGAAAGCTCAGCGCGCTTCGGACCTTTGAGTTCTTCAAGTTCTTCTTCGACTTTGGCTTTGCCAGCTTCGGTTAAATATTGCTTGTTCATAGCTCTATGGTAACACATCCACGTCAAAAAGACGTTTATATTCGTCGATTGCGAAGCGATCGGTCATGCCGGCGATGTAATCGCAGACGGTAAGTTCCAAACCCTTAACTGGGATGAGCAGTTGCATATTATCGGGTAGTGCGGTAGGCGTATTGACATACAGGTCAAAAAGCTCAGTGATGATGTGTTCGGCCTTGGTTTGCATGCGCACCACACGATAGTGGCGGTAAAGCTTATCAAAGAGGAAGTCTTTGAGTTCACGGTTTCGACGGTGCATGTCTTCGCTATAGCCAACCACATTGTAGGGCAGGGCCTGCAATTCTTGTGGACTGTTGGCTTTGCTGCGCCTGAGATAGCGATCGATGCTGTGGATCAGGTCGGTCATCTCAAAGCCAATCAAGCGTCGGATGATTTGATGGCGCGCGAGTTCATCCAGGGTGTCAGATTTGCGTCGTCCAAGACTTTCGTTGACGATTTCCCAGATGGCGATGCCATCCAATTGGCTGGGTGTAATCAAACCTGAGCGCAAACCATCATCCAGATCGTGAGAGGTGTAAGCCAGCTCATCAGCGACATTGGCGATTTGGGCTTCCAAATGACCGCGTAAATGGGGGTCATATTCCGAGGCGTCTGCGGTGTCATAGTCCGTTTCGTGTTTAATCATGCCTTCCAGCACTTCCCAGCTCAAATTCAAGCCGGCGAAATCGGGGTAACGTTGTTCAAGCTCGGTGACGATGCGCACACTTTGGTGGTTATGGTTAAAACCGCCATGGTCCATCATCAGACGCGAAAGCACGGTTTCGCCGGAGTGTCCAAAAGGCGGGTGACCAAGGTCATGTGCCAGGCAGATCGCTTCGGTCAGATCCTCATTGGCGCCCAAAGACCTTGCCAAAGATCGGCCAATCGAGGCGACTTCAAGCGAATGGGTCAGGCGCGTGCGGTAATAATCGCCTTCATGGATGATAAAAACCTGGGTTTTGTATTCCAGGCGACGAAAAGCCGTGGTGTGCAAAATGCGGTCACGGTCACGTTGAAAACGGGTTCGAAAATCAGCCTCTTCCTCGGGAAATTTACGCCCACGAGAGTTTTTACTACGGATGGCGTAAGGTGCCAGGGTTTGATCTTCAATATCTTCTAATTGTTGTCGGGTGTAAATCATATGTTCATCCTTTTACAAAAAATAACCTCATTATTGATGGGTGATGAGCGTTCCAAGTGGTTCGCCATGGAGTGCTTTTAATAAATTTGATGGTTCTTGCGCGCTGAAAATACGCACCTTGGTTTGAGGACTTAATGCGCATAGCCTTTGCATGAGCAAGACTTTCTCGCGCATCCCACCGGTGACATCGATGCTGCTGGACCCTTGAAGCGCTTCAGAAAGGGGGCTGTCTGCGCTCAGATGCGGAATGAGCGTTTGACAGTCTGGAAAGTCGGTATAGACCCCAGCTTCTTTACCGGCCAACAGGACCAGGTCCGGTTGAAAACTGGCAGCTAATTCGACTAAAAGGTCTTCAGTACTCATAATCGTGCCACCCAGAACTTCATCTACAACAACATCACCATAGATGACCGGGATGAGCCCATTTTCGAGCGCAACGGCGATAGGTTCGAGGTTCCAGATGGCAACCTGCCCTTGACTGGCGCTGATCATTGCTGATGGTGGGAACGAGATGAGCGGCAGGCCGGCCTCCAAGCCTAACTCAAGCACGATATTGTGCAGTTCACGTGCCGCGCGCCAAACGGCTTGGTAGCCAAGCCAGCCATCACTGCCTGACACACCGGTCCGGGTTTGGTGTTTGGCAGCAGCGGCATGACCAAAGGAGCCGGAACCATGGCCCAATAAAACACGCGTTTCTGGGTTAGCGTCCAAATAAGCTTTTAAGGATACCAACAAGCCACAAATGAGCTCACGCTTGGCGTGGTTTTCATGGTCTTTATCGGTGATTAAAGAACCACCTAATTTAATGAAAATAAATGTCTTATTCATAAAGCCTATAAATTGTTTCAATAAATATATAGCTAGACAGCCATAATTTGCGAGGCGGGTAACTGCGTTTTCCACACGGCTGTTGCACCAGCTTCATGCAAAGCTGATGCGACGGCGTCGATATGGTCGACTTCTGCCAGCGCGATCATCGCACCTCCCTGGCCACCGCCGGTCAGTTTAGCGCCTAAAGCGCCAGCGCGTCGAGCGGCATTCACCAAGTAACCCAGCTTAGGGCAAGACAAACCCAAATCAGCCAAGAGGGTTTGGTTGGCGTTCATGGCGTCGCCCAGCATATAGCGGTCGCCAATGCTCATAGCGCGTTTGGCGATGTTCACTTGCTTTTCGATGTCAGCAAATTTGCCCTTCACATAAACGCTCTCATTTTCCAAGCGGTTGGCGAGATAGGCGATACTCTCCGCGGTTGGGGTGCGTTCGCCACTATCGGCAACAACAAATGCCAGTGAATTGAGCGGGCGTAAATGTGAAACACTGCGTCCACGTTGGTAAAAAATAGCTTGTTCCCAGGCGATGACGGTCGTATCAATGCCTGAAAGGCGTCCATGGATGTATTGATCGCTTTGATAAGCGAGGGTGTCGAGCTCTTTTTCGTTCAGGGGATGCCCCAAAAAGGCGGAAAGTCCGCGCATAATGCCAACGGCCAATGCCGCGCTGCTGCCAAATCCGGCACCCAAAGGGATGTCCGATGCAATCCGCAAAGTGCAGCTTGGCGGTGTTTTGACGCCTAAAAATTCTAAAAGCAGCAAAATCATCTGCTTGATTGGTTCGTCGTTCGCCATCTCGCTAAAAAGCTGGTCTTTGCCGGTATCCGCGGCAATCACGCGTAAGGACCCTGGGCTGGCCATAATATTGGGCTCCACGGTCACGCGCAACCGCAAATCGCTAAAAGGGATGGCGATAGCAGGATGTCCATAAACAACGGCGTGTTCTCCAAGGAGGATAAGCTTAGCGCTGGCACTGGCGCGGGTAACTGGCATGGTCGGCTCCTATAGGATTAGGTAAAGAATAACAAAAACGGTAATCGCCCAAAGCACAATGCTGGCTTGCAGGGGGCGGTCGGTGAGCAAAACTTCTTCAGGCGCGGCACCGCTCACTTTAGTGTGCAAAATCTGCAGGTAACGCAAGACGCCATACAAAACGAAGGGGATGGTGAACATCATCGTATAAGAATGCTCGCCAGCGGTGGGCGCGAAGGTGTAGAGCATGTAGGTAATCAGGATAGATCCGAGAATGATCACCAGATATTGGTTGAGCAGTTCCAGGTTATAGCCACGCAGGGTTTTGCGCGTCTCGCCGGCGTGTTCGTTGAGCATTTTGAGCTCTGAAAAGCGCTTTCCAAAGCCCAAAAACAACGCCAAAAGACTGGTTAGAATGTAAAGCCAGGGCGAAAAATGTTGCACAGTAATCACGCTGATGCCCGCCTGCATGCGCAAAACAAAGCCAGCGGCAATGATCATCACGTCGATAATCATCAGGCTTTTGAGCCAGCGTGAATAAGCTAACATGAGCAAGGTGTAGCCCAGGCAGATAAAGCCGAAACTAAGGTTTAAAAGGAAGGCTGCGGGAAAGACGATCAGTCCCAGGATGACCACAAAGGTGATCGCTGCTTTTGGGCTGAGCGCGCCAGAGGCGATGGGGCGATGTTGCTTTTTGGGGTGCGCGCGGTCGGCTTGCACGTCCATGAGGTCGTTGATGGTGTAGGTGATGCCAGAGACGAGGCAGAAGAGGATAAAGGCGAGCAGAACGCGCAATAAGGCTGGCCAATTGCCCAACTGTCCGTCAAAGACGATGCCGGCAAAAATGACCAGGTTCTTGAGCCACTGCCTCGGTCGCAGGGTTTGAATAAAGGCTTTAAACATGGGAATATCTTATCATGATTTTCATTCGCTCGTCGGGGGAAATTGTTTAGGCTTGTATGCCTTTATTCGAGGGCTGATCTGTAGGTTGTTATAATGGGGCGCATGGAAAGACGCTGGCTGAATTGTCTCTATCCTCTGGGTGTCTCGCCAAGGGCTGTGAAGGATTGCAACTTTTGAAAGTGGGATAAGAGCGATCTAAAAAAATCGTGATGCTCTCGGTGTCTCACCGTAGGGCGAAAGACGCAAGGAGGGCCGCCTACTGATTATCTTATTGAAATAAGGTCGCAAGGTGGAACACCGGCAACATCAAGAACACAAGTGATGCCCTCGGTGTCTCACCGTAGGGCGAAGAAAGTGGAAAACCTGGTCTATTAGTTGTTTCATGCAAAAGAGGGTTTTTCTTAGACCTCTAACGCGCGGTGGAATACCGGCAACATCAAGAACACAAGTGATGCCCTCGGTGTCTCACCGTAGGGCAAAAAACGCACGGTGGGACACCGGCTTGATCAATTTTTTCGTTCGTTCGTGGTCTCCTGCCCACGAACAGATACTATTGAACTGGCAGGCATCATTGCCTTTCACGAGGGAGCGCATGGCGAAACGACAAGAGCAAGAATAAAAAACCGTGGACAGGAGTCCACGGTTGAACTGGTTTTCACTATTGCCAAGTTAAAAAAGGATTATTTATTCCCCTTAGCCCGATTGTGGGTTTTGCAGAGCATTTGGCAGTTGCTGATGTTGGTTGCGCCGCCTTTGCTCCATGCCGAGACGTGGTCAGCGTCCATTTCGTTAAACCGCCAAATGCGGTTTTTGTGGGCATCATGACCCAAGGCACATAAGGGGCAATTAGACTCGCCTTTCTTTTCAGCTTTTGTGGTCTGTTGGGCATAGACGATCTTTTTAGTAGCGTCGTCGAAAACACGAATTGCCAAAAGTTTTTCATCAACGCAACCGCCTAAAACATATTCAAAAATACCTTTACGACTGGTGACATAAGGATCAGCATAAAGCTTTTGCACTTCTTCTGAGACTTTCTTTGGGTTGTAAGGTTGCTTGTAGTAGGTTTCATAAAGCCTGCCCCATTCCAACCCACGCATCTCAGGCAAGACATCGTCAAAAACACCAGAGACCCAATTGATAACGGTATTGAAGTAGGTTTTAAGCTCATTAATATTGGTGTCGTAGCGATGACGGCTCATATAGTCGCCAATGTTTCCTTTGCTAACCCAATCCAAAGCGCGCTCCAAAAAGTCCTGTCGATTAACGGTGCCGCGGATGTAAGCGCTCCATTTTTGCACATTGGCGTTTTGACTGTTGCTGAATTCTTCTTTAGCCAGGGTAACAAAAGGACCAGAATAAACCGCATTGAGCAACTCTTGTTCGTTGAGCGGTACGCCAGCAATGTTGACAGTTTTGAACCATTCCTTGATTTCGCTTTCAGTCCCTTCACATTCGTAGATAAGCAATTTGGCGTTAAGGATGCGGTCTTGTTTGTCTTTGGCGATGCCATTGAAGTATTGTTGCATACCGTTTTCATCCAGGATGGCAAAGTTGTTGTTCACAAAACGTCCAAAACTGGTGATGCGTTGTTGTCCGTCCAGCACCTCAAAATGATCTTCATCCACTTTGTTAAAGTAAATGAGCCCCAAAGGATAACCTTTGAGAAGTGAGTCGATTACGGCGACGTCTTTTTTGCCATCGGCATAAATGTAATTGCGTTGGTATTCAGGCTGAATGGTCAGTCTGCCACCCAAGCCAAACAAGCCTCGTCCTTCAAGTTCATTGTAAACAAAGCCTTCACAAATGTCTTTGACAGTGATATCAGTGCGTAAATTTGTGATCATGTTATCATTCCTTCAGATGCTTTATTACGATTCTTACATAGGTTGGAACGCCATTTATTGTTCCATCTTTATCCTTTATTAAACCATGTGATTTGTAAGGGACTTTATCATTTAATCTAATATCATTAGCACTTATAATAGTAAATTGTTCTGGACTGTATTTGTCTAAAAAACTGATTGGCACACCCATTGCTCCATCATAATCGCTGGGTATAGCATCTGTAAAAGGCACTTCGATGGCTTCATAATTATCATACTTATCGTATGATTCTTTACCTCGGATTTCCTTATGCTTACTGAATTTGAGGTTGTCTTCCATGGTCATCAAAGGCAAGGGTTGGTGACGTTTGCCGTGGTCAAGATTGGTAAACCAACGAACTCCTTTAATCCTAAGGAACTTCCTGCCTTGGTCATCCACACGCCAACCTGCAGCTAATAGGGGGTATTCATCTGGAACCTGAAATTCACGGTCACCACTTGAAATACTTGGTCCAAGCCATATTCTATTTTCTTTTATCAATGGAAACACTTCTTTGTAGGTGATTGCGTTCATATTACCGATAATTAAGAAGTCTTTATTCGCCGCCAATATCCAATTGAGAAACTCGCGAAATAAAGAAAAAGGTGGGTTAGTTACAATAATATCTGCCTCATCTCGAAGCTTTGTTACTTCTGCAAGACGAAAATCGCCATCACCTTCTAAGTAATCCCATTCCAAATCATCGACATCAACAACATTATTCCCTGTGACATCGTGTGATAATGTGAAAATTTTGCCTTTTACATTTGTTTTGGTTTCGTCAAATTTTGGATTATTTGTTTCAAATAGTGATGGTTGATAATTAAACTCATAATTTTTGCTTTCAGTGGCAAAGCTCGTGCTGATGAGTTTTTTTAGGCCCAACCGCTCAAAATTCTGAGCAAAATATCTTGTGAAATTACTCCATTCTGGATCATCACATGGAAGAAGAATGGTCTTGTCTCGAAAAACATCCGGATTATATTCAATATAAGCATTAACCTCTTTTTCTATGTCTATGTATTGAGTATAGAATTCATCATTCCGGGATCTTTTTGCTTCTGATAAATTAACGTTTGCCATGTGACCTCTAAGAAAATAAAGTTAATGAATTTTGACTAAAACAAATCTTCTATTTATTAAATCAATTATACCCTGTAAGTACTTTTATTTGCTCATTAGTAAGGATAACCAAATAATTCCAAAAATGCTTAGTCCTGTTTGCCCTATTAATTCCAACGCATTTCGATTATACTAAGTGGCATAATGGAAAAAATTCGAAATTTTTGTATTATCGCGCATGTGGATCATGGCAAGTCGACCCTCGCCGACCGCATGCTTCAGATGACCGGCACGATCTCGGACCGCGAGATGACCGAACAGGTGCTCGACTCGATGGATCTTGAGCGCGAAAAGGGCGTGACCATCAAGGCTTCCGCCGTGCGCATGGTTTACACCGATCCTCAGGGCATGGATTACGAGTTCAACCTTATCGACACCCCGGGCCACGTCGACTTTAACTACGAAGTCAGCCGCGCGCTGTATGCCTGCGAAGGCGCCATCCTCGTTGTTGACGCCACCCAGGGCATCGAAGCGCAAACCCTCGCCAACCTCTACCTCGCGCTGGACGCCAACCTGACGATCATCCCCGTGCTCAACAAAGTTGACCTGCCCTCGGCGGATGTCGAAGCGGTGACCAAGGACCTGAACCAGCTTTTGGGTGTTGATGAAGAGGAAATTATCGCCATCAGCGCCAAAACCGGTTTAGGCGTGGACCGAGTGCTTGAGGCTGTTGCCAGGCGCGTTCCGCCACCCACCATCGACAAAGAAAAACCGCTGCGCGCGCTCATTTTTGACTCGCATTACGATAGTTACAAGGGCGTGATCGCTTACGCGCGTATTTTTGACGGCGTGGTGAACGCCAGTGACCGCATTCTGATGATGGCGAATGGCGTGAAGGTGACCCCGGTTGAAGTAGGCGTTTTTGCGCCGGGACTGGTGCCGACCGGTCGCCTGGAAGCTGGCGATGTGGGCTATATTGCCACCGGTCTTAAGACGGTGAGCGAGTGCCGTGTGGGTGATACGATTACCAACGCCACCAAACCCGCTGAAGCGCCTTTGCCGGGCTATAAACACGCCAAGCCGATGGTTTTTGCCGGGGTTTATCCTGCCGACGGTGACGATTATGGTAACCTGAAGGACGCGCTGGAAAAACTTCAATTGAATGACGCCTCGCTGACCTTTGAACCGGAAAGCTCCGAAGCCTTGAACTTTGGCTTTAGATGTGGCTTTTTGGGACTCTTCCATATGGAGATTATCCAGGAACGCATCGAACGCGAATATGACCTGAATGTGGTCTTTACTGCGCCATCGGTGGAATATAAGGTGGATTTGGTCGACGGTAAGACGATTATCATCGACACGCCCGCTGATTTGCCCGACATGGGCCAGGTGAAGGAAATCTTTGAACCCTGGATGAACCTTGAAATCTTTACACCCACCGACTATTATGGCGTGGTGATGGAGATGATTAAGAAACGCCGCGGTATCTTTGTAAGCCAGGAGTATCCGGCCGCTAACCGCGTGCAACTCAACTATGAAATCCCACTTTCGGAAATCATTGTTGACTTTTTTGATCTCTTAAAGTCCAACACGCGCGGTTATGCCTCGATGGACTACCAATTCCTGGAATACCGCGCCGGACATTTGGTGAAGCTGGAAATTTTGTTGAACGAAGAGCCGGTGGACGCGCTGACCGCGATTGTGCATAAGCAGGATGCTTATCACAAAGGCCAGGCTTTGGTCTCGAAGCTGAAAGACATCATTCCACGGCAAATGTTCACCATCCCGATTCAGGCTTATTCTGAAGGGCGGGTCATTTCGCGCGCTAACGTCAAGGCATTGCGCAAGGACGTTCTGGCGAAGTGTTATGGCGGTGACATCACCCGTAAAAAGAAACTATTGGAAAAGCAAAAGAAAGGTAAAAAGCGCATGAAGATGGTGGGCAGTGTGGAATTGCCACAGGAAGCCTTTATGGCGATTCTGCGCTTGGACAACTAGTGAAAAATTGGCGTGAACCGATTGGGCGGGTGCTGCGTATTGCAGTCCCGCTTCTTATTAGCGCGCTGGCGATTTGGTGGGTGGGGCGCAAGCTGAACTTTGCTGAGCTTTGGGGGACGCTGAAAACGATGCGCTTGGGGCTTTTGCTCATCAACCTGCTTGTATTTATTGCCGGCTTGGTTTTTCGCGCGCTTTCTTTTAGCGTTATTTTGGGCAAGAACTTTAGCCATATGGCTAGTTTTCATGGTATGAACGCCGGCTATTTTTTGAGCAATATTTTGCCTTTTAGACTAGGCGAATTTGGCCGCGCCGCTTTGTTGGTGGCGCACTCGAAGGGCAAGTCCAGTTTTATGGAAGTTTTTGCCGGCGTTGTAACCGAGCGCGTGCTGGATATGATCATCGGATTGGTGATGATTATCGCCGGTCTTTCGCTGGTCTCAGGGCGCTTTTTACCGCTTTGGGTGATGTGGCTGGCACTGGCGCTCTTTTTAGCGATGGTGGTTTTGGCGGCATTAGGCGCGAAGCATAAAGAACGCGTGATGGCTTATTTATGGGGACGCTACAACGAGCGTAAATTGGCACGAGAAAAGCTCTTGCCCTGGCTGGATAACTTTCTGAAGGGCTTTGAGGTGTTCTTGGAGCCCAAACGCGTTGTTTTGGCGATTGTGCTCTTATTTGTGAGCTGGCTGTTCGCGATTTTGCAGGTTTATCTTTTGCAAAATGAGTTTATGCCTGGTGCGCAGTGGTGGTGGCCGTTTTTGGTCGTGCCAGCGAGCACCTTTATTATGGCGCTGCCTTCCTTGCCGGGTGGCATTGGTGTGTATGAAGTCGGTTTTGAACGCGCATACGCTCTGGTTGGCGCGCAGGCAGAGCCGGCGGTGGCAATTGCGTTGGTGATGCACGTCTTTCAGCTGATTGTGCCAAGTATATTGGGCGTGATTGGCGTGTATGCCTTGGGTGAAAACATCGGTAAGCTGGTGAGCAAGGCTAATTTTGCGCGTAAAAACGTGGACCAGGCGTCAGAAGCCGAGCCTGTGGATGACGGCGCTGAAACGAATGATGATCCTGTGAGCGATCCGCCAATCACGTTAGATTAAGCGGTTTTGGCAATTTGATTGAGATTTTGAAAGGCTTTTGGAAAGCTCTATAAAAGCCAGGTTTTAGCATATGAAGATACTTCTTTCAAGCACCTACTTTGAACCCTACAAATCCGGGCTTTCTATTTACGCCTTGCGCGTGGCACGTGGTTTGGTGGATTTAGGGCATGAAGTTGTGGTTTTAACCTCACAATATTCGCAGCAAGAGCCAGCTTTGGCCTTAAACGAGGATTTGGATGGGGTGAAGGTAGTGCGCGTTCCGGTGGGGATGTGGCTTTCGAAGGGGGTGATTATGCCCTCTTTGGCTCGCGTGGCACGCGAATGGATCCAATGGGCGGATGTGATCAACCTGCATCTGCCTCAGTTTGAATCTTTTGTGCTTAGTCGAGTGGCAAAGCGATATGGCAAGCCATTGGTGGTGACCTACCATTGTGACATTGTGGCTGGCGACTCTTGGTTTGAGAAACTCGCTGTGTGGGGGACTTCGCTACTGGGGCGTTTGAGCCTAAGGCGCGCGGATTTAATCGTGCAAAACACTTTGGATTACGCTGAGCATTCGCCGGTTTTGAAACACTATTTGGCGAAAACGATTGAAATCCCAACGCCGGTAAATGTTTCCCAGGTATCTCAAGAAGCAGTGTCAGCTTTTAAGGCGCGTTTTGGCATTGCATCTGACGATATTGTCTTGGGATTGGCAGGTCGTGTGGCGCGAGAGAAGGGCTATGAGTATCTGGCGCAAGCCTTGCCTTTGGTATGGGAGCGATTTCCACAGGCACGTGTCGTGCATGCCGGTGCGTGGAAGGGTGTGGTTGGCGAGCAGGCCTATCAGGACCGAATTACGACGATAGTGGCTGAATTTGGCGAGAAGTGGATGTCGTCGGGATATTTGTCGGATGAGGATTTTTTAGCTTTCTTTGGCGCCTGTGATCTCCTGGTGTTTAGCAGTTTGAATTCGACCGAATCTTTTGGCATAGTACAGATAGAAGCCCTGAGCCAAGGTACGCCAATTGTGGCGAGTGATTTGCCAGGTGTGAGACAGCCAGTGTTGCAAACCGGTATGGGGCGGATTGTGCCTTTGCGTGATGCAGAGGCTTTGGCGGCTGGTATTTTGGCGGTTTTGGAAGACAATTTACACAAAAACCGGCAAATTCCGGTAGAATACCTCCCACAATTTCAGCAGGGGCAGGTTGCCTTGCGCTATTTAGAAGAATTTGAGAGGCTGATTAATGAGTAGAGCTTTAACAGCTGTTGAACTTGACCAAATTGTAGAAAATCAATGTTTTCATTTGCCTTATTTTCGGGCGATGTTGCGCTCAGTGGAGCAAAGCTTTTATCCTGTGGAGGGACTGGCAGAACCTGTTTTAGATATTGGCTCGGGAGATGGCCATTTTGCCTGGGCAATGCTGGCGGACCAAAAATATTTTGGTTTTGACCCCTGGCTTGAACCGAGTGTCGAAGCCTTGAAATATGATGCGTATCATCTGATAACGTTATCGGATGCGCATAGCTTGCCGGTTGGTGATGGCGGGTTTGCTTTCGCCTTGAGCAATTCTGTCTTGGAACATATACCCGATGTGCAAGGGGTGCTAAACGAAGCCTATCGCGCTTTGCAAGAGGGCGGTGTGTTTTATTTCGCTGTGCCCAACCATCGCTGGCGTAAAAAGCTTTGGGGGCAAGCCTTTTTCAATCGATTGGGGTTGAAAGGTTTGGCACGACGATATGAAAAGTTTTTCAATAAAATTTCACGACATGTCAATTTGGACAGTCCCGAAGTTTGGACCGCGCGTTTGAAAGAAGCGGGTTTTGAAAGTGTGGAAAGCTTTAACTACTTTCCGGTTTGGGCTTTGCATGTGCTTGAACGCGGGCATGTGGGTGGCTTGCCTAACCTTTTGTGGAAAAAGTTGTTTGGTAAATGGGTGCTTTTCCCCAGTCGTAAAAATCCTTTCAGACGTTTTAAGATGATACGACGTTTGGTAGATGAAGCGCGTTGTGAGGATGGTGTGTGTAGCTTCTTCATCGCGCGAAAGGGCGGTTTGTGAGGCGTTTCTTTCGCAAAATCGGCTACTATCTGTGGTCGATTATCGAGCTTTTGATTGGTGTCAAAAATTGGGGCACACTTTTTGCTATCTTTTTAGGTAAGCCCTTTAATGGCTTACGTTGGCTCAATTTGCGTCGTGAAAACATCAGCATGGCGGTGACGAGTAAGATGGAAGCTTGGTCGGTCAAAGAAAGCCTGATTGATCGGTTTTATACGCGCTACAGCGAACCCTTTGAGCCTGATTGGGTTGTTGTCGATATCGGTGCTTCAATTGGCGATTTTACGGTCGAAGCGGCTTTGCAGGTGCCAGAGGGAAAGGTTTATGTTTTTGAGCCGAATCCTGGGTCGATTAATATTTTGCGCCAAAATATTCGGGCGAACAATCTCAAGAATATCGAAACACATAATATTGGGGTATGGAAATCAAACGGTGAAATCACGCTTGAGATCCATAATGATGACCCTATCCACGCCCGCAGTACCGAAGAGACCCTGGAGTCTGATGAATATTTTAAACGCACCAGCATTCCGGTGATTTCTTTGGCAGACATGCTTGAGACCATCGTGACAGAGGATGTGGATTTGATGAAACTTGATTGTGAAGGTACTGGGCATGATATCCTCTTGACCCAAACACCTCAAACCTTCAAACGCATCAAGCGCATCATCATGGAAGTGCATGAAAATGAACCCGGGCAGACGATTGATCAGTTGATAGACCATTTTGAGTCCTTGGGATACTTCACGAAGACTTATGATAATAAAGTCCATCATTACTTGAAATACCTTTATGCCTGGCGAGATGCATAAAATCTTCCAGAGGAAAAGCCGGAAAGTTTTTTCTAAACACCAACATAATCGCATAAGCTGTTAAAATAGAGACATGCCAAGATTTGACCATCACCCCGAGGAAGATCTAAGGGTTATTGACTATATTAAACAGAAGCTCTTTTCAAGGCCGCAGGTAACTGTTGAAGCTGGTTTGGATGATATGGCGAACAACGATGACTTGCTTTCTGTGTCTGAGGTTGATGATGTCAACCAAAAGCTTGCTTCCAAGGAGTCGGTGGCTGAGACAAAGCGGCCAGCTGTGTTGTTTTTTGCTTCTGTGGTGGTTCTCTTTATTGCACAACTCATTTTTGAATATAAGTTAAGTAAGTCACCAGGGTTTGGCTTGGTTTTGATTTTACTCGCTGGTATCGGCATATTTATTTCTCTAAAAACCGACCGACTCAATATTGAAAACCCCCAGACTTTGCTCAATAACCGGCATGCGACGTCGCAAAAGAATGTTTGGATGACACTTTCATCCGCTTTTATCATGGGTGGATTGGCTTTTGTCCTTTTCCTGAACAATGGTTTGGGTTGGTTTCAAGTGCTCATTTGGTTGGCGAGTATGGCGGCTTTGATTTACGGTTTTTGGGACTGGGACATCGCGCTCAAAAAAGAAGCCGAAGACTTAGTTGAAACAAGAAAAAAGCGGCCTTCACTCAAGGAAATAATCCTTCAGGATAAACCATTTTATCTGGCTTTGTTCATCGTTGTGATACTACTTTTAGTCTTCCACATCTTGTTTTTACTCAAGCTGCCGATTGAATTGGTGAGCCAACAGGTTGAAACTTATCTTTCGGTGGAAGAGATACGGGCTGGATCTTGGGAGATGTTTTTCCCTCGTAATGTTGTCGGCGAGCCTTTGAACTATTATTGGCTGGCTTTCGTGAGCTTGTTTTTTGGCCCTGGCTCTTTGTTGCTAGCGTCTTATGTGGGGCAAGCGTTTAGTTTTGCTGTTGGGCTGGTCTTTTTGTTTTACTTGGGACGCTTGCTATTAAATAAATGGGTCGGTTTAGGCGCGGTTTTGGCTTTTGGCCTAGGGTTTTGGCCGGTGTTACAGAACTATGCCATGATTGGTGGCGGATTGGTCTTTCCTATTCTTTCTGCGGCATTGTTTTTCCTTTTTCGTGGTTTACTCAAAGATAGACAATTGGATTTCGTTCTTTTTGGTATTGTGTCTGGATTGGGATTACTCAGTAACAAACTCTTTTTGATGATGCCGATCGTGGGTTTGGTCTTTTACATTGTTTGGATATTGCACCATTGGAAAGAGCGGAAACAATTGCACTGGAAACCCCGACTAAGTTTAGGATTGTTTGCCATGCTGATAATGGCTATTCCTTTGTTGGTTTTTATAAAGATCTATCCGGGAGTGTATTTCGAGCCTATTCTTAGCCGATTGGGCAACACAGAAGTGATGATTGAGGGGTCACCAGTCTTGGTATTCCTCAAAAATTTATGGCCTGGTTTGGGGATTATGCATTGGTCCAATCGCAGCAGTTGGGTGGATGGCATTGCGAATCGTCCGGCTTTAGAGCTGATTAGTGCGGTTTTATTTATCGTTGGATTGCTTGGCGTGATCTGGCGTTATGTTGCCGAGCGACGCTGGCAATGGCTAGCCATCCTGATCTTATTGATTGTATTTTTACTGCCGAGTGTTATGTCGATCGCTTTCCCCTTGGAAAACCCTTCGTTGAGCCGGGCTTTTGGCTTAGCTATACCTGCATTTTTGCTGGTTGGATATGGACTGTACATGATATTTAAGCAAATGGCTAAGCGCCATCAAAAAGTAAAACTTGTTTTCTTAATTGTCATTTCTGCTGTCATTATTTTTGGCAATGGCCATCTTTTACATAATGTTTACCCAAAAAACTTTAAACAAAATGCTTGGAATACGAGCGATATCGCTCAAACGATCAACAAGTTTAAAAATACCTATGGTAAGGAAGCCAAAGCCAGGGTAGTAGGTTATCCACATTGGGTGGACGAGCGGGCAGTAGCCATTATGGCCGGTTTACCAGCAAACGAGCTTTTAATGGATGCTGCTGGATTTGATGGGATTAAAGAAGACCAGGGCGCGAAATTGTTTGTTTTGAACCCCGAAGCGACTGAGGAAATGTCTCGTTTGAAAGAGCTATTTCCAAATGGAGTAGAATCCTTGGTTCAGAGCACGCAAGTCGGTAAAGATTTCGTCATTTACTTGGTACCTGGCGAATAAAGGCATTGAAAGCAAACTATATGGATAGAAATAAGAAGTTAGCCTTAACAAATATAATCGTGAGTATTGGTCTGGTGCTGGTTCTTTTGGCTGGTTCCGCTTTGCGATTGATGAACACGAATTGGGATGAGGGACGGCATTTACATCCAGACGAGCGCTTTTTGTCCCAAGTAATGGGCAGTATTCGTCCGGTTGGATCATTGTCTGAATACTTTAACACTTCGGAATCTTCGTTAAATCCATCAAATCATGGATTTGGCTTTTTTGTTTATGGCACTTTGCCTGTGTTTATTATCCGCTATGTTGGTGAATGGACGGGGCAAACTGGCTACGACATGAACACCTTGGTTGGTCGGGAATTGTCTGCTTATTTTGACATTGTGACTATTCTCTTGGTTTTTTTGGTCGGTTTATTTTTATACAATAAATGGGTTGGGCTTGGCGGCGCAGCGCTTTATGCTTTTGCAGTTTTGCCGATTCAGCAAGCCCATTTTATGACGGTGGATTCCTTTACCAACACTTTTGCGATGTTGACGGTGTTAGCCGCTGTTTTGATTTTAAAGCGACCACGAGCCGAATACCCCATTCGGTATGAGAGTGAAAAGGTTGATCCGGGTGACAACAAACCAGTCCCGGGACCTTTCAGCTTCGGAAACATATTAAGATTTCTATTCTTTGGTTTAGCATTGGGGATGGCGACAGCCTCAAAGATTAATGCAATTTCATTAGCTTTACTTCTTCCACTGGTCGAACTCGTGCGGTATTTTCAGACTCCCAGGGAAGACCGTGAAAAGGGTCTTATACCCAGTATTGTCTTAATCGCGCTTGCTGGAATATTTAGTTTTTTGGTTTTCAGGTTTTTTCAGCCTTATGCCTTTGATGGTCCCGGTTTTTTTGGGATGAAAATCAACGAGGGTTGGTGGGGAAGCATGCAGAGTTTGCGTGGCCAAGCCACCGGTGAGGTTGACTTTCCTCCCGCCTTGCAGTGGACCCGGCGCGAATTGACCTTTTCTGTAAAGAATTTGGTGCTTTGGGGCATAGGAATTCCCTTTGCGCTTACGGCTTTTTTGGGCGCCTTGGGGATGCTTTACAAGATTATCAAGCGCAAAGAGCTTGTTCATTTGCCATTATTAGCCTGGACTGGCGTTTATTTTGCTTGGCAAGGTTTCGCGTGGGTCAAAGCGATGCGTTACTTATTGCCGATATATCCTTTGTTAGCATTAATTGCTGGTTGGTTGATTTACCTACTTATTTCTCATCCACCAATGTTTTCGTTTAAGAAAATTAACATATCCAGTTCGCTTGTTCGCGGAGCGGGTGTAGCGCTTGCCATCCTAGCCATTGTTGGCAGCGCGGCTTATGCCTGGGCTTTTACACGGATCTACACACGACCTGTAACTCGCGTTGAAGCTTCGGAATGGATTTTGGAGAATGTTCCTGGACCGATAAATTTTGGGATGAGCACGGCTGATGGAGAGTTTTCTCAGCCTGCGAGGTTTAGGTCCGGCGCAATCTTAGAACCTGGAAAGACGCTACACATTCCCTTTTCGCTGAAGGAAAATGTTTCGCTGCAAACCTTGATTTTCCCTGAAGTGAAGCTTTATACCAATGACAACGAGAATATTCTTTTTAAGGTTAATTTGCGTGAAATTGGTAGTGGCTATGTCTTGCCAGAAGCTATTCCTGCTTATCAAAATCTTGTTAATCCAGATCAAAACCAATCGGAATTAGTCATACCTTTTTCAGAGTTATTGGACATAAACAAGGACCAGAATTATGTGATCGAAATCCAAGCTGATTTTGAGGCTGGCAGTATCTATTTTAACGGCTCACCAAAATTAAGTTGGTTTGATGAAGCGAGTAAGCAAAAAAGCCAGACGCTTAAAGTCATAAACCAACGAATAAGCAAAGATGCCCCTTATCGGGATAAAGTATATTTCGCCAAACCTGGTACGATCGAATCGGTTTACTTGCCCTTTGTTCTGGATGTTTTGCAGTCACAACAAGATAAAACCTTAAAAGTCACACTATCCACTGAAGGCGAGGAAAATAAGCAAACCCAGAGTGTGTTTATTAAGGGGGATTTCCTTGACTTAGGAGATGGCCGCGGAAAGGAAGTAGAAGGTACCTTTGACACGCCTATTTTGCTCGAGCATTCCCAGGTTTTGGATTTGACCATCGAACTTGTCGGAGAAGACGGGGAAATAAGCCTAAGCCCATACGCGCCAACGCACGAATCCTCGTGGGATGACGGTCTACCAACGTCCACGCCGGGTTATGTTGCTTATCAGCCTGATGGTGGGCTTTATCAAGGCGGCTTGAATCTGGAGCTTTATTGGCCTGATGACGCCCAAAAGCTGATGCGCATTAAAGACACCTTAAACGCAAGTGATTACATCTTTATAAGCTCGAACCGTCAGTGGGGTACGATTTCACGCGTTCCTGAACGCTACCCATTGAGCACATTTTACTACCGTCAACTGATGGGTTGCCCGGATGATATGGATGTTGTGACATGTTACAACATTGCAGAACCAGGGATGTTTACTGGGGACTTAGGGTTTGAGCTGGTAAAAACATTCACATCTTACCCAACACTTTTTGGAAAGACCTTTAATGATCAATTCGCTGAAGAAGCCTTTTCGGTTTACGATCATCCAAAAGTTATTTTATTTAAGAAATCTGAGACCTTTAAGCCCGAATTGTTGGATCAGCTTGATAGTGTTGATTTAAGCAAAGCGGTCTTTTTGACGCCAAAGCAAGCAAATAGTTATAAGGCGCCTGTCGATGGGGCAAAGACATTGATGCTTGGTGAGGAAGCTTTAGAAAACCAAAGAGTAGGTGGCACATGGGCTGAGCTATTTGATCGCAAGTCCTGGGTAAACCGTTCGCCCATCATCTCTGTTTTGGTCTTTTATTTGTTTGTGAGTATTTTAGGTTGGCTCGTTTTCCCCTTGGTTCATATTGGCTTTAAAGGTTTACGCGACAAGGGTTATGCTTTCTCTAAACTGATTGGCTTGTTGCTTTTTGCCTGGTTAGCTTTTGTCTTGGGCTCAAATGGGGTTTTGGTTACTCGCCAAATGCTGTGGATTGTGCTTGCCAGTATTGGAGTCCTCGGCATCATCGTTGGTTTGTTGAGCCGCCAATCTTTGGCTGAATCAATCAAACATTCTTGGAAGCAATTCTTAGTCATCGAGGCATTAGCCTTGCTGGCTTTTGCCTTTTTCTTGTGGGTCAGATATCTAAATCCCGATCTATGGCATCAATGGAAAGGTGGCGAGAAACCGATGGATTTCTCATACCTCAATGCGGTGCTAAAGAGTAGTCGTTTTCCTGCTTATGACCCTTGGTTTGAGGGAGGCTACATCAATTATTACTATTATGGTCAAGTCATTGTTGGTATGCCTATCAAAGCTTTAGGCATCATCCCAGTTGTGGCTTATAACCTTATCTTGCCCTTATGGTATGCCTTGTTATCGATTGGTACTTTTAGTGTCGTTTGGAATGTTAGCAAGCTCATACGTAAAGACTCGCCTGAGAAGTTGTTTGGTGTCTCTTTTTGGGCCGGGCTGGCTGGCATGGCTTTGGTTTGTTTCCTGGGCAATTTGGGAGAATTGAAGGTTTTAACAGACGCCTGGCTGATGCTAGGTGCGAGAGGAATTTCCTTACAAGAATTAAATGTGTGGCAAAGGTTCACGGCCTTTTTTAGAGGCATAGGAGACATGTTTAAGGGGAGTACTTTGCCCATTCCTCCTGGCAATTGGTATTGGAACCCAAGCCGTGCAATACCTGGGGAGCCGATTACTGAATTTCCGTACTTCACTTTTTTGTATGGTGATTTGCATGCTCATTTAATCGCTTTACCGATTGTGATGAGTTCGATTGGCTGGTCATTGTCGTTGCTTTCGCGCAAATTGATATTAAATGTTTCAAAATGGAAAGATTACTTAGGGATAATATTGACTTTTGTCGTGGGCAGCTTGATTATTGGTGCCTTGAAACCGACCAATACCTGGGATCTGTACACCTTTTTTGCGCTTGCAGCATGTGTCATTGTTTATGTTATCGCCAGGTACGGTGTCGGGTTTAGGTTACCTAAGACCCAAGAATGGTTGATTAGAGTCATTATGAGTGTCCTTTCTGTTGGACTTCTTTACGCTCTGAGCATGGGCATGTATCATGCTTTTAACAGCCATTTTATGCCAGGGTTTACGGAAGTCGGCTTTTGGCAAGGTGATCGAACGCCGATTTCATCCTATCTCACGCATTGGGGTTTGGCACTTTTTATCATTCTGGCATGGTTTGCATGGGAAACTTATCAATGGACTGCTAAAACCCGTATGTCTGAGCTGAACCTTAGCCTATCGATTAAACGGTGGCTGATAGCTGGTGGCGTGCTTGCGCTCGTTTTATTATTAGTTTTATTAGTTTTAAAAGCGCCAATTGCGCTCATTGCTATCCCAGTATGTGTTTGGGCTCTCGTGTTATTGCTTTTGCCTACGCAGAGTGATTTCAAGCGTTTTTTGTTTTTCATGGTTGGTACAGGCTTTCTATTAACAATCGTGGTTGAGTTGGTCCATCTTGTTGGCGATATTGGACGCATGAATGTCGTCTTTAAGCTCTATATGCAAGCATGGCTGTTGATAAACCTTGCTGCCGCGAGTGGTTTGGTCATCGTGTTGAAAAAAGTGCCAAGATGGTCACAATCAAGACGCATCCTGTTAAAAGCGCCCTTAATTATCCTTGCTCTTATTGCGCTTCTTTTTCCGCTACTTGCGACTCGTGACAAAGCGACAGACCGTATGTCGGCTTCCGCACCCCATACATTGGATGGTATGAAATACATGGAAAGTTCGACTTTTTTCCTCGATTCAATCCACATGGATTTAGGGCAGGATTATCGGGCGATTCTTTGGCTACAAGAAAATGTTCAAGGCTCACCGGTTATTCTCGAAGGTCAGGCTTTTGAGTATTCCTGGGGCAATCGCTATACGATTTACACTGGTTTACCGAGCGTGGTTGGGTGGAATTATCACCAACGCCAACAGCGTGCGATTTGGGCAAACAATGAGGTCTGGGACAGAGTTGACAGTGTCAACCATTTTTACACGAGTACGGACCAGGCTTTTGTGAAAGAATACATCGAAAAGCACGACATCAGTTATATTATTGTTGGACAGCTTGAACGGATTCGTTATTTTGGCGAAGGTTTGGATAAATTTGAGGTACTGGATGGCCAATTCTGGCATGAAGTTTATCGCGATGGCGATACTGTGATTTATAAGGTGGAACGAGATGCTTGATTTTATTAAATGGCTGCTTTTTGGCTTGTTTTTAGGCTGGATTTCTCTGCCATTGACTTGGCGTCTGTTTACTAAGCTGCCCTCCAGAGGCTATTATTTAGCGAAACCAATTGGACTTTTGACATGGGGTTTCTTGTATTGGATGATGGTTTCTTTGGGCTTGATGCGGAATTCTTTGTCTTCTCAAATCACTGTTCTTGTTTTCATCATTCTGATTAATGGCTACATTCTTTATCGCGTTGGTTGGAAAACGATTTGGAATTGGGTAACCGAAAATCGCAATACGATTCTTGTGACTGAAAGCGTGTTTTTAATCTTCTTTGGTATTTGGACGGTTGTTCGCGCAGCCAACCCAGACATCATTCATACCGAAAAATTTATGGAAATGGCTTTCATCAATGGCATTTTGCGCTCGGAAACTTTTCCTCCGCTAGACCCCTGGCTTTCTGGCTATGGTATCTCATATTACTATTTTGGCTATGTCCTTTCGGCGATGCTGATTAAGATAACGCAAGTCAGCGCCTCAATTGGCTATAACCTGATAAGTTCGTTTTGGTTCGGCTTGAGTGCTATTGGCGCTTTTGGTTTGTTGTCCGATTTGATTGTTTTTGGAAAACGTGCCAAAACAAAAGAAGCAGATGCTCGTTTACTGTCTAAGAAAGTTGAGTGGTTTGCATTGCTTGCACCAATCATGTTGCTTTTCGTTTCTAACTGGTTCGGTGCATTGGATTCTGCTCATTCACGTGGAATTGCTTTAGATCAAACCACAGGTCAAGAAACCCAAAGCTCATTTTGGAAAGATTTCAATATTCCGGAACTGGAAAACCCCCCTCATGAAGCCTCTTGGCGACCTCATCGGGGAGGATGGTCCTGGTGG
Organism: uncultured Anaerolineaceae bacterium; assembly: GCA_964484715.1. Taxonomy (GTDB): domain Bacteria; phylum Chloroflexota; class Anaerolineae; order Anaerolineales; family Anaerolineaceae; genus Mesolinea. Next base: position 42,481 of record CAZAFJ010000004.1, on the reverse strand, counting down.
CAAGCAAGCCGCGTTTTGCGTGACCAAAATATGAGCGGTCACGCCATCGAAGTGATTGACGAATTCCCTCAGTTTACTTATTTGCTGTCGGATATCCACCCACATATGTTAGGCATGCCCTTTGTGTTGCTCGCCATCGCGCAAGCTTTAAACGCGATTAAAGGAGGATGGGAGAAATCTTCGAATAAGGCTCATGTTTTTGCCCGCTATGACTTACCTACTGTTGGATTGGCGCTTTTAAGTTTAGGCGGCATTGCCTTTATGAACACTTGGGACTTTCCGTTTTACTTGGCATTAATCGCCGCATGTTTGGTATATCGACGCTATAGAGAAGATGGTTGGAAAACTGCCAGAGTTATTGAGTTCTTCGGCATGATCATTGTTGGTGGATTGGGAAGCGTTTTGCTTTATTTGCCTTTTTATCTGAGCTTTGCATCGCAAGCTGGCGGCATTTTACCCAGCTTGGCATTTTTTACGCCTGGAAAAAACTATTGGGTCATGTTTGGTCCCTTCTTAATCCCTTTACTGGCTTATTTAGGCTTCTCATTCTTTTCTAAAAAAGCTTATAAAAGATTGGGCACAGCGGTATTGATTACTTTTGGCCTGTTTTTACTACTCTTTATCCTATCCTGGAGTCTGGGTTGGTTGATGACCTCCAAAGAAGCTACGAGTGGGTTTATTTTGGGCCTGCAAGCGGCGACAAGTAGCAAATCGTTACTCTTTGATAGTATCTTGGCACGTCTGAAATCACCTGGGACAGCTTTAAGTATCTTTGTGGTCATTTCTCTTGGACTATCATTATTGTTGGATAAAAAACAAGAACCTCATGGTGAGGAAGATACGCCGGTTGATGATGTTGAAGATGCATCACAAAAGCCCTGGCACACCATTTTTGTTCTTTTCCTTATTATCTTAGGGGCCTTGTTAACCTTGGCTCCAGAGTTTATCTATTTACGAGATCAGTTTAGCTGGCGAATGAATACAATCTTTAAGTTTTACTTTCAAGCTTGGGTTGTTTGGTCGATTGCGGCAAGCTACGCCATTGTTTTTCTGTTTAGAAGAGTAAAAAATAAAGGTGTTCCCAACGCTTTATTTACAGCTCTCATCGCTTGTCTTGGCTTGTTGGCATTTGGTTTAAGCTTGAATGACATCAAAGCATTTCCAGCTCCTTTTGGTTCTTTGCGAGCCGATTGGATTGCGCTGGCATTGGCGACTTTATTCTTAATATGGATTGTTTGGCATTTGGTGAAAAGACAATTTTCTGCGGCACTTGCCGTCTGTTGCTTGATAGCAGTTTGTGCGGGCTTGGTTTATCCTGTTTTAGAAATATGGAATAAAACCGAAGGTTTTAAACCTCATATGGGGTTTAGCCTGGATGGAAAAAGAGTTTTTAGACAAAGTTATCCTGATGCCATGTTGGCTGCAGAGTGGTTGGAAAGCGCGCCAACAGGCGTGATGGCTGAAGCTGTTGCAGAACAAGGTGGCTCTTACACCACATACAATTTGATATCCACTTTCTCGGGTATGCCCTCGATCCTGGGATGGGTTGGTCACGAACACCAATGGCGAGGAGGAGGTCAAGAAGTTGGCTCAAGGCAACAAGATTTGCGTGACTTGTATAGCACTAAGAATAGTGAACGCATTTATGAGATTATTCGTCAGTATAATATTCGGTATATAGTATTTGGTAATTATGAAAGGGATGTTTATCGGGTGACTGACCCTCTGATTAAACAACTTTTTGAGCAAGTTTTTGAAACTGAAACACTGACGATTTACGAAGTTAGATGAGATGCTGATAATGGAACATGAAGAACACCTCAAATTAAGAGATAAATCAAAACATACCATTTGGATTTTGGCAATTCTTTTAATTGCCTTAACTGTTCGCTTGATCGGACTGGCCTCGATGTCTTTTACCGAGGTTGATTCGACTTTAGCAGCTGATGCTTTGGCGATATCCAGAAATGAATCTTTGGGTTCTTCAGCATTACCAGCCTACACTGGTTTGACTAGCGTGTTGTTTTATGTGCTTGGAAGTGGAAATATTATCGCACGCTTGGTTCCGTTGATAGCAGGTGTTTCTCTCGTTTTAGCCGCATTTGTTTTCGCAAAACAAAAGAGTTTCAAATTTGGCGTCATCCTTGCTTTGGCGATGTCTTTGGATTGGTTTATGGTCAGTATGTCCAGGCAACTTAATACGCCTTTGATTGCTCTGGCAGGTTTGGTTTGGGCTTATTACTTCTTTAATAAGAGGAACTTTCTTTTATCTGGTGTGCTATTTGGTATTGCTTTTTTAGGCGGCTATTATTTTTGGGTTTTTGTCCTAGGCATTTTAGGATTTTGGCTAATAAATCGCATCATTAAAGTTGAAAACCGGCTGATTTTTAATAAGGTCTTACTTGATAAAAAAGAGTGGCTGCAATTCTTTATTGCTTTTTTGGTTACTGTTTTACTCGTATCAACTGGCTTTTTATTGCAACCATCTGGTATAGGTCAAATTGGTGTAGGACTGGAAACCTTTGTCGGATTGATTGTGAAAGCTTATCAATTACCTGTCTATCATGTTTTTTACGTCATTATAAAGTTTGCGATTTTAGCCTTATTAGGCGCGATAGCATATTTATTAAGCAAAGAAAACACAAACTCTATCAACATTAAAAAAGGCCTGATTTGTGTCCTCCTTTATGGACTGTTTGCTACGATTGGTTTTGCACGACAAGATATGGGAGTGGCGGTGTTAATCATTGTTCCTTTATGGATCATGTGTGCAGAATGGTTATCCCAAATCAAATTGAGTATTAGTGAAAGGCCAGCACTAAAAATCGCGGCTTTTTTTACTACCGTTGTTTTGATGGTTTATGTTGGCATGATGGCCTTGCAGTTGTTTAGCAGTAATTTAGGACGAACAATTCTTATTCAAACGGGCATTGCTACAGCTGCAGGGATTTTATTAATTTTGGTTTTGATTTGGCTAAGTTCTCTTGCCTTTGAAGTTAAAAATGCACTCCTTATTTTTACAGTGGCATTAGTGCTTGTCCTTACTGTGGGCAGCTTTGCACAAACATTTAACGCTTTGACCAAAACTGAACAAGAAACTCAATTGACACTCTCCTATGGACCGATTGTTTTGGGTAATCGCCATCAATTGGACTCTTTATCTATTTTTGACAGCTATGGGCGTTATAACAAGGTCGAAGCAAATGTCCATTATGATGACATCAATCAAGATTTGAGATGGCATTTTAAAGATTATTTGGTCAATAAAGAAGTATCAAGTCCTGAAATTGTCTTGAGCAAAACCGAAAACCTAGCCAGATATCCAGAACCTTATAGGGGCACTCGCATTGAATTAAGTAGAGTCTTACCCTGGAACCAGATGCGGTTTGAAACTTATTTAAAAAGTATGATTTTGCCAATAAACCAATGGCAAGTCGAGGGTGCCTTTTTGTGGGCACAAACAAAACTATTTAGTGGAGCGACTCAATAATGAAAACAAGTTCTTGTAAACCTATTCCAAACACAATTGCAATCGATGGCCCTGCGGCATCGGGAAAGTCTACGATTGGCGCCATTGTGGCTGAAAAACTTGGCTATGTCTGGCTGGATACAGGTATCATGTATCGAGCAGTAGCCTGTGAGTCTCTTGAAACAGGCGTGCCGATTGAGGATGAAGCTGCAGTCACTGCGCTTTCAGAAAAGCTGGATGTGGATGTTGTGCCTGCTACTGTAAACGACGGTCGACAATTCGATGTGCTCATTAATGGAAAGGACCGAACTTGGGAAATTCGTTCCAACGAAGTCAATGGCTGTGTGTCTGAGGTCTCAGTTTACCCTGGAGTGCGCATAGCTATGACCGAGTTGCAGCGCAAAATTGCGCAAAAAGGTAAGATTGTCGTTCTGGGTCGTGATATTGGGACGGTTGTTTTACCCAAAGCGGATCTTAAAATTTATTTGGACGCTTCGATTGAAGTCCGCGCTCAACGTCGCTTGTTGGAAGAGCGAGCACGTGGCAACATGCTTGACTTGGAAAAAACAATCGAGATGTTGCGTCATCGCGATGTGATTGACTCGTCACGTGAACACGCACCTTTGAAGGCAGCTGAGGATGCCATTTTGGTTAATACCGACGATTTAACCATTGATGGCGTTGTCGAAAGAATAATGGAAATTGTTGCAGAATGGGAGCCTCTGACCGAATAATTTCGGCACACATGCTATAATCTTTGTGCGATGAAAACACCCCAAATTCCGATGACAGTGCTTGCTTTAGAACAGTCCAGACCTATGCCAGCAGGTACATGGATTCTTTTGGCGGTGTTTTTCGCTTTATTTGTGTGGGCAGTTTTTTACCTGCGCCAAAAAAATCCGAAATTAGACAAAAAGAAATTTTGGCAGATTGCACGTTTGCTTATATTGTTCATCCTTGTCAACCTTATAGGAATAAAAGTTGATATAAATGCATTGGATATCGCTGATGTCTTTGGCCCTGGTTTTGTGTATGTTGCTTTTTTGCACATTCCCTTGAGCGTTTTTGCTTTAGGCTTAGACGGGCTTGAGCCTGCTTTTATCATCGGGTTTTTATCAGGTTTAGCGCAAGTTATCTTCTTTAAACAAGATCCAGCCTTATTAGTGTTACTACCTGGTCTACCTGTGATATTGAGCAAATTTCTGACATTTCCTCAGCTTCAACGATCGCAATGGCGGGAAAAGAATCATTGGATGTTCTTCTTGCTCACCTGGTTTAGTACGATACCACTGATTCTTATTCTTATTGGAACACGCACCTTATTCTTAAGGCTAGATTTTGGTTGGCATGTATTGCGATATTGCTTATTCGTATGGCTTAGTTTGCTGCCGGGAATGATTCTAAGCGCCATTCTTTACTGGGCTTTACATAAATGGTTCCGAGTCATCTGGCGTTTAGAAGACTTCATTAGGAAGCCCAATAATGGCGATGAACTCAAATCTGCTATTGATCAAATTCGTTTGCTTAGCAACGGTACCTATGACCAAGAGTTGTTGGCAAAGCCAAGCAATCCGAAAGAAAGAGGGCTTTATCTTGCGCTAGAACGCTTACGAAAGAACCTTCAATTCAGACATGAAGCCCAATCACGCTTGCTATCGCTCGACCCAACGCATTACTCAAAAGAAGGCTATGACCTCATTTTATCTTCCGTGTTACGTGCGGCATTGACCCGAGACGCCAGTTCCGCCAGGCTTTTGTTGTTGGATGACAGTCTAAATGGGGAATTGCCCAACATTCGATCAAGGTTTGGTCAAGGCGAGAATACGCGCCTTTATGCTTATCTGGATGCGAAAATATTGGATAAGATTGGGCATCTGGATCAATTGGTTTTGACGGATATCAAAGTCGACCAGTATTTTGGACTCAGCGCAAATACGCCTTACCCACAATCGATTATCGCTTTGCCTCTAACCGATAAAGGTCATTTGCATGGCATCCTATGGGTTGGTTTCGAGCAGAAAAAGTGGTTTTCGCCAGAGGATATCAAGTTTTATCAAGAGCTGGCTTTTAGAGCTTCGGTAACAATGAGTACCAAGCAAGAGACCCAACAGCTACTAACCGATAAGAACACATTTGAATCCACTTTGGATACGATTCCACACGCCATTTTTATTTTAGACAAAGAGCATCATATTACTTTTATGAATGAAAGCGCTAAGGGCTTAGCGCGTGAAGCGAACGATTTGTTAAAACTAGAGGATGGAAAACATCTCTTCAAACATCAAGGATTACTGGATCTACTTAATGTGGGTGGCCAGCATCAAGTTTATGACGGGGGTATTGAGCTCGCCAACGGCTCTAGTTTTGATATGGAGTTTTACCCATTGACAATTTTTGGAAAGGAAGATGGTGCGGTTGTTTTATTGGTTGATAACGCTTGGTTGACTCAAATTAATCAGCAAAGAACTGAATTTATCAGTAATATCAGCCATGACTTGCAATCACCAATAAAGATGATCAAAGGTCATCTTATCCTTTTGCAACGAATGGGTAATCTTAATAAAGAGCAGCAAACTTATGTCAAGCTGATTGAAGATAATACTGAAAACATGAATCGCCTGGTGAACAAGATGCTCAACCTGGAGCGTTTGGATACCGTTGAAGCCATCAATTATGTTCGTTTTGATTTTCAGGAAAAGACCGATGAAGTGGTTCGTCTTTTAACGCCAACCGCACAACAAAAGAAAATAAGCATACTCACCAATTATAGCAAAATGGCAACGCCTTTCATTTCGGCTGACCAAACCTTAATTCAACAAGCAATGTACAATTTGATTGAAAACGCGATCAAGTTTAGTCCAATGGGGGCGGAGGTCCAAGTGATTGCTGAAAAAGATGCTTCATGGCTTCATGTGCGTGTTGAAGATAAAGGCAAAGGCATCGCGCCTATTGACCAGCCATCCCTTTTTAATCGCTTTTATCATTTTGATGAAAATGAAAGTTTCGAAAACACTGTTTCAGGCATGGGTTTAGCCATTGTGAAATCTATTGCGGAAAAACACGCTGGATCTGTGCGCGTGGAAAGCCAACTTGGTGAGGGGAGCAAATTCTTCTTCGATATCCCAATTCATAAACTGAGTTAATCAGCTCTGTTATCCCAAAAAACACCACAAATCTATCCTACCCGAACGGGTCATTTTGAAGATTTTGGTATAAATGTTATAATAGATAAAACCAATTAAGTTTAAATGTTTAGCTAATTAAAACCTGATTCTGATCGGTGATATAAGTTGTATTCATTATTATCTTTTGAACTAAAGCAAAAAAATCACCGACTGTGTTTCTAGAACTAGAAAGTGATAAGCTATTGTTTAGAACAGAAATTATTAAAAAAGATCATTTGAAATTGGATGATAGAAAACTTTCTATTATCGTCCTGTCTTTATTTTCTGGGTGGTTGTTGTCCCTTTTGATTGAAGGGAAAATACTTTATTCGCTTGCTGAAAAGTATCAAATTGAGCCTTTTGTTTACATCATCTCTGCATTAATCGCAAACTATATCGGTCTTTTGGTGGCTGGCCTATTCGTTAAAAGCCAGGCTGATGCCAAAAAATTGCTTTTGGTTTCATTTGTCGTCTGTTTTGTCTTATCCATCATTTTCTTTTTTCCACCTTCTTGGATGTGGTATGCAGGCATCATCATTCCCTCATTTTTAGCTGGAGCCTGCGTTTCTGGGTGGAGCTATTTTTTGCAGAGCGGTACAGCAAAAAATGAAAGGATAAAGACCGTCGCCGATTTATTGATATTATCCAATATCTTCATGATAGGCATTGAGTTGATCACAACCTTTGTTTCTATAAAGGTCGGCTTGGTCTTTTCTATGGGCCTGCTCGTTTTGGCTTTTCTTTTTGGGCTAAAACTTTCCAGCGAAACAAAAGTCAATGAAGAAGCCATGGATAGTGAGCAGTCCAAACAATTAGGCGTTAGAACGCTTACATTCTTTTTGGGCTTTTTTATTTTTTTCCTGACGATTACATCCGGTATGATGTACCACGTTGTAAAGCCCGCCTTTGTTAATATTGAATGGATAACCAGTTGGTATTGGGCTATACCTTACATTATCTCAATTTTTATCATGAGGAACCTGCCTAAGCGTATTAGCCGGGCTTATTTGCTTTTTGTTGCCATATCAAAGGTAGCGCTTTCATTTATTGGCTTTATGGTTTTGGATCGTGGCGCCGTGAGCTTTTTTGTCATTAATACTTTGATGCTCGGCGCTTCCGGCGTTTTTGATTTGTTCTTGTGGAGTATTCTTGGCGAAATGATTGACCTGCATAAGAACCCTCCGTTTATATTTGGCGTCGGCATATCTGCTAATGTATTAGGACTCATCATAGGTGGCTTGTTATCAAGAGAGGCTATCCATAGCAAGTTAAATCTACCAGAATCACCTTATCTGGCATTGATCCTCATAAGCATTACCCTTATCCTTTTACCGCCACTACACAAACACCTGGTAGGTTTGCTTAAAAATCATGCTTATCTTGTGTCTTATTCGCGTTTGTCAGAACAAGACAAGGTAATCGAAATAGATAGGACGGCAACTTATGGCCATCTTACTGAACGCGAGTCACAAGTCGTCGCCCGCTTGTTGGAAGGCAAAACACTCAAAGTTATTGCCAGTGAATTATTCATTAGTGAAAACACTGTGAAGTATTATGTGAAGGGTATTTATGGAAAGTTCAATGTCCATAACAGAACTGAGCTGATTACTTTGCTGTATGAAAGAAAAGAAGAAATTGGATTAGAAGAAGCCATTTAAGTCTTAAAAGGCTGAAGTTGGCATCCAAAATAGACAGATATCCAGAAAACTACCCAATCGGGTATGTTTTTTAATTTAAATAAGTGGTATTTTAAGGACAATTAAGGCTTCTTGTATTGGCAGAGTGTCAGGTTTGCATGAGATACGAAACGTGTTCTTATTCAGCTTTACCGGCTATGCAGTATCTGAGGTAATTAATCCCTTTTTCTGTGGGCGGAGGAGAGGGTGGTCAGGCATAACCTGGCAAGATGGGGAAACTGAAACTATACTAGAAGCCTTTTTGGGGGGATTTTTTTATTTAACGGCACAAAATAAGAGCCATCTTGGATCTAATCAAATAACAAATGATAATAAATCGGACTTTTAACATGGTAAAATAATGTTTAGATAAAATGATTAGGCAGAAAACAGTCAATAAGACAACGAACTCATCCAAAAACGCTTGACATAATTAGGTAATAGGCACTATAATCAAAAATTGCGCAAATTGTATTAATAAGCCAAAACGCTCTGGAAATGCGAATTTCCAGTGGGCGTTTTATGTCTTAATTTATCCTCATCAAATGGAGGTATGAGTGGAAGCAAAAGGAATGGAAGCACTTCGCATCAATCTGGCCTCACCAGAGGTCGTTCGTAGTTGGTCATACGGTGAAGTTTTAAAACCAGAAACGATCAACTACCGTCGTTTAAGACCCGAAAAGGATGGCCTCTTCTGTGAAGCCATCTTTGGTCCTACCCGCGACTGGCAGTGCTATTGTGGTAAATATAAAAATCCTCGTTACAAAGGGATTGTTTGTGATAAGTGTGGTGTAGAGGTTACACGCTCTTCTGTGCGTCGTGAGCGAATGGGGCACATCGACCTTGCAGCACCTGTAGCCCACATTTGGTACACCCGCAGAATTCCCTCCTATCTTGGTCTCCTTTTGGATATTTCCCGACGGAACCTTGACCGGGTTTTGTACTTCGCACAGTACATTGTGACTTATGTTGATGAAGAAGCCCGTCAAAAAGCCTTGAAACGGCTTGAAGATGAAATGAGCGTTTCTGAACACGAACTGAGCAACCAGCTCAATGATGAAATTATCGAGCTCAAAAAAGCCCGCGATGCCCGTGTCAAGGAAATCGAAGCCGAACTCGAGCGCACCAATAAGGAATTTGACGAACGTGTGGTGGGTCTTTTTGGACCTGCGATTGCAGAAGGTCAACGCCTCGAAAGAGAAATTAATGACAAGCTCGGCAAAACGATCCGTAAGCCCATAGTTTTCTCAGCAGATGGCCGTGAAATTATCATCGTTGACGCGAACAATGAAGTTGTTGCCGCACATATTTCAACCTTGCAAGAAATTGTGAAAGATCACACTGATGCACTGGAAGAAACGCTGACAGCTGAAAAGGAAAGCGCAATTCACAAGCTTACCAAGGAAAAAGAAGAAGTTCGTGCCCGCTTCGATATCGACGCGAATGAAAAACGTGGCTTGCTCGAAGACCAGGAAGAACTCACAAAGACCGAAAACGCTAAGCTGCGCGATGAGCTTTATGAGTTGCATCCCTTTACCTTCCTGAGCGAATCTCAATACCGTGATCTGAAATCCCGCTGGGGTAACGTTTTTAAGGCGGACATGGGTGCTGAAGCTTTTTATGACATTTTGAAGCGTTTAGACATCAATGCCTTAGCTGAAAGCTTATGGAATGAAGCTCGAACGACTCGCAGCAAACAAAAACGCAAAAAAGCTACCAGTCGCTTGAAAGTTGTCGAAGCGTTTAGACGCTCCAGCAACAAGCCCGAGTGGATGGTTTTGACTGTTTTACCCGTTATTCCTCCCGACTTGCGCCCAATGGTGCAGTTGGATGGCGGTCGCTTTGCAACCTCTGACCTCAACGACCTCTATCGCCGTGTGATCAACCGTAACAACCGTCTCAAGCGCTTGCTCGAACTTGGCGCGCCTGAGGTTATCGTGCGTAACGAAAAGCGCATGCTCCAAGAAGCAGTTGACTCATTGATTGACAACTCTCAACGTGGTCGTATGTTCTCACGCCGTGGTCGTCGCGAATTGCGATCGCTCAGTGACATGCTCAAAGGTAAAAAAGGCCGCTTCCGCCGAAACCTTTTGGGTAAACGTGTTGACTACTCCGGCCGTTCCGTTATTGTGGTTGGCCCTCACCTTAAGCTTTACCAATGCGGTTTGCCCAAGTCAATGGCCTTGGAGCTCTATCGCCCCTTCGTCATAGCTGGTTTGGATCGCCATGGTTACACCTCCAATATCAAAGGCGCAAAACGCTTTATCGAACGCAACCGTCCTGAGGTTTGGGAAGTTTTGGAAGAAGTCATTCAGGATCGACCCGTCTTGCTCAACCGCGCTCCCACGCTTCACCGTTTGGGTATCCAGGCTTTTGAGCCTGTGCTCATTGAAGGCAGTGCTATTCAATTGCATCCTTTGGTTACCACAGCTTTCAACGCTGACTTTGACGGTGACCAAATGCCAGTCCACGTTCCACTTTCGGACAAGGCCGTTGCAGAAGCCCGTGAATTGATGCTCGCAAGCAAAAACTTGCTCAAGCCAGCCAGTGGCGAGCCGATTATCAGCCCTGGTAAAGATATGGTTTTGGGTGTCTATTACTTGACCATGATCGATGAAACCCCACGAAAGGGTGACGGTCGCATCTTTGGTGATATTGATGAAGTCCTTTTGGCTTATCAATTAGACCAGGTTGAAGTTCATACCAAGATTAAACTTCGCACGAAGACTTGGTTTGATGAAGACAACAACCGCATGGACCATGCAGAAGTGCGCTTGATTGACACCACTGTTGGTCGTGCAATCTTTAATGACATTTTGCCCGAAAAGGCTCAATTCACGAATATCCCATTGGATAAGGGTGGTGTACGTGACCTCATTGAAGATATTTACGAAATCGACGGCCAGGACGAAACAACTATCGTTGCCGACGCGATTAAGGATATCGGCTTCCGCTATGCAACCCAGAGCGGTTCAACACTCGCTGTCGCTGATATTACTGTTCCACCTGAGAAACCCACGCTGATCAAAGACGCGCTTCTTGAAGTTGAACGTGTTCAAAAAGAATACAAGCGCGGTTTGTTGACCGAACAAGAACAAAACGACGGCATCATCGCCATTTGGCAGGATACCTCCAAGAAGGTTTCTGATGCTGTTCGACGATACATGGATCCTGTTGGCAACCTTTCTACCATGGCTATTTCTGGCGCGACCAAGGGTGGTTTTGGCCCAATCGCTCAGATGGCTGGTATGCGTGGTTTGATGGCTGACCCCAGTGGTCGTATTATTCCTATGCCTATTCAATCCAGTTTCCGTGAAGGTTTGGATGCCCTGGAATACTTCATTTCCATTCACGGTCAACGTAAGGGTCTGGCTGACACCGCCTTGCGTACGGCTGAAGCTGGTTACCTGACCCGCCGTTTGGTGGATGTTGCCCAGGATATTATCATCAATAATGAAGACTGTGGCACATTAGACGGCATTATCCTTAAAGCTGATGATGCCAAAGCCGGTCAACCTTTCCGCGATCGTGTACGTGGCCGTGTGTTGGCAGAACGTGTGATCCATCCTGAAACGGGTGAAGTTATCGCTGAACGCGATGAGTTTGTGAACAAAGACCTGGCACGACGCATCGTGGCAGCCAATGTTGCTGAAATCAAAGTTCGTTCCGCATTGACCTGTGAATTGGTTCACGGTGTTTGCGCGAAGTGTTATGGCGAAGATTTAGGCCGTGGCACCATGGTGGAATTGGGTGCGGCAGTTGGTATTGTGGCTGCTCAATCCATTGGTGAGCCTGGTACCCAGTTGACCCTCCGTACTTTCCATACTGGTGGTGTGGCGGCAGGTGGTGACATTACGACCGGTTTGCCCCGTGTTGAAGAGCTTTTCGAAGCCCGACGTACGCCCAAGGGTGAAGCGATTATTACCGAGATTACCGGTACAGCTCATATCGTCCAGAGTGAAAAGCACCTTGATCAACGCTCTGTCCGTGTTGACTTTAGCGAAATGGTCCCTGAGCCTTATGAAATTCTCGAAGGCTGGACCGTCAAGGTTGAAGATGGTTCTGAAATCGCGAGTGGTGATGTGATTGCCGAATTTGAGGATGCAACGATCAACGCAACCCATGGTGGGCGTGTACGCATCGAAGGCAGCACGGTTATTGTTTCTTACGAGAACCAGATTTCTGAAACTTATGAAATCCCCAGCACCTCACGCTTGATCATTACCGATGGTCAAAAGGTCGAGGCTGGTGAGCAACTTACTGAAGGTTCCTTGAACCCGCACACTATCCTGAAAATCAAGGGTCGCGAAGAAACTGAACAATACCTCTTGCGAGAGATTCAACAGGTTTATCGCACTCAGGGCCAAAACATCAACGATAAGCACTTTGAAGTGATTATCCGCAAGATGCTCAACAAAGTACAAATTGCTCGTCCCGGTGATACGGACTTCTTGCCCCAGGATCTCGTGGATCGCCTCGAAATTCTGAAGCTAAACGAGGACCTGCTCGCGAAGGGCATGAAACCCGCGCGATATAACGAAATCCTCCTGGGTATCTCAAAGGCTTCTTTGAGCACCGATAGCTTCTTGTCAGCGGCCAGCTTCCAGCACACCATCAAAGTTCTGGCAGGAGCTGCGATTGCTTCTAAGGAAGATCCCTTGTACGGCTTGAAAGAAAACGTCATCATCGGAAAGCTCATTCCTGCTGGAACTGGCTTTAAACCCGGTCGCTTCAATGGCGAAAATGGTGAAGGTGACGAATTCGAATTGGACGAAGAACATGAACAACTCGCCATGTTTGATACTGATGAAGATTTCAACCTTGATGACATCATCGACGAGGAAGATATTGATTGGGATCATGATGACGAGGACCTTGAAGTCGACGAAGAAGAATTTGATGCCGACGAAGAAGACCTTGATGACGAAGACGTCGAAACAGATGAAGATGGTCTGCCCATCGAAGATGACGAACTCGGTTTTGACGAGGAAACCATCGATTACGAAGACGAGGATGATGAGGACAACTAATCGTCCCACTTAGAAACATAAAACCCGGGATGTGTTCATTCCGGGTTTTTTTGTGCTATATTTATTGTGCCAAAAAACCGCCGAAATGGAAGCCAAAGGATAGGCTATGAGTAAAAGCGATATCAAAACTGTTAATATCAACCACGAGATGCAGCAAAGTTATCTCGATTACGCAATGAGTGTGATTGTCTCGCGTGCACTACCAGACGCAAGAGACGGTATGAAACCGGTTCAGCGTCGCATTCTTTATGCCATGTATGATATGGGTGTGCGGGCTGATACGCCACATAAGAAATCTGCGCGTATTGTTGGTGAAGTTTTGGGCAAATACCATCCTCACAGTGATTCAGCGGTTTATGATGCCATGGCTCGTTTGGCGCAAGACTTTGTAATGCGTTACCGCTTTGTGGATGGACAAGGGAACTTTGGCAGCATTGATGGGGATCCACCTGCGGCTATGCGTTATACCGAGGCGCGACTGACCCAAGAAGCTATCGAAATGCTCACTCAACTGGATATGGATACAGTTGATTATGTGGATAACTTTGACGGTACCTTGAAAGAACCCAAAGTTTTACCATCGGCAGTGCCTGCAATGTTGGTCAATGGGGCATCCGGTATCGCGGTTGGTATGGCAACCAATATTCCACCACACAACTTGGGCGAAATCGTTGATGGCTTGGTGATGATGCTCGAAAACTGGGATTCCTTGGACGATATCACCGTTGAAGATTTGATGCGTTACATTAAGGGTCCTGATTTTCCGACCGGTGGTTTGATTTTGCAGGATGAAACCTCGGACAGCTTAGCTCAGATTTATGGCAGTGGTAATGGTATTGTGCAAATGCGGGCCAGGGCACGCCTGGAAGAGCTTTCAAGAGGCCGAATTCGCATCATTGTTTCCGAGTTGCCCTATTTAGTCAATAAGTCTACTCTGATTGAAAGAATAGCCGAAATTACGCGCGATGGCGGACTGGAAGGCATCAGTGACCTGCGTGATGAGTCTGACCGCCAAGGGATGCGCATCGTTATTGACCTGACCAAGAATGCTGACCCTGAAAAGATTTTGGCCACGCTTTACAAGCGCACGCAAATGCATGCTGCCTTTGGCGTCAACATTTTGGCCTTGGTGGATGGCAGTCCTCATCGTTTGCCTTTGAAACAGGCTTTACGTGTTTATCTGGACCACCGATTGGAAGTCATTCGCAGAAGAAGCGAGTTTCTATTGCGTAAAAACGAGGAACGCCTGCACATATTGGCCGCTTTGCGCATAGCTATACAGAATATTGATGAGGTTATTCGCATCATTCGCAAGTCGCAATCTGTTGATGACGCACGTCAAAGTTTGATGACGAAGTTTAAATTGGATGAAATTCAGGCGAATGCTATTTTGGAAATGCCTTTACGTCGCTTGGCTTCACTTGAACGCAAAAAGATTGAAGATGAATACAAGCAGGTCAGCAAAACGATAGCTGAACTCAAAGCGCTGCTTAAATCGCCAAAAGAAATGCGTAACGTCGTTATAAAAGAACTGAAAGCTGTACGCGAAAAATTTGCTGACGCGCGACGCACCCAAATTATTCAATTGGGTGAGGGCGAAAAAGCTTCAGAGTTGTTTACACAAACTGACGTCATGCCGCTTGAAAACTTCTGGATTGAACTCAAAGATTCGGGCATGATTTCTCGTACCGATGGCGACAAACAAAGTCGTTTGGGTGGGGTGGATGCACCATGGCACATGCTCAGGACCAACTCACATCATAACGTTTACCTGGTATCAACAACTGGTAAAGCTGCCGCTATTTCTTCCTTATCTGTCCCCAGTCAGGCTCAGATGGAAGGAGGCCAACGCGCCGCGCAAATTTCACCTCTGAGTGACAATGACATGGTTCAAGCTATTTTTACAGTGCCGATGGAAAGGGAGGCTTTGCCGGAAGGCTACGTTGTGATGGTCTCACGCCAGGGCATGATAAAGCGGTCTTCCGTCTCCGAATTGCCAGGAGCCTCTGCCAGCAGCTTTGTGCTTGGCCGTACCAACGAAGATGATGAGCTTCTAACGGTCTTCTTAACCAAAGGAAATCAGGATATTTTGATTACAACAGCTTCGGGCATGGCGATTCGTTTTAATGAAGAAGAGGTCAGGGCAATGGGACTGGTGGCGGCAGGTGTTAATGCTATCAAACTCAAACCAAACGATTACGTGATTGGCGCGAGTGTTATTGATAACAAAGATGAAGTGGCTTTTATTACCCGGTTGGGTTTGGCCAAACGCGTTTTGGCTGATGAATTCCCTGTACAAGGACGCTATGGACAAGGCGTTATCGCCTGGAAATTAGCTAAAGACGATGAGATCGTTGCTCAACTCGTTGGAAAATTGACCGATCGGGGTGTGTGTCATTTTAGAAAGTCAGCTAGTAAGGTTTTCACCATCACCAATGCTGTTTCCCGCAAACGAGCCGCCAATGGTCACGCCATGTTCACGCTCAAACCGGGTGATGAATTGATTGACTTTACAACCGTTCATGATTACACGCGTTATTGGGACGGACATGATGACCGGCCAGTGAGTAATCCGAAAGACATCAAAGAAGAAGAACCAAACGATTCACCACAAGCCAGCCTCTTTTAGTTCGTTCGTCGGCTAATAATTATTTCACCTAAGGAATGATGATGGGTTCTGGTTCACCCAGAACTGGTAATGGTTTAGCTAAATAGATGTCCCAATAGGCGGCCATCGTCGCAAAAACTTCGCGGAAATTCCAGAAAAGAAAACGTTGCCTAAGGTAACGTGATTGATCTACTGGCAATCCCTGGGTTTTCAGCCCCAGTTGATTGCAAAGAAAAACGGCTCTGGGCAAGTGGTAAGGTTGAGTGACCACAATAATTTCATTTTGCCCAAATATTTCTTTCGCTCGATAACATGAGTCGTAGGTTCGACGACCCGCGTAATCTAAGACCAAATCTTCATCGGGGATACCATTTTTCACCAGGTAATCATGCATCGCGCCGGGTTCGTTATAGTTCTCAAAACGATTATCACCGGTAAGCAGAATTTTTTTCACGACACCGTCACGGTAAAGTTTAGCGGCGGAATCCAAACGATCCTTTAGGGGTAAGGAGGGTGTTCCGTCGTATGAAAGTCCTGCGCCAGGCACCATAACGACAGGCATGGACTCGAGTGTTGCTTCCGTTTTGATAAATTTTGCGGTCGAAACAAGCATTAATACGCGGAATCCGCCAACAATAAAGAAAAGGATTAAGATGGGAATAATAGCTTTTTTAATCAGTCTTAACATAATTATTGAACCAAGTCTAGTAGTCGAACATCGGTGTAACTAAGCAAGTCACGCAGGGTTGAAAAGGCGTCATCACTTTGTGCAACCAAGGCAGAAACCTCATATTGGAGTGCCGCGCTAAGAATGGTTTTGCCCGAGTCATCTCTGGCGTAAGCCTGTAAAAAGTCTGACACTCGAGATTGTACGGCGAGGTCAACATTTTTCGAAGCCGCCAAGGCGCGGTTAGGAATAATAGCTGGCGAAATCCAAATCACTGGAAGTTGCTCGATGGCATCGGGGAATTCTGTTATCACTGCGGACGAACTGCGTGGGTCGGCACTAATTGCATAGGTGGATGTAAAACCACACACACCCTGTATGTACAAAGCGCGAAGATTGGCACTGTAAGAATAAGTTTGGACTGGAGGAAGCCATTCTAAATTGCTTTTTGCCAGATAAGCCAATGGGACCCAATAGCCAGCCAGAGAATCGTCACTCGTCAGGCACGGACGCATGCCCGCAAATTGTTGCAATGCATGCTCTGGACTACTGGTAGCGATGTTGTTGCCAACATCATAAAACTCTTCTAAGTCAGAATCGCGATGAGCCAGGTATTGGATGCCATAGGCGCTAACACCTAAATTGTTGACACCAATAATGGAGCTTACTAAGTCTTTTTGGGTGGCTAAAAGGTATTCGACCGGTTGAAGCCAAACAAAATGTAATTCCCCTCGTTGCAATGCCGATTCAAGGCTTAAGTAATCGTTATATACCTTTGCCTGAACACTAAGTTGCACAGCGCCGGCAATTTGACTGCTCACTTGGGCTAAGGCGTCCGTTTGATCAGCGTCGGCTGATTGACTGATGATGCCAAAAAGAATGGGGTTTTCTTCGCTGCCTAGCGGAGAGGGAATAGGTGTGTAGGTTGGAAGCGGTGTCGGGTAACCACCATCTTCTGGCGGTTCACCATTTACCATTGGTGGGCCTAAGGTCGGCTCAGGTTTTGCGCCTAACTCACAGGCAGCCAACATTAATAGGGCTGCTACAATGAGCAGAAGCTTAGTTACTTGACGAAACCTACGCATACCTGAATTTTACCTTAAATAACTAAAAACACATTTTTGTCGATGGCATTAAGCATTGTTGCAAGCATTACTCTTCTATGACAGAGCCCATTTATGCAACATATCAAAGTCTTGAATGGCTCGCGCGCGATGACTGACCTCATTTTTACGTTCTGGGCTTAGTTCCGCCATGGTTAAGTTTTCGCCAGCAAGCAAAAATATGGGGTCATAGCCAAAACCACCCTCGCCGCGATAGTCCATAATAATTTGTCCGGGACAAACGCCGTGTGAACTGTAAACTTCTTTGTGATTGAGATAAAGCATGGCCGTACATTGGAATGCAGCTATCCAGGGTTCCGGTTTTTCAGCCACGCGTCCTAACATATAAAAACAACGGTCACGGTCAGTAGCGCCATCGATAGGCGTAAAGCGGTGGGAATAAATGGCTGGCATCCCATCCAGGGTAACAACTTCCAAACCCGAATCATCCGCCAAAACAGGTAATTGACTGGCTTCATGAAAAGCGCGTGCTTTTATTAAAGCATTGGCATAATAGCTGGCGCCAGTTTCAGGCACGTCTAAATAGATGCCCAAGTCTTTTGGTTTAAGCAATTCCAAGGGTAAATCTGCCAGAAGAGCAGAAATCTCTTGAAATTTGTGATCATTGTTGCTCGCGATAAGGAGTTTTTTCATAGTCAACTGTACAGATGCCTTTTCTGCCAGAAATGAAAATCTGGCGTGTTATAATCATGAAAATCAAATAAGATTGTACTCGTTATGGAAAAGAAAATCTATTCACTACGAACGAACGTAGGCTACTTTTACAACAGACCGATCGGTTATACCAAGGCCTTTCATCAGGAGATTGATGAAATCTTTATACCGCCCGACCTCAATTTGCACGATTTTATCATCGACTACACCTTGTCCCGCACCCGGGAAGGTCTGCTTTTGCAGGCTAAACTAAGTGTAAAAATGGACGCCCAATGCGCGCGCTGTTTGGTTGACTATCAAACACCTGTAAAAACGGAATTTGACGAACTTTATACCTTCCTCGAACGTTTTCAAGAAGAAACGGAGGATGAAACGATCCCTGAGGATGGCTATTTGGACTTGGGCAGTTTATTCCGCGATTATTTGCTACTGGAACTACCGATGAATAGTGTCTGTCGTGAGAATTGTAAAGGCATCTGTGTTGAGTGCGGTCACAATTTGAACGAAGGGGAATGTGAACACAGTGATAGCCGGGTCATTTTTGATTAGGCTTTTGTTTTCTTTCTATTATCAATGATAAAATGTCGAAACTGATTTTATTGGAGCAGATATGAATGAACATGTATTAATTGCGATTGCATGGCCATATGCCAATGCGGATATCCACGTCGGAAACATCACCGGCTCACACTTGCCTGGCGATATTGTGGCTCGTTATCATCGAATGCGTGGGCGTGAGGTCTTGATGGTTTCAGGCGCTGACGCACATGGAACGCCGATTACCATTAAAGCGGATGAGCAGGGAAAAACGCCTTATGATATTTATCAGAGTTATCAACCCCGCTTCATTGAACTTTTTGAAAAGCTTGGCATTAGCTATGACCTTTTCACTTCTACGCATACCCAAAACCATTTTGACATTGCGCAAAAAGTGTTTTTAACTTTGCTTGAAAACGGCTTTTTGCATACTGAGATTTCAAAACAATGGTACAGTGAATCGCAAAACCGCTTTTTGCCTGACCGATATGTTGTTGGAACGTGCTATCTTTGCGGTGCTGAGAGACAACGCTCGGACCAATGCGAACAATGTGGACAGGCTTTAGATCCAGAAAAGCTGATTGACCCCCGGACCGTTTTGGATGATTCCACGCCAAGTTTAAGAGAAACGGAGCATTATTATCTGGACTTACGCTCGCTAGAACCTAAAATTAAAGAGTTTCTAGTTGCTCGACAAGATTATTGGCGACCCAATGTCATGCGCCAGAGTCTGGGTAACATTCAATCTGTTGGCCTCAAACCGACTTCGATTACGCGCGATATGGAGTGGGGCATTCCTGTGCCACTTGAGGGCTGGGAAAAGAAACGCCTTTATGTGTGGTTTGAAGCTGTCATGGGTTATCTTTCAGCTAGCATTGAATGGGCAGCTTTACAAAACCAACCGGATGCTTGGCGGGATTGGTGGTTCAATCCTGACGCTAAGGCTTTTTATTTCATCGGGAAAGATAATATCACTTTCCATGCGGTAACCTGGCCAGCCGAACTATTGGGCATGGACACCGGTTTTGACGCGCGTATGGGCACTGAAAACCCACAAAAGCTTAATTTGCCTTATAACGTGCCGGCAAATGAGTTCATGAACCTTGAAGGGCGCAAAATCAGTGGCTCAAAGAATTGGGCGGTTTGGGGACTTGACATTCTAGATCGTTACGACGCGGATGCCATTCGCTATTACCTGACGGCAACTATGCCAGAAACACGCGATACTGATTGGGATTGGCAAGACTTTTACAATCGCAACAACAGCGAGCTTTTAGCCACATGGGGCAACCTTGCTAACCGCGTTTTAAGTTTTACCCACAAAAATTGGGAAGGTGTCATTCCCGCACCTGAATCCTTACGAGATTCCGACAAAGAACTTCTCAATAATATCGCCGAAGGCTTTAATGCCGTGGCTGAAAAGATTGAGCATGTTGAATTACGTGCCGCACTAGGCATGGTGATGGATTTAGCTGGTGAGGTTAACAAGTATTTGGATGTCCACGCGCCGTGGTTTGAGATTAAAACTGATCGCGCTGAAGCTGAAAAATCAGTCTTTACTGCTATCCAAGCCATTGAATGGCTGAACATCATGTTTGCACCATTCCTGCCCAACACATCCCAGTCCTTGATGGAGATTTTGGATCATCCGGGCACTTTGTTTGGTGAATCTCATCAACGAGAAGTGAAAGATGAAGTGGCTGAACACAAGACACTGGGTTATGAGCTCAAAGAAAGTTGCATCAGTAAACCTGGTGTCGATTTGTGGAAAGCGAATGAAATGCTCGGTGGACGTGCTTTCAACAAGCCAACCCCACTGATTAAAAAGCTTGACGCGAGCATTATCGAAGAAGAACGCGCGCGTCTGGGTTAATTTCGGGAATAAAGGAAGTGTTTCGGGTCCTTAATCGATAAAAGGTTTCCCAACACTTGCCATATAGATGACAAATTTTTCGTGGCCATCCAAGCCTAGTGCCTGGTTGGCCTCGTTGTCTTTATAGGCACCAATGGCACAAACCGCATTGCCCTCTGATTCGGCAGCCAGGTAAAGATTTTGGCAAACGTGGCCGGCATCAAGGAACAAGTAACGGTAGGCACGCTCGTGATAGCGCCAACTTGTTCGATAAACTTCTGCTACCCAAATGAAGATAACAGAAGCAGTAACGACTTGTTTTTGCTCAAATGTACTGGCATTGATGGCTTGAATAATTTCGGATGAACCATCCACCAAATAGATGGCATGTTCCTGGGGAACATAGTGATATAAACCTGGGGTAAATCCCTCAACGCGCTGAATAAGAATATACGTTTCAAAAGGATGGCGCGAACCGGCGCTAGGGACATTTCGAGTGGTGATACCTTTGCGCTCTGAAAAACAGGTTTGACCCTGCGTTGCCCACAATAGCCAGCTAAGTTGGTGCTTCGTCAAAAAATCCGATGTGTCATATCGACGATTGGTTCGGCGGTCTTCGACAACGGCTTTTAAGTCATTCTTTTGCGGCTTGTAGTCTTTTACAGAAGGCAGGTAAATAAGGTCAGCATCAACAGGGTACTCAGTAACGTAGTTGGGCATCGGCTCGCCAAGGTCCGAAGCGGATTGTCGGCCAGAAATGACATGTGAGGCTGCTAAAAAAGCATCACCAGCAGGTTCAAAACGGGGCATAGATACTCCTTTTAGAATCTGAACATAGATAAAATCATCGCTAAAACGATAATAATTGCCAGGATGGAAATGACAATTTTGTAAGCTCGGTTTGATTTCATTTGATACTACTCCAATTGGGTCTTGATTTGATGTGCCAGATTTAGCGAAATGCCCTTTATTCCTGCA
Source organism: uncultured Anaerolineaceae bacterium (assembly GCA_964484715.1). Taxonomy (GTDB): domain Bacteria; phylum Chloroflexota; class Anaerolineae; order Anaerolineales; family Anaerolineaceae; genus Mesolinea. The sequence continues at coordinate 20,722 of CAZAFJ010000004.1, read as the reverse complement.
ATGTCGGATGCGTCGGCTTGTTTTATCCCTTCGATTGAACCAAAGCGATCAATTAAAGCCCGACGTCGTGTGGGACCAAGTCCGGGGATTTCATCCAACCGGGACATCAGACCAATTTTACCACGCCGGTTACGATGGGCAGTGATGGCAAATCGATGCGCTTCGTCTCGAATGCGCTGTAATAAAAACAAACCTTGTGAGCCATCTTCAAGGCGTATGGAAAGACTTTGGCGAGGCACAAAGAGCTCATCTTGCTTTTCAGCAAGGGCTGCGACATGGAATTTGCCTATTAAGTTAAAGCTTTCAATAATTTCTAAAGCAGCGTTTAGCTGGCCTTTGCCACCATCGACAATTAAGAGGTCAGGCAGCATGCTAAAGGCAAGGTCTTGTTTCTTTCCAGGTTCGTCTTTATTGACTTGTGCTTCTTCATAGTTTGCAAAACGGCGTCTTAGGGCTTCAGCCATCGAAGCAAAATCATTTGGACCAACGACACTGCGAATGTTAAATCGGCGATAAAGCTTTTTGTTGGGTACACCTTGCTCAAAGACAACCATACTGGCTACACTGGCAATCCCTTGGGTGTTTGAAATGTCATAACACTCGATGCGGTTGAGCGGTTCGGGCATGCCAAGCGCGGCTTGAATTTGAGCCAGCGATTCGCGTTGACGGTTCTTATCGGCTTTCCAACGCGTTTCCAGCGCGTTGAGCGTTTCCGTCGCATTCTCGGTAGCCATGTTGACAAGTTCCCGCCATTTACCCCGTTTGGGCACCTTTATTTCAACCTTCTCGCCACATCGTTTGGTGTTGAGCCATTCCTTGATAATATAGGCTTCTTCGACTTCCTCAGGAAGCATAACGCTTTTAGGAATAAAAGCCGACTGAGAATAAAACTGTTTGATAAATTCTTCGAGAATCTCTGTATTGGCTTCATCATCGGTGCCTTCGAGAATAAAATATTCCCTACCAATCATCTTTCCAGAGCGAATAAAGAAAACTTGCACACAGGCTTCATTTTCACCACGTGCCATGGCGATGATGTCGGAGTCTTGCTGGGTGTCTGAGACTATTTTTTGTCGTTCGACAACGCGTTCAATGGCTGCGATTTGGTCACGAATGATGGCAGCTTTTTCGTAGTTAAGTGCGTCTGAGTGGCGGGACATTTCTTCTTTGAGCCGTTTCATGACCACGTCAGTTTTACCTTCAAGAAACTTACAAAAATCATCAATGACTAAACGATAGGTTTCTTGGTCGACTGCACCAATGCAAGGACCCAAGCACAATTTCATGTCGTAATAAAGGCAAGCGCGCTGGTCTTTTCCTGTGATGGTTCGGTTGCAGGTCAGGAAGGGGAAGATCTTGCGTAAAATATCCAGGGTTTGATGCACTGCCCAAACGGAAGTGTAAGGTCCAAAGTAACGAGAACCATCATTATCCATTTGACGCGTTACGGTCACCTTGGGAAAGGGGTCGGCCCAACTGACTTTGATGTAGGGGTAACGCTTATCATCCTTGAGTTTGACGTTATAAAATGGACGATGTTGCTTGATGAGGTTGAGTTCTAAAATAAGTGCCTCAAGTTCAGAACCGACTACAATCCAATCGATATCACGAATGGATTTGACTAATTGTCGGGTTTTGTAGTTATGCGAAGCTGTCTTTTGGAAATATGAGCGCACACGGTTTTTTAGGTTGATTGCTTTGCCCACGTAAATAATATCGCCCTTGTCATTTTTCATCAGATAACAACCGGGCTTGTCTGGCAATGTGCTTAAAATACCGCTAATTTTTTCGTCAAAATCCATGCCATAATTGTAGCAGATAGATATCTGAGGTTTATTAAAGATATCGGCTTGGTATAATAAAAACATGGGAATAAAACTACTTTCTGAAAAATTAGCCTCACAAATTGCTGCGGGAGAAGTGATCGAGCGACCTTCTTCTGTGGTGAAAGAATTGGTTGAAAACGCGATTGACGCAGGCGCCACACAAATTGATATTGAGATTAGAAAATCAGGTAAAGAACTTATCCAGGTTTCTGATAACGGTCATGGCATCGTTGCGGGTGAAATTGAATTAGCCGTTTCAAGACACGCCACTAGCAAGCTGAGTAAGGCAGAAGACTTGTTTGATATACGTACCTTGGGATTTCGGGGAGAAGCTTTGGCGTCAATCGGGTCTGTTTCTAAACTAACCTTGATTAGTAAACACATTAATGCTGAAATAGGCGCAGAGTTGCGCGTAGATGGCGGGCATTCGGAGGGAATCATCGCAAAAGGCGCGCCAGATGGCACAATTGTGCGCGTTGAAGATCTCTTCTTTAATGTGCCAGCACGACTGAAATTTTTAAAATCCGACACGACTGAAAGCCGACAGATTATAGGGTTAATTACGCGGTACGCCTTGGCGTATCCACATATTCGCTGGCAGCTCAAGCAAGATGAACGGGTTTTGTTGCATACAACGGGTAGCGGTGACCGTAAAGAAATTTTGCAGGACTTGTTTGGAGCGAACGATGCCAAACACTTAATGCCAATTAACTATGAAGATGGAGAATCGAGCATCGAGGGTTTTGTAAGCAATTTAAGCCTGACCCGCTCTAATCGCAAGGACATTACTTTGTTTGTCAATGGACGCTGGGTGCAGGATCCTGCACTGACTGCTGCTGTCATTCGTGCTTATAACACGATGCTAATGGTAGGGCGATTTCCTGTGGTCGTTCTGTTTATCCAAATTCCAACTGAAATGGTAGATGTTAATGTGCATCCCTCTAAGGCTGAAGTGCGCTTTAGGGATAATGAAAAGATTTTTAGTCTCGTGCAACGCGGCATCAAACGTGGTTTATTGGCTTATACCCCTGTGCCAGATTTGAGCACTGCTGTTTTATGGGGACGTCCGGTAGAGCAGAGACCGGGTTTGGGGCAGGAACAGTCACCGATTGAATGGCCTGTACCAACGCCGAGCCTGGCAGAGCAAATTCCAACTCAAACGCCACAAAGCACTCAAAACCTACAACAACCATTATCAGGCGAATATTTGCCGGTATTACGCCTGGTAGGGCAGGTTGCGGCCACTTATCTGATCGCTGAAGGTCCAGATGGGCTTTATCTTATCGATCAACATGCCGCCCATGAACGTGTTCTTTTTGAACAGATGATGGCGCAAGCGCGCTCTGGTGTGGTGCCTTCCCAAGCCTTACTTGAAGCCAGTATCATTGAATTAACTCCCGAAAAAGCTGGCATACTCGAAAGCAAAATGGATGCTCTGAAAAGTTTGGGATTTGAACTCGAAAGCTTTGGGCCAAACACCTTTTCATTGCGGGCTATACCTTCTATCCTTGCGGGAGGAAATCCGGCAGACGCGGTTTATGCCGTAGTCAATGCTTTTGAGGAAGATGAAACGCCCCTATTAGCCGAGACTGAAGCCTTGGTTGCTGCCAGAGTGTGTAAACGGATGGCGATCAAAGCGGGACAAATCATCAGCCCTGAAGAGCAAAAAAATCTGCTTCTCAATTTGGAAACCTGCCAGGTACCACGTACCTGTCCGCATGGGCGTCCAACTATGATTCACCTTAGCGCGATGATGTTGGAACGGCAGTTTGGCCGAACTGGCGCGATATAAAAGGAATAAAATGAAAGGTTTATGGCTTGAAAATAAAATCCTATCTTATAGGGATGACCTGCCAATGCCAACGTTGGAAGCTGGTGAAGCTTTGATTAAGACGACGCTCGCTGGCATTTGTGCCACCGACCTCGAGATGGTCAAAGGTTATTATTCCTTTACGGGTGTGCCTGGACATGAATTTGTAGGCATTGTTGAAGAAGCACCAGGTCGTGAAGATCTGATTGGCAAGCGGGTGGTAGGGAATATCAATATTGTTTGTCATGCTTGTTCGGCCTGCGTGGCTGGTAGAACATCGCACTGTGAAAACCGTCGGACCTTAGGTATTTGGGACTACAACGGCGTGTTTGCTGAATATGTTAAGTTGCCATTAGAGAATTTATATGTCGTGCCTGAAACAGTAAAAGACGAAGAGGCCGTTTTTACTGAACTTTTGGCTGCTGCCATGCAAATACCCAGCCAAATCCAAATTACCCCCAAAGATCGGGTTGTAATCGTTGGAGCAGGAAGGTTAGGGCTACTCATCGCTCAAGTCTTGCGTTTATCAGGCGCGGATTTAACGGTTGTTGTGCGCCGCCCAGAGCCGGCAAAAATGTTGGAAAGCTGGGGAATAGCTTGGGCTTATGCCGAAGATTTGCCAAAAGCGAACGCGGATATCGTTGTAGAAGTTACCGGCTCAGCGGCTGGGTTTGCTCTTTCGCAAGACTTGGTTCGCCCTGCAGGTAAACTGGTACTAAAATCCACCTTTAAAGGGGATGTGCAAGTTAATCTTTCAAAACTAGTGGTCAATGAAATAGAAGTGATTGGCTCACGTTGTGGTCCAATGGATGGTGCTTTAAGGCTCTTGGAACAAGGCTTGATAGATACAGATGCGATGATAAGCGCAACGTATCCTTTATCGCGAGGTTTGGAAGCTTTTGAAGCTGTTGCTGCGCCTGGTGTTTTGAAGGTTTTACTGCAATTTTAGCAATAAATTTTGACCATTTGTTTAGGTGAAATTGTGCTATAATACCTGCTCACGGGGCGTGGCTCAGCCCGGAGAGAGCGCTCGGTTCGGGACCGAGAGGTCGGCAGTTCAAATCTGCTCGCCCCGACTTTTTTCCTTCTCAACGAGAAGATTCTATACAATTTTGAACCAGAGACCTCACGGTTTTACAACTGAAGACCTCATGGTTGTTGACGACAAAGCCTCATTTCTGATAAAGAAACAGGCTTTTTTGTTACAATGAAAGAAAACACAGGAGCTTGATATGTCCAGCGATACACAAGTCATCTATTCCATGATGCGGGTTGGAAAACTATACCCACCAAACAAACAGGTCCTGCGCGATATTTCCCTCGGCTTTTATTATGGTGCCAAGATTGGCGTTTTGGGGCTTAACGGCTCTGGCAAATCGACGCTATTGCGCATAATGGCCGGCAAGGATACCGATTACTTGGGTGAAATTGCGATGTCAAAGGGTTACACCGTTGGCTTTTTAGAGCAAGAGCCGGAATTGGATGATGAGAAAACGGTGATTGAAGTTATCAAAGAAGGTGTTCAGCCTATTGTGGATCTTCTTGCGGAGTATGATGAAGTCAACGAGGCATTTGCAGATCCGGATGCTGATTTTGACAAGCTCATTGCAAAGCAGGCTCGCATTCAGGATGAACTGGAAAAGCACGATGCCTGGAATTTAGACAGCAATCTTAAAATGGCTATGGGTGCGCTCAACTGCCCACCGCCTGAAACGCCAGTTAAAATTCTTTCAGGTGGTGAACGCAGACGCGTTGCCTTAACCCGCCTTTTGCTTTCTGAACCCGATATATTGCTTCTGGATGAGCCGACAAACCATTTAGACCCCGAATCAGTTGCCTGGCTTGAACACCATCTGCACAATTACAAAGGCACCGTTATCGCAGTAACCCATGATCGCTACTTTTTGGATAATGTAGCTGGATGGATTTTAGAGCTCGATCGCGGGCATGGCATCCCTTGGAAAGGCAACTATTCCAGTTGGTTGGAGCAAAAGCAAGAACGTTTACGCGTTGAAGAAAAAACCGAAAGCAAACGTCAGCGTACTTTACAACATGAGTTGGATTGGATTCGCATGTCTCCCAAAGCCCGTCAGGCTAAAGGCCAGGCACGTGTGAACGCTTATGAAAAACTTTTATCGCAGGAATATGAAAAAGAACGTCGGGATCTAGAAATTTACATTCCACCCGGTCCTCGATTGGGCGATGTTGTCATAGAAACAGAAAATCTTAAGAAGGCTTTTGGTGAACGGGTTTTATTTGAAGATACCAACCTCAGTATCCCGCCTGGCGCGATTATTGGTGTAATTGGACCAAACGGCGCTGGCAAATCGACCCTGATCAAGATCATTGCAGGCGTAGAAAAAGCCGATAGCGGCAGTGTACGGTTGGGTGAGACGGTCAAGTTGGCTTATGCTGACCAATCCAGGGAACTCGACCCTACGGAAACGGTCTATGAGGCAATTAGTGGTGGTGCGGAACACATTCAATTGGGCACTCATACTATCAATGCTCGCGCCTATTGTGCGTCGTTCAACTTTACTGGCTCGGACCAACAAAAATTGGTTAGCGAACTTTCTGGTGGCGAAAGAAACCGGGTTCATTTAGCCAGAACGTTGACCACTGAAGCTAATGTCCTCATCCTGGATGAGCCCACCAATGATTTGGACGTAAATACCCTGCGAGCTCTTGAAGCGGCGCTGGAAGAATTTGCGGGCACCGCTATTGTGATTAGCCATGATCGTTGGTTCTTGGATCGTATCGCCACGCATATCATTGAATTAGGGCATGAAGACAGCCCCAAGCTTTACCTTGGTAACTGGTCTGAATACGAAGCTTATCAACTCAGTCTGGGTCGTGTTATGGGCATTAACAAACGCGATCAAATGCGCGGATTGAGACGTGAGTAGTTAGATCTTCGAAACCGCATTAAACAAAATACCCCTCGTTTAGGCGAGGGGTATTGGTATTATTCAATTTTTACTAAAACTCGGTTTGGACATCCTGAGCTTGGGGGCCTTTGTCGCCTTCAACAATAACGAAGGTCACAGCCTGGCCGTCTTTCAAGGTTTTGAAACCATTGCCGATAATTGAACTGTAGTGGACGAAGATATCCTTCTCACCATTTGTTGGGGCAATGAAACCATAGCCTTTTTCACCGTTGAACCATTTGACGGTTCCTTCTTGACGTTCTGACATTCTAAAAAATCCTCTCAATACTTAAATATGGTTTGTTGTGTTACTGGGGGTTTAATTCTAAAGACTTACGCAGAATTGCAAACTGCCAATACCTCGCCAACTATACTACAAAGGTCTTTACAAGTCAATCAATATCTTTAAGATATTCCATAATGGCTTTGGCTGCTTTTCGACCAGCACCCATTGCCATAATGACCGTTGCACCGCCAGTGACGATATCACCACCGGCAAATACACCGGGGATGGAGCTTTGCATTGAGTTTTTATCGACAGTGATGTGGCCTTGCATGTTTACATCCAAACCAGGTGTTGTCTTTTGGATAATGGGGTTCGAGCCATTACCAATCGCTACAATCGCGCGATCGATAGGTAAAACATAGTCGCTACCTTCAATGGCTTGTGGACTGCGGCGACCACTTTTATCAGGTTCGCCGAGTTCCATTTTCGCCAAACGCACGCCGGTGAGCCAACCTTGATCGTTGCCATAAAATTCAAGAGGGTTGCGCAAGAAGGTAAACTCAACGCCTTCAGCCATGGCGTGTTCGATTTCCTCTTTTCGACCAGGAAGCTCTTCTGCACTTCGACGGTAGATGATATATACCTTTTTGGCACCAAGGCGCAAAGAAACGCGGGCTGAGTCGAGGGCGGTATTACCACCACCAAAAACAGCCACATTTTTGTCAGACATGTTCAAAATAGGCGTGTCGACTTTGGGGTAGGTATAAGCCTTCATCAGGTTGACTCGGGTCAAAAATTCGTTGGCCGTGTAAATACCAATCATCGATTCACCAGGGATGTTCAGAAAGCGTGGTAAACCGGCACCTGAGCCAATAAACACAGCTTTGAACCCCATGTTGGTGATGAGCTCTTCAACGGTATGGGTCGCGCCAATTAAAATATTGGCTTTGAACTCAACGCCCATTGTGGCGAGGGTGGATACTTCATTGCTGACGATACTCTTTGGCAGGCGAAATTCCGGGATGCCATAACGCAACACGCCACCGTAATCATGGAAGGCTTCAAACACCGTTACTGGATAGCCTGCGCGTGCCAAATCACCAGCACAACTCAAACTTGCCGGACCAGACCCTACAATGGCTACTTTTGGTAATTTGTTATTGATAACTTTGGCTTCCGCTTTGACCGTTTCCTCGTGGTTGGCAAGATAGTCTGAAACATAACGCTCTAAAGCACCAATGGCGATAGGCTTTCCTTTGCGCCCAACAATGCATGAGCCTTCACATTGGTCTGCTTGGGGGCAAACGCGGCCACAAACTCGGGGCAATGAATTGTCTTCCTTGATTAGCTTGCCCGCCGCCAATGGATCACCAGCTTTCAACAAGCGGATAAAATCGGGGATTTTAACGGATACCGGGCAACCTTCAACACATTTAGGCACCCGACAGTCTAAACAGCGATTTGCCTCGGCCATTGCTTGTTCTGGCGTAAAGCCTAACGCAACTTCTTCAAAGTTTCGAATGCGAGTTGCAATTGGAAGTTCGGGCATAATCTGGCGTTCTTTTTCACCAGCCAATTGGATTTGCTCTGGTTCTGGTTCAACAAGGCTTTCGATTTGGGTGTCCAAGCGGCAATCTTCATCATGGTTATAAGCGCGGTTACGGTAAATAATAGTGTCAAAATCGACAGCGTGGCCATCAAATTCAGGGCCCTCAACACAGGTAAAACGCACCTTGCCACCGACTATAACGCGACATCCACCGCACATGCCGGTGCCATCCACCATAATCGTGTTGAGTGAAACAATGGTGGGGATGTTGTAAGGCTTGGTTACTTGTGTAATCGCACGCATCATCGGCAGGGGACCTACCGCGATGGCGTGGTCAAAGTGTTTGCCGCTGTTAATTAAATCCTGTAAAAGGTTGGTAACAAAGCCATGAAAACCATAGCTTCCATCATCGGTTGTGATGTAAAGCTCATCAGAAAAATCACGAATTTCATCTTCAAGAATGACGAGGTCTTTGCTTCTTGCACCAATGATGGAGGTCACATGGTTGCCAGCAGCTTTTAAAGCTTTAGCGACTGGAAAAGAAACTGCAGCACCAAGACCACCACCAACAACGACAACATTGCCAAAGTGTTTTATTTCAGAAGCGTTGCCCAAAGGTCCCAGGACATCATTTAAACGGTCACCAACTCGCATATCAGCCATCATACCGGTACTTTTGCCAACTGATTGAACAACCAGCGTAATGGTGCCTTTTTCCAGGTCCTTATCGCAAATAGTTAGTGGAACTCGCTCACCACGATCTGACAAGCGAACAATGACAAACTGTCCTGGTTGGGCTTTTGCGGCAATGTGGGGTGCATAAATGATGTAACGGTCAATGCGTTCCGCAAGCGTTTCTTTAATAAGAATCTCATTCAACTTGGGCTCACTCTTTTGGCTGGTCAATGGCTTCGTTTTCAAGACTTGTCTCCTATTGACTGGAATTGGGGCATTTTAATCTATGATGTTAAAACACCAATAAAGCGCTTGGTTCTCTTCGGATAAGGGGTGGATGAGACAATAGCGACCTGGCGATAAATCTTTATCCGGCTTAATTGCGACCGATTGGTCTTCGAGTTCTTCAATGTTAAAGCTATGTTCTCCGCGTTTCTTGTCGATAAGCTTAAGCTTTTCAGGGAACATGACGCTTGTTTTTGCGCGGATTGTCGGTTGTTTTTCGTTCGTGCTAGGTAGGCCAGGTCCATCAGCTGGTTCATTGTGTGAAAGTTCAATCTTATAAAATTGACCTTCATATGTTAAAAAGACACCTTCACCAGGGAGGTTTTCGACAATCGGTGTGATTTGCTTGGGCTCAGGTGAAACTGTTTTTCGGTTTTTAATGGTTGCGCCAATAAGGACGCCGATAACTGTAAAAACGATAAACGTTAAACCGTAAATGAGGATGTCTAACCAAGGCTTTTTACCCTTAGCCGCGAGCGATTTTTGTTCTCGGATAATTTCTTTTCTCGAAGGCGCATTTGGATCACCAAGCGCATCGACTTGTTTCGCAAAACTTTGAACATTCAGGGTCATAAAATCTGGATCGGGGTAGCCGATATCGATTTCATCCTCAGCGTTTGTAACACCTTTTCCGGAGGCTGAAGATGCAGATGATGCTGAATATTGGGAAGGGACATACTTTTGGCGTTGTAAATAGGCCAAACCTCTTTGGGCGGACCTGTTATCTGGGTCTAGTTCAAGCGCTTTTTTGAGGAAGATGATTTGTTTTTCCTCATCATCGATAATGCCCGAAAACCATACCCAAACTTCTGGGTTTTCTGGTTCTTCAACAACCGCGTTCTTGAGGTGCTCAAGCGCCAATCCTAGTTTGCCAGCTTTCGCGGCGTCAATTCCTTGCTGCAAAGAACTTCCCATGGTCTGATCCTCTGGAATAGCTTAAAATAGTATTAAAATTTTACCACATTGAATTAAGGACTTATCACTTTACGTACTGTAAGGAGACAATCATGAAAATTGGGATTTTAAGCGATACACATAATGACAGAGTGATGGTTAAAAAGGCAGCAGAAATTTTTGAGTCATTAGGTGTCACTGTGGTCATTCATTGCGGAGATGTTACGTCACCCTTAATTTTAGATGAGTTATCTGAATTTCAAATCTTTTTAGCATATGGAAACATGGATTTTGACCGAGTGACTTTAGATCAAAAAATAGCACAACTAGGTCATAGCAATGAGTCTGGTAAGTCTCTGCATTTGTGTTTAGATAATAAAGACATTTTTGTGACTCATGGTGATATTTATAACCTCTTGGATGAAGCCATTAAAAGTGGAAGCTACGATTATGTTTTCAGCGGACACACGCATCGTTTTCGTGACCAAAAATTGGGCAGGTCCAGGGATATTAATCCAGGCGCTTTAGGTGGTGGATACGTGGAGCAAAGATCCATTGCAGTATTGGACCTTTCAAGTGACTATTTGGAACGTTATTTTTTGGATTGATAAATACCTTTCACGATTGATATCCATAAAAACGCATTTGATTAATTTGTAAAATATGGCTTGCATTTTTTTCTGGAAGGGCTTATAATCTTGTTCCTTGACGGGGCGTGGCGCAGTCCGGCTAGCGTGCTTGCATGGGGTGCAAGAGGTCGAAGGTTCAAATCCTTTCGCCCCGACCTTACAACCACTTGAATATTCAGGTGGTTGTTTTGTTTAATACATGCTTTATTTTTAAAATGGTTAGTCAATTTTGGCCCAGGCATAGAAAGTGGGGATAAAGCTCAGGTCATGATTGTTTTGCCAGGCTTTGATGGCCTCGCTTTTGATTTGCACGATTTTTATTTGTGGGAGAACAAAAGCCAGATCATACGCGATGATTTGCCATTCCAATTCAAACTGTTCTATTGATTTATCTTTCCACTCGCCACTCAACATGCCCATGGTGACTTGTTTGAAGCCGGCAGTTTGAAAGAGACTTTTTAGTCGTCGGCCAACATCAAGTTGGACGCCTTGCTGTTTTAGAGATTGGTTTTGAAATTTACCGATTATCTTAAATATCTCTGGGAAATCGATACGTGCTTCATAATCCGGTTCGGCAAAGGCGATCACTGTGCCTCCTGGTCTGGTGACACGCCGCATTTCCGATAGAATTTCCACAGGATCGCCTATCCATAAAAGTAGATAGTGACAAAAGCATAAGTCAAATGATTTAGCTTCGAAAGGGATGCTATAGGCGTTCCCATTTATTATTTTCGATGTCGGATTATGTTGTTTTGCGAAGTGGCTACGGGAAAAATCGAAATCCACACCAAAGGTGTAAGGTGTAATAGCCAGGTTTTCGGGAAGAAGTGCTCCTGTCCCGCAACCCAAGTCCAGTATTTTGCTATTGGAAGTAAGACTTAGTTTTTTGTAAAGATAGGTTCTTAAAGGTTTTGTCCACAAGGTTTGCAAAACAAAACGTTGATGCCAGGCTTGGTTATCCATCGCTGAAAGTTCTGCACTTTTCCCACAAGCTCTCCCATGTTTCGATAAGCAAATTTCCAATTTGGATTGACTTTTGGGCAGGGATGAGAAGATCACCATTGGGCATCAATCTCAGATACTTCAAACTGGGTTTGGCATCCTCAATGTATGCATGAAGGTCCACTTCCTCATTTAAGGAATAGGGCATGTCATCTACAATTGGCACATGATGGTCGCTTAGCATCTGTTCAAAGGAGATAAGCGTTTCGTCCAAATGCTGAGGTATCTGCCGATACGCATATGCATTTAGTCCATGATCAAACAGCTCCGCAAAAACAGTCTCATATTTCGTGTTAGCCTCAAAAGGCATTCGTAAGCAAGTAAACAAATCTTGATCGAGGATGTTTGTTAAAAGTTTTCTTTGTTCCGGGTCTGTGGGATCCGCTTCCAGAACAAGGTGGTCTAATCCTCTGGTCAGTAGCTCATTGAAAAAAGCCGAATCGTATAAAAAGCTGGGTTTTGCCAGCAGACCGCTGACCAAACCTAATTCTTCTACATGCGTCAAAAGCTCCAGCAATGCATCTTTTTCTTCTTCTGGCACATCCAAAAACATAATATGAGGGATGCCGGCATTGTAGGCTTTTTCAATCACAACTTTCCACTCCGCCGTTGAAAGTCTCGCCCCATTGTCTTTGGCTGTAAAGTAACAGTCCAGTCGGTAAGGTGCGATAATCTCGTTATCCTCGATTTTGGCTAAAGCACCAAAGACACCAGTTGGCGCCAGGTCTTCCTGATCTACAAAACTCATCAGTGTTTCATAAAATCCGTCCACATCAGCTTTAATGTCCTTTTTGGGGGCATTGTAGCGATTGCTGATTGATTTTGCAATTTCGGCAGGTTTTTGGCTTTGAATTAAGAAATATGCCATCTCCATTGCCGTTTTATTCAGATGCAGGACAGTGGAAGCATTTAAGGTCAAAACCCCTTGATGATTTGACTCTACACGTAAATGAAGCCGATAGGGGGTTTCTCCATGCATTAAATCATGACTGGTATAAAAGCCTGGTTCAATTTCTTGGATGGGTTCAGATGATCCTTTGAATAAATCACTAAGTTTAGACATCATGCCTCCTGACTGATTGTTTTTGGCAAAATAAGGTCTTTGAAAATAGGTTTTACGTTTTGTTTATCACGACTGAGGGGGCAACCCCCACCACATTCCCTGAAATAGTCGCAGTGGAAGCACGCTTGGGGGGCGTTCTTTCTTTCGCGTAGGTTAACGGATAAGGGATGGTTCCAAATACTGTCCCAGCTTTCGTCTAACAAGCTTCCTAGCTGTTTATAGTAACTTTGGCAAGGGATAACTTGACCATCCGGCTCAATGCACATGTTGTAATAAGCAGCTGTACAGCCTTTAACGCCTAGATCAAGCATCATGGGGTCAAAATGGCAATATTGAGTAGGGGTGTACCAAATCAAACGTTGGCCACTCTGATTTGTGTGATCAATAGCTATTTGTAATAGGTCAGGCAAGTCGCTTTCAGGCAGTCCTGTATTGACAGAAGTCCCTTTTCCTGAATAAATGAGCGCATTTAAACCAATAGTTGGAATGCCTAGTTCTTGGGTAAAAGACAGCAAGTCTTTCAAGCTCTCATGGTTGTTTTGAAGCAGTGTTGTGTTCGTCATGAAATAGAGCTTTGAATTGGCAACATTCCTGATGCCTTGAACGGTTTGTGCCCAAGCTCCGTTTGCCAAGACCATTTCATCGTGAATAGCAGGGATATGAGATTCAAGCGTAATTTGGACGTGATCCAAACCAGCATCAACCAGGCTTTGCAAAAATGTTTCGTTGGCGAGGCGTCGGCCATTGGTGTTGAGCCCAGTGATAAAGCCCTTTTGCTCAGCATAGCGAACTAGTTCAGGTAAATCATCCCTTAAGGTAGGTTCGCCACCTGTAAAAACGAGATGAGGGATGCCAAGTGCCCAAAGTTGGTCGATAATTTTCTTCCATTGATTGGTATCCAGTTCAGGATATGACCGCTCACGCGCATTATAACAATGCGCACAATTGTTGTTGCAGCGGTAGGTGATAGCCAGGTCCATGCGATAGGGTGCGCTTAGTTTTGCACTAAAAGGTGCCATGCTTTCAAGCCCAAGATCACAAACTGGGCAAGCGTGAGACTCAGATGAAATCAGGCTTTTTATTTTAGCTGTTGTTTTTTGATAGTCCAGGATGGCTTGACTTTTGTCAATGTTATAGAGCCGGGTGATTTGCTTGATTGCGTGTTGCTCTTCAAAACCTTGTAAATATAGCCAGCCCATCAGGCCAGCTGTTGGGTTGAGATGGATCATCTTGGCCGCATTAACAACCAAAACGCCACTATAGTCATCCTCCAGCCGCAGATGAATCCGAGACTTGCCGCCATTCTCTTGGCGGTCAAATTTATAGATGCCCTGGGATGGAGGAAAAGTCGGTTTCATTTAACGACCACCACCCGCACAAGCACAGGCGCAGCCGGCACAGGCGCAAGCACAAGCACATGAACTGCCACCACCACCAGAATATCCACCGCCACTTGATGATACAGGGATGGGGTTGGTGTGGGATGTAACCCCACTGGTAAAGGTCGTTGTGTCGCCAATGACACTTTTTGCCATATTCGCACCGCCATCAATAACCGAAGCAGCAAAGGCAGCTCCAGGCAGGTTAGGTAGACTGAAAGATGGTCGAGGACTTGGACCTGCGGCGCTTGGAATGGGTGATTGCATGCCTCCACCACCACTGTATTGACCGCCACCAGAGTAAGCAGGACCACTCATTGAAGGTTGGGTAACAGGGGAATAGCGTCCCCACCAACGGGGCAGGAATACTGGCACATCGGTAAATGTTCTGGTTGTGCGACCAGAAAAGTCTTTATCCAACATCGTCCATTCAAGCGTGTGGTCAAACTGAGCACTTTTGACGTCTGGCGTTTGGGCTTGTTCAACAGCCTGCCAGGCTCTGTCAACAATCGCCTGATAGTAGGCTTTTGTCTCGGCTGCGCTAAACCCTTTCATCTTACCTTCAACAGAGCGCACTAAATCAATCATCATGGATTGGAGTGCGGTCTTTTGTTCAAAGGTTTTATCTTTTTGAAGTGCAGCGATAAATTTTGATTCATATTTATACAGCTCGGCTGGAAGTGGTTCTGTTGTTGTAATCTTAAGCGGGTCAGGGTTGGTGACCGCGATAGCTTCTTTTTTGAGAAGCCCAAAAAGAATCATGGTGAGGACTTTGTCCAAGGGCTCTTCGAGTAAAATGCCAGCTTCAACAGCTGTTAAGCCACGTTTGATGCCATGCCCTTCAACTGATAGCGTTGGGGGAAGATAGGCTAATTTTCTGGTATTGTTGGCACTTGAACTAGCACGTTTTCCTACAATGCCAATAAACAAAAATACGCCTCCCATAAACAGCATTGTTAAACATTGCGTACTACCAAAAATTCTGGATATCAAGCTCCCAAAGCTTGACCCTCCAGAGACAGGTTTTTTTGGTGGTTCTACAGGCTTACTTGCAGTTGAAACGGCTGATTCTGGAACGGCAGAGGCGGGAAAGGCAGCACCAAATTTGTAAGTAGAGTGTGTGTTTGCATTGTCGGTTTTCCACTCATATATAACACGTTGACCTTCAGTGGTTAGTGACGCTTCAGCTTCATCATTACCTGGCCAGCCTTCAGCCTTATAGTAGACACCTTCTTCAGAACCGACAGCAGGGGGGAGAACAATAAAAAAACGATACTGGGTATTACGTGATTTATCAAAATTAGAATCAAAATAATTAGGCGTAAACTGGAAATTGACATAATTCTCGCGATCACCTTGGTCATAAGGTGTCAAAACGCCTGTGATGCCCGTGATTTTAGCTTTAACTTCACCGGTACCACCGGCTGGTATTTGGTGTTCGCCAAGGGCTAATTCGGCTCCATGAACATAAGCAGAATTGGAGATGTTGGGAATAGGTTTGCCGTCGATCGTGCCACTAAGATTATCTAAGGAATAATCAGCATAAGGAAGACCTAAATCTACGAAATCAATCGCATGAGCACCTGTGGCATTCTTAAAGTCCATTTCATAAAGAAGGGTAAGCGAGCCATCTTCTTCAATGATAGCTTGGACGTCATAGCGAGTGACTTCGAATCGATAATCCTGGGCAAAAGCTTGTCCAATGGGGATAAAAAATGCGATTAGCAAAACGATAATGCTTAGATATGTCAAATTTCTTTTCATAAAAACTCCGTAAATCTGCAATCGGAAATCTTGTTTGTTAAACCAAAAAACAAAAACTTTTATATTACCACTTGGGTTCTTCAGTCATTTGATAGGTCGTTCCACAGCTCGGGCATTTGATAACAGCAGCGCCGTTGGCTAATGTTACGTCCTTAGCGTTCAAAGGACCACCGCAGGCCTGGCATTTCATTGCGTCCAGCTGAACCTGGCCAGGCAAATCGAGATTGATTGTGAGTTCCTGGGAGTCCTCTTTGGCTTTAGCAGCAAAGCGTGTTCCGCCATAAATTAATCCAAACCCGAGTGCTAAACCGATGACGCCTACTAACAAACGGGAATCAGGTACGTCTGGCGCAAAGGCACTCCATGCAATCAGTATTGAAAAGAAGATGACCACCCCCGCAACAATATAAGTGATAATACTTGCAGCTTTCATATGGTGCTCCTTAGTTTGTATGGATTAATTATATAGACTTTTTGCGACAGCAAAAATAGATTATCTATCCTTTGCTTTATTGAATTTGCGTCCTCAGGATGGTATCCAGATTTTCAAACGCCTTTGCTGCGCCTTCAACAGTGCAGGTTACCGGGTTTTCGACGACATAAGCCGGAATTCCCAGTGCTACCGTCAGGTATTTGTCTAGCCCTTTCATCAAAGACGTGCCACCAGTAAGGGCGACACCGCGGTCGATAATGTCTGAGATTAATTCAGGTGGTGTTTTTTCGAGAACGCGCTTAATCAGGTTGACAATCACTTGCAGAGGTTGTTGCATGGCGTCAACAATTTCATTTGTGGTCAGGCTAACCGGTCTTGGCAAGCTGGATACTTGGTCTTGCCCCTGGACTTCCATCGTTTTTTCTTCTTCGACGGGTAGGGCAGCGCCGATACGCAGTTTGAGTTGTTCTGCAGTAGGTTGCCCGATAATAATGCCATATTTTTTACGCACTGAGTTGATAATCGCTTCGTCTAATTTCAGACCGGCGATCGAAGAAGTTTCCGCGCTGACGATGCCGCTCATTGAGATGACAGCCGCTTGTGTCGTGCCCGCTCCTAAACTGATGATCATATTGCCGGTAGGCGTGCGAATAGGCAAATCGATACCAATAGCAGCAGCAAGCGGTTGCGGAATGAGATAAACCTCTCTTGAACCGGCACCTAAACCTGCTTCTTGCACCGCGCGCCTTTCAACACTCGTGATGCCATAAGGTACGGTAATAATAATCTTAGGCTTAAAGAAAAAGGTAGGCCCGGTTACTTTGCGCATCAATTCACGCACAAAAATTTCAGTCAACTCATATTCAGCGATGACTCCATTGCGTAGTGGACGTACAACCTCAAGTGATTTTGGCACACGACCTAGCATCCCCAAGGCGGTGGTTCCGTATTCAACAAGCTTCATCTCGTCAACGACAATGGCAACAACAGTTGGCTCTTGGATCAAAATCTTATTACCTTCAGCGATTTGCGTGTTGAAGGTGCCTAAGTCGATACCTAATTCTCTTGATAAAGCCATAATTTTCCTCTTAACTTTTCCGCGGCTAAGTTTATCTTAGTGATCAAAATATTGTAAAGTAAGCCTTAGTTTATCTTCGATAGTATCAGGCGTATCCTTGGGCAAGGCTTGAACTGCAGCTTGTGCCTCAACAACGCTGTAACCAAGGTTGATTAGTGCGTCAATGACCGAATCATCCGTGTCGCTCGTGGCTTGGTAGCTTTCTCCAGGTAAAGCAGGCACTTTGCCTTGCATGTGGATCAGGATTTTTTGAGCGGTTTTCTTGCCGATACCAGGTACTTTACCGAAAAACTCCGGTTCTTCGCTCAGTATAGCGCGACGTATGTTGTCCATTGAAAGGCTCGAAAGGATTGACATCGCCGATTTTGGACCAACGCCACCAACGCCCAAAAAATGAGTAAACATTGTTTTTTCTTCGAGATCTTTAAAGCCATAGAGCGCCATTGCATCTTCGCGAACTATAAATTGCGTGAAAAGGTGAACCGTTTGGCCAACATTTAAACCAGTACAAAGGTCATGCGTAACAAATACATCGATGCCAAAACCGGACATATCGATAGTAATGACGTTTTCGCCTATTTGGATAACCTTTCCTGTAATGCTGCTAATCATGCCCTTTACATCACTTCTTTTTGTCTAAAGACTTCATAAAGAATTATACCTGTTGCGACAGATAAATTAAGTGAATCACACGCGCCTACCATCGGAATACTCAACATTTCATCGCTGAGCGCAGCGAATGGGGTGGAAAGACCTTCTCTTTCTGAGCCAATGAGCAATAAGGTGTGATTGGGATATTGATAAGCAAATGCGGACTGTTTAGCCTTATCTGACGTGCCTAAAACGCAAATATGACTATTTAAATCTAATAAAGACGCTAATTGCGCGTAGTTTATAGAATAAATAGGAACGGTAAAAACCGCTCCCATTGAAGCTTTGACAGCTGCAGGATCATAGGGGTCAGTTGAAGGGGGAAGAAGAATTAAACCCTCTACACCAGTAGCATCACAAGTTCTTAACACTGTTCCTAAATTGCCCGGATTTTGAATGGCTTCTATCGCCAGCCAGGTTGTCATGTTTTTACCTTTACTATGAAAAAGGTTTTCACTATTTTGCCAATTTTGTTTAATGAGGGCAGCAATCCCTTGGGGTTTATCTTTGCGCGCTAAACTTTCAAAAACAGAGGGACTTACTTCTAAAATTTCAATACCTTGATTTGCGGCTTTTTGGATGAGAAATTGCCCGTAATCGCTAATCAACCAATCGGGAGAATAAATGATTTGCTGAATATCGGCATTTGAATCAAACGCCTGACCAACCAAACGTAATCCTTCTGCTAAGAACAAACCGGTTTCCTTGCGATGTTTAGCCATATGCAAGGAGCGTAGTAACTTAATTTTAGGGTTGGTGTTTGAGGTGATTATCATCTTGCCTCATCTATCATGCGTTGATAATTAGCGTGCGAGAGGTGACAAATAGCAATGGCAAGGGCATCTGCCGCATCATCCGGTTTAGGGATGACATCCATGTTGAGAATCGCTTTGACCATCTCCTGAACTTGTGCCTTTGAAGCATTACCATTGGATGTAACCGCTTGTTTGACTTCATTAGGTGTGTATTCTGCAGGTTCGTAACCAGCTTGGCTGACACATAAGCCAATAACACCCCTGGCTTCACTCACCGTCATCGCTGTCTTGATGTTTTTAGAGAAAAACAGCTTTTCCAAAGCACATTCATCAGGCTGAAACTGAGCGATGAGCTCTTGTAATTGGTCATAAAGATGATTCAAGCGTTTGGAAGCAGAACTCGTAGCGCTGGTGCTCAGTACACCATATGCTACGAGTTCGGGTTCTCCGTTTTGATTGGTTTTAACCAGTCCAAAACCAGTGGTAGCAATGCCTGGGTCAATGCCTAAGACAAGCATGCAAGACTAGTCGTTCTCCATCGCCTCAACGGCTTCATCCGTAATCTTGAGGTTTGAATAGACGTTCTGGACATCGTCCAATTCTTCAATGTTCATGATTGCTTTCATCGTAGAAAGGGTTTGCTCAAGATCCAGCTCAATTTCATTTTGAGGGATGTAGCGAATACCAGCTTCTTCTACTTTCAACTTAGCTTCGGCGAGGCTGTCATGAATAGCTTTGAAGGTGTCGATGGGGCCAACAATTTCGATATAGCCATCTTCTTCGGTGACATCGTCTGCACCAGCCTCGAGGGCGGCTTCAAAAGCTTTTTCAAAGTTTTTGCCGTCAGAAGCGACAGAATAAATGGCTTTACGATCAAACTGCCAGGTAACAGACCCGTTGGAAGCCAACTCACCTCCAGCTTTGCTTAGTAAATGACGCAAATCGGCAACGGTGCGGTTTCTGTTTTCGGTAACACACTCGATGATGGCGGAAACGCCACGTCCTAAATAGCCTTCATAGGTGATTTCTTCAAGATCGATACCATCTTTGCTCTCACCTGTACCGCGTTTAATTGCGCGGTCGATGCTATCTTTGGGCATATTGTTGGATCGCGCGCGGTTGATGGCCAGCTCTAAGGTAACGTTCATGCCGGGGTCGCCGCCACCAGTGCGGGCAGCCAGGGTAATTTCCCGCGCTAATCGGGTAAATAAAGCGCCTTTCTTTGCGTCAGCAGCGCCTTTTTTGCGTTTAATTGTGGACCAATGAGAATGTCCTGACATAAGATTTACTCCTAATACGTGTAAGTTTTCTAGACGCCTAACATTATACCATTTATCATCCGCATTTTCTAAGTTTTTAGGTTTCTAAAATTCTTCAATAATTACTAAAACACAAGCACAAAAGGAAAGTCCCCGATATCGGGGACTTTCGAGTTTCTAATTCGCTTCAATGTTTATTGAAGCTTCCAACGAACTTCAAACTAGTTGAAGTTGCGCAGGACGATAGGCAGATACATCATGTTGAAGGGCAACACACGTAACTGCACAGGGATGTTGAAGCGAGGATCGGGTGCGTTGCTCACACGGAGTTGACCGAAGTAATCACCCCAAGTGAGATCAGTAGCGTCGAATGTTGCGGTGACTTCAACTTCACCACCGTCTTTCAATACCACATCTGCGGTAGGATCGAGCACCAGCCATGGAATATCACCGGGTGTACCGCCACCAGATTCACCGTAACCACGGATCATCCAGTTGCCTGCAAAACCTGCAGCGT